>JAXDGL010000003.1:0-361316 GCA_034665065.1 Thermoanaerobaculia bacterium | reverse complement strand
TCGCGAGATCAATATTGCAGCATGATCTCCGTCTCCACACCCACAACAGAAATCAGACGATAGCAACTGCCGCGTACCGAAAATTTTCGAAAAAGAAGGAAACCCGATTCCTTCACAGCCTCTGAGCCGCCGATGCCGCGCCTCCACGCCGCGCTGACAACCGGCAGGCATCGCGGCGAAGGACGGTCGAAGGACCCCCTCGTTTGTGCGGGTGGGCGGTGAAAAAAAACACCGCACAGAATCAGGGGGTCCTTCGATCGTCCTCCGCCGCCGATGCGTGCCGGGAGCGAACGTTGCGAAATTTCGCGGCGGCTTCGGCGACTCAGGATGACAGTGCGTGCGGCAGTGAGTCTCAAATCTTCACGCAAACATTCTTCGCCTCGGTGAAGAACGTCAGCGACTCGAAGCCGCCCTCTCTTCCGACGCCGCTCTCTTTCATGCCGCCGAAGGGGACGCGGAGGTCGCGCAGGAGCCAGCAGTTGACCCAGACGGTGCCGCTGTCGAGGGCGGCGGCGACTCGGTGCGCGCGCGATAGATCGCGCGTCCAGACCGTAGCGGAGAGTCCGTAGCGCGTGGAGTTGGCGAAGCGAATCGCTTCCGACTCATCGTCGAACGGCGTGATCGTCACGACGGGGCCGAAGATCTCTTCCTGCAGGACGCGGCAATCGCACCCGAGTCCTGTCACGATCGTCGGTTCGACGAAGTAGCCGGGACGATCGATACGATTTCCGCCAGCGACGATGGTCCCGCCTTCCTGTTTCGCCAGATCGATGTAGCCCATCACTTTCTTCAAGTGCGCTTCGCTGATCAGCGCGCCAACGTCGGTGGCGTCGTCGAGCGGATCGCCGATGCGAAGTTTGTTTGTCGCCGCGATGAAGCGCTCCACGAAAGCATCGTGAATCGAGCGCTCGACGAAGATGCGCGAGCCGCAGAGGCAGATCTCGCCCTGATTCCAGAAGCTCGAACGAATCGACGTGGCGACGGCGTCATCGAGATCGGCGTCGGTGAAGATCAGGTTCGGATTCTTGCCGCCGAGCTCGAGCGAGAGTTTCTTGAAGCGCGGCGCAGCGTTCGCGGCGACGGCGCCGCCGGTCACTGTGCCGCCCGTGAAGGAGATCGCGGCGACGTCGTCATGACACGTCAGCGCACGTCCCGCTTTCGCGCCGTAGCCGTGCACGATATTGATCACGCCCGGCGGAATGCCCGCTTCGAGCGACAACTCAGCCAGACGATTCGCGGTCAGCGGCGTCAGCTCGCTCGGCTTGGCGACGCATGTGTTGCCCGCCGCGATCGCCGGCGCGATCTTCCACGACAGCAAATAGAGCGGCAGGTTCCACGGCGAGATCAGGCCGACGACGCCCAGCGGTTGTCGCAGCGTGTAATTCAGCGCTGCCGAGTCGGTCATATGCGCTTCGCTGGATTGATGCAGGATCGCCGTGGCGAAAAATCGGAAGTTCAGAACGGCACGCGGGATGTCGAGCCTCTTTGCCAGAGACAGCGTCTTGCCGTTGTCGATCGACTCGATGCGCGCCAACTCATCGAGGTTCTTCTCGACGAGGTCCGCGAGTTTCAGCAGAAGGCGTGATCGCTCCGCCGCGGGCGTCCGGCTCCACGCCGGAAACGCGCTCTTCGCGGCGCGCACGGCATCATCGACGTCGCGCTCATCGCTGTCCGGAATCTCGGCGATGACTTCGGCCGTCGCAGGATTCACGTCATCGAAGTAATCGCCTGACGCCGGCGCGCGGAATTCGCCGCCGATGAAGTTAGCGAGCCGCAAGGAACTCCTCCGGCTCGAACTCCCACTTGTCGATGTCGGGATCCCAGGAGTCCCACGGCACGATCGCGGCCATCCGCTCCCGCAAGTTCTCCGGAATCACCTCGGGGACGATGAACGCCTTCTGCCGGCGCAGTTTGTAGGGATTGCGGAACTCGAAGCCGAGGACGCCGAGAATGTAGCGGGCGATGTACCAGGTGGCTTGCGGGTTCCAGCCGTGCGCGATCTTGACGACGACGCCGAGCCCGTCGGGATATTCGGGGTGTTCGATGGCCAGACCGAGGAGGCCGTCGGCGCCTTCTTTGGCGATGACGCGGCCGTTGCACGCTTTGAGAATCGTCGAGTCGAGCCGATTGAATCCGCCGATGAGGTCAGGATGCTCGACCATCGCCCGCCAGATCCAGTCGCGATCTTTTTCGGTGACGAGATTGGCGAAGAGGCGCGCGAGGTCGGTCACGGTCATGGAGACGGTCGGCAATCCGCAGCCGTCCTTGCCGATCGTCCCCTGCTTCCAGTCGCCGCCGAGTACACCCTGGATGTAAGCGAGGTACTCCTGAAAAAACGGATGATGCGGCCAGACATAGCCGACGCGCGACCAGCCTTTCAATTTGCAACCGCGAAGAATCGCGGCGTGCTCGCCGGAACAGCAGTGGTACCAGCGGCGCGGCCGGCGCACCTGACGTCCGAACTGCACGAGGGGCACGTCGAGCGGCGCCTGCATCATCCCCCACTCGCCCTGCAGAAGAATCGATCGCGCCACGCGGACGTGCTCCGTGTCGCCGTTGTGCGACGCGACGGAGATCGCTTTCTGCTCGTCCGTGAGTCCTTTCGCAAATTCGCGGGTAAAGACCTTCATCATAATCGGCTTGACCATCGAGCGTCCGTAGACCTCGACGTTCCCGCCAAATGAGTGCACGACGCTCCGTCCGGAGACCCACGAGACCGCGCCATGAATCGTGTTCTCCGCGACGCCGTTGCGCCGGTATTCGACGAGCGGCTGCCAGTTCGGCATCGCCCGCGCGAAGTTCACGGGGAGGTTTTCGTTGATGAGCACTTGGTGATTATAGAAGGTGGGCCCGATTTGCTCTTCTTCTCAAACCGTTTCACGCGGAGATGCGGAGTACGCGGAGCTTCTTTTCTCCGCGGCCGCCGCGTCTCCGCGTGAAACGGTTCTACGAATGCAGTTACGTATGCGTTGCCGTCGTCACCGGAGCCTGGTTTCCGAGCGTGTTCGTTGCGGGCACCGGTGACGCGGGCTTTTGCGTGATATTCGGTCCCTCCGCACCTTTGCTCGGCTCGGGCGCGGGGCCGGGCATACCGTGCGCGCTCGGTGTCTGTGCCGACGAGTTGGCGGGATGCGTCATCGCCGGAGGGGCGTTCTGATAATCGCGCGGGACCTTCTCACCGCGGCAGGCGCCGAAGAGCATGAGCACGGCGGCAATAGCAATAGGAGCTCGCATGGCGAGAATGCGGTTCAAGTGATGTGCCATACAATCGCCCGATGCGAAACATCCTGATCGTCACGTCTCTGATCGCCGCATTCGCGATGCCGTCGTTTGCTCAGATGAGCGAGGGTGATCAGCGTTGGAACGCGCGTGCGGAAGGGCATCAGGGAGGGCGCGCGAAGCCGGCGCAGATCGACGCCGCAATCGCCGCGTATCGCAAAGCCGTGGCGCTGGAGCCAAACAATCTCGAGGCTCGCTGGCGTCTGTTGCGTGCGCTCCGGTTCAAAGGTGCCTACGTGGCGTCGTCGAACGATGAGAAGAAGAAGCTCTACGCGACGGCGAAGAGCGACGGCGAAGCGGCGATGGTCATCATCAACCGCCAGCTCGCCGTGAAAGGCGTGAAGCCCGACGCGAACGAGAAGAGCGTCGCAGCGGCATTACGCGCAACTCCCGGTGCGGCCGCCGTCTTCTTCTGGGATTCGGCGAATTGGGGCGAGTGGGCTCTCGCATACGGCAAGATGGCCGCAGTACGCGAAGGTGCTGCCGACCGGATCCGCCGCGAGGCGACCATCGCCATGCTGATCGATCCCAAACTCGACGGCGGCGGCCCCCAGCGCGTCCTCGGTCGCCTTCACGATCAAACGCCGCACATCCCGTTCCTCACCGGATGGGCCTCCAGCAAAGAGGCGGTTCGCTTTCTTCGCGAGTCGAACAAGATCGATCCGACCAACAAGATCACGCGCGTCTTCCTCGCCGACGCGCTGGTTTCGAGCGACAGCAAGAACGGTCCTGAAGCGATCCGCATCCTGCGTCAGGTGATCAGCTCACCGAACGATCCCAACTACGAGGTCGAAGAGGCGCGCGCGCAGGAAGATGCGAGGGAGTTGCTGCGTCAGTGGGGCGCGTAGAGCAAAGACAAACTTAGGCCGGACTCTCTAGTCCGACTGCTCGTGATGCCGGGCCGATCCAGCCTGAACTTCAGGAACGCTTGGTGTGTTGCCTTCCACCGTTTCGGCACATTAAGAGTGTGTATATAGGATCACATATAAGAATGACTGATTGATGTCGGACTGGAGAGTCCGACCTACGTTCCCTGTTCGCCCGATTCCTGAACGATTACGACGCTATCGCGCAACCGCCGGCACGAACTGGGAGTCGCCATTTGCGTCGACGATACTGGCGTACGCGACGCACGTGCCGGTCACCATCGAGATGTGAATCGCGCTCGTTTCGTCGAGCGTCACGCCGAGGGTTTTCTCGATCTCAGGGATCGTTCGCAGCTCGTCTTCGTTGAGTGCCTCTTCGAACGTCTTGCCGATCTTCTGGCCGGCTTGCGTCCGCACCGTGATCCGAAAAATCGCCGGGATCTTGCCGACATTGACGACGCCGATGTTCACGCGGCGGCCCGCGCTGTTTGGGATGCCCACGAGCGTCAGCTCCGGATTCTCTCCGCCTGCGGTCGCCGCATCGCGCACCGACAACGGGACGTCGACCGAGCCGCTGGCGTTGTGCGCCGCGTCGAACGTTTTGATGCGCGCGATCGGAGGATGCTGTCCTCGATATTCGATCCAGAGCACACCGCTCCCTTGCGGCGCGTTGAACAAGGTCCGAACGACGTCGTCCCATCGCAGAATCTGGCCGCCGGCGATCGCGACCGTGCGATCGGTGCGGACATCGCCGGAGACGTAGCGAAGATCGAGCGTCATCCTCTCTTTGGCAGGATTGTGAAGCGTGAGATCGCTTCGCCAGTACGACTCATTCGCGCCCGGAAGACTTCCAACCGACGGAAAAACGACGCGAGAGCGCTCACCGATCGTTCCCAGCTCTTCGACCGACGGAATGCGAATGCGCTTCATGTAGCTCGCAAGGTTCAACGGCATTGCGTCCGCTCTACGCCGCCAGATCTCGACGCCGCGGGTCGATCGGGCGAACGAGTAGTGATCGTCGATGTACGCGGCGACGGCCTGCGCGCGGATCGAGTTGTCGATGCCGTCAAAGGCGTCGAACTCCTGCGGTGAGTGCCGGAAAACGACCTGCGGTTTCGTGCGCTCCAGCGCGCGGATCGTCTCGATTTGATACGCGGGAGGCGAAAGAATCGGCACTTGATAGAAGCGTGTCGGATTCGGGCGATCGCAAAAAAAGTAAAGGGCAGGCTGATTGGAAAAATCGAACACGGGCTGTCCCGGTTTGCTCATTTCATCGACTGCGAGCTTGATGGCATCAACGCGATTGCGGATCTCTTCCGCGGCAGGATCGATCCAGCCGATGCGGCTCACGCGGCCGAGGTAGTGAGTCGTATCGTCGAGGCGATTGTTGACGATGTCGGGCACCCATAGCATGATCGCCAGCATCGGCAGGATCACCGCGCCGGCCAGCGCAATGAACGCCTGCGCGGCGCGGTCACGCGTGCCCCACACCGTCACGGTCGCGCGCCCGAGAAGCACGAGCAGGATGAGGATCATCGGGCCGATGAGAAACGCTGAAAAATATTGATGCGGAAAATCAGCGCGGCCGAGCGCGCTGCGCTGCGTCAGGATGGCAAATGCTGCGAGCACGGCCAGCGAGAGATCGAGAGCGTCGCTCCTGCGTGAGATTCTCCGCTGCACGAGAACGATCAGCGACACGCCGATGACGAGCGGATTCAGGATGAAGCGGAATTGATCGTAGAGAGCGAAGTCGGCCAGCGTGTGGAGGTTCAGATTCTTGCGGAACGTGGTCGTCAGGTCAGGAAACGGCAGCGACCAGATTGCATCGATGATGCGGGGGATGGCGACGAACGACGTTTCCACGAATGCGCCGAGCGCGTCTCGCATCGCGAGGTAGACGACAAACGGCGCCGCACCGAGCGCGACTCCGGCGACGAACGCTCCCAGTAGCGACCATCCGCGCTGCGCTGCACCGCGAAGGAATGACGCGGCGAGAATCGCCAGCAGTCCACCGCCCACCGTGTACAACCCGATGTCGAGGCTGTAGAAAATCGTGATTCCCGCCGCGATGCCGCTGATGACCGCAAGCCATCGGACGTTGCGACGCAGCGCGCCAATGAGCATTGCGATCGCCAGGATCTCGAAGAGCGCACGCTCATTGTCGACCGTCGTTACCGCGCCGAGAAGAATCGACAGAAACGCCAGCGGAATGGAGTCGAAGATCACCATGCCGAGGTACCAGAGCATCGCCACGGCAACAGAGCCGAGGACGACCGGGCGGAGCAGAACGACGTTTACGTTCCGCCCGAAAAGCTCCATCAGCCAGGTATCGAGCAGTCCGTCCTCGAGCAGGCCGTGAAGCGCGAACACATCGCGGAACGGAACTTTTCCGCGCAGAAGATCGGAGGCCGGACCGAGCGACTCGCCGCGATGAAAGAGATCGATCCACTGCGTCAGTGACGCGGTCGAAGCGTAGCTGACGCAAAAAAGAAGAATCGGCAGGATGACGAAGGCGACCAGGTTCCGCACCGCGAGGCCGTTGATCGGATCGCGTCGCAGAAAGGTCAGCGGCAAGGCCAGCAACATCATCCCCATCGCCAGCAAGATTGCGATGTTGCCGGGAACGAAGAGGAGCGCCAGCGGCGGGAGAATGACCAGCGGCAGCGCCGCAATCCCAATCCGCTGCATCGCCTCCTCGGTCGTGAGCTTGGTCGCGAACGCGGCAATACGCGCGATCAAAAGGAAGACCAACCAGAAGAGCGCGATGAAAAAGAAGATGAACGCAATCTCGAGAAAGAGCGTCGGAATGTGCGCGATCCGTTTGCCGACGGCGATGTAGCGAAAGAGGATCCAGGCCAGCGCTTCGACGACGATGAGCGCGTGATGCGGCGCCATGTCGCGAACGAAGAGCCGGCGAATCCATAGCGTTCGTTGCCAGAAGATCACCGCTCGCGGCAGGAGCTGCGAAAACGCCAGCGGGATGAGAATCGGCCACGCTGGTTTGAACGTCGTCAGGTAAAGGAACGGTGCGAGAAAGAAGGGCGTGACGAAGAGGGCCGACACGAGATTGCGCACCCCGTCGCCCGTGACTTCTGCACGGAGCCGCGCGTTCTCGCGAGCGCCGAGACGGTAGAGCGGAATCGTCGCTGCGGGTGCGATGATGAAGAAGAGAAGGACCGTCAGGTAGTCCCGCAACTTCGACGCGTTCTCAACCGTGACGCGGCCAACGGCGACATGCGCCGTCGGCGGCAGATCGCGAAGAAGAAGCGTCGCCGTCAGAAAGAATCCGGCGGCGAAACAGAATGCGGCGATCCAGAGAAGAGCGCGGATCACGCCATCGATGAGGTCTTTGCGCTGCTCGTCAGGCACGGGCGGAGTATAGGTGTTGGGGCGTGGGGCGTGGGGCGTGGGGAGTGGGCTGTGTGGTGTGGGGTGTGGGAGATGCGATGACCAGGCGTTCATCCTTCGCTGTCATCCTGAGCCGCCGTAGCCGCGCCTTGACGCTGCACCGACAACTGGCAGGGCGTCGCGGCGAAGGACGGTCGAAGGACCCCCTGATTTGTGCATCATGCGTTTCAAAAAAACGTGGCAATGAAGTGGGGGGTCCTTCGACCGTCCTTCGCCGCCGAAAACGCGCCGCGCGAGAGCGGAGAGTTTGAGCGGGCGGCTTCGGCGGCTCAGGATGACAGCGTATTCAAAGAGTTCCCAATCTCACTCTCTCCCAATCTCCCACACCCCACGCCCAACACCCCACTCCCCGCACGGCACATATCGTGAACCTCGCAGAGCGTGGCAGATCCGGAGTCGCCTCACCTTTTCCCGCGCGCGCGGAAACACCATCGCGTTTTTCGCGGTCTGCGGAACGCGCGGCAGGAGCACATCTTTACGTGGATCACGGTCATCATCGTGATGCTGTACGTCACAGGATGGATCGGCGCGATTCATGACGTGATCGAGCAGCGGCGCGAGATTGCGCGCGCCGCGAAGGAAGCAGGCGTGAAACTGCCGCCGCCAACTCCGCCGCTGCCGGCAACACAGATTGCCACGCAGATTTTCCAGCCGCAGGCTCCGACCACCGCGTTCATCGACGACGCTATGCTCGGCTTTCTCAACCCGTTGCGCGGGCGGAGCGGAAAAGTTTTTTTCACCACGGTCACGCCGGGCGCGCAGATCGCTTCGGGTGCGCCCGGTGGCGCTAAATCGGTCCTGACCGTCGGCACCGACAAGGTTGCCTCGGACTTCACCGCGCCGGAGCAGCCCGGCGTCTACACGCTCGCGGTGCAGCTCAACCAGGCCATGCGCCAGCTCGACGATTTCAGTGTGATCACACTCGTCCCTTTCTCGGAAAAGCAGCGAGGCCATATTGGCACGTACTACCTCGGCAATTGGCCGTTTGAAAAGGGAGGCACGCCGAAGACTCCGGCGTACGCCAATCCGTCAGGCTTCATCGAAGTCACACAGGAAAACGCCGACACGCCGATTTCCGAGCATTTCCATCTGCGCGATTTTCTGACCAAGGATCAGCCCAATGTCTGGCCGAAGTATCTCCTGCTCAATCCGAAGCTGCTCGACAAGCTGGAGCTGACGATTCAGGAGCTCGAAGCGATGGGGCATCCGGTCAAACGGTTTCGCATCATGAGCGGCTTTCGGACGCCCGAGTACAACCATGGCGGCGGCAACACACAAGGGCGAGCGAACCTGAGCCGGCACATGTACGGCGACGCGTCCGACACGTTTGTCGACAACGATGGCAACGGCGCGATGGACGACCTCAACCACGACGGGCGTGTCGACGTCCGCGACGCCGAGATCGTGCTGCAGGCCGTGGAACGGGTCGAGAGCAAGAATCCGTCGCTGGTCGGCGGAGTTGGCGTTTATTCCGCATGTTGTGGCCACGGCCCGTTCACGCACATCGACGTGCGGGGCTACCGCGCAAGGTGGCGTGGAACGGGAAGTGGATAGGAAGAGGTGGACTAGTGATTAGTAGATGAGTGGATTGGGACGGCAGTCTCAATCCTGATCGACTGACTACTAGTCCACTGACATCAGGAGGTACCGTGGCTGACGCAGTAACGAACATCGAAACAACCTGTCCCGAATGCGGCGCGAAGCGCACCGATCCGTCGCGCGTCTGTCCCGCGTGCGGAGCGCCGCCGATGCGCAGCGACAACAAGCGCGCACGCGAAAACGAAGTGCGCACCGAAGATCTCGAGCCGTACATCGCACTGCGCTACATCGCGCGGCTCTTTAAAGTGCTGGCCGCGCTTCTCGTCGTCATGCTCATCGGCGAGGTGGTGACCGGCGTGATCACCAGCGGCATCGCCGCGTTCATGACGCTCCTCGGCGAGGCAACTCGGCTTTTGGTGCTGGCCGGACTGCTGTGGGCTGGCGGCGACATCACCATCCTGCTCATCGACGCAGGACACGATCTGCGCGTGGCGCGCATTCTTCTCGGGCGGATCAACGCAGCGCTGCACGAGCGCGCGGCGCGCGAGAAGGAGAAACAATAGACGGGAGCCCGGCCCGGCGATCGCGCAGGGCCGGACTCGCATCGCACGCTGGCGTCAGCCGCCGAGCTCTTTCTTTCGCGCGGACATCCGGTCGCCGAGCTCCTGCAACTCGGAGCGGCTCATGGCTTTCCGGGCGCTCTTGAACATCTCTTTCTCTTCTTCGTCGGCGTGATGCTCGACGAGCTCCTTGAGCACCTTCGCCTTTGCCGCGAAATTCGGGCCGCTCTTCTCGGAGTCATTCACGTCGGGCATGACGAGCTTGACGACGTGATGCTCTTCCTGAGCCTCGTAGTACATCTCCTGGTCATCCTTCGAGCGGACAGCGTCGCGGAAGGCGGGATAGAAAATCTCCTCCTCGATCGTCGTGTGAATCGTCAGCTCGTTATCGATCTGCGAGACGAGTTTCTGAACCTTCGGGCCTCCGCGCATTGCCGATTTCTCGAGCTGCGCGAACAAACCGCGGACCTTCTCGTGGTCGTTCTTCAGGAGCGTGATCGCATCCGGCGTGCGTGATGCCGATTTCTTCGATGCCTTGCTGCTTTTCTTGGTTGCCATTGAATCCTCCGCGATGCGGAAGATCAAAAGTCGTGCCTCTTACTGCAACAGCGGGATGATGGCGCGCGTCAACGTCTCGCGGATCTCGCGGAAGACATTTTCCGGCGGAAGTCCCAGCTCACGATGCCCGGCCACGCGCTTGAACAACGTCTCCGCGGCTTTCTCATCGAGGATGCGTGCGTCGACGCCGCGATTGTTGATCTCACAGAAGGCGAACAGAGCCGCCAGCGCAACGCGCCGGTTGCCGCCACGGAATGGGCTGTTCATGAGAAGCGCAAAAAGAAATGCCGCCACTTTGTCGGGAAACGTGGCGTACGCCTCCCGGCCGAGCATCATGACCTGCGGGCGTTGCACGGCATTCAGCAGTCCGAACTGCGAGTCGACGACGCCTGGATTTGCCTGATTGCCGCCAAACTCGACGCTGATGCCGCGATGCAGCTCGACGACATCCTGAACTGTCAGGTAACGGGTCCCGCCATCAGTCAGTGAGCCGCCGAAAGGCGTTGGGATACCTCTTAACGGCGCGCCGGAAAGCGTTCTCGATGACTGGGTTAGAGAATCGGACGTCTGTGTCGTCGGCGCGGGCGGCTTTGCCGCCGGTCTTGGCGCTGGTACTGACTTTGGCGCTGCCCGCTGCTTTGCCGCTGGTTTTGGCGACGGTTTTGGTTTCGGTTTTGGAGCTGGTTTTATTGCTGCCGGCTTTTTTTTCGCCGGCTTTGCTGGAGGGGCTGCTTTCTTTTTTGCTGACGGCTTTGACGGCTTTGCCGCCTTTTGCTTTTGCGGCGGCTTTGCTGCCGGCTTCTTTCCCTGAGGCTTTGGTTTTGGCTGCTTTGACTTTTGCTTTGTCGCCATGTTTCATTTCCAATCCTCGGCGACTCATGCTACGTCAGCTAAGTTCCTGAGTCAATGGCGTTTACGCGCAGCGGCATCATTCGTGACCCACGGTCACTCCCCTAAACCGCTGAATTTACGTGAGTTATAGATTGCACCGATTAATGTGCAAATTTACTCCGCAACCTCGACTGCCTCCTCCTCCGAAGCCGTTCCTTCTTCAAACTCCGGCTTCGGATCGTACGAGAGGAAGTCCTTCGCCTTCTGCGTCAGCGCGAAGTTTTCCCTCGGTGCATCGGTCGTCAGGAAGCCTTTGTCGACAAGCGACAACGCCGGCGACTCTCCGCCGCCTGCCGGATGTTTGATCGCCTTGATCGCCTCGATCGTCAACGTCTCGCTCGCTACGCGCCGAAACTCCTGCAGGACTCGGATCTCCTGCTCTGTCATTCCTTTGATCAACATGAGCACATTGTAGCGAAGCTCGCCTACCCGACGATACGGAATGCGCGGCTGCGCAACGCGAGCCACACGCGCGATCCTTCCGCGAGCCCGAGATCGCGCGCGGCGGCGCCGGTGATGCGAACGCTCAACGGCGCGGGCGTCGTCACGGTTAGATCGACGACACCCTCGCTCGTACGCAGCGAAGCGATCGTCCCTTCGAACACGTTTCGCGACGAGATCGAAGTGGGCCGTTCGCCGAAGACGACGATGTCGTCGGCGCGGATCCGAACGACGAGCGGGAACAATGCGTCGGACACTTGATCGAACGGAAGAACGAGAGCCAACCCGTCGCTCGTAATCACGCGCGTGATGCCGAGCTCACGATCGTGCTGGGGCTCGGACACCTCGAACACGTTGTCGACGCTGCCGGCGACACCCGGATCTGCCAGCACGCTGCGCGACGGGCCTTCCGCGGTGACGCGTCCGTCGCGCATCACGACGCACCAGTTGCTCAGAGCGAGCGCCTCGAACGGCTGGTGCGTGACGTAGATCATTGGGATGCCGAGGTCGCGAACGCGGCGAAGGTAGAGGAGGATGCGCTCGCGAAGAGGTTGATCGATCGATGCCAGCGGCTCATCGAGCAGAAGCAAACGCGGCTGCGTCATCAGCGCGCGCGCCAGCGCCACTCGCTGCTTCTCGCCGCCGGAGAGCGACGTTGGTGTTCGTCGCAGAATCGGGGCAAGCTCCAGCGCGGTCACGAGCGAGTCGAAGCGCGAGCGATCGTCACCGCCGAAACGGATGTTCTCGCCTGCGTTCTTGTGGGGAAAGAGTGCGGCGTCCTGAGGGACGTACCCGATCCCTCGGCGCTCGGGCGGAAGATCGAGATGCGCTGCCGTATCGAGAAGCACGACGTCATCGACGGCGATTCGTCCCGACGCACGGCGAAGACCAGCAATCGATTCGATCAGCGATGTTTTCCCCGAACCCGACGGGCCGACGATCGCGGTGACATTCGCCCGCAGCGCGCAGCGAACATCAAGCGTGAAATGCGCGAGCGGGAGTTGAATGTCGATGTCGATCACGCCGCCAACCGTCTCCGCTGCTGCACGATGAGAATGCTGCTGATCGACACCAGGACCCATGCGATCCCCACGACGACACCGACCAGGATCGCGGCTTCGTGATCGTTACCGCTCTGCACGCGGTCGTAGATCGCCAGAGCCATCGTCTGCGTCCGTCCGGGGATGTTGCCGGCGATGAGAATCGTCGCGCCGAACTCGCCAAGCGACCGGCAGAAGGCGAGAAGGATTCCGCTGAGCAGACCGCGCCAGGCAAGAGGTAGCGTCACGCGAACTAATGCACGCAGCGGCGACGCGCCAAGCGTGCGCGCCACATCGAAGTAGCGCCGCTCCGACGTCTCGATCGCCACGCGAAAGGCTGTGAACATCAGCGGAAACGACATCACCGCACACGCGAGAACGACAGCCCTCGGCGTGAAAAGAATCTCGATGCCGATCCGATCGAGCAACGCGCCGATCGCACTTCGCCGCGAGAGAATCTCGAGCAGGACGAACCCTACCGCCGTCGGCGGCAAAACCAGAGGCAACGCACCGATCGCGTCCAGAACGAGCCCCTTCGTTCCCGCGCGCCACGACCAAGCCGCCAGCGCCAAAGCCACCGGCGCGATGCAAATCGTGCTGATCGCGGCGACGGCGAGCGTAAAGAGAAGGATGTGCGCCATGCGAGTCCGTAGCTTACGCCAGGGACCGACAACAGTCGTGTTATCGCAATTGCGCTGTCATCTTCGCTGTCATCCTGAGTCGCCGAAGCGCGCCGCAAGACTCCCTGCACCTTCACTTGGCAGACATCGGCGGCGAAGGACGATCGAAGGACCCCCTGATTCTGTGGTTTTTCACCGCCCTCCACACCGGCATGGAATTAGGGGGTCCTTCGACCGTCCTTCGCCGCCGACGTTTTTCCGGGAGCAGCGTCGGTGAGTCTTGCGGCGGCTTCGGCGGCTCAGGATGACAGGTTAATTTAGGATCACGCGGTGGATGACTCGGGATGACATCCTCGTTTCGGGCTGTTATCCGACCGTCGTGCCATCGAAAATCTTCCTACTGTCGCCCGCGAATACCAGCGGAATTCGCGCGAAGCAGTTCACATCGCCGCGCGCCGGCTTCGAGGCGGCGCTCCAATACCGGTCGCCCGAGGGGGTGGAGATCGCGCGGGCATTCGCGTTCATGAGCTCTCTCTACTTCCGCGGCAAGATCGGTTACGCGCAGCATTTCGCGGAGCCGGTCGACGGCGGCGGCGTCTTCGTCATCACGCCCGGCTTCGGCCTCGTCGCGCCCGACTGGCGGCTGACCGAGGAGCGAATGAAGGTGATGTCGCGAACGCCGGTCGATGCCGCGAAGCGCAACTATCGCCAGCCGCTCGAGCGCGATGCGCGGTCGCTCGCCGCCACTCTCGATGATGACGCGCAGGTCGTGCTCCTCGGCAGCGTGGCCAGCGGCAAGTACGTCGACATCCTCTGGCCGATTTTCGAGAACCGTCTTCGCTTTCCCGCGGCCTTCGCAGGGCTCGGCGACATGTCGCGCGGCGGACTGATGCTGCGCGCCGTCCGCGCCAATCGGGAGCTCGAATACACCACGCTCGACGCGCCGCGGCATCGCAAGCCCGGCCAGTCAGGAAAAATGCCGGCGCTGACGTAGCGTTACGCGAAAATCAGACGTCCCCGCGGCGCTGGGATCGGACGTCCGAGCTCTTGCGCAGTTGCTACCCAGAGCTTGATTGCCGTCTCAACATTCGTGACCGCGTCAGCGTAGGTGGCTCCATCAGCCGCGCAGCCTGGTAGCTCCGGCACTTCTGCGATGAATGACTCGTCTTCGTCAGACCAATAAATGATCAGCTCATAACGCGGCTGTTCAGTCATGAAGATCTCCGATCAGATGGTACTTCAACAATATCGCTCGAACCTGCTTAACCTGATAGGGCTTCGCGTTCGCGCCTCGCGGTTGCAGGTTCAAAATCTCGGGCAACCCTTCTCTCGAAAAAATGTGATGGCTTCCTCGAATTCGCATCTCGAATCCGGCTCGGACTAACAACTCGCAAAGACCCGCAAATGGGACGTTCGCATCAGAGCCTCCTCGCAATATCTGGAAGAGAAGCTTCGAGTAAACAGTCACTGACACACAATATCAGTCTCCATGTGAGCACGAAAATTGTACAGTTCCCACGACCGTGGCCGCCAAACGCCTCATCATTCCAACCGACGTCACCGACGCCGTCCTGACGATCGGCGGACGCGAAGTGCGTCTGACGAATCTGCCGAAACTCTTCTGGAAAGACCTGAAGATCACCAAGCGTGATCTCCTGCAGTACTACGCCGACATCTCGCCCTACCTTCTGCCGCATCTCGCAGGACGGGCGATGGTAATGAAGCGCTATCCGAACGGTGCCGAGGGCGAGTTCTTCTACATGAAGCGCGCACCCGAGCCGCGGCCGGACTGGATCGACATCTGCGCGATTCCGCACGGCGAGGGTCCCGTCAACTTCCCGATCGTCCAGGATCTCCCCTCGCTCCTGTGGCTCATCAACCTCGGCTGCATCGATCTCAATCAGTGGTACGCGCGCTGCGACGATTACAACCGCCCCGACGTTCTTCACTTCGATCTCGATCCCGGGCCGGGCGCTGATTTCAAGATGATCCGCGAAGTCGCCCTCCGTGTTCACGAGATTCTCGATCACCTCGGCATGCCGACCTTCGCCAAGACCACCGGCTCGAAAGGGATCCACGTCTACATCCCGATCGTCCGCGGCCCGCTGCAAAAAGAAGTGTGGACGTTCGCGAAAGCGATCGCCATCGAGCTCGAGTCACGCCATCCCAACATCATCACGGCCGAATACCGGAAGGTGAAGCGGCCCTACGCGCGCGTCCTCGTCGACTACAACCAGAACGCCTGGGGCCGCACGCTGGCGTCGATCTACTCCGTGCGCCCGACTCCGTTCGCGGGTGTGTCGACACCGGTGACGTGGGAGGAAATCGCGGAAGGGATCGACATCAAAGACTTCCGCATCGACAACGTGCGCGAGCGTGTCGATGAAATTGGCGATCTCTGGAAAGCGGTGGCGACGGGGAAGAAACGATTTGATATGACCAAGGTGTTCGGCGCGCCGGAAGCAGCGGCGAAAAAGAAGAAGGCGAAGGGTTAGTTGGCCGGCGGCCGAGCAAGTTACGGTCCCATCGGGTAGGTAGTAGACTTGCGAGAATCACTGGGATGTCTAGCGTCGATGAGGTGTGCGAATGGCTCTCACAACGTGTCCGGATTGCGCAAAGCAAGTTAGCGACTCTGCCACTAGCTGCCCTCACTGCGGGCGACCTCTTAGAATGAGCCGGGAGGCAATTCTTGCTGAGATTCAGAACGCTCAACAAGAGCACGACCGCATGCTGGGGGTCGTCGACAGCATCATGGATGCTGACTACTATCACGAGAGTCACAAATCCACTATAGACAGGGCATTCGAAAACATGGGTACTCTTGCCAAGCGAATTGGTGAGCTCAAAGCATTGCTGTAGCCACGAACGCGCTCCGACGTTGCGGGTTCTAGGTAAGCCTGCGCGGCAAAAGCCCCCGCATCGGCAGAGGGCAGGGCAGCCCCGGTCGCAGCCCGTCGTAGCCGGCGCGCTCGCCGCCCAACTTGCGGTTGCAGCGGACTTCGTGCCTCCATCTACTACCCTCGGCTTCACGCTCTGTGCGCGGCACGAAGCCGCTGAACCGCAGATCCGTTGTGCAGCGGAACGAGCGCCGCCAATTCGGCCAGGATCGTTACCGGCGCATCGCGGCGCGCGATCTCGATCACGTCCTTGCGTCCGAGTTGACGCAGCGCATCTTGTTCGAATCCGCGCAGCGATTGATCGCAGGCGCAGTCGTTATCGGGAGTCATGTAATTCGCGATGACGCCGCCGATCTTCATGCCGCGCTCCTCGACCGCCGCGATCAGCCGTTGACTCTCGGCGATCACGATCCGCTCCGGGCGCGTGACGACGATCACGCGTGTGTTCTCCGAGCGCATCGCTTCATCGAGCGCGTGCAATGCGCGCGACGCGCGAATGAGCTCTTCAGCGAGCGAGCCCGCCGGGATCAGCTCGCGATAGTGAAGAAGGATGCGCATGAACTCCCGCACCCACTCGCCCGCAGTTCGAGGAAGATCGATGAGCCGCAAAAAGTGCCCGGTCGGCGCCGTGTCGACGATGATCGCTTCCTGCGATTCGTCGGCGATGAGATCGGCAAGACGCGTGATCGCAAAGAGCTCGTCGGCACCGGGCGGAGCGATCTCGATCAACTTCTTCATCGCCTCGGCGTCGTAAGCGACGGTCATTCCGCCGGGTGTAATGGCCCCGATCGCGCGCTCGATCTCTTCGCCGAGTGAATCGCGGAAGCGCCGCCACTTCTCTTTCGTGTCGATCGTCTCGACGGTGAGATTCGACGGAGGCTTCTGATCCGCGAAGACATCGCGAAGCGTATGCGCAGGATCGACGGAGATGACGGTGTAGCGTTTGCCAGAATTGCGATTCGCCAGTTGTAGCGCAATGGAGACAGCCGAGGTGGTTTTGCCGACGCCGCCCTTGCCGGCGAGGAAGGTGAGGCGGGCGGTGGTTATGCGCCGTGCACTGTCATCCTGGACAGCCCGCGCCGCAGGCGTCGTCGACGACGCGACCGCACTGCTCTGAATTCGAGCGTCCTTCGCCCCCGCGCTTTTCAGCGGGGGAGAAGAGCCTGCCCTGAGCGAGCCCGGCGAGCCGAAGGGTGCCGAAGGCGGATGAGGGGGCGTTGCAGGATTCCCAGCACTTGACTCTTGCGGCACATGGTTGGGGGGTCCTTCGACCGTCCTTCGCCGCCGATTACTGCCGGAATCCTTGAGCAGCGAATCCTGGGGCGGCTTCGGCGGCTCAGGATGACAGCTTGCCCATTGCGCGATCGCGGCCGCAGTATCGAGAGGCACGCATGATCGCGCCGCGTCGACGATTGGCGCGAGCCGCGCGCGTGCTTCCGCGTCGCGCTCCGCGCGTTCACGATCACGCACGCAATCGGGATCGGCGATGGCGCGATTGAGCACCGTGAACGGAACTTCGATTCCGTCAGCGCGCACCTCGCGCACGAGCCGCTCCGTCTGTTCGACGACCCACGGCTCTGACAACGTCACGGCAACGAACGACGTCCGTGCCGGATCCGTCAGCAGCGCGCGCGTCCGCGCTGCTGATGCCTCGAACTGTTCCACGAACGCGTCCATGGCATCACGCACATTGCGCCGCGTGAACTGCCGCACCATCCCGCGATGCTTGGCCTGCATCGAGTCGAGCGCCTCGGCGAACTGGCGGAAGTGATCGGCGGAACCGAGCATGCGCAGCGTGTGGCCCGTGGGCGCGGTGTCGACAACGATCGTGGCATCGGGATTCTCATCGGCCAGCGCGCCGATGCGCATCCACGCCATCAGCTCATCGACGCCGGGAAGCGAAAGCTCGAAGAATCGCCGGAGCTCATCTTTGTCGAGATAGGTTCCGCGGTCGCCAAGCTCGAGAAAGCTTTCGAGATTGCGATCGAGAAACTTCCGATACAACGCAACGGCGTCGAGGGCTTCCGTGCGCAACTCATCGCCGGCGATATCGGCCAGATTCGAGGCAGGATCGGTCGTGAAGAGAATGACGTCGCGCGAGGCCGCAAGGTGCAACGCCACCGCGATCGACACCGTAGTTTTTCCGACGCCGCCCTTTCCGCCGATGAGGATCACGCGGCGCCCGGCAAGCGGGTCGAACGCGGCTGCGAGTGTCACTGACCGTATCCGGTGAAGATTCCGATGCCGCCGTCGTCGTCATCGCCGCCGCGCTGCTGCCGCGCGATCTCTTCTTTGCGCGCCCGGATCTCGCGCAATGCCAGAAACACCTGCGCTTCCTGCTCGGTGTACTCGGCCTCGGTGAGATCGCCGACTTCGAGCATCATCTGCAACTCGATGAGGCGCTCCTTCCACGGCTGATCGTTCAGCAGCTCCTCGTTCGCCATCGTCTGGATCTGCTTCATGATCCAGTTGAAGCCCGCGATGGGGAGCTTCATGGGGAGCATGAGAATGTCGTCAAGAAGGAACATGGCTGAATCGCCAGATCGCTAACCGCCGCTCTGCCCTCGCTCCAACTTCAAACGAATGTTCACGAAGTTGTACGGAGGCCACGGTCCCGTGTAGAGGAACGACAGCTTGTTCTCGTACTTTTTCGCGATCTCCGTGATCTGGTCGTCGAACGCCTTCGTCTTTTCGCGGTCGACGAGAAAGGCGGCGTTCATGATCATCTTGTCGCCGATCGGCTTGTTCGAGCGCGAAGCAATCGCGGCGTCGCGCAACGCTTCGTAAATCTCGCTGACGTATGCGTCCGCTTTGGCTTGGAGCGCCGACTCGACCACGCGGCCGAGCTGCATGCGCGAGAAGTAGGTCGATGTCGACGTGTTCGATGAGATTTCTTCCTTCAAGCGCCGGATCTCTTCATTCTCCGTCTCGATCTCACGGATGACCTGGTCCTTGTCCCAGTTCACCTTCAGGCCGAACTCGATCTTCCCATCCATCTTCTGAAGCACGTCGGAGAGCGCGTCGTACGTTCCTTTGAGAAACTCCTTGATGTCGTTCTCGGTGCGGAAGACCGTGCCGAAGCTCATCGGCAGCACGGTGAAGTCCTTCATCACGAGCTCGTTCACATGCTCATGAGCCAGCGCGTTCTCGCGCGTCGGATCGAAGACGATCAGCGGGCAGTTGGAGACGACGGCGGCGAATTCCTTGTAAGGAACGCTGTAGACCTTGTCGCCGCGGCCACCGATTCCGACGGGGCCGAAGTCGCGAGGAATCTCAGTCTTGATGATGCAGTAAACGTATTTGCCCTGCTCGGTTTCTGATTGCGTTGCCTGTGCTTGATCTTCCATGTTTGTCAGCCTCGAGAGAGAGCAGGCAAAGCATACAATACAAGCGAATTGCCAACGCACCGGCTCGCCGCTCCAATCGAAACGTGGTTCCGAAAAAACCAGCGCGCGCTGCCGTGGCGCGAAGGCTACGATCCGTACCGGGTGTGGATTTCCGAAGTGATGTTGCAACAGACGAGGATGGAGGTGGTCCTCGGGTACTACGAGCGCTTCCTGAAGCGATTTCCCACTGTCCGGCATCTCGCACAATCGAGCATCGACGATGTGACGGCAGCGTGGTCAGGGCTCGGATACTACCGTCGCGCCCGAATGCTCCGCGATGGTGCGATTGATGTGATGACGCGCTTCGGCGGCACGATTCCGCGTGACGTCGACGATCTGACGACGATCGCCGGTATCGGCCGCTACACGGCCGGCGCAATCGCCTCGATCGCGTACGGACAACGCGCGCCGATCGTGGACGGGAATGTGGCGCGGATCGTGGCGCGGCTTTTCGCGATCGACGCGCCGCTGTCGTCGCCGCCCTTGATGCGCGAGGCATGGATGCACGCGGAGTCGCTCATCGCGTCGGCGAAATCGCCGCGCGATCTCAATCAGGGATTGATGGAGCTCGGGGCGCTGATCTGCACGCCGCGAAATCCACAGTGCGGCGAGTGTCCTCTACGCCGTTCGTGCGCGGCGTTCGCCGCGGGGCGCGTCGACGAGTTTCCGCGGCCGAAGGCGAAGGTGATGACGCGCGCGATGCACATCCCGCTCTATCTCGTCGTGGACCGCGAAGGACGCGTGCTGATGCGGCGCGAGTCGGGACAACTGATGCGCGGCATGTTTCACCTTCCGCACGGCGATACGACGCTGTTGACCGGCGCGCCGTTGCGTGTCAGCGCATTCGAAGCGATCGGAACATTTCGTCACACGGTGACGAATCGGCGGATCACCTTCGAGGTCTTCACGGTGACGAGCCGGCCGCGTGCGCGCGGACGCGACTACGCCTGGATCGCCCCAGCGTCGCTCGCCGATGTTCCGCATCCGTCGTACGTACGCAAAGCGTTACGGCTCGCCGGAATCGGCCAGTAACGCCTTGCTGTTCGCAAATGCATGAACGAACAACCTGCAAAGCGGAGCGCTGCCGTCCCGGCGGCTGGCGTGGCGGCGTCCCGCCGCCACCTCGTGCGACTGACGACGATCGCCGGTCTCCTCGCGCTCGCAGCCGTGCTCCACGCTGACTCGCGCACCTACACGATCGCGAAGGGCGGCAACAACGTCGCCGAATTTCACGCCGAAGACACCTACGACTCGTTCGACGGCAAGACGAGCGATGTCACCGGCACGATCGTGGCGGACGCCGCCAGTCCGGCAACATCCAGCGTGAACGTCATCATCAACCTCGACTCGCTCGACACCGGCGTCGGCTTGCGCAACAGAGAGATGCGCGAGCGTTATCTGGAGACGAACAAATTCGCCACGGCCACGTTCAAGTCGGTCAGCGTCACCGGGCCGGCGTCGATTGCGCCGAACGCGCCGGTCGAGATCAGCGTCACCGGGGACATGACGCTACATGGCGTTACGAAACGAATGACGATCCCTGTGCGCGTGGTCTTGATTCCCGACGGCCGCATTCACGCCAGCAGCAGCTTCAAGATCCACATGCCCGACTTCGGAATCAAGGTCCCGCACAGCATTCTGGTGACGGTGGACGATGACGTTCCGGTTCGGCTGGACCTGTGGGCGGTGGGGAAGTAGGCTCGTTTTAGCAGGCGCTGATGGCGATCAAAAGAACCTACGCGGAGGCTCGTTCCGAGCTCAAAGAGCTTGTCGATCGAGTGGTCGACGATCACGAGGCCGTCCTCATTCGACGCCCGGAGGGTGGCGATGCCATATTGATCGCTTCGTAGGAGTTGGGCGGCATCCTGGAGACGATCCATTTGCTCAGCTCTGCCAACAATGCGCGACGGTTCATGGAAGCGTACGAGACTCTCGGGGATACAAGTTGGAGCTAACACCCATTCAGCAAATGCGCGATGAATACGGATGGGATGATGACGGCGATGAGCAGTTGGGCTAACGCGTCATGATCGCTGTCATCCTGAGCCGCCGAGCCGCGCCCCATAGCTACTCTGACAACGCAGCGAAGGTCGGTCGAAGGATCCCCTCGTTCTCTGCCGGTTGCGCGGTGGCTTCCTGAAAAACCTCGCAAGGAATAAGGGGATTCTTCGACCGTCCTTCGCCGCCGCTCTCCTCGCCGTTGTGACTGAAGCGAAGATTGCGGCGGCTTCGGCGGCTCAGAATGACAGCGAGGACGGAAAGCTCGATTTACCCACCACTCCCTCCGCCCAGGCCACAGAAAACCAGAGCGCGGCGTCGGGACGCTTCGACCAGCGGACATACTCCTCCATCACACGATCGTACGCGTCCGCATCGAACAGCCGCATCGACACGATCGCCTCGCGTGCGCTGTTGACGACTCCCGCCATGTTCGCCGCCAGCGTCGGGAACGTCTCCATCCCCGCGCATCCGCCGAAGAACACCCACGTGTTGCGCACCGGCGCGGCTCCGGCGTCATGCAGCAGTTGCACGAGACGCCGTCCGACGAACGGATCGTTGCCGATGCGGTCGTATGCGCGCACGTAGGCATCCCACAAGCTCATCCAACCTGCTGGCTCAGGCCAGAGACGCATCACTCCGTGATCGTCATCGGCGAGAACGATTCGGCCTCCCGGCCGCACTGCGCGCACCATCGAACGGACCGCGCGAAGCGGATCGGGAATGTGCTCGAGGAGAAAACGCGTGTGCACGACATCGAACGTGCCCCACTCGTCGCCGAGGTCGAGAGCCAATGCGTCGCCGGAACGAAACTCGGCGAGCGCGGCCTCGCCGTCGTTCTCCGCGAGTCGCATCGCCGCGCTGCGTTGCTCGTCATCGCGCTCGACTCCGACCACACGGCCGCGCGGCACCGCGCGTGCCATCATCCGCGTGAACTGCCCGAGCCCGGAGCCGAGGTCGAGAATGCGCTCCTCGCCGCGCAGTTGCATCTCGCGCAACATCGCGGAGTTGAGCAGCACGTCGTTCAACAGCGACAAACGCCGCTGCTCATCATCGCGCGTTCCGTGAATGTAAGTCGACATTCAGGCCAGACTCTCAAACGGAAAACCGGCATCGATCCAGCCGTCGAGGCCTCCGGCCAGCGGGCGAACCTTCGTATATCCCTTGTCGATCAGCATGCGCGCCACACGGGCGGCTGAGGCCTCGTTTGGTCACGTGCAGTAAAGCACCACCTCCTGATGTGGTGCCAGATCGCCGAGCTGTTTGTCGATTTCCTCCATGACCGCGAGGATCGCCGTGGGAATTGCCCGTGGATCGTGGCGGCGCGCGCCAGGCGTGCGCACGTCGAGCACCACTGGCAGCTCGCCGCGATCGAACATTTCTTTCAGCTCGTGAGGTTGAATGCGCAACGTGCGCAGTTGTTTGATGAAACGAACGCGCTGCGCCCACTTCACCGCGATCATCAACGCCAGCAGCGATGCGACGATGATGAGCGCCCACCCGCCGAGGCTTTCGAGCGCGGCCAAAACGCGATCGATGGCGCGATGAAACGCGCGGCCTAACGCCACCGCGCTGCCTGCCCAGATGATCGAACCGATGCCGTCGTAAATCAGAAACGCCAGCGTGCTTTTTCCCGCCGCGCCTGCCAGCGGCGGTGCCACCGTCGAGAATCCCGGAATGAACTTGGCGATGAGCAGCGACTTCAACCCCCACCGCTCAAACCGCGCCTCGGTGTCGCGCACGCACGAATCGGGCGAGAGCGAGATGCGACAAAGCGTCCGCAGTATCCGATAGCCGAAGCGGCGACCGAGGAGGAACCAGACGTAGTCGGCGATGAGCGAGGCGATGAGCGCCGCGAGCAAAACGTGCGTCGACGACAGCTTTCCATCGCGCGACAACGCGCCCGCCACGATCAGCGCAGGCACCGCAGGCACCGGCACACCCAACTGCTCCAGCAACACGTTGATGAAGACCAACGGGATGCCGTACTGCAAAACGTAGTGGACGAGTGAGGTCACGGTTACGCAAATGGTAATGCGTCAACGGTCATGGCGGGTCGCGCGTCTTTTGAACAGCAGTCAACCAAAGGAGCTGACCATGAAGAGAATCATCGCAATTGCGTTGCTGGCAGGATCGGCACTCGTTGCCGGATGCGCGACGCGCGTCGCTCTCGTAGCACCGGTCCCGCGCGTGGAAGTGATCGGCGTCGCGCCGTATCGCGGCGCGGTCTGGGTGCCGGGCCACTACATCCGCGCGCGTCGCGATTGGGTGTGGGTGCGTGGATATTGGCGGTAGGTTCCAGAGATCAGAAAGAGATCAGTAGACAAGAGATCAGAGATCAGGGGCGACATTCTGATCACTGATCACTGATCACTGACCACTGATCTCTTGTCTCCTCCCAGCTAACCAAACCGCCCTTTTCGAGTCTAATCGGCCGGATGGAGATGACGACCGACCTCGCCGTGGTCAGCAGAGCCCGATCCGGCGACGCCGACGCGTTCCGGATGCTGGTCGAGAGTCATTCCAACGCAGCATTTCGCGTGGCCTATCGAATGACTGGAAACGAACATGATGCCGACGATGTAGTGCAGGAGACTTTCCTTCGCGCCTACAAACAGCTCCAGCACTTCGAAGAGCGCGCGAACTTCGGGACGTGGCTGCACCGCATTGCCGTCAATTGCTCACTCGATCTGCTGCGCGCCCGCAGCCGCGCCGACAAGCACTACGGCGGCGATCCCGAGTCGGCGGAGCTCGCAGGAGCAGCGGGAGCGCGCAGCGAAGCGCAACAGGATCGCCTGATGATGTCCGTCGAGCTGCAGGCGCAAGTGGCCGCGGCGATGGAGCGTCTCAGCCCCAGCGAGCGCACCGCCTTCATCCTCCGCCACTTCGAAGGAATGCCCGTCGAAGAGATCGGCAAGACCCTCGGCATTCAAGTCAATGCCGCGAAACACACGATTTTTCGCGCAGTCCGCAAGCTCCGTGACTCGCTGGAGCCGCTCGTGAGGCCAACCGCATGCAACACTTGACCGAAGAACAACTGATCGGACATTACTACGACGACGGCGATGCGCTCGCAGACGCACATGTCGGGTCGTGTGATGAATGCCGCAGTCAGCTCGACACGCTGCGCGATGTTCTCGCGCTCGTCAATCACCTACCCATCCCCGAGAAAAGTGAGGCATACGGCGAAGAGGTCTGGACGCGGCTGCGCTGGAAACTCGGCAACGGCCGTCGCCGTGCACGAGTATGGGGAACGATCAGTGCGATCGCCGCCGCGCTGGCGCTCGCCTTCATCGGCGGGATGTTCTGGCACGCGCGGACGCAGCAGATCCAGCAGCCGGCCACGGTCGTCGCGCACAACACGCCGCCCGCATCGGCCGCGGCACCGGCTTCGAACAGTTCATCGTCATCGCGCGATCGTCTTCTTCTCGTCGTCGTCAGCGATCACCTCGACAGCTCCGAACGGATGCTGCTCGAGCTCTCCAACGCCGATCCGAAGCAGCCGCTCGACGTGACCGCGGAAAGCAAACGAGCCGGTGAGCTCGTAGCATCGAATCGAATCTACCGGCAAACGGCCACACGGCGAGGCGAGACGCGTATCGCATCGTTGCTGTCGGACCTGGAGCCGGTGCTGCTCGAGCTGTCGCATTCCGGCTCGACTCTCTCGCCCGACGAAATCGCCGCGCTTCAAAAGCGCATCGATGCGAAAGGGCTCCTCTTCAAAGTGCGCGTCGTCAGCGCGCAGGTGAGCGGCCAGGAATCCGCCACCAACTCCAAAACCAAAGGAACCAACTCACTATGAAATCGAGACTGCTTTTCTTAATCGCCGCCGCGCTGCTTGTCATTGCGCCGAGCGTGCGTGCCAACTGGAACAACCTGCCGGATGACAACTTCTCGATAACCCTTCAAGACGACGATCGTGCGGATCGCGAAGGCGATCAAAGAGATCGCGACAAGGATCGCGCCGACCGGAAGGCGGATAAGGAAGAAGAGCTGTACGACTCCGGAACCGACGCGCTGGACGAGCACGACTGGCGCCGCGCCGCGTCTGCCTTCCGCAAAGTGGCGGAGATGCGCATGTCCCACGCCGATGCCGCGCTCTATTGGCTCGCCTACGCCGACGGAAAGATGGGCGCGCGTTCCGAGGCGTTGTCGACGCTGCTGCAACTCCAGAAGTCGTACCCGAAATCGAAATGGGTTGAAGACGGCAAGACGCTCGAAGTGGAGATTCGCCAGTCGGCCGGCCAGCAGATCGAGCCCGAGCACGTCGACGATGAAGATGTGAAACTGATGGCCATCAACGGCCTGATGAACAGCGATCCCGATCGCGCCATCCCCATCCTCGAAGGGATCCTCAATGGCCATCAGCCGGTAAAGATGAAAGAGCGCGCGCTTTTCGTTCTCAGTCAGTCGTCGTCGCCGCAGGCGTTCAACATCGTGATCCGCACGGCCAAGAGCGGACCTCCCGATCTTCGCCTCCGCGCCGTCCGCACGCTCGGCATCCTAGGCGGCGAGCGCAGCCGCGGCGTGCTCACCGACATCTACAACTCGACGTCTGACATCAGCGTGAAAAAGTCCGTGCTGAAGTCGTACATGATCTCCGGCGACCGCGCGCGGCTGCTCGCTCTGGCCAAAGGCGAGCCGAACGCCGAGCTTCGCGCGGATGCCGTGCTGCAACTCGGCGTCGTCGGCGCGCGGAACGAGCTGGCGGAGCTCTACAACAACGAATCGTCGATCGAGATCCGCAAGAAGATCCTGCAGGCGATGTTCATCGGCGGCAATTCGGAGAAGCTGGCCGACCTCGCGCGCAATGAGAAAGTCCTCGAGCTCAAAGTCGCCGCCATCCGCAACCTCGGCCTCCTCGGCGGCGGCCGCTCCGGCGATCTGCTTCTCTCGCTCTACAACAACGACCCGCGCCCCGAGGTCCGCAAAGCCGTCGTCAACGCGCTCTTCATCCAGGGCAACGCCAAGACGCTGGTCAGCCTGGCGCGAACGGAAAAGGATCCGGAGACGAAGCACGAGATCATCCAGAAGTTGTCCGTGATGCGCTCGAAAGACGCGACGGATTACCTGATGGAGTTTTTGAAATAGTGAATGCTGGTGATGCGTAATTCCTGTCATCCTGAGCTGCCGAAGCCGCCGTAAGATTCGCAACGCTGACCCTCGGCAGGCATGGCGGCGAAGGACGGTCGAAGGACCCCCCGCTTCGTTGCTACGGTTTTTCGTAACGCGCTGATGCACAAAGTAGGGGGTCCTTCGACCGTCCTCCGGCACTTCGTGTCCTTCGGCGGCTCAGGATGACAGCGCTTCCTCCGCCTCACTCCCCGCTAGAAGGTTTGCGCAAACATCCAGCACAGAAGCAACACGATTGGCGCGTGAAAGAGCAATTGGAGAATCGAGTAGCCGGCGAGATCGCGGGCGCGGACGCCGAGGATTCCCATCAGCGGCAGCATCCAGAAGGGATTGATGAGATTCGGCAGCGCTTCGCCCGCGTTGTAGATTTGCACGGTCCAGCCAAGGTGCATCTTCCAGGCGTTGGCGGCGGCCATGACGTAGGGCGCTTCGACGACCCACTTGCCGCCGCCGGACGGAACGAACATGCCGAGGACGGCGGAATAGATCGCGACGACGATCGGGAATGTCGATCGCGTGGTGATGCTGACGAACGCATGCGCGAGGTGCGCAGCGATCGGCGTCTTCGAGATCATCCCGAAGATACCGCCGTAGAACGGGAACTGGATCAGCACTCCGGCGGTGGCTGGCACTGACTTCGTCACGGCGCGCAGAAACGAGCGCGGACGCCAATGGAGAAGCAGTCCCGCGGCGAGGAACGCGAAGTTGAAGTTGTTGAGATCGAGTGCCGCCAGTCCGCCTTTGTCGCGAAACTGCGTGAACAAAAACCAGAACATCAGCGCCGCGATGAGAACGTTGAGGATCGGGCTGTTCTCCAATTTCTCTGCCGGCGTAATCGCGTGCGTCTCCTCGGCCACGTCGTCGGTAAACTCGATCCCCATCGATCGCGCGGTTCGTGCTTCGCCTTCAGCAGGCGCGGAGAAGTAGGCGACCGCAATCGAGACGATGATCAGCACCGCCGCCATGGCCATGCTTTGCCAGAGAAAGATCGTCTGTGTCAGCGGAATCACGCCGGTGATCGGTAGCAGCGCCGGAGGGATCGACGACTTCGTTGCCTGAAGGAGCGCGGCGGACGACGAGAGGCCGAGCGCCCAGACGCTGCCGAGCCCGAGATATGCCGCAGCGCCGATCGCGCGGTAATCGGCGTCCACTCGTTTCGTAATCTCGCGTACGAGCAGGCCCGTGAAGATCAGCGAGAGTCCCCACGACAGCAGCGACGAGAGCATCGCGAATGCGGCAACGAACGCAACCGCTCCACGCGCCGTCTTCGGAATCGACGCCAGCCATCGCGTCACTCGCGCCACCGGCGGCGACGAGGCGACGACGAATCCACCCACGATGACAATCGCCATCTGCATCGTGAAGTTGACAAGCGACCAGAAGCCGTTCCCGAACTCGATCGCCAGAGTCACCGGCTTCACGCGCCAGCTCACTCCCGCGATGAAGACGAGAACGATCGCCGCGAGTGCGAAGACGAAGGCGTCGGGGAACCACCGCTCGCAGACATCAGCGATGCGCGAGCCGGCGCGGGCAAGGAAGGGCGGGCGGGACATGAGGCCCTATTATTGCGCGGCTCCAGCCGCTCGGTTGGCGGCGAGACGCCGCCAGGCCAGCCGCCGGGACGGCAGCGTTCCTCAGTTTGGCGACGCGGTTTGAGAATTTTCGGCTGGTGACAGCCTGGCGGTAGCCATCATCATGCTGAACCGAGTCAGGCAATCGAAGCCGTCAGGAGTGGGCGACGCATTGACGACCCATTCCATGATCGCCCCGCCATCCTGAGTCGATAGGTCGAAGTATCTCTTCGCGATAGCGCGTCCATTTCGGTCACCATAATGGACGGAAACTACCCTCACGCCGTTTGGGCCATGGTAGAGCTCAGCATGAATATCGCCCGTGGCCTCGGTGCGGTCTTCGTCGAGCGCCCGCGTCAGCCGTTGATCGAAATTGATGCGCCGGACCGGCGCCAGGTCGATTCGACAATCGGACTTTTCGGCGTTCGAAAAGACGACGACATCATTCTGAATCGACCAGTCGGGCGGCATCTTGACAGTGGCGCGCCCCTCACCGATCGACAGACTCTGAGTAACCCAATCCGCGCCGAGAAACTTCTGCGCCTGGATCGGGACCGCGATAAGTATCAAAACAACCGAAAAGGATCGAAACGAATGCATACGGGCCTCCAACTACCAGATCACTCTCACCCCCAATTGCATCTGACGCGGCTCCCCAACGCCGCTCTGTACCGTGCCGTCGAAGTTGAAGATCAGGTTCGTGACTTCAGGACGATGAAAATTCTTGCTGTTGAAGAGATTGAAGATGTCGATCGCCGGCTCGATTTTGTATGCGCCGAAGGGGAACGCTCTTGTGAGGCGCAGATCGAGCGATGAGAAGACGTTGTCCTTGCGGCCGAGGTTGCGCTGGGTCACGGAGCCGTCGGGATTGATGCGGTCCTGTGGCGTCTGTGCGTCGGCCATGAATCGCGAACCGCCAAACGCGTCTTTGCCGCAGAAGGCGGCGCTCACGACGCACGACAGCGATTTCGGCTGCGCGGAGCGGTACGAGTAGCGCACGTTCACATCGACGCCCATTGGCGCGTTCCATAAGAGCCAACTATTCAGGCGGTGGCGCTGATCGCGGTCCGAGTAGCCGTATTCCGCGGCGAGGTTGGTGATTTTGGCATAGCGGAACGAGAAGGGATCGCGCTCGTTGTCGTCGTCCGACTTATCCTTCGAGTAGGTGTAGTTCACTTCGAACTGCACGTTGTTCGACGGACGTTTGTTGATACCGACGGTGACGCCGTTGTAAAGGCTCTTGGCGGACGATTCGATCGTGGTCAGTGTGCCGATCCCATTGGCGCCGCCGGCGCCGAGTCCGGTCGACCAGGGCGATCCGAGGAGGGGATCATTGCGATTGACGAAGCGGGTGATGTGCTCGCCCTTGGCGTAGTTGTACTTCACCAGGAAACCGTAGTCCTTGATGAGCTCCTGTTCCCACGACACGCTGGCCAGGGTTGCCTTCGGATTCTCGAAGTTCTTGTCGAACACAAAGACGTCAGGATCGAACGGCGAGCCGACTTGCGACTGCGGAATGATGTTCGGATATGCGGGCACGGGCCCGAGGATGCCGGTGAGGGCGCTATTGCGGAAGATCGTCTGGCCGCGCGAGCCGTTTGTGGATCGTGATGATGCCAGTGTCAGTCCCGGTACGCGACCGTACTGAATTCCGGCATTTGCGCGCAGAACCTGCCTGCCGTCGCCGTGCGGATCCCAGGAGAAACCGAGGCGCGGTTGCCACATTTTTCTGTCGCTTGGAATCTTGCCATTGGACGGAAACGCCTGTCCCTTCGACGTCTTACCAATGAATCCGGCATAGAAGACCTGATCGGCAGGTGTGATCGGGTCAGGCTCGATCTCCGCTTCCCAGCGCAGACCGTAATTGACATTGAGGTGCGGCGTGGCCTGCCAGGAATCCTGTACAAAGACCGCGGGCTCCACCTGGGGAATGCTCTGCGTTCCCGCTTCCTCGACGCTGATATTTCCGACGCCGGCCTGCTGCAAATAGAGCAGCACGGGGCCCGTAATCGATGTACCGGACGGGCAGACGCCGGTCTGTGACGAGGTTCCATTGGAGCATTCGACGTACTTCGGGTTCTTTACGTAATTGAGAAAGCCATCGGTCGAGCTGAAGATGTAGCGGCCGTTGGCAAATCCCACGAAGGTCTGTACGGAATTGACGCGATTGAATTCGAGACCCGCCTTGATTGCGTGTGCGCCGCGGAGGTAGTTGACGTTTTCATTGAACTGTACACGCGTGTCGTAATACTTGACGGGGATAAAGAATGGCTCGCCGAAACGATAGCTCTTCGCGAAATCGAAGGCGGTGTCTGGCAATGGGCGGCTTTGGCCGCTGATATTCGGTCCATTGTAAGGACGCGGTCGGTTTTCTTTTGCGAATTGGAAACGGAATTCATTGAAGAGATTCGACTGAAGGGCGGTTGTCAATCCGCCGACGATTGCGTTGGACGAATCTTTCTCGATCGCATTTGCGCTTCGGCCCCAGGAGTCGACATCGAAGGTTCCGTTGTTCTGCTGCGACCAGGTGTAGTTGTAGCGGAGGTTGGCGAGATTCTTCGCGGAGACGTTCCAATCGAGTTTGAGGAGAAGAACGCGCGCATCGTTCGTGTGCTGGATCGAGCCGTTCTCGTTCGGGCTTCCCAGCGCGGCAAGAGCATCGACGACGCGCTGCTCGATCCGCGCCGGGTTGGTCTGTTTCGTCGTCTTGCCTTTTTGGTAATCAAATGCTCCGAAGTAGAACAGAGTGTCCTTCTGGAGCGGGCCGCCAAACGTGAAGCCGGCCTGTGTTTGCGATGCAGGGAACTTCGGCGACGTCGTGCCGTCGGGATTCTTCGGCTGGCCGCTCAGCGAGTCGTTCTTGAAGGTAACGTGAGCGGTACCGGTGAGATCGTTCGTTCCCGACTTGGTGATGACGTTGACGAATCCCGACATCGATCGCCCGAACTCGGCGTTTGCACCGTCGGCGATGACGACCATCTCCTTGACCGCATCGAGGTTGAATGTGAACGGTGGACGCTGTCCGCCGCGCTGCTCGCCGAAGAACGGATTGTTGAAGTCGGCACCGTCGACGGAGACGTTGTTCGAAATGCCCTTCTGACCATTGATCGACAACTCATCGCCGTCGGGACCCTGCACGATCGTGACGCCGGGCGTGAGCTTGGTGAATTCCAGGAAGTTGCGGCCGTTGTTCGGCAGCCCTTCCATCGATTTCTGATCGATGCGTGTCGCGCCTTCCGTGCGCGCCGTCTCGATGAGCGGTGGCGCGGCATTGACGACGATCTCTTCGGCGGTCGTCACCTGCTTCAGAGCGATTGGAACCGTCAGCGTCTGACCGACGCCGAGGTCGAGATTTTTCTGCACGACGGTCGCGAACCCTTGCAGCATCGCCGTGAGTTGATAAGGGCCGAGGGGCAGGAGCACCGCGCGATAGCGGCCGCCTGAGTCGGTGACGTTCGTCGATTCGAAGCCCGTCGCGGTGTTTTTGACGGTCACCGTGACGCCGGGAACCGCGCCGCCGCTGGCATCGACGACGGTGCCTTCGATGACACCGGTGGTGGCCTGAGACTGTGCGAGCAGGGGAAGGGTTGCAACGAGGACGAACAACGCCAGGAGCACGAAGATCAGACGACGCATTTACAGGTCTCCTTTTTCTTCCGATGGCGGGTTGTGTGTAGCGGAAGAATAGTTCTGTATTGGCGCCGGAAGCAATGACGACGTTCGATGTGCCACTGCGTAGGCTCGACGATGGTCATTCCGAGCGGGTGGGGCGGTGAGGGGCGAGGAATCTCCCGCCTACGCAGCGATCCTCGCCCTTGGTCAGGGGATTTCTCATCGCGCTTCACCGCTCCACCCACCCTCCCACCCTCGCGGTTACGCCGATTCGAAATGACAGGCACGCGATCGCATCACCGGCTCACGTACGGATTCCCGCGAATGAAAAAGCGCAGCGGCCAGTGCGCCGCCTCGCCGGAGTTCTCGACGCCGACGCGATGACTGACCGCGATCTCGTCCTCAGTCACATGGAGATCCCGCGGAGCGACCCAGAGCTGGTCGCCGTAGAGCGGTTCACCATCGAGCGACTTGTCCACGGCCATCGCCGAGCAGAGTTTGCCGGGTCCGTTCAATAGATCGCGGTCGCGCTTCGCTTTCGGACGGCGCTCGCGCATCGCTTCGATTCCTCGTAACGGCTCAGCAGCGCGCAACAGCACCGCCTCCGCGATATCGCCCTCGGCGGTGACGACGTTCAGGCACCAGTGCATGCCGTACGTGAAGTAGACATACGCGTGGCCGCCCTCGAGGTACATCGATTCGTTGCGTGCGCTGCGCAGTCCGCGGCGCGCGTGGCTGGCGGAGTCGTTCGCGCCGAGGTAGGCCTCGACTTCGACGAGACGCGCGGCCACCAGCTCGCGTGCGGTTCGGCGCCACAGTACGCATCCAAGCAATGCGCGGGCGACCGTCACGGTGTCCTGGAGGTAAAAGTCGCGCGAAAGTTTCGCGGTCATGCCGATGGGAGCGCCCGGCCGGACGTTCGGCGATCGAGTTGATCCTCGGCGACGAACCGGCCGATCAATCGAATGAGATCGGCGTGAACGCCCGGCGGCGCGCCGATGATGTTGCCGCGCTCCAGCCAGCGATCGCCGCCCGAGAAGTCGCTGAACACGCCGCCTGCTTCGGTCACGAGCAACGATCCCGCGGCGACGTCCCACGGCGCGAGATGCAACTCGAAGAAGCCATCGAAGATCCCAGCCGCGGTGTACGCAAGGTCGATCGCCGCCGAGCCTGCGCGCCGCACCCCTTTCGCGATGCGGATCACTTCCTGGAAAATGCCACAATAAACCGTGACGAATTCTTGTGCACGAAAAGGAAATCCGGTAGCCAGAAACGCGCTCTCAACGCTGGCCTGCTCCGAGACGTGCATCCGCACGCCGTTGCGAAACGCACCAGCGCCGCGCTCGGCGGTGAAGAAGAGATCGCGCAACGGCTCGTGAACAACGCCGGCGGTGATCTCGTCGCCGGTCTTGAGTCCGATCGACACCGACCAGACGGGAAAGTGCTGCAGGTAGTTCGAAGTCCCATCGAGTGGATCGATGATCCAGGTTCTTCCGCTCGTTCCTTCGGCGCTGATGCCACCTTCTTCGCCGAGGATGCCGTCGTTCGGGCAGTGCTCGCGAATGAACCCGACAATCGCTGCTTCGCTCTCACGGTCGGCGCGCGAGACCCAGTCGTTGCGTGATTTCAGATCGGCGTCTTCCTTGCCGAGTTGTTCCCAATGTTTGAGAAGGATCGCGGCGCCGAGACCGGCTGCCTCGACCGCGAGATCAACATCATTGCTGCGGGTCGTCATCGGTCGATTCTATCCGCGCGAAAGATACTTGCCCGGCCAGACCTTATCTCCGTTTCCCCATCACCGACGCATGGCAGCCTCGAATGTTATGCTCCGAAAGGGTCGATGCAACCGCCACGGATCTCAAGGTACCGCGTAGGGCGTCTCATCGGCGCCGGGGGAATGGGTGAGGTTTATCTCGCCGAGGACGAGACGCTGCACCGGAAGGTGGCGTTGAAACTCCTGCCCGTGCGCTACACGCAGGACGAAGAGCGCGTTCGCCGTTTCCAGCGCGAAGCGCGCGCCGCCTCGGCGCTCAATCATCCGAACATCATCACGATCTACGAGATCGGCCACACCGATTCCGTGCACTACATCGCCACGGAGTACATCGAAGGCGAGACGTTGCGCGAGCGGATGAACAAACAGCGCCTCAAGATCGCCGAGGTGCTCGATATCGCAACGGGTGTGGCCAGCGCGCTGGCCGCTGCACACGATGCGGGCATCATCCATCGCGACATCAAGCCGGAAAACATCATGGTCCGGCCTGACGGCTACGTGAAAGTTCTCGACTTCGGTCTGGCCAAGCTCGCCGATCCGGAGACCGCGCTGAAAGACAGCTCGAGCGGTGGCGTGATGGGAACGCTGCTCTACATTTCGCCGGAGCAGGCGCGCGGTCTTCAGCCCGATTCCCGCTCCGATCTCTACGCGCTCGGCGCGGTGATGTACGAGATGCTCACCGGCCAGGCGCCGTTGCGCGGTGAGAGTTTCATCGATATTGCCTTCGCCATCGCCAACGAAGTCCCGAAGCCGCCGTCGCACTTCGTCGCAGGAATGCCGCCCGAGCTCGACAACATCATCCTGAAGTTACTGGAGAAGGATCGCGACAATCGCTACGCGTCCGCGCGCCAACTCCTTGGCGATCTAACCGCGTTACGGCGAGAGCTGGAGTTCGAAAACAAACTCAACTCGATGGAGTTGCTCCGCCATGTTTCCGCGCCCGGATTTGCGGAGCAAGCAACGGCGCACATGACGTTCCCGATTGCCTCCCGGCTTGGGATTCGGAGCGCGCTTCGCAACCCGCGCGTCGTGGCCATCATCGCGGCCGTCGTTATCGCAATCCTCGCCGCGATCGGCTACTTCGTTTTTCGAGGCGGTGGGTTCACAGACCGGATCGATAGCGTCGCCGTGCTCCCATTCGTCAACGCGTCCGGCGATCCGAACAGCGAGTATCTGAGCGATGGTCTGACCGACAGCATCATGGACTCGCTGTCGCAACTGCAGGAGCTGCAGGTCGTCGCGCATAGCACGGTCTTCATGTACAAAGGCAAGAACACCGATCCGCTTGCCGTAGGACGCGAGCTGCACGTGCGCGGCGTCGTCACGGGGCGGCTGATCCAGCGAGGCAACACGATCGTCGTGCGCGCATCGCTGACGGACGTGAAGCGCGGAACCCAGGTGTGGGGTCACCAATACGACCGCAATCTCTCCGACGTCGTAGCGCTGCAGAAGGACCTCTCTGAAGAAATCTCATCGCAGTTGCAGCCGCATCTGACCGGCGAGGAAAAGAAGTTGATGGAACGGCGCCGGCCGGAGAGCAATGAGGCCTTTCAGCTCTACTTGAAGGGCCACTATTTCGCCGCCAAATACAACGACGAAGAGTCGATTCGCAAAGGAATCTCCTACTTCAATCAATCGATCGAGCGCGATCCGACCTACGCGCTCGCCTACGCCGGGCTCTCCTGGGCGTATTTCAACCTCTCCAATCTCTTCATGCCTCCGCGCGAGGCGATGCCGCGCGTGCGTGAAGCGGCGGAACGCGCGCTGGCCATCGACGAGTCGCTGCCGCAGGCTCACATGTGCATCGCTCTCGTTCTCACCTGGTACGACTGGGATTTCGTACGCGGCGAGAAGGAGTTTCGCCGCGCCATTGCGCTGAATCCGAACGATGCCGACGGCCACAAGATGTACGGCGACTTCCTGGCCGCGATGGGGCGTTTCGATGAGGCAATCGCCGAGAAGCGCCGCGCCGAGCAGCTCGATCCCCTCGGCGTGCAATCGAGTTGGGACGTCGGGCGAACGATGTTCTATGCCGGGCGCGACGACGAGGCCATCGAGCAGGCCAAGCGATCGCTCGATCTCGACCCCAGCTTTCCGTGGGTCTATTACCTCCAGGCGCAGATCGAGTACCGCAAAGGCAACTATCCGCAGGCGCTGTCGCTCATGCAAAAGGCCATGCAACTCGGCGGGCACAAACAACTTCTCATCTCGAACTGGGGAATGATCAACGCCGCCTTAGGAAATCGCGAAGAAGCGATGCGGGCGATGGATGAGCTCCGCAACCTGGTCACCTACACGCTCCCCCTCTTCCTCGCCCGCATCTACACCGCCCTCGGCGATAACGACAACGCGATGAAGAATCTGGAGAAGGTCTACAACGATCGCTCCGAGTCGGCGGTATGGCTGAAGGTCGACCCATCGATGGAGCCGCTGCGAAAAGACCCAAGGTTCATCGCGCTGATCCGCAAGGTTGGATTGCCGATGTAGTACTTGGGGAGTGGGGTGTGGGGGGTGGGAGCACTGAGTTTTTCTGCGCGTTCTCGTCGGCCTTGTGAACGTCAACCGCCACTTCTGCAGTTCTCGACTCGATTCCGCTTCTTAACCAGAAACTTCAGCCCTTTCTCCCACTCCCCATCCCCCGCTCCCCACCCCCCGGGTAGGGAAATCCCCGGTTCAATCCTCACCTAAGTACATGCCCATGCGCGGGTCGGCCCGGCGCGCGCGGTCTGCGGTTGCGATTGATCTTCGGGAGCTTGGGTGGGACCGCGCGTTGATTGCTACGCTACGTCATTCGACGTTGCCGTGGCTCGATGAGTGTGTGCCGGTCGTTTCTCTCGATGCCTCTCCTCTGACCGAGGCCGCGGAGTTTGGGCCGCGCGACCGGCTGTCGCTCGTGGCGCAGTTCGCGGCTCATCAGGCGCTGCTCCATTTCGCAGGATTCTCTGATGCGGAACTTGATCCTGGCGAATGGGCAGTGGTGCGCAAGCGCGGCCATGATTGCCGGCTCGTGCGCACGGGCGCGCGCGCGGCGGCGGACGAAGCTCCGGCGTTGACCGTCATTCAGCAGTTCGCTGAGACAGTCGGCGTGCCGCCGCTCGATTCCTTGCGTCAGTCGTGGGGCCGCGCGGAGTCGGTTTACCTGGAGGCGGAGGCGAGGCTTCGTGGCGATGCAGCGGCGGATCTCCGCTGGTTGCGCAGCTCCGCGTGGGGCGCTGTCGCGTCGCCCGGTCCCGACGCGCTTCGCGAGATGTTGCAAAGTGGTCCCGGGCGATTCCGCCTTTCCGACGGCATCGACAGTATTCGCGCCGCTGCTGCGTTGGGCAGCGAGCAGGTCATCGAGATCGGTCCGGGAGCGTCGCCGCTGGAACGCTATTCGGCGATTCGCGCTCTCACGACCGTCACCGGCACGCTGGAGCGATGCAGCGAGAGTGAGATCGTCGAGAAGGTTGTCGAAGCCGCCTCACGCAATCCACTGATCTTCTCGGTGACGAATCAGGAGTCGTACGACGCAGCATCGCGCCGTGTTGTCGAGATGCTCGCGGCGACGGAGACCGGCGTCTGGATCGTCGATGACGGAGACGAACCCGAGCTGCCGCGGTCGCGCTTCTTCGTTGTCGCGCCGTCTCTGGCCGCGCGCCGCGAAGTGGACGAGCGAATCAGCGCGCTGGGCGCTGATGAAGGCCGCTCCTGGCTGGCGGGCTTTGTGGAGTCCGACGCGTTTTTGCGTTTTCTGGATACGAGCGTGCTGCCCGAGGCGGAGCACGGGCCGGTGTTGAACACGCTGCGCGAACCGGCGCGCTCGTACATCGCCGCACTCGCTCTTCTTGGATCGCGCATCCGTCTCGATGTGGCCGCGGCGTTTTTTCGGCAACTGATGTTCGGAGGAGTGACGGACGAATTGGCGATCGACGGGATCACATCGCTTGACGATGGTCATCTCGTCTTCGCATCGGACGCCATCCGCGTTGCGGCGAAGAAATTGATTCCGGCTTCGTCGCGGCCGACGCTCAGCCGCGTCGCTGCGGACGTCATCGCCGAAACTGCCGGCGATCTTCCCGCTGCGGCCGCACTGCTGCTCGATGCGGGCGACGCGCGCGCTGCGGCCACGCTTCTCGATCGCGCTTCGTTCGCGAATGGGAAGGACTTGTTGCTGCTTCAGTCCCTGCCACGCGCAGCGCTGACTCCGAAGCTGGCGCAGACGCTGGCGTCCGCGCTGATCGATCACGGCCGCTACCGCGATGCGCGCGACGTAGTGTCGATGCTGACCGGCGACGCGCGCGAACTGCTTCTTGCGCGCATCGAGCGCCGCACGGGAGATTACGCTTCGGCGCTGGCACGGCTGGAGCGAGTCGAGAAACGGACATTCGATCGCGACGTTTTGCGCGCGGAGCTTCTTCATCTGCAGAGCCGCTATGACGAAATGCGCATTGCGCTGGCATCGTGCGCAGCAACGACCGGCGAGGAGCGGGCGCGCCTTGCCATTCTGCGCAAGCTGCTCGCGCACGAGACGAGAACATCTGCGGACCCCGAGAATGACGCCGAGATTCCGGCCGATCATTACTTTGCGGCGCGTTTGGCCACCCACTGTGCCGCTGCGCGTCTTGACTTCGATGACGCGGCCAGTCACGCCGCAGCTTCGTTTCACCGTGCCCGCGATGCAGCCGAGCGAATCGATGCGGCACTCGACCACGTTTACATTCACTTCACCGCGGGTGCATGGCCCGAGGCTCGTCAGGAAGCGCTGCGAGCTCTGGCGCTCGTCGAGGAGACGCAGGGCGACCGCGCGGCAGGCGGCATTCTCTTCATCCTTGCCTACCTCGCCGCCGACGATGGCCAGTGGGCGCAAGCGGCGCAGAACATTCATCGCCTCCGCCATTTCTTCAAGGGCACGGGCGACGACCGGCGCCTGCTCGAGATCGAGCTTCTGGCCGCGCATCTTGATTTTTCGCGCGGACGATTCAGCGACGCCATGCGCGCGGCGCAGATCATCGCCGATTCCGATCTCAATGTTCAGATGCGCGAAGCAGCGAATCTGATTCTCGATGAGATCGATTGGATGGAAGGCCGTGAGACGCCGCTGCGCGCGCACGGAACATCGGGAAACGTCGAATTGACCAGACGCTGGGAGACGATGCGGACGCGACGAGCTGGCGGCCGCGTTGATTTCAGCAATGCGGCAACTCGTTCGCAGCGTCTGCAGCGCTTTCGTGATGCGCTCGGTCACGGCCGCAGCGACGAGGCCGCGCGCCTCGCCGCCGAAATGGGCGTCGAGCTTCCCGTCGCCGAAGGAAGTGCCTCGACGCTCGAACTGAAGATGCTTCGCGAAGCGGCGCTTCGGCCGTTCCCGTTCGGCGTGCGCGATTTCGTTCCGACGAATTGGCGCTTTGCCACGCGCAACCGGCTCGGACAGTGGCACGAGATCGGATCGCTTCCACCGTCATCTGGCGCGGAGCTCGATCGCGTTCTCGTATCCGGCGAGACGGACTGGATCGCCTGCAGCGACCGCGAAGTTCTCTTCGTCGATGACATCAGCCGCTGGACGGCGGAATCGCGCGAAGCGCTCGCCGCCCTTTTCCGCACGCGCGCCGAGCACCATCGCCTGCAACGCGTGATCGAGCAGAACGAAAGCGTGAGCGTCGCCAAGAGCGAGGCGATCGAAGGAATCATCGGCGATTCACCGTCGATGCGCGAGCTCGGCACGCTCATCACCCGTCTCTCCCGCCGCGACGTTCCCGTCTGCATCCTCGGCGAATCAGGAACCGGAAAAGAGCTGGTCGCGCGCGCGATCCATCGCCACTCACCGCGGCGCGGCAAGACGTTCACTGCCGTGAACTGCGCGGCGCTTCCCGAGAACCTCATCGAGAGCGAGCTTTTCGGCTGCGTACGCGGCGCGTTCACCGGCGCGGATCGCGATCGCGCGGGCCTGATCGAGACCAGCGAAGGGGGAACGCTCTTTCTCGACGAGATCGGCGAGATGCCACTGGCTGCGCAGGCAAAGCTTCTGCGCTTCCTGCAGGAAGGAGAGTTCCGCCGCGTCGGCGATACTGTCAATCGCACCGCCGACGTCCGCATCGTCAGTGCGACCAATCGCAAGCTCGAAGCGGCGGTTGAAGAAGGACGGTTCCGCGAGGATCTGTACTACCGCATCGGCGGTGTCGAGATCGTGCTGCCGCCGCTGCGCGACCGCGCCACGGACATCCCCATGCTCGCGGCGCACTTTTTGGCGAAGGAGCGTGAGAAGAGCCGCGGCGGTGCCGCGAAACTGACGCCTGACGCCGAATCCGTTTTCTTGTCCTACCGATGGCCGGGAAATGTGCGCGAGCTGCAGAACACGATTCGCGCCGCGCATGCGCTCGCGGGCGAAGGGACGGCGATCGATGTCGAGCACCTTCCCGAGCGGATGCGCAGCGCGGTCGTGCGAACCAGCAGCGGGGTGAGCTCGTATCAGGATGCTGTGACCCGCTTCCGGCGCGATCTGATCGAGAAGTCGCTCGTGCAGGCGAACGGAAACCAGAACCGTGCCGCATCGGCGCTGAACATGTCGCGCCAGGCGCTGGCCTACCAGATCCGCGAGCTGGGGATCCTCGTGCGGCCTCACGTTGTCACAGAGCGCTGACCCCGCGGAACCGGCGGCGTTGCAATCCGTCCGTACAATGCAGCAGTTCCATGCGACGCGCTCCTTTCATCACCAGCTTCGCCTGCGTCACGATCCTCGCGATTGTCGCCGGCTGCACGCTCTACTCCGACGTGTCGATCTCGCCCCTGACGGTCTCGCCGGGCTCGATCGACCGCGGCAGCGATGTGCAGTCGATGGTTAGGAAAAACGACTACGTTCGCGCCGTCGAACAGGCCTCGATGATCGAAGCGAAGCCTCGCCGCAACGCCAGTGAGCTTCTCTCCCTCGGATCGGCCGAGATGGCGGCCGGCCGGTTCGATGCCGCGCGCCGTCATCTACGCACCGCGCTCGATCAGGAACCGTTCCGAACCACCTATGCGGAAATCGCCTGGACGCTGTCGCAGCTCGAATACCTGCGCAACAACTTCGAAGCGAGTCTGGAATGGGCGCATGTGGCCGCCGATCACGGCCTCATCGTCCGTAAGTGGCACACCGATTTTCTCGAGTCGCTGAGGAACGTCGACGTCTATCGCTTCCGCGGACCGGCTGTCGAGCGCGTCTCCCTTCGCATCGGACGCCCCGATGTCCCGCGCGTCGAAGTGACGGTGAATCGTACGACGAACGTCATCGCGATCGTCGACTCCGGCGCGGTGATGTCGATCATGTCGCGCCGTTTCGCGACGTCGGTTCCCGTGCGGAAGCTCGGCAATTTCGAAGGGACCTTCTCCGGACTCCTCGGCGAGCCGATTCAGGTCGAGTTCGGACTCATCGAGTCGCTGCAGATCGGAAAGATGATCATCGAGAACATTCCGGTGGCGATCATGCCGGACGACAAGATGAAGTTCATCGTCACCGGCAAGAGCGAGTTTTCGATCGACTTCCTCCTCGGCGCGCATCTGCTCAAGGAGACGCGCATCGAGCTCGATTTCCGCCACAACCAGGCGTCGTTCACGCACCTCACGGCGGCGGACCGCGTCCCTGCGCCCGATCAGAATATGTTCTGGGACTCATTCCGCCCGGCCGTACGCGGCGTCATCAACCGCAAGGGATGGTTCACGTTCATTCTCGACACCGGTTCGGAAGTGACGTTCCTCAACGCCAGCCTGCAGAACTCATTGCCGGTCCAGCTCTTCACGAAAGTTCACAACGCCACGCTGCAAGGACTCGGCGGCGCAAAGAAACGCGGCGACAAGGTCGAGAACGTGGAGATCGGTCTGGACAAATGGGCCGGCCTCTTTCGCACGATTCCGATGTACGACCCGGGACCCAACGAGCATGAGCGGACGTCGGGGATTATCGGCGAGAACTACCTGAAGAACTTCATCGTCACGATCGACTTCGGCCGCATGCGCCTCGACCTCGTGCCCGTGCTGCGGATCCCGATGGGCGATGTGGAAACGACCGACACCGCGACGGGACAGGTGCCGAGATAACTGTCATCCTGAGCCGCCGATGCCCCGGCAGGGGCTGAGGACGGTCGAAGGACCCCCTGATTCTGTGCGGGGTTCATTCGTCAAGAAAAACAAAATCCTGCAATCAATCGGGGGTTCTTCGAGCGTCCTTCGCCGCGAAGCTGCCGGTTGAACGTTCAGCGGTGATGGCGCGGCTCGGCGACTCAGGATGCCAGACTTCCCTTGCCTGGGTGACGCTCGATTTCCTTCAGGCCCGTTATCACTATTAAACTCTCTCCAATGCTCGGGCGTGTGGCGGTCGCGGTCTCCCTTCTCCTCTTTCCTGTCGTTGCATTTTCTCAATGCAACCTCTCCCAGGTTGCCAGCATCCCGTTTCGCGCGTCGTACCTCGACATCGCTGTCGACGGCAACGATCTCTGGGCGGCCACGTCGTATGGGATCTCACTCTACGACCGAAGCGTCGATCCTCCCGCGCTGGTCGTCTCGCTGCCGCTGCCGGGCGTGACAAGCGTTGTCCGCGTGGCGAACGGAGTGGTCTACGCCGGCAGCGGATCGAAAATCTACGTTCTCAGAAAGAGCGGAAAGACCCTGCAGATCGTGCGCACCATCGAGACGGGCGGCACGATCAACGACCTTCTGCTGACGACGCTCGATCTCTACATCGCGTCGACCACGGGACTCTCGCAATGGGACCTTCTCGACCCGACCGCTCCTTCGAAGACTTTGGCGGTCTTCACCACCAGCAGCGCAAACGTACGATCGCTTGCGCTCAGCGGATCGGCGTTGTTCGCCGCGGACGGCGATTCGTCAATCGAAACGTTCAACATCAACATTCCTTCCATACCGAACGGTACGGGAACCATCGTTTCGCTTCCCGGCTCGGTTGCGGTTTCCGCCGCCGGCGGACGCCTCTACGCGTCGGACGGCTACCAGACCGACATCTTCACGAGCATCGATGGTGGTGGCGGCAGCGCGGTCAAACTGGCGCGCGACTCGTTCGGCGCCGTCGCTACTGCGCCGGTCAGCACGACCGCGCTCTTCGCCGCAGGGTCCGACAACCGTATCCGCGCATTCGATCTCGCCTCTGCCGCAGCGCCGGTCGAGCTGTTCCGCGTCGAGCTGCTCCCAGGCGGCGGCAACGTCAATCGCATCGGCCGGATCGCCGTCGCCTCCAACCGCCTCTACGTCGCCGGCGGCGACCTCGGCCTCCTGACCTACGACACGACCTCGTTCGCGTCTCCATTTCCGCTGCGAAGCTACGCCACCGGCGCGACGACATCGGTCGTCTCGCTCGGCACGAACGTCTACGTCTCGCGCGCGGCAACCGGCATCACCGAATTCGGTCAGACGTCCGCCGGCGCGCTCACGCAGTTGCGATCGTGGGACAGCAACAACGACATCGTTTGGGACGGCGCGAACAACTTTCTGCTGACGTCATCCGGATCCACCGCTTCGTTTTGGGCATTGAGCTCGACGACGCCCACACTCGTTTCGTCCCTCACGCTTCGTGCGCCGATCGCATCCGCCGCTCTGATCGGCACGACCGGCTACTTCGTGCTCAGCGAGAGCACGGGCGGAACACTCTGGTCGGCCGATCTCGCTCCGGCGAAACCGACCGCGCAGCAGATCACGTTGACGGCGACGAAGCCGTCGTTCATCGCCCGCTCCGGCGCGGCGCTCGTTCTCGCCGACTTGCGAAGCGACGGAACGACGATGCTGTCGTATTTCGCGACGCCTGATTTTACGAAACCGCCCGTCAGTATTACGGTTCCCGGACTAGCGACGGGCGGCGTGGCGCTTTCCGGTTCGATCGCCGCGGTGTCAACATTCAGCGGCGTCCTCCTCGCCGACTTCGCAAGCAACGCGACGACGATTCTCCCGCAGTCGGCCTCCGCGATTGCGCGCCGGCTGGCGTTCGCTGGAACAACACTCGTCGAGATCACCGAAACGTCGCTTCTCATCTGGAACACGCAGAGCCGGACGTTGACGAAGCAGATTGCGTTGCCCGCTGCTCCTGTCGCTCTCCACGTCGGACCGGACAATGCCGTCGCCGATGTGGCAACCGAAGATGGGATCATGAGCGTGCAACTGGGCGGGACGGCTCGCATGCCGTCGTTGCTCACCACGACGAACGGGAACGCCTACTACAAGAAGCTCGTCGCCGGCAGTCAGCGGCTCTATTTCTTCGATGGCCGCAATGTGGACATCTTCACGAACACGATGCAGTCGACGGGCGGTATCCGGACTCCGCTCATCGTCGACGTTGCCGCAAGCGACAGCAACGCCTTCACGATTCAGAACAACCTCAATGTCACGTCGTACGGGCGCGACGGAAATGTACTGACCACCTCGACGATCAGCGAAGGGACCGACGCACAGGCGCAGTCGATCAGCAGCGCCGGCGGCGCGGCGTGGGCGTCGATCGTCCGCAACTGCCACAGCAGCGGCTGCGAAGGGAAGACGATCGTCTTCGATCCGAAGAGTGCGTTCGCGCAAACCGCGACCATGACCGGCTCCGTGCGCGATGTGGTGACAAATGGCAATCGTGCCTACGTTCTCACCGAGCTTCCGTACGAAGTGCGCGTCGTCGACATCTCGGATTCCGCGCATCCCATTGTTCTGTTCAGCCGCGCCAGCGAAGGATCGCAGCCTCCTTCGTCGATTGTATTCGCGAACGGCACCGTTTACGTCATCGGCGAAAAAATCTACACCTACGCAGCCGGCGATCTGTCGAAAACGGGAGAGCAACTCACGTCCGCAACGTTCGATCCGGCCACGCAGCGCATCCGCGCCGAAGGAGCGTGCGTCGCCTACACGGGGCGCGGCTTCTCACCTCTCTTCCTGAGTGGGACTCCCGTCGTTGGCTCGCCCGCGAACGCCCGCTTCATCGCCTGGCAGCCCGGCACGTTCTACTTCCTCACCGACTACTCCTTGGAGATCTGGTCGGTGAAAGCACTGCCGCAACCTGCCAGACGCCATGCGGCGCGATAGCATTCGCGTATGACGAAGATCCTGTTTTCTTCCGACGTCAACGCGTACCGGATCACGCTCGCCGATCCGCCGCTGAACATCCTCGACATCGCCATGCTCGAGGAACTGCGCGATGCTATTGCGCGCGTCGCCTCTGACCGGCACGTCTTGATCATCGACGCGCAAGGCGACAAAGCCTTCTCCGCCGGCGCCAGCGTTCAGGATCACCTCGGCGACCGCGTTGCAACGATGCTCGGCTACTTTCACGACTGCTTCCGCATGCTGGCGAAGCTCGACGTCGTCACCGTCGCTCTCGTGCGCGGCGCCGCGCTTGGCGGCGGCTGCGAGCTGGCGCTGGCGTGCGACTTCGTCCTCGCCTCCGACCGCTCCAAATTCGGCCAGCCCGAAATCAACCTCGGCGTTTTTCCGCCGGTCGCCGCCTATCAACTCTCACGTCAGATCAATCCGCGCCAAGGTCTCGAGCTTCTTCTGACCGGCGATTCAATCGATGCCGCGGCCGCGGAACGGCTCGGACTCGTCAACGCCGTTTTTCCGATCGCAGAGTTTGATGCGCGTGCCGATGAATGGCTGCAGCGGCTCTACAAGCAGAGCGCGTCGTCGCTGCGATTCGCCCGCCGTGCATTTCGTCTCGCACAGAACGCCGACTTCTACGAACGCCTCGCTGCCGTGGAGCGCCTCTACCTTGATGAGTTAATGGAAACGCATGACGCCAACGAAGGGCTGAATGCCTTCGTCGAGAAGAGGAAGCCGGCGTGGACGGGTCGATGAGCCTCAGTGCACGTCGCCCATCATTTTCCGGATCGGCCGGATCAATAGCATCAGAAGGATGGCCGCCACGCCCGCGGAGATGAACGCTATCTGAAACACGGCGGAGAATGGGAGGTCCTTCAGGAACCCCGCGACGTAGCCCGCGACCTTATTGCCGATGGCGATCGAGAGGAAAAAGATCCCCATTAGGACGCCCACGAGATGCGGTGGTGACAGCTTCGTCACCATGCTCATACCCGTGGGGTAAAGACAGATCTCGCCGAACGTCTGCAGCAGATACAACACCACGAGCCACCATGGGCTGACCCGCTGGTGCGTCCCCTCGAAAATGTGCGCCGCCTGGAGGATGAGGATGTACGAAATGCAGAGGAACGCCAGACCTAGCATGAACTTCGCCGGGCTCGATGGCTCGTGCGGACCGAGGCGGAGCCACAGCCAGGCGAACACCGGAGCAAACAACCACACGCATAGCGGAGCGACGGACTGAAGCCACGGCGACGGATAGACCCATCCAAAGACGGTAGTCTGCGTGGCGCGATCGGCGAAGAGGTTTAGGCTCGTTCCCGCTTGTTCATATCCGGCCCAGAAGACGACTGAAAAACAGAAGAGGATTCCAATCACCGCGATCCGCGTCCAGTCGGTGCGCGTCAGCTTCTGCGTTGGCGCCTGCGGATGCTCTTCGACTGCCTTGATGTCGGGGTCCGCGGGCACCAGATACTTCTTGCCCCAGGCATATTGAATGAGACCCGCCACCATGCCGATGCCGGCGGCGGCGAATCCGTAGTGCCAGTTGTGAAACTTCAATACGAGCCAAGCGGTAACGATCGGACCGAAGAACGCGCCGAGGTTGATGCCGCTGTAGAAGAGTGAGAAGCCAGCGTCGCGGCGGGGATCGTCCTTCTTGTAGAGCGAACCGACAAGCGTGCTCACGTTCGGCTTCAGGAGTCCGGTGCCGATCACGATCAGAACGAGTCCGGCGAAGAAGAATGGCATCTGCCGGAAGACCATACAGAAGTGGCCGATGGCGATAATGATGCCCCCCGCGAAGACCGACCGGTAGTGGCCGAGCCAATGGTCGGCGATGAGTCCGCCGAGGAGGCCCGTTGCGTACACCGAGAACGTATACCAGCCGTAGATCGAGCCAGCGTGTTTCTCGTCGAACCCGAGTCCCGGCTGCTGTGTCGACCCCACCATGTAGAGGAAGAGCAGCGCGCGCATGCCGTAATAGCTGTAGCGCTCCCACATCTCGGTGAAGAAGAGCGTTGCCAATCCACGCGGGTGGCCGAACCACTGCTTGTCTGCGACGGCGATGTTTGACATGCCGGCCATTCTCAGGCAGCGATGATGCACAATGCAACGCCGATGACGGAGTCGTTGCAGAGTGTTGCACCGCGCCGGCTGGAGCGGAACGTCCCGCTCGCGCCGCTGACGACGATCGAAATTGGCGGACCGGCGCGCCTTTTCGTTCGCGCGGAAACGGTTGATGAGATCCGTGAAACCATCGCCTGGGCCGATTTGAATCAGGAGCCGCTCTTCGTTCTCGGAGGAGGCAGCAATCTCCTGATTGCGGATTCCGGGTTCGACGGACTGGTGCTGCAGATCGATCTGCGCGGCATCACGGTCCGCGATGAAAGCTCCGAGGCGGTGACGATCTACGTCGCGGCGGGCGAGCGTTGGGATGACTTCGTTTCGTTCGCTGTGGATCGCGGCTGGGCCGGAATCGAGTGCTTGTCGGGCATCCCCGGTCTCACTGGTGCGACGCCGATTCAGAACGTCGGCGCGTATGGGCAGGACGTCAGCGAGACGATCATCGGCGTCGAGGCGATCGAGCGTGCAACGGGCCGCGTGGTGACGCTAACGAATTGGGACTGCGGCTTCGGATACCGGCAGAGCATTTTCAAGAGCGCCGCAAAGGATCGTTACATCGTCGCCGGCGTGACGTTTCGATTGATTCCTGGCGGTGCCGCAAGAATCCGTTATCCCGAATTGCAAACGTACCTCGATGAGCAGCGGATCGCTGTGTCCGACTTGCGGGGAGTTCGCGACGCCGTGATCGCGATCCGCAAACGCAAAGGGATGGTGCTCGATCCCTCCGATCCCGATACGCGCAGCGACGGCTCGTTTTTCATGAACCCGGTTCTCTCGCAGGAACAGTTCGACACGTTTCTTGCGCGAGCAGGAGCGAATGTTCCGCACTTCCCATCCGGCGATCAGATCAAACTGTCCGCCGCGTGGCTCATCGAGCATGCCGGATTTCACAAAGGCTTCGTGCACGGCAATGTGGGACTGTCGTCGAAACACACGCTGGCCGTGATCAATCGCGGCGGCGGGACAGCTCGCGAGGTGCTGGGCCTCGTGACGATGATTCAGCGCAGAGTGCGCGAGAGGTTTGGAGTGGAGATTCAGCCGGAGCCGAATTTCATCGGATTTTGAGTGGTGAGCAGCACAAAGCGCGGCCCAGTTGCAGCGCGAACGGATACGGCTTCCGCTTGGAAGATTCATTCGAGCACGCGGCTACGACCGGCAGGACCGACACCGTCGCCGTCACAATCCGCCCGGCATCAATGCGATGAACAGCCCCGGCTTACAATTCCCGCATGGTTGCCATCGTCACCGGCTCGTCGAGCGGACTTGGGCTTCAAATCGCGCAACAACTTCGGGATCGCGGCACGGCCGTCGTTGGTGTCGCGCGGCGCGAGACCGCCGGCATCGCAGGTGACGCCGCGAAACGCGAGACCGCGCTTCGCGCCCTCGATGCCGCCGAGCGGCTTGGCACGATCGACCTTCTCGTGAACTGCGCCGGCGTTGGCCTCTTCGGTCCAGCCGGGTCGTACGATGAGGCGTCGATCGCAGCGATCGTCGAATCGAACCTCATCGCCACAATCAACTTCTGCGAGTTGCTTTTTCCGCGATTCAAAGAACATGGCGGTACGATCGTCAACGTGTTGTCGACCGCGGCGCTGACCGGGAAGGCGAACGAGAGCGTCTACTGCGCGGCGAAGTGGGGAGCGCGCGGTTACGGCGAATCGCTGAAGGCCGAGGCGAAAGGGACGAAGGCGCGGATTATCGCGGTGGCGCCCGGCGGAATGAACACGCCCTTCTGGCCGGACGCGCGAAACAACTTCATGGACCCGTCCGATGTCGCCGCGACGATCATCGACGCCATCGGCCGGCCGGTCGCCGTCAGCGAAATCGTCATCACCCGGCGATGAGTCCGGCAGTAGAATCTCTTGCGGAGGTACGCTCATGCGCCGATCCATCAATTTCCTTCTCTCCCTTCTCGTCGCGATTTCGGTGGCTCTTCCCGCGGCCGCGCAGTTTCCGGCGCCGTTCCAGCCGCCGTACAACGTCGAGTCGTTGTGGCCGCAGTTGATGGCCGGCAACGATCTGTTCGCCCGCGGCGCCCTGCCGTACACGCAACTCGACGACGTTCGCAAGGCGACGCAGAGCGAACAAAACCCTCCCGTGGCCGTTCTTTCCTGTTCCGACAGCCGCGTTCCTCCCGAGATCGTCTTCGGCCGCGGCCTCGGCGAGCTTTTCGTCGTCCGCGCCGCCGGCAACGTCGCCGACACCTTCGGCATCGCCAGCCTCGAATACAGCGTCGCCCATCACTGGACGAAGGTCATCGTCGTTCTCGCGCACGATCGCTGCGGCGCGGTCACTGAGGCGTTGAAGAAAACCGATCCGCCAACCCCGAGCCTTCTGGCACTCGTCACGCGCATCCGCAAGTCGTTCACGGGTGTCACCCTCGGCAAGAAGCGCGACGACGTCCACGCTGCCGTTGTCGCGAACGCCAAAGCGTCCGCTGATTACCTTGTCGCGCACAGCAAGGTAATCCGGGATGCCGTCCGGAAGCACGAAGTGGAGATCGTTGTTGCCTACTACGGGTTTGGCGAGGGGAAGGTCGAGAAGATTCGATAGCCTATGGCGGAGCTAGTCGTACAGCTCGAAGATGACGTGATCGAGAAACTTCAGAATCGCGCGAGCCGTAACGGCCGCAGCCTGGAGGAAGAAGCTCGACAGATTCTGCGCGACGCGGTCAAGAGTGAGGACGGCGCGCCTCTGGGATTGGGAACACGGATCGCCGCTCGCTTTCGAGACATCGGCCTCGAACAGGACATTCAGGAGCTGCGCGGCTATCCGGTTGTACCCTTTGAATTCGACTCGTAACCGCGAGCGGCTGTCATTTCGAATCGGCGGAACCGCGGGGGCGGCGGGGCGGGTGTGAGCGGTGTAGCACGATGAGAAATCCCCCGCCTCGGAGCGAGTACCTTCCGATCGTCAGGGGATTCCTCTCCGCGCTCCACCGCTCCCACCACCCCGTCCGCCCGCGGTTCCGCCGGATCAGAATGACAGATTGTTGCGCAGCGCTATGGAAGACGCTGAAAGCCCCGCGCGACCTATCGCCTACCGCCCCTTCCACACCTCGGCTACCTTCGACCCCATCTCGCTCGGCGCTTCGACGACGTGGATTCCGGCCGCTCGCAGCGCGTCCATCTTCTCCGACGCCGTCCCTTTGCCGCCGCTGATGATCGCGCCGGCGTGACCCATACGTCGTCCCGGCGGTGCGGTCTGGCCGGCGATGAACGCAACGACAGGCTTCGTGACGTGCGCTTTCACGAATGCTGCGGCCTCTTCTTCTGCCGACCCGCCGATCTCTCCGATCATGATGATGGCCTCGGTGGCCGGATCGTTCTCGAACGCGGCCAGGCAGTCGATGAAGTTTGTGCCCGGCAGCGGATCGCCGCCGATTCCAACTGCGGTCGACTGGCCGAGGGCGCGCGTCTGGCCGACCGCTTCGTAGGTCAGCGTTCCGGAGCGCGACACGATGCCGATCGGGCCGGGGTGATGAATGTGACCCGGCATGATCCCGATCTTCGCTTCGCCCGGCGTGATGATCCCGGGGCAATTGGGCCCGATGAGTCGCGATGGCGCCGCACCTGACTGCACCGCACGCGCGTTCGACTTTTTCAGAAAGTCGTGCGCTCGCATCATGTCGTTGACCGGAATCCCTTCCGTGATGCAGATGATCAATTCGATTCCGGCGTCGGCCGCTTCCATGATCGCGTCGGCGGCGAACGGCGGCGGCACGAAGATCAGCGAGCAGTTCGCGCTCTCTTTTTCGCGTGCTTCGCGAACGCTGTTGAAGACTGCGAAGCCTTCATGCGTCGTTCCACCCTTGCCCGGGGTCACACCACCGACCATCTGTGTGCCGTACTCGCGGCACTGAATGGCGTGAAAGGTTCCCTCGCGTCCGGTGATGCCCTGCACGATCACTCGTGTGTTTTTGTCTGCCCAGATTGCCATAATGTTTGTTCTCTATTTTCCCTGCGCTGCGGCGACGACTTTCTGCGCGGCGTCCCACATTCCGTCGGCGGTGATGAGCGGCAGTCCTGACTGCGCAAGGATCTCTTTGCCGAGGTCGACGTTGGTTCCTTCGAGGCGGACGACGACCGGCACCGGCAATCCCACGTCACGCGACGCGCTCACCACGCCCTCGGCGATCCGGTCGCAGCGCATGATGCCGCCGAAGATATTGATGAGGATCGCTTTCACGTTCTTGTCGGACAGGATGATGCGGAACGCGTTCTTGACCTGCTCCGCGTTCGCGCCGCCGCCGACATCGAGGAAGTTCGCCGGTTCTCCGCCGGCGAGTTTGATGATGTCCATCGTGGCCATCGCCAGGCCCGCGCCGTTGACCATGCAGCCGACGTTTCCGTCGAGCGTGATGTAGTTGAGACCGAACTGCGAGGCCTCCACTTCGAGCGGATCCTCTTCTTTCAGATCGCGCATCGCGGCAAGATCTTTGTGCCGGAACATGGCGTTGTCGTCGAAGTTCATCTTGCAATCGAGTGCAAGGACGTCGCCCTCTTTCGTCACGAGGAGCGGATTGATCTCGGCGAGCGAGCAGTCCATCTCGATGTAGCAGCGCATCAGCTTCTGCACGAAGTCGACGCACTTTTTGTACGAGTCGCCGGTGAGACCGAGCGCGTTCGCAACTGCGCGCGCCTGAAACGGCAGGGCACCGAGGACGCCGTCGACCGGCTCGCGATGAATCGCGGAGGGATCACGCTCGGCGACTTCCTCGATCTCCATGCCGCCCTGCTTCGAGGCCATGATCACCGGCATGCCGATGCGGCGGTCGAGCGTGATGCCAAGGTAGAGCTCTTTATCGATGTTGAGCGCTTCTTCGATGAGGACTTTGCCGACGAGTTGACCCTGAGGGCCGGTCTGATGCGTGATCAGCGTCATGCCGATGATCTGCTTCGCTAACGCGACCGCTTCGTCGGGATCCTTGGCCAGCTTCACACCGCCGCCTTTGCCGCGGCCGCCGGCGTGGATTTGCGCTTTGACCACGACGCGTCCGCCCAGCTCCTTTGCCGCGGCGCGCGCGTCTTCCGGTTTGTCGACAACGATGCCGCGCGGCGTCGGCACGCCGTAACGTCGCAGAATTTCTTTCGCCTGATACTCGTGGACTTTCATAGGGCGGCGACTTTTATCACATTGACCGGCGGAGCGCGGTTGCGCCCGCAAGTTGCATTAAACTGCCGCGCCCGGAGGTTCCCGATGCCGATCGACGACGCTCATTTCAGACTGGCCATGTCGCACTTTGCGAGCGGCGTCACCGTCGTCACGACCGAGCACGACGGCAAGCCGTTCGGGATGACGGTGGCGTCGTTTGCGTCGCTGTCGCTGAACCCGAAACTCGTCCTCGTCTGCATCGAGACTTCCGTGAAGACACACGACGCCATCATCGCCGCGGGAAAGTTCGGCGTGAGCATTCTTGGCAGCGATCAGGCGGGCATTTCGTCGCAGTTTGCCTCGCGCAGCGACGACAAGTTCACCGGCGTGCATGTCTTTCGCGGCACGCTGGACATCCCGATGATCACCGGCGCGCTAACGACGATCGAGTGCCGGCTGCATTCGCAACTCCCGGGCGGCGATCACTCCATCTTCGTCGGCGAGGTTACTGATGTGCAGACGCGCGAGGGCGATCCCCTTCTCTACTTCCGCAGCGGCTATCGCGAGATGCGAAGCTGATGCGGCCGATGCGCGACACCTTGCGTGCGGCGTTCTACCGTGCGCTGCGCCTTGATAACCGTCGCAAGGAGATCCGCCGCGGAACGCTCGATCACATCCGCGGCTTTCACTCGGAAATCCTCTCCAACGACCGCGACATCACCATCTACCTTCCGCCCGGCTATCAGGAGCACGACGGCGTTCGCTATCCAGTCCTCTACATGCACGACGGGCAGAATCTGTTCGAGGCGGAGCGGGCGTTCATTCCCGGGCAGCATTGGCGGCTTGCGGAAGCGGCGGATGAGGTCATCGATCAGCGTACGGCGCGGCCGATGATCATCGTCGCCATCGACAACACCGGTCCCTCGCGCATCGACGAATACACACCGACGCACGACGCTGCGCATCATGGCGGAGGCAAAGCAAGCGAGTACGGCCGCATGCTGATCGAAGAACTGAAGCCGATCATCGACGCGCAATATCGAACGCTTCCCGATCCTTCGAACACAGCTCTCGGCGGCTCCTCGCTCGGCGGTCTGGCCACGCTCCACCTCGGCCTCACGCATCCCGACTGCTTCTGCAGCCTGGCCGTGATGTCGCCCTCAGTCTGGTGGGACAACCGCACGATTCTCGCGGACGTCGATCGCTTCGATGGCCGCGATCGTCCGCGCGTCTGGCTCGACATGGGCGGCCGCGAAGGCGCCGAAGGATTGGCGAATGCCCGGCTGCTGCGCGACCGGATGCTGCAACATGGCTGGCGCATCGGCGAGAACTTCCGCTACTACGAAGACCGCCGTGCCGATCACAGCGAGCGCTCCTGGGCCAAACGCGCCCCCGCCGTGCTGGAGTTTTTGTTCCCACCGATCGAGTTGTCCACGTCGCATGGCAGTTGACGACTTCGGCCGCCCGCTTCGCGATCTGCGGATCTCCGTCACCGACCGCTGCAACTTCCGCTGCACGTATTGCATGCCGAAGGAAGTCTTCGGCCGCGACTTCGCCTTCCTCGACCGCGCGGAGTTGCTGACGTTCGAAGAAATCGCGCGGCTCGCACAACTCTTCGTGCGCGAAGGCGTGACCAAGTTTCGCCTTACTGGCGGCGAGCCGCTCCTCCGCCGCGACATCGAGCGGCTCGTGGCGATGCTGGCGCGCATCCGCGGCGTCGAGGACATCGCGCTGACGACGAACGGCGCGCTGCTGACGCGCGAGAAAGCGTTTGCTCTTCGCGATGCCGGCCTCAATCGCATCACGGTCAGTCTCGACTCGCTCGACGATGCCGTCTTCCGTCGGATGAACGATGTCGACTTCCCCGTCGCGCGCGTGCTCGATGCGATCGATACCGCGTCCGACGCGGGACTCAATCCCGTCAAGATCGATATGGTCGTCAAGCGCGGCGAGAACGATGGCAGCATCGTCGAGATGGCATCGCGCTTTCGGGGCACGGGCCACATCGTCCGCTTCATCGAGTACATGGACGTCGGCAACACGAACGGCTGGCGGATGGAAGACGTCGTTTCCGCGAGCGACATCGCCGCGCGAATCGCCGAGCATTGGCCGATCGAGCCCGCGCAGCCGAACTACTTCGGCGAGGTCGCCGAGCGCTGGCGCTACCTGGATGGCGCCGGTGAGATCGGCATCATCTCGTCGGTCACGCAACCGTTCTGCGGCACCTGCACGCGCGCCCGGCTCTCCGCCGACGGCAAGCTCTATCTCTGCCTCTTCGCCGGAACCGGCCACGATCTGCGCGGCCTCCTGCGCGGCGGCGCGGACGACGAGACGATCGACGCCGCCATCCGCTCGCGCTGGCACACGCGCGACGACCGCTACTCCGAGATCCGCACCGAGGCGACGCCGGGCACGAAGGTGGAGATGTCGCACATCGGAGGGTGACGTGAGTCGTAGGACGTCGGGTGTCGGGGGTCGGGGGGCGGAGATGGAAACGGTCGCATGCGGTGAGTGAGCGCGGCGCGCAACGCTGTCATGCTGAGCCGCCGAAGCCGCGCGACTTCCCGCTGCGCTTAAGATCGGCAGGTGCCGCGCGGCGAAGGACGGTCGAAGCACCCCCCGATTCCTGCAACCGGGCCGTTAGAAAAAACCTTGCTACGAAGCAGGGGGTCCTTCGACCGTCCTTCGCCGCCGATGCCTGCCCCAATGCAAGTGCAGCGAGTCTTGCGGCGGCTTCGGCGGCTCAGGATGACAGCTTGGATGACAGCTATGGATGACAGCTACGCCAAGTACCGCGATCTCATTCATGCGCAGCGACCTACCTCTTCCCCGTCACCAACTCATCCGCGCCGCTCATTCGCAGCTTGATCAGCTTCTCCACCGGCACTGACTTGTAGCCGTTCGCTTCGACCTTGCGGATGTAATCGGGCGTTACGCCGAAGATGCGCATCTCGACGAGTTGATGCGCGGTGAGGTGTCCGTAACCCATCGCATTCAGTTCCTCGATCGTCTTCGGCGTCACGCCCTGGATGCCGAACTCGCCCAGCTCGCGCGGGCTGAGCTCGTAGCCGAGGCGCTTGTACTCGCTGATCTTCGCGGGCGTGATGTTGCCGATGCGAAGTTGTTCGGCTTCGTGCGGCGTCAACTCCTTCAGCCCTGCGTCGCGAAGGCTGCGCACATACGCGGGCGTGACGCCGAGAATGGCGAGGTTCGCCAGCTTGTGCGCGGAGATGTTGGTGTAGCCAAGCGCGCGCATCCCTTCGACGAACGCGGCGTTGACGTTGCCGACGCGAAAGTTCACCAGTTCGCGGAAGGTGAGGTTGGGATAGCCGAGCCGGGTGAATTCGCGGATGGCAGCGGCGTCGATTCGGAAGATCGCCGCCTCGAGGATCTCCTTCTGCGTCGGTTGATATCCGAGCGCGCGAAGATCGCGGACGGTTTGCGGTGCGAAGTCCGTCGTCGCGAAGCAGAGCAGCTCCTCATCTTTGAAACTGTTGTAGCCGAGGGAGCTCATTTCGCGAACGAACGCCTCGCTCGGCGCGAATTTGAAATTGCCGGCACCGTTGCTGTTCGCGAAACGCCCTTCGAAGCTGATCGAGCCCGCGGGCCGCGTCATCGTGAACTGGACATTGGCTGCTGCTGACTTGATGTCTGTCGTTGTCAGTCCCGTGAGCGACGCCAGCGAGACCTCGAATCCCATCACATTGTTCATCCCACGATGGATGCCCGACTCGGAGTTGTGGCTTCCGCGGAAGAGTGTCATCTGAAGCGAGGTGCCGTCCGTGTTCAGCTCCGCCGTCCAGACTCCGTTGCGCGAGTCGGTGGCGGCGTAGACGCTGAAGCAGATGGCGACGGCGATGAGGATGAAGAATGCGGTTTTCATGGAAGTTTCTCCTTCGTTTCGATCATCTACGAAATGACTCGTAGTTGTCAACGAAGAACTTCGTAGAAAGTTTCGACATCAGCGGGCACTACAGCAATTTTGGCAATACACCCTGGGCGATCAGGGTTATCGTGTTGCCGCACATTTTGGAGGTGCCCCATCAGCACAGCGCAGACGCATCAGAAAAAAGACTGGGTGAACATCGCGTTCCTTTCTCTCACGCCCATCATCGGAATCGTCGGAACCGCAGCCTGGACGTGGACGCACGGCTTTCACGCCTGGATGCTCGTACTGCTCGTCAGCATGTACGCAGCGGTCGGCTTCTCGATCTGCGCCGGGTACCACCGCTTCTTCTCCCACAAAACCTACGAGGCCTCGCCGATCGTGCAGTCGTTCTTCGCGTTTTTCGGAGCGATGGCGGCGGAGAACTCGATCCTCTGGTGGTCGTCCGCGCACCGCGTTCATCACAAGCACGTCGACAAGGATTGGGATCCGTACAACATCACGCGTGGCTTCTGGTGGGCCCACATCTTCTGGATCTTCGTGAAGAACGAGCATTTCGACAAGACCTTCTCGAATGCGCCCGACCTGCTGAAGAACCCGATCGTGATGTGGCAGAACCGCTGGCACAAAGTGATTCTGATCGTCGGGGGCTTCGGCATTCCGACACTCATCGGCGCCGCGTTCGGCGATCCGATCGCCGGCCTGCTCTGGGGCGGATTCCTCCGCATCGTCGTCATTCATCACACGACCTTCTTCGTGAACTCGCTGGCCCACATGCTCGGCGAGCCGCTCTACAACGCCGAAGTCTCCGCGCGCGACAACTGGATGGTGGCGCTGCTCACGCTGGGCGAGGGCTATCACAGCTTTCATCACCGCTTTCCCACCGACTTCCGCAACGGCATTCGCTGGTATCAATGGGATCCGTCGAAGTGGCTGATCCGCGGATTCCGCGCGTTGGGGCTCGCCTCCGAGCTGCGCACGGCACCGCCGCCGCAGATCGAGCAGGCACGCATGCAGGCAGCATTGCGCGCGGTCAAGACGAAGATCGAGGCAACGGAAGGATCGCTCGGTGATGAGATCCGCCGCCGCGCGCACGTAGCGATGGAGCATCTCGAGACGGCGCTGAAACTGTGGCGTCAGTACGCCGAGGAGAAGGCGGAAGGTGTTTCGAAATCGTGGCGTGAGACGAAGCGCGCATCGCGTCAACACCTGCAGCAATCGCGTCGCCAGTGGAAATGGGTCGTGCGAACGGTGCGCAGCATGCCCGAAGCCGCATAAGAGAGTTAACTGTCATCTTGAGCCGCCAAGCCGCCCGCTCTGCTCTTCACTCTTGCGCAGAGTGGGGCGGCGGCGAAGGTCGGTCGAAGGACCCCCCCTAATTCTGTGCGGTGGGGCTGCGGAAAAAAACACGCACAAAGAAGGGGGTCCTTCGACGTCTTCCGGCACTTCGGGTCCTTCGGCAGTCTCAGGATGACCGGCTTTTCTTGCCGTTCTTCCGCGCATCACGCACACGTGACTGTGATCACTTCCTAATTTTCGTTCCTGTGACAAGCGCGCGTCGTAGAATCGCAGTGGGTCCCCTTCTTCGATGAGTGCAACGCGCGAGCAACTCGGGCAATACCAGATCCTCGGCCCGCTAGGGGCGGGAGGGATGGGTGAGGTCTACGTCGCTCGCGACCCCTCCCTCGGCCGCAAGGTCGCCATCAAACTTTTGCCTGTCCGCCTCTCCGGCGACCGCGAAACGCTGGTGCGCTTCACGCGCGAGGCGCGCTCCGCGTCGGCGCTCAATCATCCCAACATCGTCACGATTTACGAAGTGGGGATGGACAAGGGCTCCGGCTCGCCCTACATCGTGATGGAGTACATCGAAGGGCGCGATCTCCGCGGCCTCATCGCTGATGGTCCGTTACCGAATCGCAAGACCCTCGACATCGCGGCGCAGATCGCCGATGGACTGGCCGCCGCGCACGAGCAGGGAATCATTCATCGCGATCTCAAGCCAGAGAACGTGATGGTGACGAAAGACGGCTACGTGAAGGTGCTCGACTTCGGCCTTGCGAAAGTGGTCGGCGTCGCAGAAGAAGAGGATGTGACGGCACGTCTGGACATGCCGGGCACGAATCCCGGAACGATCCTCGGCACCGTCGGCTACATGTCACCGGAACAGGCGACGGGAAAAGTTCTCGACTTCCGCTCCGATCAGTTTGCCCTCGGCGCGATTCTGTACGAGCTGTCGACGGGAAAGCCGGCGTTCGAGGCCGAGAACTCGATCGATACGCTTTCTGCGATTCTGCATCGCGAGCCGCCGTCGATCACGCGCTACAACGTGCAGGCGCCGCAAGCGTTCTGCTGGATCGTGGAGCGGCTCCTCTCGAAAGACGCGCAGGACCGCTACTCGTCGACGCGCGATCTAGCCCGCGATCTGCGCAACATCCGCGACCGCTTCGCCACGATGGCGCAATCCGAAGAGATTCCGCGGCCGCCGCGCGTGTCGCGACAGAGGCTGCTCATCGGATCGGGCGTTGCGGCCGTTCTGCTCCTCGCCGGCGGCACCGCGATGTTCGTGCGGCACGGCGCGACGGCGTCTACCGCGGCGCCGACGGTGTCTCCGGCGTCATCCAGGAAGTACCTCGCGGTGATGCCTTTCAAGAACCTGACTGGCGAACCGAACGGACAGCTCGTCGTCGAGGGCCTCGCCGAGACGCTCTCCGCCCGTCTGGCGCACTTCACCTCAGTGCAGGTGATGCGGCCTACGACACCCGAAGCCCTCGCCGAGACGAACCCGCAAAAAGCCGGCCACAACCTCGGCGCAAACATCGTGCTAACCGGCTCGATGCAACGCGCAGGCGACCGCCTGCGCATCGCGTACGCGATCGTCGACCTGGCGCACGGCGCCACGCGCGCTGGGGATCTCATCGAAGGATCGAGCTCCGACCTCTTTACGATTCAGGACCGCCTCGCCGACAGCATCGCCGCGTCGCTGCAGCTCGGCGCACCCGCTTTCCGCCCCGCCGCGCTCGACAATGGCGTCTCCCAAACCCGTTACCTTGAAGCCCTCGGCCACCTTCGCCGCTACGACAGCGAAGCCGACGTTGATAGCGCCATGCGGATTCTCGAAGAGCTGGCGTCCCAAAGCAGTTCGGCCTCCGTACAAGCCGCTCTCGGTCGGGCGTATCTGGCGAGGTACCAATTGACGCACGACGTCAAGTGGGCGACGCCCGCGGCAGCGGCTTGTGAAAGGGCGATAGCGGCGGACCCACAGAATCCTGACGTCCACGTAACGCTGGCGGAGCTGCGAAGACTGACGGGACGGCTTCCGGAAGCGGTCAAAGAGTACGATGCGGCTTTGGCTCAACAGCCGACGAACGCCGACGCGATCCTGGGTTTGGCAGAGACATACGAAACGCAGGGCAAGCTCACTGAGGCTGAGGCCGCATATAAGAAGTCTATTGGTTTGCGGCCAAACTATTGGGGCGGCTACAACAAGTTAGGCGGGTTCTACGCCGACCACGGAAGGCCGGCCGAAGCAATCGCGACCTTTCAAAAGGCCGTGAATTTGAGTCCTGAGAGCGTACGAAGCTATACCAATCTGGGTGCCACGTATTTGCGCCTCGGTCGATATGAGGACGCTGTGCAGGTGTTCTCGAAGAGCATTGCCAAGAAGCCTACCGCCTCAGCCTATTCGAATCTTGGGACCTGCTATTACTTTCTGGGCCGATATGCGGACGCTGCTGGGTCGTTCGAGCGCGCAGCTGCAATGCTCCCGAAGCGGCAGGTCATCTGGCTCAACCTCGGTGATGCCTACCGATGGGTGCCCGGAGCCGATTCAAAAGCCGCGAAAGCTTACGACGAGGCTATTCGGCTTGGAAAATCAGATCTACAACTGAATCCAGCCGATAGCGCTGCACGGGCCCGGGTAGCGGCATGCCTAGCCAAACGCGGTGACATTCGTAGTGCCGCTCGGGAAATTGCCAAAGCGGTTGCGGACGACCCCACAAACATCAATGTCTTGTATAACGCTAGCGTAGTCGCTAACGCTGCCGGAGATAAGCAATCGGCTGTGCAGTACTTGAAACGCGCAGTGAGTCAAGGTTATAGCTCGGCTGAGATCGAGCGAGATCCTGAATTTTCGATATTGCGTACGTCCAATGACTACAAGGGCGTGTTTGCGGCACCCGTACAATAGAGAGGATCCTTAACGTCAGGAAAGAGGGAGGCAGTATGGCTAATGTAAAAGTGACGCTGGATAGCGCCGCCAAGACGATTGACGTAGACGATAAACGCATCAAGGTTTCGGTTTCGGGTAAAACGAAGGTGCAGTGGTCATGTCACGACGGCTATTTCCAGATCAAGTTCAAGCCTGGATCGAATTGGCCAAACCCCGTCACGACGGGCAATGGCGGCGTGTGGAAGGCGGAGAGCGGCCCCTTCACGGCAACCGGAACGCTGGAATACGCTGTTGAGTCAACGGGCTACCAAACTCTTGACCCGGAGATCATCATCGATCGGTAGGACTGCCTGTGATCGATGACGGCGAGAAGCCTATGTACCGGCTTCTCGCCGGGAGTAAGTAGTCTATTTCCCCAACTTGTCGCCGACATCTTTTACTGCCTCGCCGACTTTCCGGCGGGCTTTGCCGAAGCCTGCTTCGAATTTTCCGCTGATGCGCTGATCGGCGCCTTCATTCTCCAGAACTGGATCGCCGGTAGCGCGGCCGATGTTCTCTTTCACGGCTCCGCTCGCCTGGTCGATCTTTCCTTTCACTTCATCGTCGTTGAAACGCATGGGTTTGGTCTCCTTGCATTTCAAATAACTCAAGAAGCGCGCCAGTAACGATCGGCGATCATCGTGCTATCATTTCTTCTCGACATGACAGTTGGTGGGAGGGTGTGATGGGTGAAACCAAGCTGTTCCAGGTTTGTTATGAAGGCGAGCTGACCATTGACGTCTCGGACGCCATGCGCCGCCTGGGAGCCGAACCGAACTTCGATCAGAGCTGGCATGTCTGGGTTCCTGAAGGTGGCCACGCCGAGCTCCTCGTTCGCTATCTGAGGATGGAAGCGGGCGCCGATGCGCACGTTCTCGTCGGCTGCGCGCAATTCACTAAGAACCGCGATTTCCTTCTCATCCGCCACAGTCTCACTCCCGGCGCCGACTACAGCGAACTGCACGACGCCATCGCGCGGCTAGGCGTCGTCGTCGAGCTTCCATTCGAATCGACCTTCGTCGTGCAATCCGCCGACACCACCGACGTCCAGACATTGGGCGAAGCCCTCGGCGAGCTCTGTCCAGACGACGCGCTCATGGTCACCGGCATCAGCCACGACTGGGCCTACTGCGACGGCACCACGAGCCGCATGAACGTCCCGGCAATGGAGCCGAAGAGGTTGGTGTTCCGAACGTTCTGATTGCGGGATGTGGAGGTGGAAGATAGAAGTCTTGGACGCGTAACGGGCGATTTCGGCTACCGGAGCGACGCACCAGTGCACAGATACGATAGACATGGCAATGCTGAACTCCGGACGAGGCAACCTTCGGGCTGCCTCGTCCGGCATGGAGACATCGACTGTGGTTGAGATTAGTGGCAGCTTACGTACTCAGCCGAGCAGTAGCCGCCTGACCCGGGTTGGTAGGAACCCTCGCTCAGATTGTAGGTGTCCCCAGAGCTAGCGCCACCGCCACCGCTACCGCCCGATACAGGACATGCTGCCGGGTTGGTGTCAGTCATCGTGCAAGTTCCATCGTCTGGCTGTTTTGGAGTACACATTTCGTAGCTTCCTGAATCCGAGGCATAGCATCTTGTCGCCGTAGATGACCCTCCCGAGGGGTCAATGGTTCCTCCCTTGATGCAGGATTCACACGCGTAAAGAGCGGGACTACACACTAGGCAAATGCCGATCAGAGCCGCGAGTACCTTGGTCTTCATACGTTTCTCCTTTCTAGTGCACTCCGCCTGGATTGGCGGCAGTATCGTAGACGTTGATTGACTGCGTCGCTCCTGCGTAAAGATTGACCTTGGCGACGGTCGGCAGCGCGCCACCCTGGCCCCGAGCCAGCGCCACCCACTGAGGGATGGATTGAAGCCGGATCACTTGCCAACGACCGGCGGCAAGAGCCGGAATCTGCAATGGTGGCCCGAAGCGGCTGGCCACTTCCGCCACGGCCGAGAGACTGATGACGCGACCGTCAGAAGCGGCGAGCCAGAACGCTCCGGGGCTGTTCCATTTCGTCCAGTCGCTGATCCGTAGCGCACCGGTGGATGAAGGGAGCTGTACCGTGGCGGCGTCGCCGGGCATCGCCTTGAATGCATCTACGACACCCGAAGGCGCGATGACACTGCAGAGGGCCGGCGCGGACAGCTCTGAATATGCATCGACAGTGAACTTGCCATCGGCATCAGTTGCTGATGCCGACCGGGAGGGAGTACCTGTATTCCCGACAACGACGCAGTCGATTCGGGCATTCGGGACGGCTACTCCCGCCGCGTCGTGAACACTGCCCTGAATGGCGTTCGACGGTCCGATATCGAGAGTAACGTCCGAATCTTCTCCTTCACGAACCACCACTAATTTCTCCCCGCCGTTGCCGCTCCTCTCGTCGTGCGCGGAGAAGACCCATTCTCCTGCCACAACATACTCGAACTTGACGTCACCTTCCGAATCCGTCGAGCGCCCTCGGCCGTCGTGCTCGATGCGCCCGAGCCCATTTCGCGTCTGAGAAATCCAGACGGGTGCTTTGGGAACGGGCTTGCCCCCGGCACGTACGTGGATGACTGCCGTAGAGGTAGCTGGCAGCACGATCTCCATCGGCTGCGAGGGATTGATGAAGTCAATCTCGCCCAATGGGATATCATTACTTTGCGAATCGAGCCGTACGGCAACGGCACCATAGGTGCCGGTATTTGGAAGAACAGCGTAAAACGTACCATCGTTTTTTGAATCAAAGTGCTGGCGTGCGATGTCGGGAACGGAGCGGTTGTCCAGGGTGATACGAGCAGCAACTCCTTTGCCGCCCGACGTAACACGGCCCTGAAAAACAGCCGGTTCCAGCTCTGAATCGAGCCGGCGCGTCTCGCCGGCTTTCAATTCGACTTCGGCGATTTTTACCAGCGCGTATGTGCCGGCCACTTCCACGTAGGCCGTCGCTCGCCACGTTCCCGGTTTGAGCGGTTCGAAGCGAAGGGGCGAATCCTCGTCGGTTGGCTTCTGCTGTTGTTTCTCCAGCGCGGCACGAAGAGGATCGACAGGCTCGACGGAAACGATCCGTGCGCGCGCGCTCGGGAAGAGCTCATGGACCCGCGCGCTCAACTTCGGGACGACCACGAGTGTGGCCGGTTTCGGTATCGAGAGTGGATCGATGGTGAGCCGGCCATGCGGCTCCGCCCGCGCTTCTGCGCCGAGCGATGACTCGCCACCGGGGGCCTTTGCCACAAACTGGAGATCGCGAAGAACGGGCAGGCCCTCCACGTGCGCCCATCCGTCCGCGCCGGTCTCGGCTTCTGCCGCAGGGATACGCTCTCTACTGGACCAATCATCAGAGAGCGCCATCACGCGCACGATGGCCCCAGGGACCACAGCGTCCCCAGGGTCTCGCACCACCCGAACATCGGCGGAGGCCGCGGCACGGAGCACAAATTCACCGACGGATTGATGGCCCGCGCGAAGAGGTTTCGTCAGAATGACGGGCTCGAACGGATTGAACGAAAGAACCGCATTCCCGCAGCCGGCCGGAGCCGTGAATTCAGCCAGATCTCCGCTCCTCATTCTGATCGGAACGCTGAGCCGTGGAATGGTCTTGGAACAATCCTGCAGCACCGCCAATCCCGCGGGTGGAAGCTGCAGCTCTTTCTCCAGGGTACGAAGCACCAGGTAGGCATCGGCTCGCGGCTGAAGCGCGGCAGGCACGGGCGGGACGGCCGAATCTTCCGCTTCCGTGTCCGCAACATCAAAGACCGCGCCGATAAACCGGTCTGCGGTAACCGCATAGAGCGGAGGCTTGGCGCCATCAGGGTTGACGTACAGTACCGTTCCGCCGACCGTCTGCTGAACCACACAGTGCAAGCTGTGCACGGCACCCGTGACATCCAGTCCAAACGCCTGCAGATCGTCGACGTCAACATCCTGAGGTGAGACGCCATCGAGATATAGCCGGAAAACCCTGACGGCGGCATGCCTTTCGGAAGGAAGGGTCACCTTCAGTTCGGTTTCCTTCGCCGCCGAGAGCTCCACTTTCCCCACCAATGTCGCCCGCCCCATGAAAAAGCGTGGATCTACGTACTTGGCGTAAACGGAGTAGAGGCCAGCGGGGAGGGAGGACCAAGTAGTGAATGGCGTTTTCGCCCACCTCGCCCATACCGGGCGCTGCCAACCGCGAGGAATGCTGCCGGCTAGATCTCCTCCTTCGCGTTCTAGGGTCAACATAACGTTTGGATCCGGGCGATCGCAAGTGACGCGGAGCGTGGCGCCAGGAAACATCGAAACATCAAGCTCCGGATCGCCTGTCTTATAGAGGCGCCATTGCGCGGCACGGCCCGCGGCGGAGAAGACCAGCGACATCTTTTCGTCGGGCACACCCAGGCTCCAGTTTCCCTCTTGATCCGTCACCACCGACCAGTCAGACGATAGATGACGAACCGCCAACGTACTCAGCTTCGCAAATGGCGCTACGATCTCACCGCGGCTTTCAGCAACGCGCGCACCCGCAAGAGGGGTTCCGTTCTCGTCCTTAACCTTCCCGCTCACACGTGAGAGTGGTTTCAGGACGACGTTTCGATTTTCACCCAGTTCATGAGAAACAGGGAAACCTTCTGTAGAAATCTGAAAGCCCTTCGCGCCGGCGATCACTTGATACTTGCCCAGGGGCACGCGAAATACAGTGGATCCGGTTTCCGCAATTTCTTCGACCAACGGGATACTCGACGGGCGCCAAACGGGCACCAGTGCAATGTACGCATTCCGGACGGGCTTGCCGGCGGACGTCAAGATGTGAACCCGTACCGGTACCGGAAAGCGCCCAGAGGGTGCACCGGCGGCACTTACAAAGATAAAAAGGGAGGCCAGGATCGCGGCGCTTGTTTGACGCATGATTGAAGTCTAGACGTTAACACAAAGGGGGTGGGGATATCGTCAAGGTGATATTGATCGAGGTACGGGATGCCGTCTCCCAAAGACCACGAACCCAAATTTCCAACTTTCATCTCCAGCCCCTCTACTCCCCCAACCTCAATCCGATATCATCCATCTGTCCAGAAGAGACTTCCCCCATGTCCATCACCGAAGAACGGCCGCGGCCCGATCTGTCCGCACTGCGCATCGAGAGAGGCGACGATGAAAAATCGATCGCCTGGGGTGCGATTGTGGGCTGGATCATCGCGCTGGCGGTCGTCGCCGGCGGTGCCTTTGCGATCTACTCCGTGTGGATTGCGCCGCGCCGCGCGCCGCTCGTCGACACGATCGTCGTCAAGCCGGCCATCAACGTCACCAATCCGCCCCTACTGACCGCGACCGGCTATCTCGTCGCCGACAAGCAGTCGAAGATCACGCCGAAGATTTCCGGCAAAGTCGTACGCCTAAACTTTGCAGTTGGCGACAAGGTGAGCGCTGGGCAAATGCTCGCCGTCCTCGAGAGTACCAACATGCAGGCCCAACTCGACGAGTCGCAGGCTGCGCTCGTTCAAGCCGATCGAGAGTGGAAGCGGCAAAGAGCGCTCTGGAAGGAAGGCGTCACCACGCGGGCCCTGCTCGATGCAGCAGAAGCTCAATACGGGCAAGCACAAGCGAGAGTCGCGCAGATCCGCATCAACATGCAGGACATGGTCGTGCGCGCGCCGTTCGCGGGAACGATCGCCACGAAGAACACCGAAGTCGGGGAAGTGATCTCGTCGGTGATGATGGGGCAGGTCGGTGGAACGCTTCCCGCCGGCGCGATCTGCACGATCGTCGATCTGAAGACGCTCGAAGTCGTCGCCGATGTCAACGAGGCAAGCATCGGTCAGCTTCGCGAAGGACAGTCGGCCGAAGTCTCCGTCGATGCGTTTCCGAATCAGAAGTGGAAGGGCGTGTTGAAACAGATCATCCCCACCGCCGACCGCGCCAAAGCGACGGTGCAAGTGAAGGTCACGATCATCAATCCCGGCGATCGATTGCTTCCGGAGATGAGCGCGAGTGTGTCGTTCCTGCAAAGCGAGCGAACCGATGCGGAGATGCACGAGCCGGCGCGACTCTGGGTTCCCGCGTCAGCCGTTGCAAACGGCAATGTTGCGGTCGTCGATGCCGAGAAACACATCGCACTGCGTCACGTCACGACAGGCGCTGTGCGCGAGCAGCGAATCGAGATCACGAGCGGCATCAAGTCGGGCGATCGCATCGTCACGACGGGCGCCGAGGCACTCAAAGACGGACAACTGGTTCGAATCGAATAGTACGAAGGAGCAGCGATGGACACACTGGTCGATATCAACAACGTCCGCAAGGTCTACAAACGCGATGCGTTCGAAGTTCCTGTGCTCAATGGCGTCACGCTGGCTGTCCCGCGCGGCGATTTCCTTGCGTTGATGGGCCCCTCCGGATCGGGCAAGACGACGCTTCTCAATCTCATGGCAGGCATCGATCGACCCACCGCCGGCAGCATCGTTGTCGACGGGAAAGAGATCTCGCGCTTTTCCGAAACGCAATTGGCGAGCTGGCGCGCGCGTCACGTCGGATTCATCTTCCAGATGTACAACCTCATCCCGGTGCTCACCGCGTTCGAGAATGTTGAGCTGCCATTGTTGCTCACGAAGCTCTCGAAGAAAGAGCGGCGCGAGCACGTGCTGGCCGCGCTGGGCATCGTCGGATTGGGCGATCGATCGCTCCACTATCCCCGCCAGCTCTCCGGCGGTCAGGAACAGCGCGTGGCCATCGCACGAGCGATCGTCACCGACCCGACGCTTCTCGTCGCTGACGAGCCGACGGGAGACCTCGACGCGAAGAATGCCGAGGAGACGCTCGATCTCCTGCAGCGGCTCAATGACGACTTCCAGAAAACGATCGTCATGGTCACGCACGATCCGAAAGCGGCGCTTTCCGCGAAGCGAACGTTGCACCTGGAGAAGGGACTGCTCGTCGAAGGCGCATTTGGCGTCGAGACCGCAGCCAGCGCATGAGATTTCTCAAGCTGATCCGCCGCAATCTCTTCCGCAACAAAGTGCGGGCCATCCTGACGATGATGCTGCTCGCCGTGATCTTCTTTTTCGTGGCCACGCTCCTGTCGATTCTCGACAACTTCGAGAGCTTCTCGAATGCCGGCGAAGGCTCGAACCGTCTCGTCGTGCAGTCGGCGATCTCGCTCGCGAACCTTCTCCCGTACGCGCACGAGCAGAAGATTCAGCAGATCCCCGGCGTCGTCGATACCGCCAAGCTTCAATGGATCGGTGCGTATTACAAGGAGAAGTCGAATTTCTTCGCCAACTTTGCCATCGATCCCGAGAAGATGCCCTCGGTCTTCGACGACTACAAAGTCGATCCGAAAGAGCTCGCCGCATTTCAGGCTGACCGCCGCGGCGCGCTCGTCGGGAAGGATCTGATGTCGCGCTTCGGCTGGAAACTCGGCGACCGCATTACGCTCAAGCGCCAGATCTTTCCGTTCGATCCCGAGCTGACGATCCGCGGCACGTACGTCCACGCCGTGCAGACCACGTCGCTCTTCTTTCCGATGGAGTACTTCCAGCAGTCGATGGGCAACCAGGGACAAGTCGGCACGTTTTGGGTGAAGGTGAAAGATCCGAAGCAGATGGCGGCGATCAGCCAGCAGATCGACGCCATGTTCAAGAACAGCGACTTCCCGACCGAGACGTTTACGGAAAAAGAGTTTCAGCAGAACTTCATGTCGATGATGGGCAACGTGAAGCTGCTCTTCACGGCCGTTTCGTCGTGCGCAATCTTCATGGTCGTGCTACTGGCGGCGATCACGATGTCGATGTCGGCGCGCGAGCGCGTCACGGAGATCGCAGTGTTGAAAGCGATCGGCTTCGAGCAGCGCCTCATTCTTTCTCTGATGCTGACCGAATTCATCCTCCTCACGCTCATCGGCGGCGCCCTCGGCAGCGTCGGCGCGCACTACATCTACGCCGCCGTCGACATGGGAAAAGTAACGCAGGGCTTCCTGCAGAACTTCGGCGTCCACGCGAAGACGCTCGCAATCTGCATCGGCGCATCCGCGTTGGTGGGCCTCATCGCCGGCGGCTTACCTGCGTTTCGCGCTTCGAACCTGCGCGTGGTCGACGGTCTGCGGAGGGTCGTCTGATGATTCCGATCAAGTACAACATCGGCAACCTGACCTCGCGCCGCGTCTCCACGGTGATGACGGTCATCGGCATCGGCGTCGTCATCGCCGTGATGATCTCGATGATGGCGCTGCAGAACGGCGTCAACTCGGCCGTCGTCTCCTCCGGATCGAAAGACAACCTGATGGTCATGCGCGAAGGTGCCGCCGCGGAGTTGTCGAGCTGGGTTACCAAGGACGCGTTCCGCATCATCCGCGCGATGCCGGGCATCGCCAAAGACGGAAGCGGCGGGCCGATGATCTCGCCCGAGCTCGTCATCATCTTCAAGATCCCGAAGAAGGACGATCCGAAAGGATCGAATGTCTCCGTCCGCGGCGTGACACCGGCTGCATTCGTTATGCGGCCGTACATCAAACTCGTCGAAGGCAGAATGTTCCGGCCCGGCGTCAACGAGGTGATCGTGGCCCGCAGGATCCGCGATCGTTTCGTGAACACCGGACTCGGCGATCAGTTCCAATTCGGCGCGACGAAGTACAACGTCGTCGGCGTGTTTGACGCGCAGGGCACAGCGTTCGACTCCGAGATGTGGTGCGACGCCGATTTTCTCGGCCAGGCCCGCAAGCGCGACGCCTACTCATCCGTCATCCTGCGCCCGGTCGACCGCAGTGCCTTCGAGTCGATCAAGGCGGCGATCAAAGACGACAACCGGCTGAAGCTCGACGTGAAGACCGAGTATCAGTACTACGCCGATCAGAGCAACGGCCTCGCCGGCATCGTGATTCTCGTCGGCATCGTAAGCTTCTTCATGACGATCGGCGCGATCCTCGGGACGATGAACACGATGTTCTCGGCCATTGCCTCGCGCGGACGCGAACTGGCCACGATGCGCGCACTCGGCTTCAAACGCCGTGCGATCCTCTTCTCCGTCGTCATCGAGAGCGCGTTCATCTCGCTCCTCGGCGGCGTGGCAGGCCTGCTTCTGGCGATTCCCGTGAACGCAATCTCGACCGGAACGACGAACTTCGTGACCTTCTCGGAAGTGGCGTTCAACTTCCGCGTCGATTGGCACGTCGGACTGACCGGCATCATCGTCGCGCTGATCGCAGGAATCATCGGCGGCGCGTTGCCGGCGATCTCCGCGGCGCGGATGCCGATTACGAGGGCACTTCGCGAGATCTGATCTTCTTTTCTGGAGATTGGTCACGCGGAGACGCGGTGACCGCGGAGACTCAAAAGCTCCGCGTCCTCCGCGTCTCCGCGTGAAACGGTTCTAAATAGCGAGCCTCGAGAGCAGACTCTGAACCCCCGATCCCGTTTCTTCGTATACCCTCAGCAGCGCCTACTATGCTGCCCGTTCAACAGAGACCTGAGCCGCCCAAGAGCCGCCGCGGAGCGGCGTTGTTCTTGTTGTGGCTAGGTGGCATTGGCGTCATCGCGGTTGACGAAGCGATCACTCGCCTTGTTCTGCGCCCCCTGAACCTTCCGGGCACTGCGCTGTTTCGATTCATCACTTTCCTCGCCTGCCTTCTCGTCATCGCGCTGACGTTGTACGCGTTCGCGGTTTTCGTCCGCTGGACGTTGCGCAAACTCTTCTGGCGCGTAGGCCGAAGACTCTTTCTCAGCTACGTCCTCATCGGCGTCCTGCCGTTTTTCCTCTTCGGCATTCTGCTGCTGACGATCGGCTACATGATCTGCGGCGTCATGACGCATGCCGCGTTGCGTGGCGAACGACAAGCCAGCCTCGGCCAACTCGAGTCGGCTGCGTTCGAGTACTCGCTGACCGGCAAGGCTCCGACGAACGTTACGAAGAGCCTCGAGATCTACGACACGGACAACGCCTCGGGCGCAAAGCTTCCGGCCTGGCTCAAGTCGACAACGTTCAGCGGCATGGTCTGGCGCGACAAAAAGGCTTTCCTGGTGGCATCGCGTCAGGCCGCGAAGGAGGAAGGTGCCGCGTTACGGACGATCGTCTTCGCTGAGCCGCTCGACGCCGAATGGATCGAGCAGTTCCAGGACAAGTCGGGAATGACGATCCGCACCAAGATGGGAGAGCGAACAGTCCACGAGGGGCGGGGCATTCGCGTGGGAAAACCGGAACGCTCAATCAACATCGAGGGCGATGACGACGGCCAGTTCACCGACCTCCTCATCCACTCCCTCGGTCGGAAGGTCGTCTGGCCTGACGTGACCGAGCTCACGGACTGGGACAGCGGTTCGACCAACCAAGGAAAACACGAGCTCGTCACTCTCATCGCCAATCCGTTCCAGAATCTCTTTCACTTCTACTTTGGCGCGGAAGCCGACAGCTACGTTAGCAATCTCTTCGGCTTCACGGTCGGCATCACGTTTCTGCTGCTCATCTTTTACGTGCTTGCCGTGCTCTTTGCGGCGGTGCTGATCTTCTCGATCACGCGCGCGGTCAATCGGATCGAGAAGGGGACGAAGGCGGTCGAGCGCGGCGACTTCACCTACCGCATCGCCATGAAGCCGCGCAATCAGCTCGGCGAGATGGCGCAGTCGTTCGACCGGATGACCGAGTCGATCGCCACGCTGCTGGTGAACGTTGCCGAAAACGAGCGGCTGCAGAGCGAGATCGAGATCGCGGCATCGATCCAGCGCAATCTCCTGCCGAAGGAAGGCCCGCAGTTCCGCGGTGTGTCGTTCTCCGCGCACTTCGAGCCGACGGCGTCGATCGGCGGCGACTACTACGACGTCTTCAACATCGACAAGACGCGTCTCGCCGTCGCGATCGGCGACGTGTCGGGACACGGCCTCTCCACCGGCCTGGTGATGGCGATGGTGAAAGCGGCGATCACGACGCTGGTCGAAGAGGGAGCCGAGGAGACGTCGCTCTTCCATCGCCTGAACGATCTCGTGTTCCGATCGACGGAGCGCCGCGCGTTCATGACGCTCGCGTTCACGATCTTCGACCTCGAGCACGGCACGATCCGCCACACGAACGCCGGCCATCTCTATCCCTATCTTTTGCGCGAAGGACAGCGCCCCCGCGGCATCGAAGTCCCCTCCCTCCCCCTCGGCGTACGCAGCACGATCAGCACGCACACCGCCGAGGTCGATCTGCAGGAAGGGGATGCGGTGGTTTATCTGTCGGACGGCATCGTCGAAGCGCAGGACGAAAACGGCGAGCCCTTCGGATTCGATCAACTGGAAGCCTTGCTCGCCGAGTCAACGGATCGTTCGCCCAGCACGATCCGCGACCGCATCCTCGCCGCGGTCGCGCGCCATTGCGGCACGCGCCCAGCGGATGATGATCGCACCGTGATGATCTTGCGCTTCGACAACTTCACACCCGCGAAGCCAGCGATCTTGATCGCGGAGGGAGCAAGCGCGAACACCGAGGAACCGCAGACAGCAGGCGCGCTGGTGCCGAGTGTTGTGACGAGTTCGCAGTTGGGCGGCTGAGCTAACGCGTGTCTGAACTGGAGAAGCACATCGGCTATCTCTTCACGGCGGAACTCCAGTTTCGTTTTGCCTCGGCCGTCAACCTTGCGACATCACGCGGCGTACAACCGCTTGACGTACCGATCGAGTGGACGCACGGCGCGCACCGCGTTCGGTACGAGGAAATAGCTCTTCGAGACGATCAAGCAGAGTACGCCGCCCACTTCGTCCACCGTGCAAGCACGTATCTCATGGCAGTCGCCATAAAAGATGCGCTGGAGGCCGTCGTCCCTGGTCTTTCGAAGGCGGTACGAACTTCTCAGGGCGTCGAAGATGCCGTGCGCAATGCGTTTGACAACTGCGCGGCGAAGCCTTGGACGATCCCGACGGACGACGTCGCGACCGCCTACCATGTGGCTCGTCTCATCAGAAACGCTTTTGCGCATGCCCCGTGGGAACCGCAGTGGAAGATACACCCGGAGCTGCGCGGAATCGTGTTCTCTATTGCCCACGTCATCACTCTCTCCACAGATGCACTCCACGGGACAGCTTTCGATTGGCGGCACTATGGAGGGCCGCTCGCGCTATTCCAACTGTGTCGGTTGGTCCGCATGAAAGTTCTGGGTCATAACCCGCCGCCCCGAACGCTTGTACCAATGCCGAGCGTTCGACTCTATCAGCAGGGCGGACTCATCCTCGAGGAAGTAGACGAAATCCCGGCGGGCGCAAAGCGCGTCCAAGGGCCGACCGATGATGACGGAACAATCGACCTTGGCGGCGGGCATACTTTGCATCCCGGAAAGAAGTGAGCGCTCAGGGCATCGCGCAGAGGACTTCGCCGCGTCGCGGCTCAAAAGGGTAGCCAGGACTGCGAGCGCTTCTTGCGAGCACTCCTGGAAAACGGATTGACACGATTCTGTGCCGCGTCAGCGGCACGGGAAAGTATCGCTAACCTGCATTCTGGCGAAGGTTCAAGTGACGCTGACGCGGCACAAAATCGAGATCACACGTTTCGAGGGGTGCTCGCAAGAAGCGCTCGCACCCCTCGCCACCTTCGTGATGCCGCTACCGCGGCAACAGCGCTGTACGAGGTTCTCTCGTTAATGTACACCGATGTGTGCGGGCGCTCGCGAGGCGATGCCACCGCGCGCGCAATCAGCGCGTGCCCGACTGCGCGACTTTTGTCGCCGGCGCTAACGCCACCGGCACCATCGCCGCTCGGATGTGTTTCGCGATCCGGTTGATGTAGTTGACCGTTTCGCGGAAGGGGGGGACGCCGTTGTACTTCCAGACGTTGCCTTCGCCGGCGTTGTAGGCGGCGACGGCGAGATCGGCGTTGCCATTGAACGTCTTCAGGAGCCATTTCAGGTAGCGTACGCCGCCGTAGATGTTCGCAACGGGATCGTACGAGTCGGTGACGCCGAAACGCTCGGCGGTCGAAGGCATGAGCTGCATGAGGCCGCGCGCGCCTTTGTTCGAGACTTCGCTCGAGTTGAAGTCGGACTCGGCCTTGATCATGGCGGAGACGAGCGCCGCATCGACATCGAACTTCTTTGCGGCTTCGATAATGATCTTGTCGAACTTCGACTTGAAGATCGGCTGGCGCGCCTCGTCGTAGCGCCAGGAGCGGTTCGGAAAGATCCCGCCCTCTTTCTCGACTGCCTTCTTCACCTCTTCGACGATCGCTGCCGGCACGACCTCGTCGTCAATGATGCGATCGACGCGCTTCAGCGGAACGGTGATTGCGCCGCCGCCCTTAAGCGTGAGCTGCAAGTCATTCTCGCCGACGACTTTGTAATCGCTAATTTTCATCGCCCGCCCGTCGACGAACAGCGCAATGCTCGCGTTCGCCGAGGAAGCGAGCACAAGCAGAGCGAAGAGCGGAAGAAGCCGTTTGATGGTCATGGGAAGCATCATTGTGAACTATGACGGCACGAATGTTATTGCAGTTACAACCGTCATGCACGTGGGTGGAATTGCTCGTACATTTTTTGGAGCCGGGCGCGCGACACATGGGTGTAGATCTGCGTGGTCGAGATGTCGGAATGGCCGAGCATCATCTGCACGCTGCGCAGGTCGGCGCCGTTTTCCAGAAGGTGCGTGGCGAACGAGTGGCGAAGCACGTGCGGTGAGATGTGGCCGCTGATTCCCGCCTCGCGCGCGTAGCGGACGATCTTCATCCAGAAGGCCTGTCGCGACATCGGCCGGCCGCGGTTCGAGAGGAAGAGGTAAGGATCGCCGTGCTTGTCGAAATCGCGGCGTCCGCGCTCGATGTAGGCGACGATGGCATCGCGGGCGCTGTCGCCGAACGGCACGATGCGCTCCTTCGATCCCTTTCCGATCGTGCGCAGAAAGCCAGCGTCCATGACGAGATCGTCGATCTTCACGTGGATGAGCTCGGAGACGCGAAGGCCCGTCGCGTAGAGCAGTTCCAGCATCGCCGCGTCGCGCAGGCCGTCGGATGTCGTCCGATCAGGGGCGCGGAGGAGCGCGTCGACCTCGTTCCCCGGCATCGACTTCGGCAGCGTCGTCCAGAGTTTCGGGTTCTCGATGTTCTCTGTCGGATCGTGTTTCAGATGTTTCTCCGCGACGAGAAACCGGAACAGACCGCGGATGGCGGCGAGAGCGCGGGCCACTGATCGCGCGGAGATGCCTGCGGAGCGGAGCGTCTGGAAGTAGCGGATGATGTGAATCCGCTGCACGTCCTCCAATGCTTTCTGCTGGTCTGCGAGGTAATGGCCGTAGTGCTTCAGGTCCGATTGGTACGCCGACAGCGAGTTCTTCGCCAGTCCTTTCTCGACAGCGAGATAGTCGAGAAAGATCGGCAGCCAGGTCAGAAAGTACGGACCCGATTCTTTTTTCTCCGGGTCGGCAGCGCGCGGGCTCTTACGCATTGGCGGCATGATGCGCCACCGCATCGGCCATGTACGAGCTGCGGACAAACGGGCCGGCAAAGACGGCGCGGAATCCCATCGCTTCGCCGATGTCGCGGTACTCGTCGAACACGCGCGGCGCGACGTACTCGACGACATCGAGCTTGTCGCGTTTCGGCTGCAGGTACTGGCCGATGGTGACGATCTCGACGTCCGTCTCACGAAGTCGCCGCAGAACGTCGATCACTTCCTCGCGCCGCTCGCCGAGGCCGAGCATGAGGCCGGACTTTGTGACGATGTTTGGATCGATTCGCTTGGCTTCGCGCAAGATCGTCAATGAGCGCTCGAAGCGCGAACCGGGGCGGACGAAGTCGTAGAGACGCGGAACGGTTTCGACGTTGTGATTGAAGTAATCGGGCTTTGCTTCAACCACCGTTCGAACGGAGTCGAGATTGCCGCGAAAGTCCGACGTGAGCACTTCGACCGCCGCGTCGGGCAGCGCATCGCGCAACGCATGAATCGTCAGCGCGAACTGCTGCGCGCCGCCGTCGTCGAGATCATCGCGCGTGACGCAGGTAACGACGACGTGCCGCAGTCCCATTTTCTTGGCTGCCGCGGCGACGGAGCGTGGCTCATCGATCGCCGGCGGCGCGTATGGACGGCCGGTGGTCACGTTGCAAAAACCGCAGGAGCGCGTGCAGATGTCGCCGAGGATCATGAAGGTGGCGGTGCCGCGCGAGAAGCACTCGCTGCGGTTCGGACAGGCCAGCGACTCGCAGACGGAGTGCAGCGATTTTTCGCGCAGGAGCGACTTGACCTCGTGCAGCTCGCGGAGGTTGATCTTTTTCTCGCGGATCCAATCGGGGAGGCGGGCTGACATTGTGTTTATCGTAGCAAACGGTGGTCGGGTGTCGTAGTAGGGGAGGGAAATGTTGAATGTTAAATGGTGAATGTTAAATGTTAACTGTAACGACTAACGAATGCACTGGTTTCCCGCAACAGACAGAGAGAGAACTTGATGCTCGAACGGTGTCCAAAACAAAACCGCCGCCCGTTTCGGGGCGGCGGCAGGTTGTAACTTCTGATTCGAAATGTGCGACGGAGCCTTGGGCAACCAGCGCCGCCGGCCGTGCCGGCTTAGTGGCCGAGCGACTTCTCGAGCGACCTTGCGATCAATTTCTCTGCTTCGGCCTCAGGGATGCCCTTGACGATGGCGACTTCCGAGACGAGCAGGTACTTGGCGCGGTCGTACATCTTCTTCTCGCGGAACGAGAGGCTCTTCTTCTTCTGCACTTCGTTGAGGTTCTTGAGGACTTCGGCGACGTCTTCGAGACGGCCGGTCTTCATCTTCTCGAGGTTCTCGCGGTACCGGCCTTTCCAGTCGGTATGCGCTTTCTGCGTGGTCTCTTCGAGCAGGCTGAGAAGACCCTTGATCTGCGTCTGCTTGTAGAGAGGGCGCAGGCCGACGCGATCGGTGTTCTTGATCGGGACCATCAGGCGCGAGTTGTTCGCCAGAAGCCTGAGGTGATAGTACGTGTCATCCGCACCCATGATCGGTGAGGAGCCGATCTGTTCGACGATCGTGACGCCATGGTTCGGATAGACGAGCTTTTCCCCGACCTTGAAACCCAATTTCATTGAAGACAAGTAGAACTCCTTTCGGAAGACTGGTGAAGCTGAGGGATCGGCATTCTACGTCAGAAGGGCCGTATCGTCAATCAGGAGAGTCGGTTAATGTGAGCAGTGGAAGCTCAATCGTAACCGTTGCTCTACTGATTTGGAACGCCGAATAACCATCCTAATGGAGCGCGGCACGAAGACGGCGGAGAAGCTGATGGAGGCGGTCAAGTCCTTGACGGCGCTCAGCTTCTGTCCCTGTAAGAAGATCCTCCACCGTCTGCAACTCGCTCACCGTGTCGGAATCAGGACGCGAAGAGCTGACCTCAATTTGAGACGTGGCCGGGATCGCAGCAATGGTTGCAGGAGGGTTAACCGGCGCCGGCCCAACGGCGGCTGAGGCCGGTTGTAATCGGCTCGCGATCCGTTGCGCCATCGAACGGATGGAGCTCTTGTCATCATGATCGATCGCTTTCAGGATCGCTTTCGCGCTGTCGACCGCATCGGCGTACGGGCTGGAAGGATCATCGAAGATGCGCGCCTCGACCAGCGTCAGCGAAACGTTGGCGTAGCCGCCTTTCTCCGCATGCGCGTAAACGCGCGCGATCGTCTGCCGCCCGATGTCGCCGATCTCCACCGTCTGCGACGAGCCAGGCTCGATCCACGCGCCGAGCTTCACGGTCTGAAATCTCTTCTCCGTTGAGCCTTGCGGCAGCAGCTCGATCTCGACGCGATCGAGATAGACGTGATGATTCCGCGTGACGAGCATGCGCCGCGACGGGACGCTGATGATGAGGCGGAACGCGAACGCGTCGCGCAGCTCGAGCACGGACTCGTTGCGCTCGGGATCGACCGAGATCGTCTCGGTTTTCCGTCCTGCCTCCATCCGGTCGTAACCGGCGTACTGATAGGTGTTGTCGGCGCGCTTGCCGCGCAGGAGATCGATGTCTTCGTTGACGATGCGTTTGAGCAGGTCGCGCGGCAGATCATTTCTCGCCGCTTCGGCCACGCGGTCGACGACGCGCGCGTCTTCCGCGACGCGAGCCACGGGTACCTGCGCCATGCTCGACGAAGCGATCAGGAGAATCGTGAAGCCAACGGTCGTTCTCATCGCAGCACCTCCCGCAACACGCTGGTGCCTGGCATCCCTTCGGGCGAGACCGCCAGATGCTCGCAGATCGTGGCGCCGAGGTCAGCGAACGTCGAACGGGTGCCGAGGGGCGCCGGCTTCACGCGCGGACCGGCAACGATGAGCGGTACGTACTCGCGCGTGTGGTCGGTGGAGACGTCGGTCGGATCGCAGCCGTGATCGGCGGTGATGAAGAGTAGATCGTTCTCCCGAAGGTCGCCGAGGAGCGCGGCGAGCTCTCCATCGAACATTTCCAGCGCCTTCGCGTATCCCGGCGCGTCGTTGCGGTGGCCGTACTTCGAATCGAAGTCGACGAGATTCGTGAAGATGAAATCGGCGTCCGACTGGCGAATCAGATCGATCGTCTTGCGCATGCCGTCGGAATTGCTCTCCGTGCGAATCTCGGAAGAGATGCCGACGCGGTCGAAGATGTCGGCGATTTTCCCAAGGCCGACGACCTGCTTTCCGGCGTTGAAGACGCGCTCGACGACGGTGAGTCCTGTTGGCCGGACGGAAAAGTCCTTTCGATTCGCGGTCCGTTTGAAGTGACCTTTACCGCTGCCGATGAACGGCCGGGCGATGATGCGCCCGATGTTGTGCTCTCCGCGCATCAACTCGCGGGCGATCGCGCAGATGCGCCAGAGCTCTTCGACCGGAATGATCTCTTCGTGCGCGGCAACCTGGAACACGGAGTCTGCCGACGTGTAGACGATCGGCGCGCCGGTGCGCATGTGCTCTTCGCCGAGCTCGTCGAGGATCACCGTTCCCGACGCCGGCTTGTTGCCGAGCGTCTTCCGGCCGATGCGCCGCTCGTATTCGGCGATGACGTCGTCGGGAAATCCGTTCGGATACGTGCGAAACGGATCGGCGACGACAAGCCCCATCATTTCCCAATGGCCGGTCGTCGTGTCCTTTCCGTCGCTGACTTCGGCCATGCGTCCGAACGCGGCACGGGGATTCTCATTCGATGCAGGTGTCGGCAGCGTGTGGAGCAGCCCGAGGCGGGAAAGCGTGGGCAGACTCGGGTGCTGCGTTTCCAGAACGTGACCAAGCGTGTTGGATCCTTCGTCGCCGAAGGCTTTGGCGTCTGGAAGCTCGCCGACGCCGAGGGAGTCGCAGACGATGACGATGGCTCTGTTGGTAGACATTAAGGATGAACGATGAAGGATGAACGGTGAACAGTCAACGTGCGCCGATGCGATCGTCCGCACAGTCGAAACGATAATCGCATCCACCGGTAGGGATATAAACGATGAAGGACGAACGATGAAGAGTCAATGCCGGCGGCGCTTTATCGTGCGAACGGACGAAACAATGATTGCCATCAATTCGTTCGCCTCCATCATCAGAGCATCCAGTTTGCGTTGGGAAACGATGTTCGAATTGATGAGCAGCTCAAACCAATAGTGCGTCTCGTCGAGTTCCTGAAGTGCTACCTCGAGCTTACTTACGAGCTCGGCGTTTGATCGGCTTCTGAATGCTTCCCGACAATGCGCGCCAACCGAGGTGCCGGATCGCAAAAGTTGCCGCCCAAGCACGCGCGCAAGCTCGTTCTTCGGAAGGGAGGAGTAGAGCCGAATCACCCTCAACGCGAATTCTTTCGTTCGGTCAGCCAAAGACCGGTTCATCGTTCATCATTCCCCGTTCATCGTTATGTCAAATGTTCGTGAATCAGCGGCCGCTCCTCCGGCTTCTCGTCTCCGAACGTCACGAACGATAGCAAGCGCTTCGTCAGCTCCGCGGCATCGCGCTTCGAGTTGCCGAGCTGGATGCGCGCGATTGTGTCGCCGGCACGGACTTCATCTCCGGTCCTGCGGTCGAACATCACGCCGGCGGCGTAGTCGATCACGTCATCGGCCTTCTTGCGGCCCGCGCCGAGGTCGACGGTGAACATGCCGGCCTGGTAGGTGTCCATGAAGGTGATGAAGCCCGACTGCGGTGCCTTGACCTCGATCGTCGTCTTCGGCTGTGGCAGGAGCGAGTAGTCATCGACGATCGTTGCGTCGCCGCCCTGGGCGGTGATCCACTTGCGGGCCTGATCGAGCGCGCGGCCCGATCGGAGCGCGTCCTCGAGCGCCGCGTTTGCAGAAGCGTCGTCGAACTTGCCCGACATGACGAGCGTTTGAACGGCTTGAGCGCGCGTGACCTCTTCGACATCCGCGGGGCCGTTCCCTTTCAACACTTCGATCGTCTCGATGATCTCGTTGGCGTTGCCGGCAGCGATCCCGAGCGGGCGATCCATGTCCGTAATGAGCGCCTCGACGCGCGTGCCTGAACCGGCAGCAGCGGCGATGAGGCTCTGCGCCAGCGCTTTCGAGTCCTGATACTTCCGCATGAACGCGCCGCTGCCTGTTTTCACATCGAGGATGAGCGCAGAGGCACCCATGGCCAGCTTCTTCGACATGATCGATGCGGTGATGAGCGGCAGCGATTCGACCGTGCCGGTGACGTCGCGCAGCGCGTAGATCTTCTTATCGGCCGGAGCGATTCCTTCCGTCGAGGTCGAGATCACGCAACCGGCCTCGTCGACGCTGCGGTTGAATTCTTCGCGGGAGAGACGGGCGTTGAATCCGGGAATCGCTTCGAGCTTGTCGAGCGTGCCGCCGGTGTGGCCGAGGCCGCGGCCGGAGAGCATGCCGATCTTGATGCCGCACGCGGCCACCCACGGCGAGAGGACGAGCGACACCTTGTCGCCGACGCCGCCAGTGGAGTGCTTGTCGGCGATGAAGTCGTATTCGTTGCGCAGATGCCATTCGTCGCCGCTGTGCAACATCGCCTGCGTCAGCGTCGCCATCTCCTCGGCGGTCATGCCGTTGATGGCGATGGCCATGAGCATCGCGGACATCTGATAGTCAGGGATTTCGCCCCGCGTGTATTTCTCGACGAACTGTTCGATAGTCCGCGAATCGATCGGTGCGCCGCGGCGCTTGCTGTTGAGGACTTCGTAAACGTTCAGGTCAGCCATAGGGCGCGAATTGTAGTATTCAACGATGAAAGCTGTCGTTCTGTTGAGCGGAGGGCTCGACTCCGCCACCGTATTAGCGATTGCGAAGAGCGAAGGGCGGGCCTGTCATGCGCTTTCGTTCGCGTACGGGCAACGCCATGAAATCGAGCTTGCCGCGTCGCGCCGCGTCGCGGAATCGATCGGCGTCGAGGAGCATGTCGTTTTCCCGATGGATCTCCGCGTCTTCGGCGGCAGCTCGCTGACGAGCGATCTCGCGGTGCCGAAGGACGAAGCGGGCGCGCCGGGAATCCCGACGACCTACGTTCCGGCGCGCAACACAATTTTCCTGGCCCTTGCGCTCGGATTTGCGGAAGCACGCGATGCAAACGAGATCTGGATTGGCGTCAACGCCGTCGATTTCAGCGGCTATCCCGACTGCCGTCCGGAGTTCCTCGATGCCTTTCAACGCGTGATCGCGACAGGAACGCGCTCCGGCGTCGAGCACGGCGAGCCGCGCCTCGTGGCACCCCTCGTGACGATGTCAAAGGCCGAGATCATCCGTCGCGGCGTCGCCCTCGGCGTCGACTACGCGATCACGCACTCGTGCTACGACCCGGATCGCGAAGGGCGTGCTTGCGGGCATTGCGACTCGTGCATTCTGCGGAGGCGTGGTTTCGAAGAAGCAAGCGTGCGCGATCCGACCCGCTATCAACTGTCATCCTGAGTCGCCGAAGCCGCCGCAAGATTCCGCACACTCTCAACTGGCAGACATCGGCGGCGAAGGACGATCGAAGGACCCCCTAATTCTGTGCCGGAGAGAGACGGCAAAACCTCGGCATATAAGAAGGGGGTCCTTCGATCGTCCTCCGGCACTTCGTGTCCTGCGGCGACTCAGGATGACAGGCTCGCCTGGATCGCACATCATTGGTCCTCATGCTCCGCGTAACCGAGATCTTCCACTCCATCCAGGGCGAGTCATCGCACGTGGGGCGGCCATGTGTCTTCGTCCGCCTCGCGGGATGCAACCTCCGCTGCCGCTGGTGCGACTCGGAGTACACGTTCACCGGCGGCGATCGGATGTCGATCGAAGAGGTCATCGATCGCGTGAGAAGTTATGGTTGCAATCTCGTCGAAGTGACAGGAGGCGAACCGCTCGCGCAGAAGGAAGCGATTGCGCTGATCGAGACTCTTTGCAACGATGGTTTTGAAGTCCTGATCGAGACGTCGGGATCGATCGACATCGAGCCGGTCGATCGCCGCGCGAAGATCATTCTCGACGTCAAGTGTCCCGGATCGAGTGAAGCAGACAAGAACTATTGGCCGAATCTCGATCAACTCCGGCAGCACGATGAGATCAAGTTCGTGATCGCCGATCGCGCGGACTACGAATGGGCGCGTGAAGTGATCGAGAAGCGCAACCTCTCGGGCCGGACGATTCTTTTCTCTCCGGTATGGGGAGAGCTCGATCTGAAACCATTGGCAGAATGGATGCTCGCCGATCACGTTCCGGCGCGGCTCCAGACCCAGCTTCACAAACACATCTGGGGCGCGGACGTAAAGGGAGTGTGATGAAGAAACCTACGCTCGACCACATCGGGATCGCCGTCAAGTCTCTCGACGCCGCGAAGATCTACGAAGACCTCGGGCTTTCGATCGACCACGTCGAAACGGTGGAATCGCAAGGCGTGCGAACCGCATTTCTCGCCGCGGGCGACGCGACGATTGAACTGCTCGAGCCGACCGGGCCGCAGTCAGCCGTGGCGAAGTTCATCGAGAAGCGCGGCGAGGGGATTCATCACATCTGCTTCCGTGTCGACGACATCGAAGCGCATCTGGCACGGCTGACGCAGCAGGGTTACCGTCTCATCAACGAAGCACCGGTTCCGGGCGCGCATGGATGCCGTGTGGCATTTCTCCATCCGGCCGCGGGAAACGGAGTGCTGATCGAGCTGAGCGAAAAACTATGATCGAAGGTTTTGCTCCGGCATCACTCGTCATCGTCAACCTCGTCAACCCGAAGGAGAAGTTTTTCGCGGTGCTGCGCGCGCTCTCGCCCGCCGGTGTGACGATGAAAGGAATCAATCTCGATTCGTACGAGGATTGGATTCATCAGATCGCGCGCAATGACGATCTCGATCTCGATCTGATCACGATGTTCGTTCCGTTGTTTCGTGTCGAGCGGATCTTTCTCGATGAGCCTTCCGGCGCGATCAAATCCTACAGCCAGCGATTCGAAGAGGTCGTCGGCATCCCGATCGGCACCTTCCTCGGACTGGAAGAGCAGTTCGACCATTAGCTCGCGGTCGTTGTCGCAACGCGTGATCCTCACATTCCTTCGAACAACTTCAAGATCCTCTTGTACTCGTCCGCCCAGCTCGTTGGCTCGACGAAGCCGTGATTCTCGACCGGGTACGGCGCCAGCTCCCAGTTCTCTTTGCGCAATTCGATGAGTCGTTGCGCGAGCCGCACGCTGTCCTGGAAGTGCACGTTCGTGTCGACCATACCGTGGCAGATGAGCAGCTTCCCTTTCAACCCCTGCGCGAAGTAGATCGGCGACGATTTCCGATACGCCTCGGCATCGCCCTGCGGTGAATTGAGGATGCCCGAGGTGTAGCCGTGGTTGTATTGCGCCCAGTCGGTGACGGGGCGAAGCGCGGCACCGGCAGCGAAAACGTCTGGCGTCGTGAACATCGCCATCAACGTGATGAAGCCGCCGTAGCTGCCGCCGTAAACGCCGATTCGTTTCGGGTCGACACCGTACTCTCTTACGAGCCAGTGCGCCGCGTCGACCTGATCCTCGAGATCCTTCCCGCCCATGTGCCGGTAAATTGCCGTGCGCCAGTCGCGCCCGTAGCCGCGCGAGCCGCGGTAGTCGACGTCCAGCACGAGATAGCCCTTCGACATCAGCAGGTGATGAAACATGTACTCGTGCGAATAGCTCGACCACCAGCGATGCACGTTCTGCAGATAGCCGGCGCCGTGAACAAAGATGACCGCCTTGCCGCCCGGCTTCCAGTTCGCAGGTTTGTAGATGCGCGCCGGAACATTCACGCCATCGCGCGCCGGAACGTTGACGATGGGAACGTCGAGCCATGCATTCTTCGCAAACTCGGGCGATGGCGAAGTCGTGATGCGTTTCGATCCGATGTAGAGCTCGGGTGGCTTGTTCGTGTACGAGTAGACGTTGGCGACGGCATTGCCGTCGGGTGAGACGACCGCTTCGTTGTCGCCAGTCATCGAGGTCAGCTTCGCCGATACACCGCCGGAGACCGGCAGTCGATAGAGATGCCGCTCAAACGGACTCCCCTCGCTCGTGGTGAGGTAGAACGACTTCTTGTCGTCCGAGAGCGCGACGCTGTCGACTTCCCACTTGCCGCTGGTCATCGCCTTCGAGGCGCCGCCCTCGAACGGTACTTCGTAGAGATGCATGAAGCCCGTGGCTTCGCTGAGGTAGTAGATCGTGCTGTTGTCGGCGAGCCATCCCCATGATGCGTTGTCGGCGAAACGAAGCCAGGCATCGTCATGCATCGTGACGATCGTCCGCCCTTTCGCGGTGGCAGGATCGAAGGCCATGATCCATGCGTCTTTGTTGTCGGCGGATCGGACCACCACGAAGGCGTGCTTGCCATCCTCCGACCAGATCGGCGCGCGCAGGCTGACCTCGCGCTCTTTCGGCTGCGCGCTCTCCTTCTGGGTCTCGGCGCTCTTCTCCGTCTTCTGCTCGTTGCCTTTCCCTTGTTCCTCGGGCGGCGCCGCGCTACTGGTTTTCTGCGGCTCCGGCGCGGGCAACGGCTTCATGCCGTGCTCGAACCATTTCACCTCACCGTTCCCCGTGCTAACGACAGCGATGCGCGATGGTGGCTGCGCATCGCCAACCTTCTCGCGGCTCGGAATCGTGTCGGTGTAGACGGACTCGGTTACGTAATTCGGAACGACTGCTTTCTTCGCCTTCTCCGACTCGTTGTTGATCACGAGGACCACGAACTTGCCGTCGGATGTGAGCCGGGCCGTGGCGACGGTCTGTTTCTTGTCGAGCTTGAGCGGCTTGATGGGATGCTCGCGCTTCTTCTTCGCTTCGTCTTCTTCGCGCTTCTTCGCTTTGCGATCGATGATGTCGAGCAACTTCCGCTCTTCAGCTTTGATGAATTCCTGACTGGCTGTTCCCTTCTTCGCAGCCTCGTCCCACATCGTTACGTTGGGACCTTTGTCATCGGAGGCGGCGACGTTCGTGAGCTGCGTCAGCGATCCATTCGCGAGATCGATCGCGAAGACGTTGTTGGCGCGTACGTACGTCACGCGCGTCTCGTCGAATGTGAACTGCGGCGACGACTCCGTATCGTTGGTCTGTGTCAGCGCGCGGCGTTTGCCCGCTGCCGAGTCCCACAGAAACACATCGCCATCCTCGGCATAGACGGCGCGATGCTTGTCGCGCGTCCACTGCGCATTCGCCGGCGGCGCGTCTTTCTTCTCATCGTCGCTCAGCTTGCGAAGGCCGCTGCCATCGCGATTCACGACGTACGTGTCGCGATCCTTTTCCAGCGTGTCGGTGTAGAGCTTCCACGAAAAGTAAACGTGTTGCCCATCCGGCGACCACCGCACCTCCTCGGGTGTCCAGCCATAGAGGCCAGTGCCGCGCATGATGCTGTCAATCGAGAGATCGAACTGCTGGGCAACGGCAGCGAAGGCGACGATAAGGAAAAGAAGAGCGGTCGCGATGCGTTTCATGCCGCGTATCGTATCGGAGGGAACGATCCGCAGATGAGGCAGATCAAACGCAGATTCAGAACCCTTTATCTGCGAGCATCTGCGTCATCTGCGGATAAAGCTTTTCGAATCGCCCGCAGCCGCTCGACCGCGTGCTCCATATCCGCGTGAACGCAGATCGTGTCGAACGGGATGTTGATGCGAGTGCCGTCACGGGCGATGACGGAGTTCTCGCGCGCCAGCATGGCCGCCTGCGCCGCCGCTTCAACGACATCGAGCAGAGCCCCGGCCTCGCTGCGCGCGACGAGCGAGCCGTCGGTGTTGTAGCGGCGGTCGGCAAACGCTTCGCGGATCACGGGAGTCCCCGCAGCGCGCGCGGCCACGGCCATTTGCGACCGATCGCTGCAGACGATCGGCAGCGACGGATCCACTGCGCGAATGGCGTCGATCACGATTTCGGCGAGAGCCCGATCCTTGTGTGCATCGTTGTAGAGCGCGCCGTGCGGTTTGACATGGTGCAGCGTTCCGGCGAGGTCGCGGAGTGCGGCGATCTGCTCGATGATCGTCGCGCGCAACGACTCCGGCGGCATCGTCATCGACTTGCGGCCGAAGTTCTCGCGATCTGGATATGACGGGTGCGCACCGATGCGTGTACCGAGCTCCCTCGCACGCATCGCAGCGTGCGTCATCGAATCGGCATCGCCGTAATGACCGCCGCAGGCGACGTTCGCGGACGTGATGAGCGGCCAGATCTCCGGCTCGTCGGGAGCACCTTCGCCGAGGTCGGCGCTGAGGTCGATCACACTCACAACTCGGCTCCTTTCGTTTCAGGGAGGAACCACACGAGCACAGCACCCACCGCGAAGAAGAACGCGGCGCAGGTGATGACGGTGGCGAAGCTGTGCGACAGCGACGCTTTGCCGATCGCGAACGTTGCCGCTGCCGACGCGAAGCGGCCACCGTTGTAGCAGAAGCCTTGCGCGCCGGCGCGAATGCGTGTCGGGAAGAGCTCCGCGAGCATCGCGCCGAAGAGCGAGAAATAGCCGTGCGCAAAAAATCCGAGGAGTGGACCGAGGATGAGGAGAAGCGTTGGCGTGCGCGCGTAGAACGCGAAGAGCGGCACGAGAATCGTCGACGCGATCATGAAGAATGTGAACGCGGGACGGCGTCCGATCTTGTCGGCGAACCAGCCAAAGGTGATGTAGCCGAAGAACGCACCGACTTGCAGCGCGATCAGCCAGCTCGCCGAAGTCGCGACCGTGAGTCCCGCGCCGCCTTTTGCCAGCGGCGTGGCTAGAAACGCCGGCAGCCACGACGTCACGCCCCAGAAGGCCATGAGGACACTGCTGGCGAGGAGCGTAGCAATCAGCGTCCGGCGGATGAACGGCGCCGCGAACATCTCGCTCCAGCGTGACGTCTCAGTCGGCCGCTCGAGCCAGACCTGCGGCTCTTCGACATTGCGGCGGATGAAGAACGCGGCGATCGCGGGCAGCGCTCCGATGAGAAAGAGCATCCGCCAGCCGAAACGCTCGATCGTCACCGCCGATACCGCGGCAGCGATCAACGCGCCGATCGCCCAGCCCGACTGCATGAATCCCATCGCTTTGCCGCGATGCTCGGCAGGCCATGTCTCCGCGACGAGTACTGAGCCGGCGGACCACTCGCCGCCCATGCCCAAGCCAACCAGAACGCGCCAAGCCACGAGTTGCCAGAGCGCGCCGCTCGTCGCCAGTCCCGCTGTTGCCGCGGAGTAGACGAGGATCGAGAGCGTCAGCGCGCGCACGCGGCCGATGCGATCGGCGAGACGTCCGAAGATCATGCCGCCGATCGCGCTGGCGATGAGCGCGACCGATGTGAGCGCGCCCATCGAGGTGTTCGTGAGCCCGAACTCTTCGCGAATCGGGATGACGGCGAAGCTGAAGAGGAGGAAGTCCATCGCGTCGAGCATCCAGCCCGTCTGCGCGGCAAAGAGCGCGCGCCACGCACGGCGGTCGACGGAACGAAGCGAGGACATGAGATCGCGAGTTTAGCGCGGTGGAGGAGACATCGCTGTCATTCTGAGCCGCCGAAGCCGCCGCAAGGTGCTCTGTGCTTGCAGTCGGCGGGTGCCGGCGGCGGAGGACGGTCGAAGAATCCCCTGATTCCTGCCGGCCGGGAGCGGAAAAACGTCCGCACAGAAGTAGGGGGTCCTTCGAGCGTCCTTCGGCACTTCGTGTCCTTCGGCGCCTCAGGATGACAGACGCATCATTCCCGCAACCGCTGCAGCAGGAACGTCTCGATCCCGAGGTCGACCGGCATGCCCCCCGACTTGCGTTTGATCTCGAGATCGGCGAGTTGCGCGAGCGCGCGAAAGAGGCCGGCTTCGGTCTGGTTGCGCGCCGCTTCCCATTTCTTGTGCAGTGGGAAGGGATGCGGTTTCTGGCGCACGAGGCCGTTCGCTTTGAGCGATTCGCCCAATCGATCCGCAAGCGTGTCTTTGAAGCGGTTGTAGTTCATCGGCGCGCGGAGGTCGATGCGGTTGGTCCGCGCGTACGACACGATGCCGATCATCTGGCGGATCTCGTCGGCGAGCGGGAAGAGGAACTTGCCGTACTGGATCTCCAGCGGTGCTTTCGGATCGTCGCGACGCGCCTGCGCGACGAGATCGCGCAGCTTGGAAATCGCTTCGACAATCTTCCCTTCGGTGAACAGCGATCCGAATTCGTAGCGCGCGCCCCCTTCGACGGCAGCGACTTCGCGCTCGACCATATCCGCCGTCACTTTTCCACCCGCGCCCGCCAGCAGCGCCAGCCGCTCGGCCTCGGAGACCGCCGCGCGGAGATCGGGTACATCCTTCGAGAATTTGTCCGCCAGCATCCGCTCGATGCCGAGCCGCTGCCGCAGCATCATCAGCGCGCGCGGATCGAAGCGAACGTTCGCTTCTTCTGCAACGTCGCCGATGGCCCGTTCCAGCGCGGCGGAGAACGTTTCGCGCGAAAGGTCCATCACCACGACGGCGCCGTTGCGGTCGATCAGCTCGACGGTGGCGGACTCGCGCGGCACTTCGCCGCTACGCATCAGCAGGAACGTGTTGGGCGCACCGCCGCGTGAAATCGCCTCGGTCAGCAGCGCTGCGTCGTCTTCACCGCGCGAGGCCTTCTTCCCCGTCGTGCGACAGAAGGCCAGCATGTCGGTTAACACCGGATCGAGCGCGACGCCCAAAGAGGTGGCGATCTCGCGATCGGTCATGTCGAAATCGGCGCCGACGAGACCGAGAACATGGAGCAGCTTCGCGGCCGATGACGATCGTTTCTTGTCGGTCTTCGCCGACTTCCAATCGGCGACCGATTTGTCGTACAGCGACGCCAGCTCTTTCGCGGATACGAACGCGTTGACGTCGGAGACGACGATGAGGCGCGCCGATCCGAAGAGCGACATCGTCCGATACGAATCGAGGATCGCGGAGAGCTCGCTGCCCGCTTCGTAGGCTTCGAGCGACAGTCCGGGCTTGGCTTTGACGATCGCGTCGCGCAGCTCGCGAAACGCATCCTCGGCCAGGAAGTCGCTCGATCCTCCGACGAGGATGACCGGCGGGATCTTTCCCGCGGTGATGTTGGCGAGGACGGTGGCTAACGGTTTGGGCATTGGTTCGAGCGCTCAGAAGCGGAATGTTGAATGTTCAATGTTGAATGTTGAGTGTTGAATGGAAAACCGAAAACCTCGATCGACGGTATGCGTTCTCTTCGGCAATGCCGCTTCAAAAATCTTTGATGATGCCTTCACGCAATCGGCGATGGCACAGCGAGAACCATTCAACACTAAACATTCAACATTCAACATTCGCTTTTGAAACGAAAAAAGGAGCGCCGCGCGCTCCTTTCAAACAGACGGCGAAGACAAACCCCTACGTCAGCATCCCTTTTTCCTGCAGTTCCTGGCAATCGATGCAGTAGGGCGTCCAGGGAACAGCGGCCAGGCGCTTGTCGCCAATCGTGGCGCCGCAGTTCGTGCAGGTGCCGTAGGTGTCGTTCTTGAGACGGGTGAAGGCCTCTTCGATCTGCATGAGCAGGTTGCGCTCGCCATCGGAGAGGGAGAAGTTCAGCTCTTTCGAGTAGGCGCTGGCGGCTTTGTCGGCGAGATCCTGGATGCCGTCATCCGCGTTTGCTTTGCCGTCGATCTTGTCGCGCTGAAACGAGTCGAGAAGCTGGGTCTGCTTCGCGCGCAACGCGTCGATGTGCTCCTGATAGGGCGACTCTTTGACTTTTGCTTTTGCCATTGCTTTTGCCATGTTCGAGACCGGCTCTCCTTACTTGTGGTACGGAATGTTGCGCATCAACGTACAGGCCCGGTAGATCTGTTCCAACAGAACGGCCCGGGCCATCTGGTGCGGAAGCGTCATGGCAGAGAGGCTGAGGACGGAATCGGCGCGGCGCCGCACGGACTCATCGAGCCCGAGGTCCCCACCCATCACGAACGTGACGCCGTGTGGCTGGTCGATCGTGTGACGTTCGAGCCACGCTGCGAACTTCAAAGAATCAATGGATCGCCCTCGCTCATCGAGGACGACTACGTACCCTTGTTGCGGAATTGCGGCCAGCAGACGCGCCGAATCGGCGCGGATGATAGCCACATCGTTCTCGCTCTGTCTACCGCGCGACGGCGCTACCTCGATGATCTCGATCGGAAAGAAATGCTTGATCCGATTGAGGTAGCGCTCGACCACCGCGGCAAGCTCGGCGTCGGCATTCGAACGAGGCCAGATGAGGTGAAATTTCATGGGTGCTCACTCTTTGCGAGGCAAAAGGGAGACGGGTCACGCGGAGACGCGGAGAGAGAAGCAACCAAATTGAATCTCCGGCTTTCTCTCCGCGCCTCCGCGTCTCCGCGTGACCGTTCCCCTTTCAAATCCCATATCTCTTCCGTTTCTCCAACAATGTCTTTCTGTTGATACCCAAAATCTGTGCAGCTTTCGAGTAGTTCTTCGTTTTTCGCAGGACTTCGCGAATGTAACGCCACTCGAGATCCTCAATCGTCCACTGCTGCCGGACGGCGGCTTCAGCGAAGTCGCTCGTCAGCGGCGGCAACGACGAGGGCGTGATGACATCGCTCTCCTCGACGAGGACAGCGCGGTCGATCACGTTGCGCAGCTCGCGCACGTTGCCGGGCCAGCGATGCTCGACGAGCATCCGCATCGCCGCGGGCTCGATTGCCGACCTACGGCGAGCCAGAAACGAGCGCGCCAATTGCGGGATGTCCTGCGGCCGCTCGCGCAACGGAGGCAATGTCAGAGTGACGACGTTGATGCGATAGAACAGATCTCTCCTTAACCCGCTCAACAGCTCCTCGGCGGGCACGCTCGACGACGAGATCACGCGTCCCTCCAGCGTCACGGTTTGATTGCCGCCCAGCCGCGTGAAACTCTTCTCTTCGATCGCGCGAAGCAGTTTGGCCTGCAATCCCGGCGACAGGGAGGCGATATCGTCGAAGTAGACGGTGCCGCCTCGCACGAGCTCGAGTTTCCCAAGCTTGCGTGATTGCGCATCGGTGAACGTCCCTTTTTCGAATCCGAACAGCTCCGCCTCGAAGAGATCCGCGGGAATGCTCGGACAATCGATTCGCACAAACGGTTTCTGCCGTCGATTGCCACAGGCGTGAATCGCCTCGGCGAGAAAATCCTTGCCGGTTCCGGACTCGCCGAGGAGGAGGAGGTTGACGTCGTGATCGAGGATCTTCCCGACCGTATCGAGAAGGGCCTGCATCGAAGGACTCTTCGTGCGGAAGAAGTCCTTCAGCCGCGGATTAAGACGATTTTTTGCGGCGGACATTCACCGGCGCTGCTTCCTCGCTGAGCTCCGCGGTGACGTTGGGGGCATCGCCCCACAACCGCTCCAGGCCGTAAAAGCGGCGGCAGTCTTCGGTGAAGATGTGGACGATGAAGTCGCCGTAGTCGACGAGGATCCAGCGGCCGGGCGTCGCCCCTTCGACCAGAAGCGGTCTCACACCTTCGTCGCGCAGCGTATCGACGATACCGTCGGCAATCGCCTGCGTCTGCCGTTCCGACGTTGCCGAACAGAGGATGAAGTAGTCGGCGATCGACGTGACCTGGCCGACCGCAAGAACCTGGAGATCGATCGCTTTCTTATCAAGTGCCGCAGAGACCGCAGTGCGTACGCGATGTTGGATGGGATCGTTCAAATTTGGCCCTCTTTGTACAAGCCGTAGTGATGAATGTAACGCGATACGAGAGGATCGACAAACGCATCGATTGGCTGCCCTGCGCGGACACGTTCACGAATCTCCGTGGAGGAGACGGGAACGGTTTCGTTGTGAGCGAAGATGATTTTCGGTGAGGGTGTCGTGAGTCGGGGGTCGGGGGTCGGAGAAAGAACCGGCGAAAGATTAGCCTTCGCTCCGACTCCCGACTCCCGAACACCGACACCCCGCGCAAGGACTACAAATCGCGCAAGCTCGAATAGCCGCTCCGGGTTCTTCCAGCGATGCAGATCGGCCAGATTGTCGGCTCCGATGATCAGATCGAACGAGGCCCCTTCGTATTGCTGGTGCAACGCTTCGAGGGTGTCGACGGAGTAGGAGATGCCGCCGCGCTCCAACTCGATTGGCGAAAGAAAGAGCGAATCGTGATCGCGGGTCGCCAGCGCGGCCATGGCGAATCGATGCGAGCCGGCGGTGATGGCACGATTCGCCTTGAAGGGCTGACGCCAGGCTGGGATGTAGATCACGCGGTCCCATTGCATCGTCTCGCGTACGGCGAGAACGGGATCGAGGTGACCGCGATGAAAGGGATCGAACGTACCGCCGCAGATGCCGATTCTCATATCGCAGGACGATGCAGGATCCGCGCTTCTTCGGCTTCGTGGCGTTCCGGCTCGGCGCGATTCTCGCGCACGAAGCGGGCAAGCACGCGTACGAGGTCGCGAACACCTTCGCCGGCGACGGCGGAGATCTCGTAGTAGTCATAGCCGTTCTGCTCCGCGTAGGCGCGCAGCTTTTCGGAATTGCCCGGAACCGCCGAGTCGAGTTTCGAGCCGCAGATGATGCGCGGCTTGGTGGCCAGTGTCTCCGAGTAGCGCTCCAGCTCGCGTGCGATGACCGCGGCATCAACGTCCGGCGTCTCATTCACTGCCAGATCAACGAGATGAACGAGAACGGTGCAGCGCTCGACGTGGCGCAGAAATCGATCGCCAAGGCCGTGACCTTCGTGCGCGCCTTCGATGAGGCCGGGGATATCGGCGACGACGAATGTGTCGTTGTTGTCTTCGGCGCGGACGACGCCGAGGTTGGGGACGAGCGTGGTGAAGGGATAGTCGGCGATCTTCGGCTTGGCCGCGCTGATGACGGAGATGAGCGTCGACTTGCCGGCGTTCGGCAGGCCGATCAGGCCAACATCGGCGATCAGTTTCAGCTCGATGGTGAGCTCGCGCTCTTCGCCCGCGTTGCCGTCTTGCGCAAAGCGGGGAGCCTGGCGCGTGGCCGTGGCAAAGTGCTGATTGCCCCATCCGCCGCGGCCGCCTTTGGCGACGAGGATGCGCTCACCGTCGTGCGTGAGATCGGCGACGAGATCGCCCGTCGCTTTGTCGCGGACGACGGAGCCGATCGGGAGCTCGATCGTGTTGTCGGCTCCATCGACGCCGGAGCAATTCGACCCCATGCCGTGCTGCCCGCGGCCCGCTTCCCACTCGCGCCGGAACTGCAGGTGATAGAGCGTGTTGAGGCGTTGCGAGGCGACGATCCAGACGGAGCCGCCTTTGCCGCCGTCGCCGCCGGACGGGCCGCCTTTCGGGACGAACTTCTCACGCCGAAAAGCGATGCAGCCCTTTCCGCCGTCTCCAGCTTTGACTTTGATGGTTGCCTGATCGATGAACATGCAGTGGTTTCTTTACGGGCTTGGGGATCGCGTCCCCGGATTCAGTCGTGCGAACGGTACGCCAAAAAAAGCAAAACGCCGCTCCGGAGAGCGGCGTCATCACAACGGCAATCGGGTGAGATTACTCGGCCGCAGTGGCAGACGGGGTAACGCTGATGTAGCGCCCGCGCTGTCCTTTGTCGTGAAAGTTGACGATGCCGTCGACCTTCGCGAACAGCGTGTGATCGCGGCCGATGCCGACGTTCACGCCGGGATAAAACCGCGTCCCGCGCTGACGGACGAGAATCGATCCGCCGGTGACGAACTGTCCGGCGAAGCGCTTCACGCCGAGCATTTTCGGCTGCGAGTCGCGGCCGTTGCGTGAGGAGCCTTGTCCTTTTTTATGAGCCATTGGGTGGTCTCCTTAGAGATTGATGCTGTCGATGCGGAGCTGGACGAGATCCTGACGATGTCCGTGCTTCCGCTTCGTGTGGTTCTTGCGGCGCTTCTTCTTGAAGACGATGATCTTGTCGCCGCGCATCTCGCGGACGACGGTGGCCATGACGGACGCACCGCTGACCATGGGAACGCCGACCTTCGGCGAGTCTCCGCCGACCATCAGCACTTCGCCGAACGTGACTTTCTCCTGATCAGCATTGCTGAGCACGTCGCGCTCGACGTAGAGAGTCTCGCCCTGCGCGACCCGATACTGCTTTCCACCGGAACGAATGATGGCGTACACGAATGACCTCCAGGAAAAAGACCACGCTTTCTAGCACACAGCGATTAGACGGTCAACCAAGAGGTCGAACGGCGTGGACAGGCATGAACGGCGGAGGAGCGAGACCTTATTCCTCGCCGTTGCCGCTCAGAACCGCACGACCTGCGTGGCCATTCCGACGCTGTCCGTCGTCACGTCGCGCACTGCGACGACGACGCGATGGCGCTCTCCTTTGCGCATCGAGATGGCATTGCGATAAACGAGCGTCCCGTTCAGGTCGGGCGATCCGGACTTGAAGCCCGGAGTCAGCGGGAACGACGAGGCGACGAGGTTCTTCCCCATCTCGTTGAAAACCGATATGTAGACGACGAGGTTCGCCGCCACGCCCGTCTTTCCGGGAAGGAACTGCAACGAGCGGAATGGCACCTTGATCTCGATCGGAACGCTGACGCCGTCGCGCACGTCTTGCGAGGTACCCAACGCCATCGTCACCGGCAACGCGTTGGCTTGCATTGCCGCCGCCGTCGGAGAGGTCATCGCCCGCGCAAGCTGCACGGAAGACGGACTGGCGGCATAACCGGAACGGTACTCGAGCGAATAGTCAGCTTTCTGCTTCAACCGTACGGTGATCGAGTGGTACTTGCCGTCATCCTGATGTGTGGGCGAGTAGCCGAGCGAGTAGAAGGTGGACGATGCGGTGTCGAACTCACGAATGGCGCGGCCGGGATCGTTGCCGGTTACGAGCCGGCCGCCGGTTTGTTTGGCGAGCCAGAAAACTGCCGACGTATTCGTTTCCTCGGGTATCAGGCCCTCGACGTTCCAGATATAGAAGCTGACACCCGAGGCGTTTGCCTCGCGAACGATCCGTTTACGCAATTCCTCGATCGAAGCCTGATCCTGCCAAACCTTGGTCGCGCCACGACCGACCGCGCGCACTGAGAACCCATCACCAGCGGGCTGAACGATCTCGATGTCATTGAGGCCGGGATCGCCGGTCAGCAGGAGAACGATCTTCCGTCCCGAGCTGCTGGCGAAGCCGCGTGCCGCATCGAGGATTGCTGGGACCGTAAATTTGGCAGCAATGACGCGCTCGGAATCGTCATGAATATCCGCCTGCGCCAGCCGCGTGGCGTAATCGGAGTCGAATGACGCCCAGGGTGTGGTCGTCGTCTCCGTTCTCTGCAGCATCGAAGCTTCTCGGTCCGAGGCGCCGGCAAACGACATGGCATCTTCCCTGCGCGTTCCGGCACGGCGAATGATCTCGAGCGCTTCATGAATCGCTTTCTTGTCCGACGACAGCGGCAGGACCAGCGTGACGCCACGCCCGATCACGCCGATCGACCATTCGTAGTCGCCGTGAAATCGATCGTTGATCATCTCTTCGAGCTCGCTCAACGCTGTCTGGCGTGAGTGCTTTGTGGTGTGGTTGTTATCGACGAGCACGAGAACCTTACGCCGGAAACGGGTGTCGGGCTGCTCGACCGCGGGAGCAGTGACGACATCCGTCTTTGCGGCGACGGCGCGCGTCTCATCGGAGGCGTAGAAGTTCGTAATCGTCTGCCGGCGGCCATCTTCGAAAATCTCGAAGTCGTCGCGCGTCAGGCCGCGTACCGGTCCGCTCTTCGATGTCACCGTGACGTCGACGTTGACGACGCGCACGTCGATCGTCTCCGAGACTTGCGCCGCGAGCGTCGCTGCGCCGAGAAGGATTGATGCTGCGAGCAGTTTCACTATCATCCTTTGTCGCAGTCGATCCTAAAAATGCACGACTTGAGACTTGATGCCGACGGCGTCGCTGATCTGATCGTGCATCGCGACGACGATCCGATAGATCTGGCCTTGCCGCAGGCGCATCTTTTCCGACTCGACGAAGTCTCCGGCCGCTTCGGTGCCGGTGTTTGCGTGAGCCTCCCTCACCACGTGATAGGTGCTGACGAGGCGGCCGCGCGCGTCGAAAACGGATACGAAGAAATCGACGCGGGCAATCATCCCTTGCCTGTCCGGGACGAACTGCAGTTGGGCGGCTGCTACCGAAGCGACGATGGGGACGACGACGGAACCAGCACCGTCCGGAACCGCGGCACCGACCGCCATGCGCAACGGCATCGTCGAAGGTTGGATCTCTGCCGCCATTGTCGAGGTCATGGCACGCTCGAGCTGTTGTTCAACGGCAACGCTCGCGTATCCGGTACGGTATGAAAGTGTGGAACGGTCGGGCTTTTTTAAACGCACGACGATGGAGTGGTACTTCCCGTCGTCACCGTGATTCGGGTGATAGCCCAGCGAGTAGAAATCCGATGTGCTGACGTCGAAATCGCGAAGCGAGCGGTCGACGAAGTTGCCGGTGAACATGCGCCCACCGGTCTCGCGCGCCAACCAGAAAAGCGGCCCACCGACGGCATTGGACAACGCTGCGTTGCCGAAGACGCGCGCATTGCTCTCGCGCTGGCCGAGGTCCGAGGTGGCGTTCAATGGCTGCAATCCCTCGGTGTCGACGATGTAGAGGCTCGCATCGGAAGCGTTCGCCTCGCGGACGAGCCGCTCGCGGAGCGTCGTCAGGCCGCCGCCCTGCCGCGCGGCAAGCGTCTGTTCGCGGGAGTTGAGCGGATTCTCCTGGTCGGTGAACGCGCCTGTGAATAGCATGACGATTTTGCGGCCGGGCGCGTTCGCGATCGAGCGGGTTGCATCACGAATGGCGCTGTAGGTGATCGTGACGTCCGAGGCCTGCTCGAAGCGTTTCGCTGCCTGGAGAAGCGCGCTCGTGTCTCTGGTTTGTTCAGAGTCTGCCTTGTCGCGGAGAGTAAGGCTGCTGCCGCCAGCGGCCGAAGTTTCGGAGGCATACAATTGACGGGCGACGCGATCATCGAGCGCGAAGATCCTCCGCATCGATCCTTCCGCCATCGCCTGGCGTACCTGCTCCAGGGCTTCGTGAATCCGCGTCTTGTCGGAGGTCAGCGGAAGGATGAGGTAGGCCCGATCGCTGATCATGGCGATCGACCAGTCGTATGCTCCGCTGGCAAAACGGTCGTCGATGAACTGCTCGAGCTTTTGCAGCGCAACGTCGCGATTGTGTTTGGTTGTGTGCCGTTGATCGACAATGACCAGGACGCGCCGGCGGAAACGGTCGTCGGCCGGTTTTGGTGCGGCGGCAGGGAGAGTGACAGTGGTGGTCGCCGGAGCGGCTGCTGCCGTCTTCTCCTGCGTGTTCTCGATCGCATAGAAGTTCGTGATGGTCTGAGGTACGCCATCCTCGAGCACCTCGAAGTCGTCGCGCGTCAGACCGCGCGCCGGAGCGCCGTGCGACGTGACGGTCACATCGACGTTGACCACATTAACGTCAACTCTCTCGACGAGCTGCTGTCCATCGGTGGCAAAAGCAATGATGCAAGCCACGAATGCGAAGTAGCGCAAATGAGACTCCTTTTCAAAACAAAGGGACCCGGTGAGAAAGTGGCTGCGGCCCCCACGGCTTCTAGAAGCGAACGGTTCGTGAGTTGATGCCGATGGCGTCGGTTACCTGATCGTGAACTCCTACGACGACGCGATACGGAACGCCGCGCTTGATCAGCAATTGCCGGTTCTCGATGAAATTGCCGTTCGCCTCGGTGCCGCTCGTGGCGTGTGCTTCGCGCCTAACGTGATTGCGCGAGACGATCCGGCCGCGGTCGTCGAAAACGCTGACGAATAGGTCGACTCGGGCAACCGATTCATTACCCGTCGGAATGAACTGCAGACTCTTCGCTTCGACGGTTGCTTGCAGAGGCACGAGCACGCCGCCAGCGTGGGGTGCGCTGTTGCCGGTGGCGATCTCAATCGGGATTGCCAGATGCTGCATCGAAGCGCCCAACGGCGACTCCATCGCGCGAGCCAATTGCACAGTAACCGGAACGCCTGAATAACCCGTTCGGTACAAGAGCTGGTAGCCGGGACGCTTCAACTCGACTTTGATCGTATGGTATTTGCCGTCATCGCCATGCTCCGGCTTATACGCGAGCGAATAGAAGCTCGAGGAAGATTGATCGAAATCTCGCAGCGAGCGGTCCACGGAGTTGCCGGGCAGAAGCCGGCCACCGGTCTCGCGAGCCAGCCAATACATGGACGAAAGGCCATTCGTGTTGCCTGTCCCCATGTCCCGGCCGACACTTGACGCGAAGCCGAGTCCGTTGTTGCGATTGGACGCATCGCCAGCCGGAGTCAAGCCTTCTGAGTTGACAATGTAGAAACTGACGTTCGACGCATTGGCCTCGCGAATGAGGAGATCGCGCATCAATGTATTCAGACGCGCGATGTTCGCTGCCGCCGCCGCACCGTTGATGAATGAACCTTGATTGGAGGCCAGAGGATTCGATGCGTCCGCGAATCCGAGACTTCCGGTGACGAGGAGAATGATCTTCCTTCCCGGCGCGCCGGCAAAGGAATGGATGGAATCGCGGATGGCGTGAACGGTGTGCGATGCATCAGCGGTCTCTTCGACGGCTGCGCCGAGATCAACCATCGAGCGCATCGTCTCGCCGTAGCCTATGCCCAGCTTGCCCGCCGATGCTTCTGAATCCGCCGCGTCAAGCGCACCGACCGGCGCCAGCCGGGCGATCTCTTCCCGGTCAAACCGTTGCGGATTGGCCATGACCTTCCGAATGTCGGCAATGGCCGCGTGCAGTTTTGCCTTGTCCGAAGTCAGCGGAAGGACAAGATGCGCCTCATCACTGATGAAGGCGACCGACCAATCGTAAGTACCGCCAGTGAAGCGATCGTCGATGAATCGCTCCAGCGACGCGAGGGCGAGATCGCGGTTGTGCTTCGAGACGTGACGGTTGTCGACGATGACCAGGACCTTGCGGCGGAACCGCTCGTCTGCAGGGTCGGCGAGGGAGGCATTAGCGTCCGCAGCTGCAGCGGGCGCTGCCACCACTGGCCTTGCGCTCGCGCTCAGCGGCGGCTCGACGGCATAGAAGTTCGTGAGCGGCTGCAGAATGCCGTCCTCGAAAACTTGAAAATCGTCGCGGGTCAGCCCTCGAGCAGGCGAACCGTGCGAGCTGACGGTGACATCGACATTCACCAGCGATACTTCGATCTTTTCGGTGAGCGATTGTGCGCTTGCACAAAGAGTTGTTGCGGTAATAAGGGCAATTGCGAGCAGTTTTCCCATGAGGTATCTCTCCGTAACAAGGCACGCTGCCGCACGCGTGCCACGCGGGTGAAAGTATTCCCGCTTTTGAATCAGGGACTTACAGCGGGTGGTCTCTAATTCGGCTGCTGTATTCATCCTCATAGGAGGACAAGGCGTCACAGAAACACGACGGGGCGCCTTGCGGCGCCCCGTCAGAACAAAACGCTTGAAACGGATCAGAACGTCACGCGAAGACCGAGCTGAGCGAGACGCTGCTCACCAAGGCCCGGGTCGCCCGCGAACGCGTTCGGACTGTTGAAGTTGGTGACCGTGCACTGCTTGGTTGTGGCGCTGAACGCGCAATTGCCGTTGAAATTGGTGGGATTCTTCGAGTTGAACAGATTGAAGACCTCGCCGATGATCTCGAGGCCGTAGTTGCCGAAGAACTTGAACTCCTTCGAAAGGCGGACATCAAGCTGCGAGAACGATCCGCCTCGGAGGCTGTTGACGTGGCTCACACCTGGCGCGAGGTCAAAGTTGTAGCCGTCCTGGCACTGCAGGACGGTTCCTGTCGGTCCGCAACTGATGTCGGCGCCGGCCCACTCGGTGTAGGGCGTGCCGGAGTGGTAACGGAAGATTCCTGACGCATTAATGCCGAGGGGCGCCTTGTACAGGGCGCTGAGCGTCACCCGATGCTTCTGATCCGTATTAAGCGGTCCTGTGCATGCGCCGCAAAGAGGATCGTACGGGTCGATGGTCTGATCGCGCACTGCGCGCAGATCGCCCTGGTGGCCCGCGTCGGTGATGCGGAACTCATCCGCGCCGGCGAGCACGTTGCCCGTCGTGTGTGAGTACGTATAGAAGCCCTGCAGTTCGAACTGCGTTCCGAGCCGCGCATGTCCACCGAGATTGATGCCGTTATATTTCGCGAAGCCGTTGCCATACCAGATTCGGAAGCTGCCAAAGGTTGGAAAGCGGCGCTTGCCGGTCGTTGGATCGATCGGGTTTCCGCGAAAACGGAACGGGATGTCTTTGTAACTGACGTGCGAGGCGTCGGCGTTAAGACCGAGCCACGGATTGACCTGCCACGAATATCCGATCGAGATCTGGTCGGAGTACGGAGTGGCAAGGGTCGGCGATGCGACTTCATTAGGATTGGGGACCGCGGTGCCGCCGCTCTGTTGATTTGGCGGAAGCGTCTGTCCGGGCTGGAAGAAGCTGCCATTGGCATTCTTGATGCCGTTGCCGTCGTGGTACGAATAGCTCTGGCCGTATGTAGACTGAATGGCAACCGCAGGGAAGAGGATCGTGGCATTGGTATAGGGGAAGTCGAAGTAGCGTCCGGCGCCACCGCGGACGATATTGCGCGAGTCGCCGTTGATGTCGTAGGTGAATCCAAGGCGCGGCGCCCAATTATTGGTGTCGTTCTTGAGCCGTCCGCCTTTACCACCCTGAAAGTCTTTCAAATACGGGTCGTTGTATTTCGTCTGCGTCGAGAGCGCCTTCCAGATGGGATTGTTCGTCTGATTGAGATCGAATCCCTTCCAGAGGTCGTAGCGAAGGCCGACGTTGAGTGTCAGCTTCTTATTGACGGAGATGTCGTCCTGGCCGTAATAGTTGTACTGCTTAATGGGCGTGTTGTAGCCGGCAAATCCGCTGAAAATAGCGATATCGACGACTGGTGAGCCCTTGACATTATCTTTTAGCGTGTACTGGCCCGACGTTCCCGTGGAAAAGTCGCCGCCCAGCAGCGGCTCGTCGATGTAATTGACCCCGACTTTGAGGTCGTGACGCATCTGACCAAAACTCGTCGACCACGCGAAATCGTCTTTGTACTGGCGCTTGATCTGTGTTGTTGTCTGTGGCGTGTTGACGCTCTGTCCCACGCTGGTGCCGTTGGGGTAAATAAGGGCCGGGTCACTCGAAGTGGCCAGGATGGCGTTCTTGAAGTGGGTGTCCTGGAAAATGAAATCGTTGACCTTGTTGGAGCCGATCTGCCAGGTGTGACCCAGAAGAATGGAGTGATAGTCGTTGGTCAGAGTTCCCAGCGCGCTGGGAAGAATGATCGGGCTGGCGCCGTAAATATCGGAGTTCCGCTGATAGCCATAACGCACCTGCAGGAACTGCGTGGCGTTCGGATCGGCACTTACTTTCGCCGTCAACAGGTTGTCTTTGAACGGCGTCGCGACAGCCTGACCATCAAAGTCCTTATAGATTCCGCCGGTGTTGATGACGTAACTCGTCGGACGCTCCAGACGCTCGCCCGTGGCGAAGAAATGCATCTTGTCGCGGATGATCGGGCCACCGATCGAAGCACCGTACTGATTGCGCTTATACGGTGATTTGCCGCTCCCGTTCAGCTTTTCGGTCTGTGTTTCCGAGTTGAGGCTCTTGTCGCGAAAAAACTCGTAAACGCTTCCTTCGAAGTCGTTCGTTCCGGACTTCGTAACGACCGTAAGAACGCCTCCCGTAGTGCGGCCGTATTCGGCTTTGTACTGCTGCGTCTGAATGTTGAATTCCTGAACTGCCTCGATGTTGTAGTTCTGCAGCGCGCCGCCGATCGTGTCGTCGGTGTTGTCGCCGCCGTCAACGAGGAAGTTGACATTGCGGCCGCTGCCGCCATTGAGGGCGATCGTCAACTGGCCCGGCTTGGTCGGGTCGCTGTTGACGGAAAGCGTCGTTCCCGGAGCGAGCGATCCGAGGTTCGCAAACTGCCGGCCATTGAGCGGCAGGTTGGAGATCTCGCGCTGGCTGACCACGGTGCCGATCGCGGGAGTCGTCTCGATCAGCGGCGAGGCCGCGGTGACCGTGATCTGCTCCTTCACGGCGGCCTGCTTCAGCGTAACGTCGAGTGAGCGGTCCGTCGAAACATTGACTTCGACATTCCGCGTCGTCACCGAGCCGAAGCCGGCAAGGTCGGCATTCACCTCATACGTTCCGACCGGAAGCGACTGGAAGCGGTAGCTGCCGTCCGCCCCGGTAACCACGCTTCGATTAAAACCGGTGGCGCTGTTGGTCGCCGTGACCGTAACGCCGGGTAGAGCGCCTCCGCTTGCGTGGCTGACCGTACCGGACAACGATCCGGCGTTGGTTTGCGCAAAAAGGAGTTGCGGTAAGAGAAGAAACAGGAATCCGACCAGGACCAGGGAACGAGAGCGCACGGTCTACCTCCTATGGTTCAAGAAAACAGTTGGACTTTGACGGCGAATATATCGTAAACCGATTAGCGCCGGAAGGGAGTTGGTCATCTCCCGAGCAGCGTCTGCGCGGCGGCGCGTTGCGCGTCGTATTCGTGCGACCTCGGCAACCTGCCGAGGAGACGCCGAAGCTCCGCGCCGGCCGCGGCGACGTCTCCGGACACCTGCAGCGCGATGGCGCGGTTGAGCTGCGCTTCGTAGAAGTCTGGCGCGAGTTCCAGCGCCGCGTCGAAGTAGGGCAAGGCTTCGCGCGCTTTTCCTCCGGCGACAAGCAGCGCGCCGAGTCCGTTGCGCGGATCGGCGTAGCGCGGCGCGAGCTCGATCGCCTTTCCGTACGCCTCGGCTGCTTCGCTATCGCGACCCATCGCTCGAAGCACGTTCCCGAGGTTGTTGTAGGCGCGTCCGTTTCGCGGATCGGCGGCGATCGTGGCCCGAAACTCTTGCTCCGCGCCTGCGAGATCTCCGCGCTCCGCCAGAGCCGAACCACGAATGTTGTGAATTTCGGAGCGGCCCGGATCTCGTTTCTCCGCCTCGGCGAGCGCAATCTGCGCCTCGCGGCTGTTTCCGTTTTCCTGAAGGGCGACGGCGAGGTTGTACCAGGCATCGGCGTCGGCCGGAGCCAGCGCTACGGCTTCGCGATCGAGGGCGATCGCGCGCTGGCGGTCGCCGGTCTGACGCAGCGCACGCGCCAGTGTTTCGCGGAAGACGTGATTCGCTGGATCGTCGCGAACGAGTTGTTCGAGAGCGCTGAGGGCTTGGCGCGCATGACCCGCGTTGATCATCGCCGTTGCGTCTTCGAAGGTACGGAAAAGTCCGACGACCGTTTTTGGATCGCGCGCCGTCGGATGATCGCCGTTCGACGGAGCGACGTAGCCGAGGCTGGCCAGTTTGGCGCGCGTTTCAGCGTCGGCGCCGGTGGGGGCCGATGCGACCGCTGTAGCGCGTAGCTGATCGAGTCGAGTGGTCAGATCGCGGTACTGGCGCCGCTGTGTGGTCAATACATTGACCATCTCGGCCGGATCGTTATCGAGGTCGTAGAGCTCCGGCGCGGGTGCGGCAATCAACTTTGTCGCAGACTTGCGCAGAGACGCGAGATCACTCCATCCAAACGTGGCCGGGTATCGAGTCTCCGCGTAGATCTCTTCGGGTTGCGGCTCGTGCCCCGCGCGCAGATCGGCGGCGAGATCGCGGCCGTCGGTTTTCCCGAATGCGATTCCTGCCAGCGACGCGATCGTCGGCGCGAGGTCGATCGTGCTCACTGGCGTTCGAACCTTCTGCGGCGCTAGTGAAGGTGCCGAAACGATCATCGGAACGTGCAGCGTTAGCTCGTACAACAAAAGGCCGTGCGTCAACTCGCCATGTGCGCCGAGCGATTCTCCATGATCGCCGACGACAGCGATGATGGTCGTGCGCCGGTCGATCGATGCAAGCAAGCGCGCGACCTGCGCATCGATGTAGGCGATCTCTCCGTCGTACGTTTGCGGGTAGGGCGCCGGCGGCGCGTACGGAGCGTGCGCGTCGTAAAGATGGATCCATGCGAAGAACGGCCGTGTGTCGCTCTGTCGCAACCAGGAAACCGCGCGATCGACGACCTCACTCCCGCGGCGCTCCGCTTCAAATGTCCCGCTGGCGTCGCTGGCATCGCGTGCGATCTCGTCGTCGTAGCGATCGAAGCCGCGATCGAGACCGAAGCGATGATCGAGGATGAACGAGCCGACGAACGCACCTGTGCGGTAGCCGGCGCGGGCAAACGTCGTCGCCAGCGTTTCGCGGCTCGATGGAAACGAACCGACGCCATTGTTGCGAAGGCCGTGGTGAAGCGGCAGCAGCGCGGAGAGCAGCGAAGCGTGAGCGGGCAGCGTGAGAGGAACGGGCGAATCTGCAGCGTCGAATTGCGCGCCGTCGTGAGCAAGGCTCGCGAGCGCTGGCGTGTTCGATCCGATGCGATCGGCGCGAAATGTATCGAGCGTGATGAGAAGAACGTTGGGAGGTGGCGCAGACTCACGGCAGGCGGCGGCTGCGAGAGCGAAACAGAGCGCGAATGCGGCGCGATGGCGGAGCACGGCGTCATTCTGCACGATGGCAGTTGGAAATTAGCTGGGACACCAATGATTCGAACGAGAAATACGAATTATTGAAGGCGGGGGTTGGGGATTGGAAGGCCCCTCTTGCGCTAACCGTCTAAAAATACTACCCTCGCGCGGCCTCGGGCTCCGTCCGGCCCGGCGGCAGCGTGCATGCACGCCTTCTCGAATCAAACAGCAGTCCGGAGAAGGCAGCGCTCTCGCGGTCAGCAAGCATTCAATCAATCACAGGGAGGTACGCCAGCCTCAGAGTGAATGTTTCAAGGTCAGGGTAACGAATAGCAGTCAAGTCAAACCGCAGTTCATGTGAAGGTTAGGAGAAAGAACGCAATGGTCTTCAAAAAGTTTCGAATTGCAGTGATGATAGGGCTGGTGCTCTTCGTCGCGATCGGCGCATTTGCGCAGAGCTCGACGACCGGCGCCATCACCGGGACGGTTGCCCAGGGTGGCACGCCGCTTCCCGGTGTGACGGTCGAACTGAAGTCGGCAAGCTTGCAGGGTACGCGTACCGAAGTTACGGACGCGGCTGGCCACTTCCGGTTCTCGCTGCTTCCTCCGGGAAGCTACGCGCTGTCGGCGAGCCTCTCAGGCTTTCAGACGGTCACGCAGAACAACGTTGCTGTTGGACTGAACCGCACGGTGGCGCTGGAAGTCGCGCTCAGCCCGACCGCATCGGAGCAGATCACCGTCACGGGAGCTCCTCCCATCGTTGACGTCACGTCCAACATCCAGGGCGCGAACGTCACCTCGGAGACGATGCGCTCGCTGCCGCTCGGCCGCAACTTCGTTGCTGCCGCGCAGGTGGCTCCAGGTACCGGTGGCGACGCCACGGGCACCACGGTGTACGGTTCGACCGGCGCCGAGAACAACTACATCATCGACGGTCTGAACACGACCGGCGTTGAGACGGGCGTTCAGGGCAAGCGTCTGAACCTCGATTTCGTTCAGGAAGTTGAAGTGCTCACCGGCGGTCTCCCGGCTGAATACGGCCGTATGACCGGTGGCACGATCAACGCCATCACCAAGAGCGGATCGAACGAATTTCATGGCGATGTCTTCGGCTATGACAGCGGTGGCAGCCTCGACGCGAACAACTCGACTGGCACGAAGCGTCCGGCCACATCGACGACGATCGCGTCCGTCGACAAGCAGTACGACATCGGCGGCAACCTCGGCGGCTACCTGATGAAGGACCGTCTGTGGTTCTTCGGATCGTATGACCGTACGAGCGAAACGGATCTCAGCCAGCGCATCAATGTTCCGCTGTCCGTTCCGGGCTTCTCGCTCGCGGTTGGCGACACGATTCCGAGCAAGATCACCCGCGATCTCTATGCGGGCAAGTTGTCTCTCGCACTCACCTCCAGCCAGTTGGTCAACCTGTCGGTCTTCGGCGATCCGACGACCACGAACGGCGCGCTCTTCGCGCTGGCCGGTCCGCCGGAAACCTTCATCGCCAGCCGCAAGCAGGGTGGTAACGATGCGATCCTGCGTTACTCGGGCGTTTTCGGTACGAACTGGACGGCGAACGCTTCCTACGGTAATCACCGTGAGAAGAGCATCTTCTCCGGCCCGGGCGTGAATGTAGCCCGCGTCATCAATGCGACGGTCGTTCCGAACACCGTTTCGGGCGGCTACGGATTCCTCAAGCAGCAGCAATTCAAGCGCGACGTGATCAAAGCCGATATCTCCGCGTTCTTCGGTTCTCACCAGATCAAGTTTGGTGGCGATCAGGAAATCGTGAAGGCCGTCAACGACAACATCTTCTCAGGCTCGGATACGGTTACCAAGCGCTGCCGCACCGCGGTATCGGCAACCGTCACCTGCCCGGCGGCGAACATCTATTATCGCCATCGTGGTTATGCCAGCCGCAAGCCGGCCAACGCGGCCGACGTTCAGGCCACGGTTCTTCCGGACCTTGTCGCCGCTCCGAAGGACACCAACGACTCGCTCTACATCCAGGACACGTGGAAGGTTCTCACCAACTTCACGCTGAACCTCGGCGTTCGCAATGAGACACAGAAGGTCGGCAACCGCGACGGCGGCACGGCCATCAACCTCAAGCACAACTTCGCACCGCGCATCGGCGCGATCTGGGATGTCGCCAACAACGGCCGCAGCAAGCTGTATGCGAACTACGGCCGCTTCTATGAAGCCATCCCGATGGACATCAACCTCCGCTCGTTCGGCGGCGAAATCGGTCTCCAGGTCAACAACTTTGATCCGACCCCGGGCCACTTCACGCCGGCCACGGTCACTCCTGTTGGCGGCGGCGGAGTCCCCGCGGTCGGCAGCGGCCAGGCTTACTCCGCTCTCGGTGCGTCGGTCACTCCGGCCGATCCGAACCTCAAAGGCCAGTACATCGACGAGTACCTCGCAGGCTATGACTACGAGCTCGCCCCGAGCCTCATGGTCGGCATCAAGGGTACCTACCGGAACCTCGGCCGCGTGATCGAAGACATGCTCGTCATCAGTTCCGGCGACTACTTCATCGCCAATCCGGGCAGCGGTGTCGGCACGAAAGCGAGCTACCTTTGCACGGCTTTTGGAACCTGCTCTGAAGCAGACGGTTTCGTGCCGGTCAAGAAGGCCAAGCGCCAGTACAAGGGCGTCGAAGTTCACGCCGAGAAGCGCTTCAGCAACAACTACCAGTTCTTCACCAGCTACGTGTGGTCGAAGCTGTCGGGTAACTACGACGGCACGTTCCAGAACTCCACCGGCCAGCTCGATCCGAACATCAACTCCGCGTACGACTACGGTGACTTCGCTGTGAACAACGACGGTCCGCTCACCAGCGACCGTACACACCAGGTCAAGTTCTACGGCAGCTACACGCTTTCCAGCGGTATGGCCAAGGGACTCGACCTCGGTGCGTCACTGCACTGGGAATCAGGCCTGCCGCTCAACGGCCAGGGCTACGAATTCGCGGGTTACGCGAACTACGAGTACTACCTGACCCCGCGCGGCTCGCTGGGTCGTGGTCCGTCGGACTACGAGGCTGACCTGCATGCCGGCTTCCCGATCGCGTTCGGCGGCGGCTCGCGCCTGACCCTGGTCGCGGACGTCTTCAACGTCTTCAACCGCCAGTCGGCAACCTCGCTCGACAACCGCATGGATCTCACCAGCAGCGGCCCGTGCGCGGTGTTCAACAACGCATTCGGCGCCACCGGTTGCGCGAAGTACAGCAACGCCGAAGGTGGCTGGGGCAACGTCCCGGGCACGAACAATCCTCTTGGATCGTTCGCGGACGCTCGCGCAGCAGCTTCGAATCCCGACTTCCTGAAGAAGGGCCTCACCTTCACCGGCGCGCGCAGCATTCGCCTCGGTGCTCGCTGGTCGTTCTAAGCAGCCGGTTTCATCGTTGTATCCTGAGGGCCCCGTTCGCGGGGCCCTCTTTTTTTATGCGCACGAAACCATTCCTCATCATCACGGTTGCGATCCTCGCTGCATTGCTGGCAGTCTTCCTCCGTTTTCAATCCTCCGACTGCGCAACCGTGTTCCGGCGGGACCGCTCGATCGCTACGCGCACGAGCGCGATCTACCTGCGTCCTCTTTTCGGCGGCGATCGGTGCTGCGCAAAACTCACAGACGGACGATTGGTCTTCGACAGCTCGGTGATTGTCAGCAGCGCGAGCGCGGATGAATTTCCGTTACGCGTCCGCTTCACCTACGACGCGCCATCCTCGCTCCCAATTGGGTGGCCCGACGGCGACTGGTGCGGATCGCTTTCCGCTCGCGTGGCGGCAAGCGCTTTCCGCGCTTCGCAACGCGAGACGATTGACGCGCTCCTCGCCGATCGCCGCGCCGCTGGCGACCGTATCGCTGCCGGAATCGAGAACGAACTGAAAGTCGACGGCATGCGCGTGTCCGCGGTTTCTGCCCGCCTCGAACTGCCTGCCGGATTCGAGCGGCTGCGCATCGTGCCCGAGGTTGCGAAGCAGTCGCACAAGACCAAGCCGGTCATCTTCGTCGGCCTTGACGGTGCTGACTGGCAGCTTCTCGACGAATTCATGGCCAACGGCTCCATGCCCAAGCTGAAGCGTCTCGTCGATACAGGCAGCGGCGGCGTTCTGGAGACCGACTATCCGCCGCTCTCGCCACTCGTCTGGACGACGATGATGACGGGCGTGACGCCGCTCGATCACGCCATCCTCGACTTCACCCGCTTCAATCCCTATACGCACGACAAAGAGCCAATCACGAGCGATGAGCGTCATGCGCCCGCCGTCTGGAACATGCTGACGTCCGCGGGCAAGCAGACGGCCGTATTCGGTCTGTGGGCGACCTATGCCGCCGAACCGGTTCATGGCCTCAACGTCTCCGACCGCCTCTTCACGTTCCTCTATACCAACACAGCCAGACCAGAGGGTGTCGTCTGGCCTCCGGCGCGTCAGGCATGGGCCGAGCGAACACTGGCCGACGCGGAAACAAGCGTCGACGCGAAGCGGATGAGAGACTACCTCCCGGCTCTGACTGACGACGAATTCAAGGAGCTGGCGAAGCGCCAGAATCCATACGCCGATCCCTCGTCAGCATTGCGCCGCATCCTCGTCGAGACCGAGGTTTATCGCCGGCTATCAGAAGCGTACCTTGGTAGCCGTGCCACGCTGCCCGATCTGACGATCGTCTATCTGCAGGGCACCGATACGGCCGGACATGTGTTTGCGCCGTTTGCTCCGCCGCGTCAGCCGCAGGTCTCGCAGTCCGACTATGACCGCTACAGCGGCGTACCGGCGCGCTACTTTCACGAGATCGACGAGCTGCTCGGCCGCTACGCCGCGATCGCGCAACAAAAGGATGCGACGTTGATGGTTGCATCCGATCACGGATTTTATTGGCGCGACGGACGTCCTACGCAGATCTCGAGCACGGCCACGGCGACCGCAGCGAAATGGCATCGTAAGGAAGGGATCTATCTCCTGCACGGATCGGCAATTGCCGCAGCGCCAGGGCATTCGCTGCGTGGAAGCGTCCGGCAGGTCTGCAACACGCTTCTTGCGCTGACGGGCATGCCCGCGCTCGCGGGTGCGCCGATCGCACTTCCCGGCACGCCCGCAGCCAGTTCGACGCTCGTGTACGCGACGCACTTCGTCCGCGCGGCGCCGCCACCACCGCCCGCGAGCGGCAAGGCAGCATCGGAAGAAATCGCGAAGCTCAAGGCGCTCGGGTATATCGGATCGAGTGAGTCCACTCATGCCGCCGCGGGTGCCGGCAACGACACGAAGACCGCGGGAGCGTTCAACAACGAGGGACTGATTCTTCGCGATGAGCATCGCATCGATGAAGCACTCGCCGCGTTCGACCGCGCTCTCGTCATTGATCCCGGCTACGCGTCGGCGATGTGGAACGAGAGCGAGACGCTCTTCGACGCGAATCGCGATCTCGACCGCGCCGACCGTCTTCTTGTCGCTGCCATGCAACATGGACTCGGAGACGGCGTGAAATTCATCGTGACGCGTGCGCTGACTTATCAACGCGGAGGGCATGCAGACCGCAGTTTGCGGCTGCTCGACTCCGGCGTCACCGCGGCGCCATCAGAGTCCGAGCTCCGGTTGTTCCGTGGACGCTATCGCATGGAGGCGCACGATTGTGCCGGTGCGTTGAGTGATTTTCGTGCGGCGGAGTTGGCGCGCCCGAACGACGCCATCGTTTATGCGTCCGAAGCGGTCGCGCAACTCTGCCTCGGTGACAACGCGGCAGCCAGGACAAGCGTGGAGCATTCGCTGCAGCTCGACCCCAACCAGCCGATGCTTCGCCAAATGCTCGGACAGTAAATCCGATCCGCCTGGGCGCGGTTTCCCGCGCCCCTCGGTCCACTACAGCCGCACATCCTTCACGACGCTTCCGAGCTCGTTCGACAGCTCGTCGCGGAGCGTGATCACGACCGTAAACAGGCCTTTCTGCAGACGGACATTCATGCTGTAGCGGAACGGATCGGCCGCTGCTTTGTCATGCTGGGCGTTCGTCATCGCCACTTCCTGCGTCTGGTGATGAAACCCGACGTTGCGTCCCTTGTCATCGAAAACAGAGAGATAGACATGCACGCGTCCGACGTAGCCGTCATCGCGAGGCAGCAGCGTGACTTTGTCCATCGGCAGGTCGGCCTGCAGCGGAAGCACGATGGCACCGCGGTCACTGCCGTGCGGCGTGCCGAGCTTCATCGTGACGGGCAGAGGGCCGAGCACGTGATCGAAGGTGAGGCGCGCGTGCAGAGTCTCCTCGAGACGATCCTCCGTAGAAAGATCGTAGTAGCCGACTCGGTTTGCTACCGAGACACCGGGCCTCTTCACGCGGACTTTGATGGTGTGATAACGGCGGTCGCCGTTGTGTTCGGGGGTATAGCCGAGGGAGTAGAAATTCGCCGTCTGCGTGTCGATGCGCCGGATCGACTCCGTGATGTTGCCGGACGGAAGGTACATGCCGCCCGTGCCGAGGGCGACGGAAAGGGGGATGGAATCGACGTCCGACGTGTCGATCGGCTCGGAGCCCCACTTGTCGGTGTAGAGATTCGTGACGTTGAGGCCCGACGACTTGTTCTCGACATCGTGCTGCGGCGCCTGCATCCCGCGCGCCTTAGCATTCACGACATGGATCGTGAAGTTGGCCGCGTTGGCCTCCCGCACCATCATGTCGACGATCTTGCTCATCTCCAGCCGCAGTTGCTCCATCTGCCGGTCCGTCGACTTGTCGTAGTTCACAAAGGATGTGTTGTTCTCCATCCCGCCCGTGACGAGCACCATGAACTTCTTGCCTTCGTCAGCGGAGTAGGACTGGGCCATTGCCGCCACGGCTCGGGCCGTGTACTTCATCGTCATCAGATTGCGGTAGGTCTGTTCGCGGGACGTGAAGCGAATGCTTTCGGTGTAGTCGTAGTTCTCGCCGATGTCGAGGTTCTTCCGCGTCTGATCCGAGAGAATTGCGCGGTCGATGCTGTGATGGGAGATGTCCACCGGCATGTGACGCACCTTCTCCATGGCGTCGTGGATGAGCGACTTGTCGATGGTGAAGGGCTGCACCGGAAGGATCGTGTGGGCGATGGCTGCTACGGCCCACTCACCCTGAAACTCCGGCGACTGAAGGTAGGTTTCGATCGTCCGCAGCGCGCGGTCGCGCTCCTGCTTCTCCAGATAGTTGTTGTCGATCAGGATCAGAATCTTTCGATGCAGCGGCGACGGAGGCACTGCCGTCTGCTGCAATGCGGCCGGCGTGGTGGTGACGCTCTTCATCGTCTTCTCGACGAGCGAAAAGTTCGAGATCTTCATCGGCTTGCCGTCTTCGAAGATCTCGAAGTCGTCCCGGTTCAGATTCATCAACGGCTGCCCGTGCCGATCGGTGACCGTCACGTCGACGTTGACGACGTTGACGTCGACGTGTGCCGTGAGCGGCGGCATCGGACCGATGTTCTGTCCGACGACGTTAGGCACGAAGAGCAGGGCAAACGACACGACTACCAGCAACCGGCGCATAAATCCTCCCCTGAAGTCCCCGATTGTACGTCCGGGCGAGTGCGGTGGGGGTAGGACGGCATGCAAGGTGTAACAGGAAGTTAGAAGTGAGACGTGAGAAGTGAGAGCCCTTTCACACTTCTAACTTCACACTTCTAACTTCACAACGGTATGTTCCCGTGCTTCTTCGGCGGGTTCTTGTCGCGCTTGTTGCGCAACATCGCGAATGCGGTGATCAGCTTGCGGCGCGTGAAGCGCGGCTCGATGATCTCGTCGACGTAGCCTCGCTCGGCAGCGATGTAGGGATTGGCAAATTTCTCCTTGTACTCGGCGATCTTCGCGTCGCGGTCCTTCGCCCCTTTGTACAGAATATTCACCGCCCCCTCGGCGCCCATCACCGCGATCTCCGCCGTGGGATAGGCGAAGTTCATGTCCGCGCGGATGTGTTTGGAGTTCATGACGCAATACGCGCCGCCGTAGGCCTTTCGTGTGATGACGGTGATCTTCGGGACGGTCGCTTCGGCCAGCGCGAAGAGCAGTTTCGCTCCGTGGATGATGATACCGCCGTACTCCTGATCGGTCCCCGGAAGGAATCCGGGAACATCTTCGAGTACGAGCAGCGGGACGTTGAACGCGTCGCAGAAACGTACGAAGCGAGCGCCCTTGCGCGAGGCGTTGATATCGAGGACGCCCGCGAGAAACGCCGGCTGATTGGCCACGACGCCAACGGAGTGGCCATTCAGGCGAATGAATCCGACGACGAGATTGCGCGCGAAGTGCTGATGCACTTCCAGAAAATGCTCCTCGTCGGCGATGGCGCGAATCAGGTCGCGCATCTCGTAGGGCTGATTCGGCGAGTCGGGGATGAAGTCGTTGAGCTTCTCGTCGACACGGTTCACGTCGTCGCTCGTCTCGACGCGCGGCGGATCTTCCATGTTGTTCGACGGCACGAACGACAGCAGCTCCCGGATCGTAGCCAGACAATCTTCATCAGACTCCGCGGCAAAGTGCGCAACACCCGAAATCTGATTGTGTGTGTCCGCGCCGCCGAGTTTTTCTTTCGTCACCTCTTCATGCGTCACGGTCCGAATCACGTCGGGGCCGGTCACGAACATGTAGCTTGTCTTCTTCACCATCAGGATGAAGTCGGTGATGGCCGGCGAATAGACCGCGCCGCCGGCGCACGGTCCCATGATCGCGGAGATCTGCGGCACGACGCCCGAAGCGAGCGTGTTGCGGAGAAAGATGTCGGCGTAGCCGCCAAGCGAGACGACACCTTCCTGAATGCGCGCGCCGCCGGAGTCGTTCAATCCGACAATCGGCGCGCCGTTCTTCATCGCCAGATCCATGATCTTGACGATCTTGGCCGCGTGCGTTTCTGAGAGTGATCCGCCGAAGACGGTGAAGTCCTGCGCGAACGCGTAGACGAGCCGCCCGCCGATCGTGCCGTAGCCGGTGACGACGCCATCCCCGGCGACGCGTTGCGCCTCCATCCCGAAATCGGTCGAGCGATGAACGACGAGCTGGTCGAGCTCCTGAAACGAGCCGGGATCGAACAGCAGGTCGATCCGCTCACGCGCAGTTTTCTTTCCTTCGGCATGCTGGCGCTCGATGCGCTTCTCACCGCCGCCGGCTTCACTCTCACGCTTGCGGCGCTCCAGCTCTTCGATTTGATTGTCTGAGGGCATGGGTTTTCTAGGGGTGTCGGGTGTCGGGTGTCGGACATCGGGAGACGGCGAGGATTCGGTTTTCCCGCGGTACGGCAGCCGAGAGCCGACAGCCAGGCAAAGCATCGCACTGCTTTGCTTTTCCCGACAGCCGACCGCCGACAGCCGACAGCCAATTCATAACGTCACGTTCCGTTCTGCGGCCACTCGGCGCATCGCTTCGAGAACTTCATTCTCGGACGGCTCGCGGCTGCCGATCGATTTTGCGAGACGTACGCGTGCCTCGGCCTCGATCGCGTCGTACGCGGCGAAGTTGTCTTCGAGCGTCTTCGTGACGACGTCGATTCCGATCTCCGCGTCGCCGAACTCGACGAGGCCGCGGTCTTCCAATCGGTTCACGATCGAACGCGCCAGAAACTCGATCTGTCGAATGCTGGTAGGCATGCTGCGCCGCGATTCTAAAGCATCATCTCCACACCGAACGAACCGGTTTCATAGGGATACCAGACGGGATCGTTGTGGGCGACTGCCGCGATACGCTGGGCGTCGAGTATGGCCGGGAAGATCGAGTGGCCATCGATGCAGAGAACACGAAGTGAGGTTCCGGTCACCGGCGCGAGGAGTGCCACGGCCTGCGGGGCACTGCTGTCGATCCGTCCGAATGGCAGCGGGCGGAGGTTGAGCCACGCGCGCCGCGGCCGGATCGAGTAACTCGGACGGTACCAGTTGGGAGGTGGACCGGCAGTCACCGCGCGTGTCTCGATCGCCTGGCCGCGTCCGTCGTAGCCACCACCACTCTGCTCGATCGCGATCTCGCCGATGAGCGACGGCAGAAGCGCGGCTGCGACGTTCGGCGCGAGCCGGACGCGTTTCGGCGCCTCGCGCATTTCACCGGCGTTCGCGAGCGCGTTTGCGGATGAAACGACCGCGTCGATGTCGAACGATGCGAGATCGACGAGCACTCGCAGCCGCTCGTTGACGAGCGACAAATGCACCCGTCGCGATTCCTCGGTCCACGTCACGCCATTCGTCTCGCACATGGAAACGCCGGCCGATACGATCAGGCGCTCGATCGTGCAGGACTGCGCGGACACGAGTGTCTGTGCCACAAAGGATCGCAGCTCCGCCACCGACTCCTCTGACGGAGACACGCCAGTCTGCGCGACCTCGGCCATCGGCCTGGACTCGAAGAGCTCATCGCTCTCAATTGCTTCTCCCGCTTCCTCGACGCGAATCGTCGTTCCATTCTCATAACGAATGACGCTTCCCCATTTGCGAAAAAGAGTCGTCACGTGAGCGGCTCCGTGATCATGACCGGCGCGCAGGAAGGAACATAGATCTCCTGCCCTTCGCGCGAACAGATGACTCCCGGATAGCGAATCGGATCACCCATCGCGCCGGCGAGCGAGGCCGCAATCTCAGCACGCGTGCGTTTGATCACGAATGCTCCCGCTGTCGAAACCGCGACGCTGATCGTGACCACGTCGGTGACCGGATCGTAGGCGCCTCCGGCAATGAGATGAACGTCGATGCGCTCCTGCGGCAAGGTGAAGGGTGCTTCGCTCTGTCGCGCAATCAGGTGTGTCATGCGCGGAATGGGCACGTCGCGAAACGTCTCGCGCCGCAGCGTGATCGGAGCGTCGACAGACAGCCATGAAGGCCAATCGATCGCCGCGGCACCCTGTTCGCTTGCGTGGCCGATCGCCTCATGAAGGAGCACGGCCGCCGATCCGTTCTGCCAGACGATGGGCAGGTTCCTGGCTGGTGTCGAAGGCGTCCATCCAGAAATTCTTTTCAGAAGATCGTAGTCTCGTTGCGCGCCGGCGGGCGTCGTCACGATCGAGATCCCTTCGACACCGATCGTGATCGTCGTGCTGGCCGATTCAGCACCATTTTCTCGCGCGGCGCGCGCACGAATCCGCACGCGGGCGTTATGAATGGCGCTCACTGCATCGCGTGCGTCCGCAAGCGCCGCATTGCATTGACGCATGAGGATCTCGTCGCGCGTATCGATCGCATCGATCGAATCACCGCTCTGCCACGCCACGCCATGCGTCATGCGCGACTCCACCAGCGTTCCCGCGACGTGCAATTCGTCGCGCGACACGATCGCGAAAATCGCTGCCGTTCCGCTCTCCGACTCCCGACTCCCGATCCCCGGTTCCCGATCCATCAATTGAACTGGAAGTCGAGCCGTTTGGTTTTCGGATCGAAGTTCACGACGAGACGGTGATTCACGCCGGGCTCGAAGTTCTGCGCGCGGAGCGTGCGATGCTCGCTGATTCCGAGGGACTGGACGACGATCCAGAATTCGAGGTCGGCATTTTTCGCGGGGAACTCTTTCGTCACGTTGATGGCCTTCGGAATGCGAGTACGGAAGAATCGGCGCTCGGCCCAGAGGTTCTCCCTCGCCACCTCGTCCGCGCCAGCCTTCACGACGATGTATCCGTCCGTCGCGGTGCTGTTGACGATCGTCGTCAGCGACGCCGGTGCGCTTGGCACCTGCGTCACCGGCTGTGTAGGACGTGGAGCCGGGCCGCCAGGGCGCGGCGCCGGCGCGGTCGATGTGACCGCTGTCAGCGCCGGTTTTTGACCTGTGTTCTTCGCCTGGCGGGCCGCGGCGCGCTCCGCCTTCACCCGCTCGTCTTCCTGCTGCGCGGCCTTCAAATATTGCGCGGTGGCGTCAGAGCTCGGATTCAGATGAAACGATTCTTCGAAGAGCGGAATCGACTCTGCAAACTTCTTCTGGTTGTACAACACAAGACCTTGATCGAACTTCTCCTGCGCGGTGACAAGCTGCTGCCTTCCGATCTCGTTCTGCTGCCGGGCCAGCGAAAGCTTTCCGAGGATTGCGGCGATCGCCGGCGAGTTGGGCGCAAGCTTCTGCAGTTGCTCGTAGCGCTGGAAGGCGTCGGTGAGGTGGCTTTCAGACAATAAGCGATTTGCTTCCAATCGCAGTTTTCGTTCCTTCGCCACTTTTGCTTCGGCGACTTTGTCGACGACCGGCACCGTCACCTGACGTGCGCGAAGAACCAGCACGAGGATGCCGAGGATGGCCAGGAGGACGCCGGCGACCGCGGCGAAGATGATGGGATCGATGCGCTGCTTCCAGTTGAACGGCGGCGATGGCGCCTTGGCTACTGGTTTGACCGCGGCGACCGGCGGTGCCGGCTTGACCAGCGCCGGATTCGTCTCCAGCGGCTGCCCGCTCGCATGCGGCACCTCGGCCGTCTCTGCTTGCGGGAACGGGATCTCCATCGTCGGCAGCTTTTCGTGGTCGGCGCGCGTGACTACGGTGGCGTCGGCGAATTGCGGATCCGCCGAGCGCATGGGCCGCTCGCCGCGAATGACTGCGCGCAACGCGTTGGCCATGTCTTTGCCGCGCTGGTAGCGTTTGACCGGATCCTTGGCCAGGCAATGCCCGACGACGTCGCTGAACCCTTCAGGGATCGTCGGATTGGTCTCGTGCAGCGGCGGAAACGGCTCGTGGACGATCTTGTACGAGATCGAGGTGAGGGAATCACCGCCGAACGGCTTGCGATGCGTGAGGCATTCGTAGAGGCAGATCCCGAGCGAGAAAATATCGCTGCGGCCGTCCACCGGCGTTCCCTTGATCTGTTCGGGCGCCATGTAGTTCGGCGTTCCCAGAAATTGGCCGGTGGTGGTGAGGTTCGCGGCACCCGACGTGATCTTGGCGATGCCGAAGTCGGTAATCTTGGCGCGATTGCCTTCGAGAAGAATGATGTTCGCCGGCTTCACATCGCGGTGCACGATTCCCTTGGCGTGCGCGAAGTCGAGTCCCTCGGCGACCTGGGCGATGATGTCTGCGGCCTGCTCGAACGAGAGCGGCCGCCCCGCCGATAGCACTTCCTTCAGGTTCTGTCCTTCGACATACTCCATGGCGATGAAAGAAACGCCAGTTGGATCGTCCACGCCGATGTCGTGCACGGTGACGATCGAGGGATGGTTGAGGATTCCTGCGGCCTGCGCTTCGCGGACGAAGCGCGCCTGGAACTCGCGCGTATCTTCGTCGTCAGCATGCGCGGAGGGGCGGATCGTCTTCAGCGCGACGAGGCGTCCGATGAGCGGGTCTTTAGCGAGGTAGACGATTCCCATCGCCCCCTTGCCGAGCTCGCGAACGATTTCATACCGGCCAAGCTTCACCTGGTTTCGCTCTTCTCCCGCTTCAGCTCCCGATCGCGCGGGAGGCTCGTGAGCCGTCAATGATAACTCCCTGCATCCGTACGATACCTTGGATCTGGCGGCGCGCCCACGCGTTCATTCGATTCCGAGTGTGGTACCGCATTTTAATTTATGATCTACCTCCTTTTGGTTAAATCCGAGAGGCGAGGAAGACCAACATGAAGGTTTATTCGGGTTCTGAGATCCGCAATGTAGCCGTCGTAGGTCATAACGACACCGGAAAAACGACGCTCGTCACGCAGCTCCTGTTCAACGCCGGCGCCATCACCCGGCTCGGCAGAATCGACGACGGGACCACGGTCACCGACTTCGATCAGGATGAGATCGACCGCCAACATTCGATCTCGACGGCAGTGGCGTTCGCGGAGTGGCAGAACACGAAAATTAATTTCATCGACACGCCGGGCTTCGGGATCTTCGTGATGGAAGCCCGCTCGGCGATGCGCGTCGCCGACTCGGCGGCAATTGTCGTCAGCGGCGTTACCGGCGTCGAGGTCTCGACCGAGCGTGTCTGGAAGTTCGCGGAAGAATTCGAGCTGCCGCGGCTCGTCGTCATCAACAAGATGGATCGCGAGCGGGCGTCGTTCACGCGAACGCTCGATGCGCTGCAGAACAAGTTCGGCAAGCACGTCATCCCCATCCAGCTTCCGATCGGCGAAGAGAAAGACTTCAGCGGCGTCATCGATCTCGTGTCGATGAAAGCGTGGAAGTACGCGACGGATGGCTCGGGAAAGTACGAAACGATCGACATTCCTGCCGACATGAAAAGCGAGGCCGACGACTGGCGCGCGCAGTTGATCGAGAAGGTCGCGGAAGGCGATGACGGGCTCATGGAGCGCTTTTTCGATCAGGGTGGTTTGTCGCAGGAGGAGTTGCTCGACGGATTGAAACGCGAGGTCTCGCATCACCAGATCTTCCCCGTCGTCCTCGACTCGGCGGCACACAACATCGGTGGCCACGCCATCCTCGACGCGATCGTGGCTCTCCTGCCGCCGGCCGACGAAGTGAAGACCGTCGGCGGCAAGGACAAGAAGGGCGAGCCGGTCACATTCGACCGCCGCGCCGAGGCGTTTCCGAGCGCGCTGGTGTTCAAGACGTTTTCCGATCCCTTCTCCGGCCGTGTCTCGCTCTTCCGCGTCTACTCCGGCACGTTCCAGTCGGATCACACCTACTGGAACACGACGAAAGATCATGAAGAGCGCGTCGGAAAGTTGCAGCTCATCCAGGGGAAGCAGCAGGTTCCTGTGTCCGAGCTCAAAGCCGGCGACATCGGCGCCGTAGCGAAACTGAAGGACGTGCACACCGGCGACTCGCTCGCGACGACACAGCACTCGATCGTTCTCGAGCATATTCACTATCCCGAGGCCGCGATATCGTTTGCAGTGGAAGCGAAAGCGCGTGGCGATGAGGACAAGCTCGGCGTCGCCATTGGCCGCATCATCGAAGAAGATCCGTCGATCAAGTTCGGCCGCGACGAGCAGACGAAAGAGTTCCTCATCTCCGGACAGGGCCAGCTCCACGTCGAGATCGTCGTCTCGAAACTGAAGAAAAAGTACGGCGTCGACGTCATTCTTCATCCGCCGAAAGTTCCGTACCGCGAGACGATCACCAAGCCTGCCGACGCGCACGGCCGCCACAAGAAGCAGTCGGGCGGACATGGTCAATTTGCCGATTGCAAGATCACGGTCGAGCCGATGCCGCGCGGCGCCGACTTCGAGTTCGTCGACGAGATTTTCGGCGGCTCGATTCCTCGGCAATACATTCCGGCGGTGGAGAAGGGGATTCAGGACGCGCGAAAGAAAGGCTTCCTGGCCGGCTTTCCGATGGTCGATTTTCGCGTCCGGCTCAAGGACGGCCAGTATCACGATGTCGATTCGTCGGAAATGGCGTTCAAGATCGCCGGCTCGCTCGCGTATCAGCAAGCGATGGAACAGGCGCGCGCCACGCTGCTCGAGCCGATCATGCACGTCGACATCAGCGCCCCAGCCGAGTACATCGGCGACATCATGGGCGACCTCAACTCACGCCGCGGACGAGTAGAAGGAGTCGACGCCGACGGCGACTCGCAGACGGTGAAAGCGCGCGTTCCGCTGGCCGAGATGCTGACGTACGGCTCGACGCTTCGCTCGATCACGCAAGGCCGCGGCAGCTTCCACATGGAGTCATCGCACTACGAAGAAGTCCCGCGCAACCTGCAGGAGAAGATCATCAACGAGCACAAGAAAGCGCAAGCGGAGCACCAAGCCGCGCACTAACATTGATGATAGAGGAAAACTTGTTCGGTCCACGCGCGAGTCCATTTTGGACCATCGTTGAAACGCGCTTTTCGGCTCTCACCTGACACGCGTTTCCTCAGAACCGAGACTCCCTCCGCCCTTTTGAAGCGGATCGTTTCATAGACCGCTGAACTACTCCGCTACCATCTCCGTGGAGAATACGAGCGAGATCGCGCGCAGAGGGCTACCTCCGATTGTGATCAGCGCTTTCCTGAGTTTGCTACGGCAGCGCAGCATAAAGGAATAGGTGCGTTGAGGCCGGGTGATTCCTCCACATACTTCGCCAGTTTCTCCCTCACCTCACTCGGTACTGGAGTCGGTTTGAACTCGCCGCGCTTCACTGCTACGAGGATGTACTTTCCTGTTGCCACCACCACGTCGGGGGCGTCCTTGCGATGCACTTCGAAATTGAGATGGATCGAGCTGCTGCCGATCTTTCCGAAATACGCGTCGACAATCAGAAGCTCATCGAGCGTCACGGGATGGAAGAAGTCGCACTCCACGTGAACGCGCGGCAGCCAGAGCCCCAGCTCGTCGAACAGTGTTCGATACGACAGTCCGCACGAGCGGAACAGCTCCACCTCGGCCAGCCCGAAGAATCGCAGATACGCCTGATAGTTGATGATGCCGGCGGCGTCGATGTCTTCCCAACGAACATACTCGGACACGGAAAAGCGCATATCGATAGAATTCTAGTCATGAGACAACTTTTGGCCGCGCTCTTTCTTTTGTTCGCGTCGACGATCTTCGCCGCAGATGTCCCGCCGCAGCTTGTCGCCATTCGCGCGGCACGTCTCATCGACGGACGTGGAGGAAAGGTCGTCACGCCGGCAGTAATCGTCGTGCGAGGGAACAAGATCGAGTCGATCGGCGGCACGATTCCCGCCAACGCGAAGATCATCGACCTCGGCGACATGACTCTGCTGCCCGGCCTGATCGACGCGCATGTCCACACGGTTCTTCAGGGCGACATCACGTCGGAGGACTACGACGTCCAGCTCTTCAAAGAGTCGCTCGCCTATCGCGCGTTGCGTGCGAGCAAAGCGGTGAAGATCGCGCTGAACAACGGATTCACGACCCTGCGCGATGTCGAGACCGAGGGGGCGATGTACACCGACGTCGACGTCAAGCGCGCCATCAACAACGGCGTGATCGACGGGCCGCGCATGGTCGTGTCGACACGGGCGATGTCGGTCACCGGCGGCTATGGCCCGAGCGGCTACGCGCCCGATGTGACCTATCCGATGGGCGTGCAGATCGTCGACGGAGCCGACGCCGCTCGCAAAGCAGTACGCGAACAGATCGGACACGGCGCCGATTGGATCAAGGTCTACGCTGACCGCTCGTACTTCGTGGCGAAGGACGGCACGCTTTCGTCGACTCCGACGTTTACCGCCGAAGAGATGAAGGCGATCGTCGATGAGGCGCACCGGCTGCGGCACAAAGTGGCCGCACATGCGATGGCCCGGCCGGGAATCGAAAACGCACTCAACGCGGGAGTCGACTCGATCGAGCATGGCATCGCCATTCCAGATGATCTGCTCGACGTGATGGTGGCGAAGGGCACGTATCTCTGTCCGACGTTGACTGTGACTGAGTATGTCGCGCCGGGACGTGTCGCCGCAGGCGGCGCGATCTGGGGCAAGATCCCGGCGTTTCATCACGACAGTTTCGCGCGGGCGCTGAAGCGTGGCGTGAAGATCGAGTTCGGCACGGATGCGGGCGGCTTTGCGTGGGACGCAATCAACGAAGCTCGCGAATTCGGGTACGAAGTGCAGTTCGGGATGACGCCGATGCAAGCCATCCAAAGCGCGACGCGCAACGCCGCCGACATGCTGGACATGTCCGACCGCATCGGGACCATCGAAGCGGGCAAGCTGGCCGACATCGTCGCCGTGCCCGGCGATCCACTCGCGGACATCACCGCGATGGAGCGGGTCGCGTTCGTAATGAAAGAGGGGACCGTTTACAAGCGGCCGTGATGGGAGGGTAGGACCAATGATCCAAACAGGATAACGAAACGCTGTGCTGCTTTTTCCTATCGGAAGCGCGAGTCCTTAGCAACTTTAAGGAGGAGGCTGGCGTTGCTTCGAGACCTGCCTGCTGTGTTCCCAAAGGGGACGGTATTCTGCAGGAAGCTCCATCGTTTTTACACGAATTGTGAGCGTGCGGTTCTGCCGAAGAATCGAGAAAGTGACAGTCCTTCCCGGCGGAAGAGTTGCGAAGTATCTCAGCGCGTCCGCTGTCTCGGCGAATCGCACGACAACGCCATCAATTGCCGTGATGATGTCTTGCGGGCGGATTCCGGCTCGTTCTGCAGGACCGTTCGGAGCGAGCCGGTGAACGTAGATCCAGGACGGCACCGCTTTCGCGGTTCCGTGCCGAACGCTAATACCCAGGCCCAGCCATCCCGGTGTAGTAGGCGCGGCCACAACCGAGGTAGCCACTGCAAACGCCACGAGAGAGGGAGCCAGGATGTGCCTGATATTCATTTGACCGGCCTTTTGTCGCCGTCATCGGGTGAGGAAGGCTTGACAGTCGTTTTTTCACCTTCTCGGATCATAATGCCTTCGCAGCTGTTGGCCACTGGACAGACTTGGTAAAGCCCCGGCTGAAGCGCGATAGCGAAGCCGCCCGGACTGACGCCTTGCGGCAATGGTGAGGATCCGTCTGGGGGGTAGATGAGAGCGATGATTCCAAACATCGAGCCACCGGGCAGCCCGATCATAGGCCTACGCGAGTTCGCGCTCATGGGAATGACAAGTGTTCCGGCGGTCGGCGCGAGCGTGACCTGCTGCGGTTGACTGTCATCGGTAGTCCGCAATCGAGCCAAGCAGACGGGCATTCCAGTTGCGAGAACAATAACAGTCGTGTCTTCGGTCTGTGCAGGGACACTCAGTTCAAACATCCCTCCTGGTCCCGCCACCGTTTCTCCGTACCCGGACGACCCTTCAGCATAACGAATCAGCGCGCCGGCCACGGGATATCCATCGCTCGTCACCGTGACTCCTTTTATGGTTCGCGCCGCTGTCAAGACTAGTTTCGTCGTGGATTCGGCTTCGCCGTTAATCTCGACCGGGACAAAACCGCTGTCACCGATGCTCGGGGATCGTGCGCGCAGCGTGACGGTTCCGTCTGGCAACCCGAAGAACGTAAACGCTCCGCTCTCATCTGAACCCGCGTCTGCCTCCACTCTACCGTCGCGAGACAGCATCACGTCGAGGGGCTTCTGCACCGGCTCTCCCTTGCTATCTACGACGATACCCTTGATCGTTCCCGACGGAAGGCAAAGGTCAATCTCCGCGTACGGTGCATCGAAACGTTTATGAATCTCGACGCCGTGACGAACCACATACGCGTGGCGCGTGAGCAGCTCTACCAGAACATCCCATTGTCCTTCACTAGGAAGTGCTGTCTTGAAGTTTCCCTCCTCGTCGCTCTTCGTAGAAATGCGTTTGCCGCTGTTTAGTCCGGTCGAGGTGAAGGTCAACTTGGCCGGCATACCTTCCGAAGCCGTCTTCAGGCGTCCACGAACCTCGATCAGGTTGAGGTGGATTTCCACGGGCGGTGTGGTTGCATCGACGATGATGCGTCGCCGATCGAGTACTCCTGTGGCGTTAGCCACGGCAATGCGGTAGACGCCAGCTTCGAGGGCGTGCGTTTCCCACCCTCCGTCGGCCTTTACCGGCTCGTCCGAGATGCGAGTAGTGTAGGGCGATCCCGGCGATACGCGGTCGATGATCACGTGCCATGGGCGCTGCAAATCGTCGCTCGGCGGAGTAACGTGCACTTTGAGTGCAGCCAACTCTTGCAACCGTAATACGCCTGCATCGTAGAGTGAGGCGGTTGTTATCGTCACCCGCTGGGATTCCACAGGTGACAACCCCCGTGATCTCACGATTATCCGATATGGCCCGGGCGGCAAGCCGGTAAACTCGAACTTGCCATCCTTAGCACGTGATCGAGCGTACGGCTCGGTTAGCCGTGAACCATCATTGACCAGATCGATTCGAATATCCGTTGGCAGTACGCGTGTGGGACCACGCAGAGAGCCAATGATCGTTGCGCCGCGCCGGAACTCCAGGAGCCCGACTCTCCTGCTCTCTTCGACCAGTCCGTCAATGCCCCAGACGTGGCGAGGTGCATACCCGGGAACCGTTAGGCGGATGGTGACGCGAGTTGCCGGGATTGGGCATTCCCATTTGTTACTTCGGACGCTACACTGTTCCAAGACTTCGTCGTTTCCTTCAACGGTCACGACTGCGTGCAAGGCAGGGGCGACCTTGCCATCCGATAGCGAGAGCGTTCCCCTGACCGTCACCAAGGGCCATGCTGTCGAGTGAAGCGAGCCCGCAGCGTCGGGTTTGCTGATCGGGGCGATCCAACAGTCGTGGCTCTCGAACTCGATCCGGGACGTGGGCGTTCCCTGCTTCTCCTTCACCGCCACCACTGTATCCGCGAGGAACGGGACACGTTCTTCAGCCGCCTCGGTGCAGTCGCCAAGGGGACATACACGGGTGATCAAGGCAGTGCCCGAACAACGACGTCCCCCCCCTTGCGGTGAGAGCAGGTGAACATTGCGCACCTCATCGCCACGCGCGGGAATTCCGGCAACGAGGAAGAGGATTGCCGCCAGTTGACGATAATACTGCAACTGCCTAGACCCACTCACAACGAGTGCCCGTGCAATAGCACCAGATGAAGTTAAAGTAGTTGTAGCCGTCAAAGAATTCGCACCATGCAGTACAGTCGTCCCAGCCCCCAAGTGCATCGAAGAAGTGAGGATAGCAACTCGCCGTATCGTATTGAAGCTCGCAGACTTGGTTGCAGGACTCCTGGCTGGCCGCTGGGGATAGCGATGCGCCAACCATCATGATCACAAGGACGGTCACAATACATCGCGCTGTCTTTCGCATTCTCTTCCTCCTAAGTCCAAGGGCAATGAATGGCAGAACCGTGACGGACGGGTCTCTCAACTCAACTACCGCAGCTCGCCTGAGAGTCATTTGTAAATAGGATTATATAGGATGGAAGAAAGATGCGTCGGTCGGGACGGGTCGTCAAGGGAGCGCGGCAATCTTTCGCTGAGAGGGTAATCCCGGAACTTGCTAACCTAACGCCGTGTCCAACCTCCTCGTCATCGACGTCGGCAACACGAACATCGTTCTTGGTGTTTTTCGCGACAATGGACTGGTCAGCTCATGGCGGCTGGCTACGGCGCGGGAACGAACGTCAGACGAGTACGGAATCCTCGCCCGGCAACTGATCGGCGAGACGTTCTCCGACACCTTCGAAGGGGCGATCGTCTCGTCGGTCGTGCCGCCGCTGAATCACGCCATCGCTTCGATGGTGCGGAAGTTCTTCGGGCTCGACGCAGTCTTTGTCGAGCCGGGAGTCAAGACCGGCATCGCTATCCACACCGACAATCCGCAGGAAGTCGGCGCCGACCGCATCGTCAATTGCGTGGCCGCGCATGCGGAGTACGGCGGCCCTTCGATCATCGTCGACTTCGGCACTGCGACGACATTCGATGTCGTCACGCACGACGCGCGCTACATCGGTGGCGTGATCGCGCCGGGATTGACGATTTCCGCCGAGGCGCTTTTCGCGCGTGCGGCGCGGCTGCCGCGAGTCGACATCCGGCGTCCGGAAGCAGTCATCGGTACGAACACGATCGTCAACATGCAGTCCGGCATCTTCTTCGGTTACCTCGGGCTCGTCGACGGCATTCTCGGGCGGATGAAACGCGAGGTGCCCGACGTGAAAGCCGTCGTGGCGACAGGTGGACTGGCGTCACTTCTCGCTCCCGATTCCGAGCACATCGAATTCGTCGACGACGATCTCACGCTCAAAGGTTTGAAGATCATCTACGAGCGGAATCGAGTGACACGCCGGGGACGCAAGTGACGTTGATGCGCTGCTGGGCCGCCGTAATCCTTTCGTTCCTCGCCGCCCTCAACGCCCTCGCCGGCTCCCAGGTCAAAGCGTCGCATGCCGCTCTTGCGACCTCCTCGCCAGCCGCGACGCAAATTGGCTTGCACGTTTTGAAGAGCGGCGGCAACGCGATCGACGCCGCGGTGGCGGTTTCATTCGCGCTCGCCGTTCTCGAACCACGAGCGACAGGATTGGGCGGCGGCGGATTTCTCACCTACTACGACGCGCGAAGCGGCGGCGTCTGGACGCTCGATTTTCGTGAGACCGCTCCCGCCGCGTCGAAAGGGCCGGGCGGCAAAGGCGCGGCGGCGGCATGCGTGCCGGGTTTCGTAGCCGGACTCGAATCGATGCACAGCCGTTTCGGATCCCGGCCGTGGCGCGCGCTGATTGCTCCCGCGCGATCGCTGGCGAAGGATGATCTGGCGAAGACGCTGCAACGCATAAGTGAACAGGGGGCGCGCGATTTTTACGACGGCGAGCTGGCGAAAAAAATCGTCGACGCTGTGCAGGCGGCTGGCGGCGCGTTCTCACATCGAGACCTCCGCGACTACAAACCGGTCTGGCGCGCTCCGATCCGCATCACCTTCCGAGACAGCGAGATTTACACAGTCGCTCCTCCAGCGGCGGGCGGTATCACTCTCGGCTCCACGTTGAAAATTCTCAACGGTCTCGATCTCAAGGAAGGCGGCTGGCAGTCGCCGAAGGCCCTGCACCTGATGCTCGAGGCGGAGCGCCGCGCCGCGATCGACCGCGACAAGTTTCTGAGCGACCCATCCGCCGGCCGCGTCCCGATACGTGATCTGCTTTCCGACGAGCGCGCCGCTCTCTGGCGCGCATCGATCAATCCGAATCGAGTGACTCCGACGATCACACTCGCAGAACCGGGCACCGTCCCCGCCACGTCCGGTCACACCACGCACGTATCGATCGTCGACACGCAAGGAAATGTGGTCTCGCTCACGACATCCCTCGGCAGCGACGGCGGGAGCGGCTTCGTCGTGCCTGGCGTCGGTGTTCTTTTGAACGACGCCATGAACGATTTTTCGGCCGCTGCCAACGCGTCGAGCGCGTTTCAGCCCGGCAACCGGCCACCCTCTCCGCTCTCTCCCGTAATCGTGCTGCGCGGCGGAAAACCAATCCTTGCGATCGGAACCCCGGGCGGCGCGACGATCACGACAACGCTGGCGCAGATTCTCATCGATATGCTCGTTTTCAAACACTCGCTGGCGCAGGCAATCGACGCGCCTCGCTGGTCGCAGCAAGCGGTTCCGGAAGAGATCTCGTACGAACAACTGCGAGCGCCGGCCACAACGCTGGCAGCACTTCAGGCGCTGGGCCACGGCATTCGCGCGCAAGAACCGATCGGCGACGTGCAGGCGGTACTGATCGATGGTGTGAAGCTCCTGGCGATCTCCGACCCGCGTCATCGCGGCGCGGCGGGCGGCTACTAACTTCCGCGCGTCATGCGACGCACGCCGTTGCTCGTCGCGATCAACGCCTCGCTCGCTTCGGTTGCAAAGAAACCTGTCTCGATGACTCCCGCCAGCGCGCGAATCTCGGCGACGACATCGGCGATGTCATGATCGGGTGGGATGAGGATATCGAGAATGCGGTTGCCTTCATCCGTGACGCGAGGCTGGCCGTCGCGCAGACGAAGGACTGGCGAGAGAGCCATGCCGGCGAAACGTTTGGTGAGCACATCGAGCGCAAAGGGGGTCACCTCAATCGGAAGCAGACCGACGCCGAGGCGCTCGACGATCTTCGACTCCTCGGCGATGACGATGAATCGCTTCGCCTGCTGCTCGACGATCTTTTCGCGGAGGAGCGCGCCACCGCGGCCCTTGATCAGCCGAAGCTGCGCGTCGATTTCGTCGGCGCCGTCGACGGCGAGATCGAGCGGCGCGATCTCCGCGAGTGGGAAGATCGGGATTCCGAGCGATTTCGCCTGCTCCTCCGTTTGATTTGAGGTGCAGGTGCAGCGAATATCGCGCAACTCGCCGCGAGTGATCGCATCGCCGAGCAGCGCCACGAACTCTTTCGCCGTGCTGCCCGTACCGAGGCCGAGGGACATGCCGCTTTGGACAGCACGAAGTGCTTCACGAGCCGCTTCGATCTTCTGCTCCCTTGCTTCCCTTGCTTCTGTCGTTTCCATTGCTACTCCGCTTCTGTTTTTCGCACCGTCACGTCGAAACGCCACTGGTGATCTTTGTAGTAGAACGATACGAGTGAGATGAATGGCTTGTCGAGCGGCTTGTTCTGCTTCGTCTCGAACATCGGATAGAGCGGCGTCGGATTCGTGTAGTGCCACACCAGCTCTCCATGACCCGTTGTTGGCTCGGTCGGATGACGCTGGAAGTTTCGCAGGCCGTCATAGGTCTTGTAGCAGATCAACCCGCGGAAGACCGCGCCGCGTGCGCTCGGGGCTGTGCCGAGGATCGGAAAACCTTTCGGCGTGGTTTTCGCGACGTATGCGGCACCATCCGCAGTCGGCCCGCCCGTTACCGTGATGAGGCCGGCCTTCGTCAGATTGTCGAACGTTCGCAACGATCGATCATCAAACTCGTCCTTCGGAAAACGCGCGTTCCACCACACCTTTTGCGGTACCTCAGCGTAGATCGGCTCGGCAGCGAATCGGGAACTTGCCAGGATCTGCTCGGCTTTTGCAGCAGTCAGTGGCTCGGCCTTCTGGCAGGCCGTTGCCACGATCATCAATAGAAACGCAACTTGACTCATCCGACCGCGCATGTTGTTATCCCCCCGCTTTCCGCCAGAGACGAACGATACCGCGAGACTTCCATTGACCGACCGAATCCTCGACGCGCTCGCGCGCCTCTGCCTGCGACGCAGCAAAGAAATCCTCATCGCCGCGCTCGTACTGGCCGTTGTTGCCGTCATCGGCGCGACGGGCTTGTCGTTCGACCCCGACCTTCTGAACCTCATTCCGCAGCAGAACCGGCAGGTCAATGAATTCCGTAAGGTGCTCAAGGACCTTGGCACGATCGACTACCACATCGTCGTCATCGACTTGCCGAAGGGACGCGACGTTCACGACTACGACTCGCTCATCGATACGATTGCGAACGGCTATCGGAAGAATCCGAAGATCGAGGATGTGACGTACAAGATCCCCAATCCTCTCGACTTCATCGAAATCATTCTGCCGAAGGCGCTGCTGTTTCTCTCGCCTGCCGAGCTCGACGAAGTAGCGGCCAAGCTGAGCGACGAAGGCATCCGCTCGTCGGTGGCGCGCAACCGGGCCATGCTGCAGACGCCGCAGGCCTTCGCGATGAAGCCGCTCGTTCAATACGATCCCTTCAATCTCCTTCCGATCTTCCTTCGCAAGTTTCAGTCCGCCGGCAGCGGGTTCAAGATCGATACCTCCAGCGGCTACTACATGTCGTCGGACCACAGTCTGTTGCTGATCCTGACGAAGCCGCGAAAACCAGCACAGGACGTGCCGTTCGGAAAAGCGCTGCTGAACGAAGGCTCCTTGCTGGAGGCGCGGGCGCTCGCGGAATTTCAGAAGAGCGCGCCTCCGGGAACGCCGTTGCCGCGGATCTCGCATACCGGTGGCTATGAGATCGCGGTCGGTGATGCGGACCTCATTCGCGGCGATGTCATCATCAATATCGTCGGCACCGTCTTCGGCGTGCTGGCGCTCTTCCTCTACGCCTTCCGGCGTTTGGCGTCGATCATCTATGCTGGTGCCCCGCTCGTCCTCGGTCTGCTGCTGACGTTCGGCATGGCGGGCGTGACCTACGGCCAGCTCTCGCAGGCCAGCGCCGGCTTTGCGGCACTGCTGGCGGGCCTGGGGATCGACTTCATTACTGTGCTCTACGGACGTTACGTCGACGAGCGCAACCGCGGCACATCGATGCAGGATGCCATCCGCGTGATCATGCGCTCGACGATGCCGGCAGTCTTCATCGCCGCCATCACCACATCGGGCACCTTCTTCGCGTTTCTCGCCACCGACTTCCGCGGCATGACGCAGCTCGGATTTCTGACCGGCGTCGGCATCCTCCTGTTCCTCCTCTGTGTGATGTTTCTCCTCCCCGCGCTCATCGTTTTTTCGGAGCGGAAACAGTCGCAACGAGCGCCGAAGCTCTATCTGCATTCCTTCGGCGCGGGAAAGCTCATCGACATCTCCGTGGCCCGTCCCGGAATCACGATCGCCGTATGGGTCGTGTTCGTTATCGCCTGCGGCCTGCTGGCGACGCGCGTGAAGTTCAGCGACAACATCCAGGACCTTCGCGCGAAGGGAAATCCGGGCGTCGTCAATCAGACGCGCATCACGGAAAAGTTCGGGCAGTCGTTCGACTTCATGATGTACGTCGTTGAAGGAAAGACGATGGAGGAGGCGTTGGAGAAGACGCGAACGGCCTCGCAAGAGCTCGATGCGCTCGTTCGCGATCACACGATCGCCTCGTATCAGTCGATCTCGACGTTCGTACCGCCGGCGACGGATCAGCAGCTCATCATCGACCGCTTGCGCGCGGGAAGCGGCGGCGCGTTCAACGTTGCACGCGTCGACAGAACGTTTCGCGCGGCGCTGGCAGAGAACGGATTCCGTCCTGACGTCTACGACGATTACATGAGGCTGTTCTCGCAAACACTGCAACCAGCGCAGCCGATCACTCTGCAGACGATTGGCAACAAGGATATCGAGAAGCTGACCACGCGATTCGTCAAACCAGTCAACGGTGGATGGATGTCAGTCATCAACGTCTATCCGACAGGCGGCAAGTGGGGACGCGATGTCGATCCGAAACTCATGGCCGTGCCCGACCGTCATCCGGGCGACATTCTCACCGGCGTCAATCTGGTCAGCGGCACCTTGCGCCGGATCGTGAAGGCGGACGCCACGCGCTCGACGATCATCGGCTTCATCGCCGTCTTCGTCCTCATGTTCCTCAGTTTCAGAACCGTCAAGCTCACCGCGCTGTCATTCGTTCCATTCGTCGCGGGCGCGGTCGGGATGCTGGGACTGATGGCGCTCCTCGATCTGCAGTTCAACTTCATGAATATCTTCGTCGGCCTGATGATCATCGGCGTGGCCACGGACTACGCGATCTACATGCTGGAGCGCTACCGCGAAGATCCGGGTGGTTTCCGCGGCAGTGCACATGAGACCGGCAAGGCCATCGTCATGGCCGCGCTCACAGCGATCGTCGGCTACGGGTCCTTCGCCTTCTCCCACTATCCGGGATTGCGATCGATTGGGTATGCTTCCACTTTCGGTATCGGATTGAGCGGGCTGGCTGCGATTACACTGCTGCCTGCGATATTGGTTATGAAAGGCAGAGATCAGGACGAGTGATCAGTGATCAGAGACAAGAGATCAGGAAAACAATCGTCGGAATCACCAAGGCGTTGCATCCCTCATCTCCGGTGTCTCCTCACTGATAGTCTTTCATCGTCACCGATCTCTGATCACTGATCACTGATATCACTGATCTCTTGTCTCTGATTTTCCTGATCACTGTCTCTGGAGCCCGACAACTATGCAAGCAAAAACAGCCACTATCCCCTCGGCACTCCTCACGCGCATCGTGCGCGGTCGCGCGGCGCTCGACGTGTTGCTCGTCATCGGCGCATCGGTTTTCATCGCCATCGCCGCACAGGTTGCGATCCCGCTTCCCTTCTCCCCCGTGCCGCTGACGCTGCAACCGCTGGCGGTGATCCTGGTCGGCGTGACGTTGGGCTCCGTTCGCGGAGCGGCCGCCGCGGCGCTCTACCTTCTCGAAGGATTCAGCGGACTGCCTGTTTTCGCACTCGGGCATGGTGGACCCATGGTGCTCGCCGGTCCGACGGCTGGTTATCTTTTCTCGTACCCCTTTGCCGCATTTCTCGCGGGCTGGTTATCGGAGCGCGGCTGGGGCTCGAACACCGTGCGCGCAATCGCCGGCATGCTCGCCGCTCTCGGCGTCATCTACATCGGCGGCTGGTCGTGGCTGGCAGCGTTTTCAGGAGCGCAGGCAGCGTGGATTGCCGGTGTCCGCCCGTTCCTCCTCGCGGACATCGTAAAGGTCGCGATCGGTGCTTCGTTGCTTCCGCAAATGCAGCGCTTGATCGCGAAGATCTAGAGACGCGGCGCAGGCGATTCATGGCACCCTCCTCGCAGTACGAATAACCGTACTTCAGGAGGATGTGAATGGTCGACAACATGAATCCCACCAGTCAGTTCCACCCATATCAGCGCGAGACGAGTGTGCCCGTTGCGGAGCGTCCGCCCGCCGGCCTCGAAGGCGTGCTGAACAAGGTTGGAATCGATCCGACGAGCGCTCGCTCGATCAGCGATCAGATGAAGAGCCTCAACGTCAATTCGTCGTTCAACAAAGTCCGCGCCTACGCGAAAGCGAATCCCGCGAAGGTGCTCGGCGGCCTTGCCGCACTCGCGATCGGCCTCGGGCTGATGCGAGGCCGGAGGGCGTAAGTCCAGCGGCGGCCGGGAGTGAGGAATTGCTGTCATCCTGAGTCGCAGCAGCCGCCCCAATATTCGCTAGAACATGATCCTGGCAGGCATCGGCGGCGGAGGACGATCGAAGGACCTCCTGCGCATGTGCTTGTGTTTTTCCCGCCCAACCGGCACATGAGAAAGGGGTTCTTCGATCGTCCTTCGCCGCGGAACTTGCGGGGTGTGAGAACAGCGTGGAAGCGCGGCTCCTATAAGGGTGACATCTGAATGACAACTTGGTGCGACTCCCTCACTGCGAGTGGTACGTGTAGTCGACCATCACGCGCGAGCCGATGATCCTTCCCTGCACGCTCACCGTCGATTTCACGGGAGACACGCCGCTCGTTCTCGCTTCGGCGTCGATCGTGAAGGCCTGACCGTTGACCTTGCACGTTGCCTTCATCGATCCCTGTTCGTCGTCGGCATTGATCGTGTCGCCGATGCCGCGCGTCACCATCGAAGCTGCTGACAGCTCGGCCGCACTTTCGGCAAGCGTCGTGGCGATGACTTTCGATCGGAACCGCTGCGCCTCACGCTGCGCACGCGAGGAGTCGATCAGCATCAACTCCATCAGCGCGAAGTAGAGGATCGCCAGCGCGATCGCGGTGATCAGCACGTAGCCGCGCTCACTGATGCGGCCGCGGGACGTAAATCTCGTCGATGGCAAGCTTCCCCTCCTTGTCGATTGCTTTCATGCGCACGGCATCCGGTCCATCCGGCATCGACTCCTTCGACCAGAGGAAGATCGGAACACTGCGCGCCATCCATTCCGAGGAGAGAAGGGTGGCGCGATAGGCGCGGCGATGAACTTCGCCCGGAATGCTGAAATCCCACACCACCGTCTCCGCGGATGTGCGGTCCTGGTTGATCGTGTAGACGATGAGCATCGTGGCGGAGCTGGAGAACGTGCCGAAGCTGTCGAGCAGCGAGGTGCTGTCATAAACGTCGCGGCGGATGCGCGCGAGCACGCTACCGACTTCCGGGTGCGAGAAAAAGTTGACCGGCCACCTCTTCTCGTTGCGTCGCATCTCGGCGGTAAGCGTCACGAGGATGAACAGAAACACGCTGAATAGCGCCATGGCGATCACGGCCTCCATCAGCGAAAAGCCGCGCGCCCTCTTTCGCATCACCAAAGGCCGCTCCCGCCCGTGTCTGCGCGTGCAATCGCGAGACGAGCTTCGTGATTCTCCCCCCATCGAATCGTCAGCGTGACATTGCGAATGTCCGCTCGCGGTTTGTCGACCTTTACCGCCGTTGTAAACGGCGCGAGCGGCGACAGAACCGCGGTGTCGGATTTGAACGTCTGCTCCGAGGGATCGTCGATCTTCGCGAACGGCTCGCGTCGCCAGTACTCCGCTTCGTTCGAAAGCGCCTGATAGGCGAGGATCGTTTCGCTGGCCTGACGCATGCGATGCATCCGCTCCGCGAACATAGCGATAGTCGTCGTAATCACGATCGCCAGGATCGCCAACGCGACCAGCACCTCGGCCAGCGAAAACCCACGGGAGCGGCGCATTGCAGTCGATTCTAATGCTTCGTTCTTCGGGGAGTGGGGTGTTGGGCGCTGATTGGGCTTTCGACAGATCGTGTCAAAACGCTCACAAAGTACTTCATCGCCCTGTTGGTATTCCTTGGATTGCAGCTCCTTCTCGGCCAGAAAAGGGCCGTCGAGGGGGGGAGGCTAGGGCGGCGACCTGGCTCCGCGAAGAAGCGGTCGGATATCGCGAAGAAAGCAGCGGTGGCGCGACGGCGGAAATAAATCAATGTATAATCCAACCCCCGCACTCTGGCCCGAACTTTGTACTTGACATATTTGTCAAGTGAAGGTATATTGAATGAACTCGCCAAGCGCGACGATCGACAACCCCGCGGGCGGCGAGCAACCGAGGCTGACGTTCACATTTGACGGGCTCCTACCGGCTGGAGACTACGAGATGACCCTGCCCGAAATACGGTCGAGCATCCTCGTGAAGGGGCCGGATGGAACGACATACAAGCATTGGGACAGCAAGTGGCGCGCTCATCTGATCGATAACCTGGAAACTATAATCGGCCAGCTAAACAAGCGCGGCGTAACTGAGATATTCGTTGATGGCTCGTTTACTGAAGACAAAGACCACCCCAACGACATCGATGGGTATTTCACTTGTGACCCGTTTCGCATCATTAGTGGTGATCTTCAACGCGAGTTGAATCTCCTCGATCCGCATAAGGTATGGACGTGGGATCCGAGAGATCGCCGTTCCTACCCAGGCTCCCCAAAAAAACAGCTTCCGATGTGGCACCAGTACCGGGTGGAGATGTATCCGCATTTGCCCGGGCTGGGTTCCGGTATCAAGGATAAGCGTGGTCACGAGCTAGATTTTCCTTCGGCCTTCCGCCAGTGTCGGCGCACTGACAAGCCGAAGGGAATCGTGAAGATCGGAGGGTGCAAATGATCCGCAACGAGAGGGAATACAAGAACGCTGTCCGAAGAATCATGGACGAAGAGAGTCGAATCAACGAACAGCGTTCGGCATTGACGGAGCAGAAATACACCGTCGAACAAATCAAACGCGCTCTCGATCCGCTTCTGTCGTTTCATTTTCAACTGAAAGAGGAGGTCGAGAGTTATGAGCGACTTAGGCGTGGAGACTTAGGAGAACTATCAAACCTTCACGGGTTGGGTATGACGCTCATCGGCCTGCGTATCGCTCTCGGCCTGACGCAGCGTAGATTCGCCGAGAAGTTAGGGGTCGGCGAAACACAGGTTTCGCGTGACGAGCGCAACGAATACCACGGCATCACGGTAGAACGCGCGAGCCAGATTCTCGACCACTTGGGTGTCACCATGCAAAGCAAGTTCAGCGAACCAATTCCAAGAGAACGACCTATTGCGGAAGACGACGAGATTGACGCGGCGTAACCTTCGAAGGCAATAAGTGTGCCTCGGTGGCTCAGTGGGATAGAGCGGCAGACTACTAGTCTGCTGGTCGCAGGTCCGATCCTTCGAGAGGGAGACTTCGGCGCGACCGATGGTTCGCATCATCGATCTACCGCAAGCTGTGCCGCTGCGGCGTGGCTATTCATCCTGCACATAAACTCCCCATCCTGACATAATGTCGGGTGAAAACGGGAGTTTATGTGCAGAGTGGGATGGGGATTGGGAGAAACGCGGTCTCCCGTTGACGGCCACCTTTTGCCGTTCGATCTCCCCAGCCCCCCACTCCCCACTCCCCACATGGCAGAATGGTGCTGTGAAAAAGATCCTCGTCGCTCTCTGTCTCACTCTGATCGCCACATCCGCATTCGGCGCGAGCTTCGCCAGCGACGAGCAGGCGTTGCGCAAACTCGACCGCGATCAGGCCATCGCCACCTACATGGCGAGGACCGAATGGTTCCGGCTTCACCTCGCGGACGACTACATCCTCGTCACTGCCGACGGCACCCAACAGTCAAAGGCGGAGCTGATCGAGTCGCTGACGAAGCCTGGCCCCACGATGGGAGCATACGAGACGACCGAGGTCGAGATCCGCGCGTATGGAACCACCGCCATCGTCACCGGCCGCATGATTCAGAAATACACCGTGTCGGGCGAGCATGTCACCGCCGACGTTCGCTACAGCAATGTCTGGTTCAAGGCGGTCGAGGGCTGGATCGAAATCTCCAGCCAGATCTCGCCGATCTCGATCAAGCGCGAGCGTGTGAAGTAGGGAGAGTCAGAGATCAGAGGCATCAGAGACAAGAGATCAGGAATTCAGAGATCGGAGATCAGAAGGACAAAAGATCAGGGCACAAAGCATAAGGCCGTGGCGAAGCGTCACGTTTTGGTCTGCTCTCTAGAGGTCTATTCTCTCAGTCTCTGTTCGATTTCGCGCTTTCCTGATGTCTGATCTCTCAATCTCTCATCCCCGCTTTCCCTGATCACTGATCTCTTCTTTCCCTGATCTCTGATCTCTTCTTTCCCTGATCACTGATCTCTTCTTTCCCTGATCACTGATCTCTGCTTTCCCTGATCACTGCTTTCTCCCTGCTAACCTTTCCGCTCGCCCGGCGTACTTACTACGCACAGGAGGCAACACCATGAAGCGCATTCGCACTGCAGCGCTCGCGGCTGTGCTCGGGCTGGCATCGATCTCCGCTGCCCACGCCGCGATCGATAGTCCTATTCACCGTAATTTCAACGTTCATCCCGGCGGCACGATCGTGATCGATGCCGACATCGGCGACATCAAGGTAACGTCGGGAGCGCCCAACGTCAGCGTCGACGTCATCCGCCGCGCGAAGACATCGAGCCGCTCGCACGCTGACGAGCTTTTCAAGGATCTCGATGTCACGTTCGCGCAGGAACAGAACGACGTTCGCATTCGCGCGCGCTACAACCATCCCACCTCGTGGTTTCACTGGAACTGGAATTCGGATTTCGAGGTGCGCTTCGTAATCAACGTTCCCGCGCAATACAACGTCGACCTGACGACGTCAGGCGGCGACATCGCGGTCTCGGATCTTGCGGGAAGAGTAAAGGTGCACACCTCCGGCGGCGATGTCACCCTCGGGCGGATTAGCGGCGTCGTCGACGCGTACACATCAGGCGGCGATGTTTCGATGGCCGGCTCGCGTGCGCTGGCAACGCTCTCCACTTCCGGAGGCGACATCAAAGTCGGCGATGCTGCCGGCTCGTTGAGCGCGAAAACCTCCGGCGGCGACATCGTTGTCCACCACGCTTCCGCCGATCTGAAAGCGCATACCTCGGGCGGCTCGATCGACATCGGCGACGCCGGCGGGGCGATCGACGCATACACGTCCGGCGGATCGATCACAGCCCGCCTGTCGCGTCAGCCTCATGCGGATTCAAAACTCTCCACTTCCGGCGGAGGAATCACCGTCCATGTCGCGTCGAATGTCGCATTGGACATCGACGCGCACACGAGCGGCGGCGATGTCGCTTCCGATGTGCCGGTCACGATTCTCGGCAAGCAGAACGACTCGACGCTGAACGGAAAGATGAACGGTGGCGGACCGAAGCTCGTGCTCCGCAGCTCGGGCGGCGACATCCGTCTCGAGCGGTAGCAACAACAACGAGGCTAGTCAGCCGCGATGATCGCTTTCGCAGCGACGCGCGCACTGGCAAAGGCGGCGTCCGAAAGGATGCCGCCTTCATCGACCCAATCGCCGGCGACGTACAGACCTTTGATGGGAGTGACCGCGCCTACTCGTGGCGCTTTGCCTTCGGGTTGCGCGAGCGCATTCGAAACGGTCATCGAAGGGAGGAAGCGGCGATGAACGACGAGGTCGCGCCAACCGGGTTGCATCTCGTCGACGATCGCTTCCAGCTCATCCTCTTTCCCACCTTCACCGTATCGGGCCGCGTGCAGCAGCGCGCCGCCCTTCGGTGTCAGTTGGGCCCATGCGGAGTGGACGGAGAAGTAGAACGGCTTGTCGATGCCCATCGCGAACGTGTTGCGCGGTTCGGGGAGCCTTGAAAGTGCAACGTCGAGCGACGACATCATGACGGCCGAGCTCCGCGGCCAGTCGATACCGGGAACGAGCTCGCGAGCCGTCGAGGGATCGACCGCGAGCAACACCGTGCTGGCTGGAATGCGTGTTCCTTTGTCGGGATCGGACATGTCCGGCATGACGATCGATATCGTGTCTTTGTTGTCTTCGATCTCCAGGCCTCCGAGCTCGACGCCGCGCACGGCGCCATCCTCATGATCGACGCTGACGACGCGTGAGCTCGTCACGAAGTTCACGCCCGAGGCCACGGCGGCGCTGTGAAGGGAGTCGACGATCTTCTGCCAGCCTTCGTCGATATAGACGACGCCGCGAAGCGCCAGGCGTACGTGTGCGAGCGCAGCGCTGGCACTTTGAAGGTCAGGACGATCGCTGTAGGTCGCCAGCCGGAACAACGCTTCGAGAAGCTGGCGCATGCGCGTGTCTGACGCGTTGGCGTCGATCCACTCGCGAACGGTCATCGATGCGTATGGCTTGGGATCGATGCGCCAGATGCGAAGCAGCAGCATCGCCATCTTCGCTTTGGCCCCGGCGCCGAGAAACTGCGTCGTCAGAAACGACCAGACATTGCCGGGCCATCGATAGCGCTCGTTGCCCAGCATCGCCACGCCGCGTCCTTTGGGGATACCGCCGCGAACAGGGATGCCCAGCTCGCGCAGGACGTTCCATCCGTGGCCTCCGCGATAAAACGCGTGCGGACCGAGATTGAAACGATAGCCGTGCCGGAGATGGGTGACCGCGCGGCCGCCGAGGTAACGGCGGCGCTCGAAAATCGTAACGGTGCGGCCGGCGCGTGCCAGATAAACCGCAGCCGCGAGACCGGCGAGTCCGCCACCGACGACGATCACGTTTTTCGACACGTTGTATTCGAATGCTATCGCGATTTGCCCGGAGGCCGGAAGAATCAGAGATCAGAGATCAGAGACAAGAGATTAGAGATCAGGAAACCTGCGATGTCATTTCCTCTCTGATCTCTGCCCTCTGATCTCTGCCCTCTGATCTCTGATCTTCTGATCTCTGGTTTTCTGATCTCTGATTTTCTGATCTCTGCCCTCTGATCGCTAATCTCTGATCTCTGATCTTCTGATCTCTGATCTCTGTCCTCTGATCTCTTGTCTGTTCGGGAGAGTATGCTATCCGTCTGCTCCAGGTGCCCTGTCGACTCCGAAGTCTCAGAAGGAGCCTGCCGTTCTGCGGAAACTCGCCCTCTGCGTTCTGCTGCTAGTACCAGCGACCGGAATCGCCGGATTCGGTGACGATTTCTACGAGCGCTTATACGAGCGCGGGATGACTCACTTTCGTACTGCGGATTATCGCGCGGCGTTTTTCGAGCTGCGGATCGCCGCGTTCGGTCTTCCTGAGCAACTGGAACGATTCGAGATGGCCGAGATCTACGCTGCCTCCGCCGCGAGCCGCCTCGGGAATGAAGCATGGACGCGCGATGCGCTGCTCCGCATCGCCAGCGCCGAAAAAATCCAACCGCGTCTGCAGTCGATCGCGATTCCTGAGCTCATGCGTAACGAGATTCAGCGAGCCGCAGCCATCCTCCTAACGAAGGAAGAGCGAGCAGTCCTCTTCATCCCCTAGCGCGCTCACGATGCCGCGCCAATCGCCGGCCGCGTATCAAGCGCATGGATCGCTTGCGTCAGACGCTTACCCGCTGACGAGCCTTTGGCAACGACCGCGATGAACCCGCTGCGCAGTTGCTCGCGATCGTCATCCGTGAGCTCCTTTGCAGTGAACGCGAGAATCGGAATGCGCGATGTGACGTCGTTCTGTTTCAGTTGAGCCGCCACTTCGAACCCGGTCATTCCCGGCATTGCCAGATCGAGAATGATCACGTCCGGCACTCCTCTTTCCGCCTTCTCCAGGCCCTCGGCGCCGGAGAACGCTTTCTCGATCCGGTAACCCTGTTTCGTCAGCTCGGCCTCGAGCATGTCGTGAATGCTGACGTCATCGTCGATCAGAAGAAGCCGCGGCCGTTTCGGCGCCGACGTGCGCACCGTGATCTCGCGCAACCGGCGCATGAAGCGGGTCCAGTCGACCGGCTTCACGAAATAGTCGTCCGCGCCGAACGCGAGCCCCAGCTCCCGGTTGTCGATCATCGAGACGATGATTACCGGAAGATCGGAGGTCGCCGCGTCTGCTTTGAGCGCGCGCAATACATCCCATCCCTGCGTATCGGGAAGGACGATATCCAACGTCACCGCGACTGGCTTGATCGTGCGCGCGAGCCGCATCGCCTCTTCTGCATGACGCGCACGAATCGGCACGTACGCGGCGGCCTGAAGATAGGTCGCCAGCGTCGAGTACGCGACGTCATCGTCCTCGACGACCAGTACCCGCTCGCCCGGCGCGATCACCGTTCCATCGACATTGATGATCGGGCTGGGAATGGTCGTACCGGCAAAGTGAACCGGGAGCGTGAACGTGAACGTACTCCCTTTGCCGATCTCGCTGCGGACGGTCAGCGTTCCGCCTTGCAGCTCGACGAATTTGCGCACGAGCGAAAGACCGAGTCCTGTACCGCCGTATTGGCGGTTCAGCGTGCCATCGACCTGGCGGAACTCTTCGAAGATGAGTGTGAGATTTTCCGGCGCGATCCCGATGCCGGGATCCGTCACGTCAATGCTGACCGACTCCGGACGGTCATCCGTTGCATCGATCCGGCGCGCGTGGATGGAGACCACCGACTCATTCGGCGAGAACTTCACCGCGTTCGAGAGCAGGTTGTAGAGGATCTGTTTGAACTTCGCCTGATCGGTTTCGATCGCCGTCACATCGGGATCGATCTCCACCGCGAAGGAGATCGCTTTGCGCGTGGACATTCCCCGCATCACCTGACAGATGCTCTCGATCGCGCTCCGGACAGGAAACGTCTCCGGGAGCAGCTCCATCCTTCCCGCTTCGACTTTCGACAGATCGAGGATGTCGTTGATGATCTCGAGCAGATGTCTGCCTGAGCTCAGGATCGAGCGGATGAAGGTCAGCGACTTCGCGTCGATCTGTGTCTCCAGTCTCTCGATGAGGATCTCGGAGAAGCCGATGATGGCGTTCATCGGCGTTCGCAGCTCATGGCTCATGTTGGCGAGGAAGCGGCTCTTGGCCTGATTCGCGTCTTCCGCTTCGCGGTTCTTCGCCTGCAGCTCGCGCAGAATCCGCGCCTTCGAGATCGCGGAGATCGCGTGCTCGCGGACGCGGGCGAGCTTGCGCAGATCGCTGCGGTTGAACGCGTCGGGATCGTTGAAGTTGTCGAAGATGAGAAAGCCCTCGATGCGCCCGCCGAGCGAAACCTCCATCGCCAGCATCGATTGCGGGACCGGGAGATGCGTCATCTGCTCGCTCCCCGCGAGCTCGGGAAACACGTCGCCTTTGATCAGATAGACGCCTTCTTCGAGCAACTCCGCCCGTTCGGAATAGCGCCGCGTCGCCTCTTCCGGAGAGAGGTGAATCTCGCGGAAAGAATCGAGATCGTGGCCGAGACCGGCCACGACTTCCGTCCGGCGATGTTCGTAGTCGAACTGAAGGAAGATCACGGCCTCGGCTTGAGGGAAAAGCTTCATCCCCTGCTCGAGAAGACTCTTCAGTACATTCTCGAGCACGAGCTCGCGGTTGATGATCTCGACCATCTTGTCGAGCGCTTCCAGTTCGTGCGTACGTGCCGAGACGATCGCTTCGAGCTCGCGGTTGCGGCGCCGCAGCCGGCGTACGCGAAGCCGATTGGCGAGGCTGGCTGTGGCAACGATCGCAGCGACGTACGCGATCATCGCCCACCAGCGCAGCCACCACGGAGGCATGACCGAGAATGCATAGAGCTGCGGCAGCGACCACACACCGTCGCTGTTGCGCGCCATCACGGCGAAGCGATAGTTTTTCGGGAATAAATATGCTGGCAGATTAGTGTAGCGAATTTTCGCATCGGGCTTGGCAGATGACCATTCGCTGTCATACCCGAAAAGCCGGGTGCGGTAGACGACGCGCGACTCGTCGCTGAACGTCAGCGCCGTATAAGCGATCGAGATCTCGTTGTTGCCGCTGCGGTCTTCGCGAAATGCAACATCGCGAAAACGTACTGCGGGCGGCTCCGCATTCGGCTCGCGCAACGCCGGGTTGAAGATGGCCAGGCCGCGTGGAGTGGCGAAGTAAACCCGGCCGTCGCCACCGATGCTGAGCGGATCGTAGGCCCACGCCTCGTCATCGATCAGGCCGTCTGCTTTGGAGACGCGCGTGCGGATGTGATAGTCGCGCGCATCGACCTCGGCCAGGCCCGCGTTCTGGCTCACCCAAACGGAATGCACTTGTGGTGACGGCATGAGGCCCGCCACGAGACTTCCGCCGAGGGCCGAGTCGGGAAGTGTCGCTACTGTGCGCAGCGGATTCGTCTCGAGGATTTCCAAACCGTTTGCCGTGCCACTCCACAATTTTCCTTCGGCCCACAAAAGAGTCCTGACCGAGTCCGTGCGCGCGCCGGTCGCGTGTGACCACGCCGGTGCGAAGAATCTCGAGACCTCACCCGCCGGCTGCACCGCGGGATCGAAGGGCGACACACTGCGCAGAAGCCCACTGTCCGGCGTACCTGCCCAAACGAAGCCGCGATCATCGACTGCTACGGAAGTGGATCCCGCGGGCGGAAGACCGGCGCGCGTTCCAAACGCAAACCACTGTCCGTTGGCAAGGCAGTTGACGCCGCGAATTCCGGCAATCCAGATCGTCTCCGCGCCGCGGATGCGGAACGACTGTACGAGATACGTCGTGTCGATCGGATACGAGGTGATGACCGCAGGTACGCCGGCGATCGTCGCATTGACGCGCGTTGACGACGGCATCGCCGGTGGCGCGTTAGCCGCCGTCGAGAAGCAGTTGACGCCACCAACTGTCCCTGCCCAGATGCGGCCTTCCGCATCGCGAGCAAGCGAATAAATCGAGTTGCTGAGCAGACCGTCATTGACACGCAGTACCGTCTTCGTCCGATCGGGCGCCATCACCGCCAGTCCGGCTTCCGACTTGTCTGGCACGATCAGCGCGACTCCTCCACCCGTGCCCACGATCGTCAGATTGGCCCACGGGCCGGGGCCACCGGCGTCGGGCGCGAGCACGGAAAACGCGCTTGGGTCGGGGAGCGCAGGCTGCTCGCCCGCATGGGAACGTCCGGTCAACGCCTCGAACGCGCGGTAGTCCTTCCGCAAACGGGAGACGCCGCCGTTCTGCGCGAACCAGAGATTGCCTTCGCGATCTTCGAACAAATCCCATAACGTGTCGCCGAGGAGATCGTTCTTCCTGCTCACGAGGAGGATGTCGGAGAAGTTGCGGGCATCGAGGCGCATCGCACCGGAACCGAGACTGGCAACCCAAAGCTCACCGCGCGACGTTTCGAGAATCGAGACGATTCGCTCCGCCAGTGAGTGATTGACCACGTCGTAGCGATCTCCCTGACCTCGCCAGAGCGCTCCGTTGGTGCATCCACCCCATAGCGCGCCATCGCGCGCTTCGAGGAGTGCGCCGGTCACGCAGGCGGGCGGACCTTGAAGCTCGCCGCGGAACGTGCCATCACGGTCGAACTGCAGAATAGGTCCGGAGTTGAGCGCGATCAGCACCGAGCCGTTTTTTCGCATCAGCATTCCGGCGATTCCGGCGGCGGTCGGAACCTCGTCGATCCGCCCCCGCTCGAGCGAGTCTCCGTGAAAGCGATAGCGCACCAGACGATCCTGCACGCCAGCCCAGACCCACCCGTCGATGCCGGTGACGAGACAATTGCGCCGCACGCGCATCTGCGGCAGCCGCTCGTTGCCAATCGCGCTCACGAACCGAACGCGCTTCCCCGGCTCGTAGGCATCGAGCGGCTTCTCCGAGACGACGAGACCCGATTCCGATCCCGCCCAAAGATGATGTGTTCCGTCTTCGGCCACTTCGCGGATCGTCAGATCGCGAAGACCGTCCGCGGTCCCGTATTGCTCCATCGCATGGCCGTCGTATCGCGCGAGTCCCGACGAGTAGAACGCGAACCAGATGTATCCGAGGTGATCCTGGGTGACCTTCTGAACGCTGGCAGACGAGAGTGGATTGACCTGATCGTTCGACGTGAAGTGCCGGAAGGGAAGTTCCTGCCCCGCAACAGGAAATACACCGGAGAGCGCAACGATGAGCACTTCAAGGAACGGCAGCACCCACCGACGCATCGGCGCAGTTTACCGCTCCGGAACCCGGCTGTGACTTCTTACGTACAATCGAGCCGTGGCAGGACTGCATGACTGGCTGGAGCTGGGGAAGGACACGATCTCGTCGCTGAAGACGAAGGATGTGACGAATCTCTACGCGCTCGAGTGGCCCGAGACGCGAAAGATGCTGATCGCCGACTACCAGTCGAAGATCGACAGCGATCCGAGACGCCTTCGCCGCTTCGTCCGCACGCGCAGCGCCATGCTCCTCGGGCTGGCGAGGCGTCTCACGCCCCAGCGCCGCCTGGCGTTTCTCCTCGGTTTCGTCTGGTTCTTCCTCTCCCTGTTCGATGCGGTTGTGGATCACCGTAGCTTCCACGCATGGCCATTTTTCGAGATGACCGGCGCATTCATGATCATCGTGGTCCTGCTGGCGATGGAGCTGATCGACAAGATCAAGTTCCGCGATGAGCTCGAGCTCGCCCGCGACCTGCAGGCGGATCTGATTCCGAAGAATCCGCCGCAGACCACCGAGTATGAGATTGCGTCGTACAACCGGATTGCCAACACGGTTGGCGGCGACATCTACGACTTCGTCCCTCTTCCCGATGGAAGGCTGGCGGTTCTCTTCGGCGATGCATCCGGCCACGGGATGGCGGCAGGCCTCGTCATGGCGGTCGCACACGCGGCCTGGCGCACCCAGCTCGATGTTGATCCCTCGCCGTCAGCGATCATCGGATCCTTGAACCGCATCCTCTGCCGCACCGGCGGACCGCGATCATTTTTCTCCTGCTGCTACGTGCTTCTCGATCGCGACGGCACGTTCATCGCCACCGTTGCCGGGCACCCGCAGATCGTGAAGATCGCAGCGGGCAAAGTCGTCGATCGGATCGGCATGGGCTCGTATCCGCTCGGCGTGAAATCGGGGATGACCTGGCAAGAGCTGCGCGGCTCACTCGATCACGGCGAGCGTCTGTTGTTCCATTCCGACGGATTGACCGAGGCGCGGAACGCGAATGAGCGCGAGTTCGGCGACTCCTTCGTCGAGGCCATCGTCGGCTGGAACAACGCCGGCTCCGCGTCCGCACTCGTCGAGATCCTCGTCGGCGAGTGGAACCTATTCACCGGCGGCCTGCCCCCGGAAGATGACGTTTCGATTGCCGTTATTGCGCGGCGGTAGTAGCCTTTCTCCTCACATAATCATCAGGAGGAGATCTTCATGAAGGCCTCAGCCGCGCTATCCATGCTCGTTTGCGTTGCGTTCATCGCTATTGCTCCGCGATTTGTTTCGCAAAACGCAGTGGCCGTGTTGTGGGTGGAAATCGCCGCGCTCACCGCGTTGATGATCACCGTGGGCGTCAGCGTGACCGGCCGCACGTTCGGGATTCTCATCAACGAGCGAAACGTGATGAGCCTCTCGCGCTTTCAGGCCGTTCTCTGGACCGTCCTCGTGCTCGCCGACTTCGCCACGATCCTTCTCGGCCGGGCATGGAAAGGAATGCCGATCACCGATGTGCAGGATCTTCTCCGCCCCGATCTTCTGGCGCTGATGGGAATCAGCTACGCGTCCGCCGTCGGCACGTCGATCGCCCACGCGAACAAGTCGGGCAAGCCAACGCCCGTCACGGCGGTGCAGGATACGCAGACGAACCTGAACGATCAGGCGGGCTCGTTCACCGCAGCGCAGGGTGTTATGTACATGAACAAGAACATCACCGACGCCTCAGTCGCCGATCTCTTCGAAGGCGATGAACTGGCCGACGCGCACACGACCGATCTCTCCAAAGTGCAGATGTTCTTCTTCACCGTCGTCTCCGCCGTCGTCTTCCTCGGCGCCGCCAACTCGCTGCTGATGAACATGACGTCGATCGCCGGAGTGACGATCCCGCAATTGCCGCAGATGCTGATCGCGCTGATGGGCATCAGCCACGCGTCGTACGTCGGCAACACGGCCGTGACGCGCACGCAACCGCAGGGGAACGTGCAGTCCACGGCGCAGCCTCAGGCACAACCACCCGCCGGCCAAACACTCCTCAACCCAACCGGCCCGTCCGTGTCATCGAAAATCGTCCAGCCGTAGCTCCTGACCGCGTCGGTCGATGGCGGGCTCCTCGAATAGGTTTGCTCATTGAAGACGGATCCAAACGTGATCTGAGCCTGGAAAAGGTCGCCAAGGCGAACGATCAGTGCCGGCGAGAGACGATGATCAGAGAGAAGCTTCAACCGTTTGCGACCAGGATTCGGTGCTCGCGTTCCGATGCGTAGCTCAGGCAAGCGAGGATGTCCTCGTGGGTGAGATAAGGAAAGTCCGCCAGGACCTGCTCTTCGGTCATGCCCGACGCGAGGTATGAGAGGACATCGTAGACCGTGATTCGCATGCCGCGAATACAGGGCTGTCCGCCGCGCTTGCCCGGTTCTACCGTGATGATGCTCTGGTATGACATCAGTCTGATTCTAGACGACTCGATCAAGGGTGTGGGTGACTTCTGATTCGAACTTCCAGCGAAAGCGTTGCGGTCGGAGGCGACGTTCTGTTGAGAAAGCCTGGAGCACACGGAAGGCACGTATGGGATCGTTGAAGCCAATCGAAGAGCTATCACGACACATCGCTCACCGGTTTCCAGCAGCACATCTCAGCGTGGATGCGCCAGAGGACGCTTCCGCGAACTGGTATATGGACGTTGAACTCAATGGTCGCACGGTAGTCGTGGAGTGGCGGCCTCATACGGGTTTCGGTTTGTCGATTTAACCAGGAGCGTACGGTGAAGGCCCGGAGATCATTTTTCAGCCAGCGGCGGCTACTGCCGACTACATTGCAAACAATTCAGCGACGGCAACGTGGCCGCACTTATCGGACGGCGGAGTCGCTGACGGCTTCCGCATCGTACGCAAGCGACGGCGCGAGCCAGCGTTCGACCAGCGGCAGGGACATGTCTTTGCGCGTGTGGTAGTCGGCGACTTGATCGCGGCCGATCTTTCCGACGGAGAAGTATTGCGACTCGGGATGCGCGAAATAGAGTCCGCTGACCGACGCGGCGGGGGTCATGGCGAAGTTTTCGGTCAGCTCGATGCCGGCGCGGCTTGCGTCGAGCAATGAAAAAAGCGTTTCTTTCTCCGTGTGATCGGGCGATGCGGGATAGCCGGGCGCGGGACGGATGCCGCGATACTTTTCGGCGATCAACTCCGCGCTCGACAGGTTCTCGTCCGGCGCGTACCACTCCGCGCGCGTCTCTTTGTGCAGCATCTCCGCGAGCGCCTCGGCCAGCCGATCGGCCAGCGCTTTCGTCATGATCGCGTTGTAGTCGTCGTGATCTTTTTCGAAACGTTTCACAACTTCGGCTACGCCGATTCCGGCTGTGACCGCGAAGCCACCGATGTAGTCGATGATGCTGCTCTCTTTCGGCGCGATGAAATCAGCCAGCGCGAGATTGCGGCCCGTGTTCGTCTCCTGCTGTTGCCGCAACGTGTGAAAGCGCGCGATGACATCGCTGCGCGATTCGTCGCCATAGATTTCGATGTCGTCACCGACCGAGTTCGCGGGCCAGAAGCCGTAGACCGCGCGGGCTCGGATCAGCCGGTTGTCGATGATTTCGCGCAGTAGTTTGCGTCCGTCGTCGTACAACTCTTTCGCGCGCGGCTCATCGAGAATCTGTGGGAATCGTCCGCGCAACTCCCATGCGGCGAAGAACGGATTCCAGTCGATGAATGGTTCGATGCGCTCGAGTGGCACATCATCGAGTACGCGCACGCCGAGAAACGGCGGACGATCGGGCGAGTAGGAAAGTGCGGGCTTGCGCCGGCGCGCGCCTTCGATCGATAGCAGCTTGACCTCGCTCTGCCGTTTGGCCTGCGCCTCGCGAAGTCGTTCGTATTCGGCCTGACGCTCGCGCACGAACTCGTCCTTGCGGTCCGAGAGCAACGTGCTGACGACGCCGACCGCGCGTGACGCGTCGAGCACGTGGATCGTCGGGTTCGAGTAGCGCGGTGCGATCTTCACGGCGGTGTGGAGCTTCGACGTCGTCGCGCCGCCGATCAGCACCGGCAGTGTGAAGTTGCGCCGCTCCATCTCACGCGCCACGTGAACCATCTCATCGAGCGACGGCGTGATGAGGCCGGACAGGCCGATGATGTCGACCTTCTCGGCGATGGCGGTGTCGAGGATCTTGTCGGCGGAAACCATGACGCCGAGGTCGATGACCTCGTAGTTGTTGCATCCGAGGACGACGCCGACGATGTTCTTGCCGATGTCGTGAACGTCGCCTTTGACCGTGGCCATCAACACCTTGCCGCGCTGCGAGAGATCGCCCGCTTTCGCTTTCTCCGCCTCCATGAACGGCAGCAGATAGGCGACCGCTTTCTTCATGACGCGCGCGCTCTTCACGACCTGCGGAAGAAACATTTTCCCGGCGCCGAAGAGATTGCCGACGACATTCATCCCGTCCATCAGCGGCCCTTCGATGATCGTGAGCGCGCTCGGATACGACTGCCGCGCCTCTTCGAGGTCTTCGTCGAGATGCTCGATGATCCCTTTGACCAGTGAGTGCGAAAGGCGCTCTTCGACGCTTCCGCTGCGCCACGCTTCTTCTTCCTTCGCCGTCGCCGGTCCCTGTTTGACGTTGTCGGCAAACGCGAGCAGACGCTCCGTGGCATCGGGGCGGCGATTGAGGAGAACGTCTTCGACGAGCTCGCGCAGCTCGGGCTGGATCTCCTCGTAAATCGCAAGCTGCCCGGCGTTGACGATCGCCATCGTCAAACCGGCCTTGATGGCGTGGTAGAGAAAGGCCGCGTGCATCGCCTCGCGCACAGCCTTGTTGCCGCGGAACGAGAACGAGACGTTACTGATGCCGCCGGAGAAGCTGACGAGCGGAAAGAGCGCGTGGAGCTGCCGGACCGCTTCGATGAAACCGACGCCGTAGTTGTTGTGCTCCTCGATTCCAGTGGCGACGGTGAGCACGTTGGGATCGAAGATGATGTCGGTGGGGTCGAAGCCAACTTCGTCGACGAGGATGCGGTACGCGCGCGAACAGATCGCCACTTTGCGCTCGATCGAATCGGCCTGACCTTGTTCATCGAACGCCATCACGATCACCGCGGCACCGAAGCGGCGGATGATGCGAGCCTGTTCGCGAAACTTATCCTCTCCCTCTTTGAGCGAGATGGAGTTGACGACCGACTTTCCCTGCGTGCATTTGAGGCCCGCCTCGAGCACCGTCCACTTCGAGGAGTCGATCATGATCGGAACGCGGGCGATGTCGGGCTCTGACGCGACGAGATGGAGAAACTCGGTCATCACCTTTTCGGAGTCGAGGAGCCCTTCGTCCATGTTGACGTCGAGGATGTTGGCGCCGCCGTCGATCTGCTGTTTGGCGATCGCCAGCGCCGGCTCGAGATCGCCCGCCTTCACGATCTGCGCGAACTTCGGCGAGCCGGTGACGTTCGTCCGCTCGCCAACCATGATGAATTGCGAGCCTTCGCCGCCGTCGTTTCGTACTGTCAGCGCTTCGAGTCCGCTGAGCCGCAGATGCTTTTCGATCTGCGGCGGCACCCGCGGCGGGAACATCTTCACCGCCTCGGCAATCGAGCGGATGAAGTCAGGAGTCGTCCCGCAGCAGCCGCCGACGATGTTGATCCAGTTGTTGCCAGCGTATTCGTGCAGCAGCGCGGCCATCTCTTCCGGCGTCTGGTCGTATTCGCCGAGCGCGTTGGGAAGTCCGGCGTTGGGATAGCAACTGATGTAGACCGGCGCGATCTGCGCCAGCTCCTCGATGTGCGGCCGCATCTCCGCGGCACCGAGCGCGCAGTTGATTCCGGCGGCGAGGAGATTGGCGTGCGAGATCGAGTTCCAGCACGCTTCGACCGTCTGACCCGACAACGTTCGTCCGGAGGCATCAGTGATCGTGATCGAGGCGATGATCGGAAGACGGATGCCGGTGTCGGCGAAATACTTCTCGATCGCGAACAGCGCGGCTTTGATGTTGAGCGTATCGAACGTCGTCTCCGGCATCAGGATGTCGGACCCACCATCGACCAGTCCGCGTGTCTGTTCGTAGTAGGCGTCGACGAGCTCGTCGAACGTGACGCCGCGAAACGCCGGATTGTTGACGTCGGGCGAAAGCGACGCCGTGCGGTTGGTCGGCCCGAGGGAGCCGGCGACGAATCGGGGACGCTCGGGCGTTGCGTAGGCGTCGCATGCTTTGCGCGCAAGCTCGGCGGCCGCTTTGTTGATGTCGTACGAGTACTCGACGAGGTCGTAGTCGGCGAGCGAGATCGCCTGGGCGTTGAACGTGTTCGTCTCGATGATGTCGGCGCCGGCCTCGAGATACTGGCGATGAATCGCTTCGACGACATCGGGCCGCGTGAGGCAGAGGATGTCGTTCGCGCCACGGAGGTCGCGTGGATGGGACGCGAACTGCGTTCCGCGGAACGCCGCTTCGTCGAGCCGGTAGCGCTGAATCATCGTCCCCATCGCGCCATCCAACACGAGGATGCGGCGATCGAGCAGCTCATGAAGTTCAGCGGTACGATCCGGTTGCGCCATCGATTTCTCCCGAAAACAAAAAGCCCCGCGGAAATTGCGGGGCTGAAATCAGCGTCGAGAACGCGGACCACTGCCGGCTCTTTAGCTTTTTTTAACCTGGTTGCAAGCAGCCCCGCAAATCAGTCCAGGAGCGCTCGACTTTAGCAATATTATTCGGGCATGTCCACCGTCACCGAGGTTCCGATTGCGCACACCGATCCCATCAACGCGAAGATCCTGGCGATCTCTGAGGACCGCATCCAGGGCTTCGTCCGCGATCCGATTGGCGTCATCGCCGAACAGTCGGGCGTCGATATCGAGACGGTGATCGACCGCGTGCGCGCCATGCTGCGCGCGGGAACCATCCGCCGCGTGCGCCAGACATTGATGGCAACCAATCTCGCGGAAGGTGCGCTCGTGGCCTGGCAGTATCCAGCCGACAAGCTCAACGACGCGTTCGACTACATGGTCGACTCCGATCCGTTCTCCGGCCACGTCGTTACCCGATCGACGGATGCCGCATCGCCGGGATCCAACTACAGGCTTTGGACGACGGTGAAAGTACCGCAGGGATACTCGATCGAAAAACACTGCGCGATGATCGGCCGCATCACCGGCGCCGAACATTTTCGCGTCATGCCCGCGAACCGCATCTTCGCCCTCGGCGTCGGTCACGTCCGCCGCAAAGGGATGGAGCCGGGCAGCAAAGCCGATGTTCCCGCGGAAGCAAAGGATACGACGAAGGTCATCCTGAGCGATCTCGATTGGCGCGTGATGACTGCATTGAAGCGTGAAGTTGAGCCAGAGGAATTCACGCGCGACCTCTGGCGTGCGCGCGCCGAGGAGGCAGGCGTGCCGCTGGAGACATTCTACGAAGTGGCGGAGTCGCTCAACGCGCGCAAAGTCGTCGGCCGCTTCTCGACGTTCCTGGAGCACGTCAAGCCGCTGCAGACCGGCGAACGTGTCACGCGATTCAACGCTCTGTTCCATTGGGCCGTGCCGCCCGGACGTGAGATCGAGGCAGGCCGCGAAGTCGGACGGTTTCACATCCTGACGCACTGCTACTGGCGCGAAGGCGGTCCGGAGTTTCGCAACGTGAACATCATGGCCGTCGCACACGGAACGGAGAAGGAAGCCGTCCTCGCGCACAAAGCGGCGATCGACGAGCATCTGGCGTCGATCGGCATTCCGGTGAGTTACACGAACGTCTTCTGGGGCGGGCGAAGCGAGATCAAACCGTCGGAGATCTCGCCGTTCGCGTACGTGGCGTTCTGCCGGTCACTGGGAGTCGATCCGGGGACGATGCGGGAGTGAGCTTCGCGGGAGTCGGGAGTCGGGAATCGGGTGTCGGAGATGAAGCTGACTCTCTTTCGACGAACACCGCCAACGGCGAACCCGATTCTTTTTCTCTGACTCCCGACTCCCAATTCCCGACTCCCGCACTAGGCCTCATCGCCACCCTCATCGCCGTCGCCGTGATCGCATTCGCGCAGTCGTACATGCGCTGGCTCGATCCGATCATCGACACGGGACGCGATCTCTACATTCCGGAGCAGTTGGCAAACGGCGCGAAGCTCTATCGCGACATTCGCTATCAGTACCCGCCGCTCGCGCCGTATCTGCTGGCGTTGATCACCGGCGCAATCGGACATTCACTCCTGTCGTACATGGCAATCGGGATCGCGCAATCCGCGGTGATCGTGACGTCGCTCTGGATGGCGTTGCGGCGCGCGGCTGGGATCGTTCCGGCCTTCGCGGCGACGCTGATGTTTGTGGCGATCAGCTTCTGTGGCGCGTCGACGTGGGGGGCGAACTTTCTTTTCCCGTACAGCTACGGTGCGACGATCGGCATGGCGTTGTTGTGTGTTGCGCTTGCGGCGTTCGCCTACAGACGCAACGCCTTTGCGATCGCGGCGCTTGTGCTGGCGTCGTGGTGCAAGGTCGAGTATGCGATCGCGGCTCTGCTGATCGTGCTCGTGCTCGCCGCAGCGCGGCGCGTCACGCTGCGGCAGCTCGCGTCATTCTTCGCGGCGATAGCGGCGTGCGCCGCGTTGGCCTTTCTCTGTTTCCGCGACACGAATTGGCTGACCGAAAACGTTTTTGCGGCATGGCAGCATGGAGCGAGAGCAAAACACTTCTTCGAAGTCGTCTCCGGCACGGCGATGTGGCGCGATCAACTGACGCAACTCGCCCTCGGCGCTGCAGGGATCGTTGCCATCGCGCTGCTAATGCGCACCGGCCGGTGGATCGCCGCAATTCCGATCGTCGTCATCGGCATCCTCATCGGCAATCACTCCTTCTTCCGCGCCTGGGCATTGCTGCAATGGATCGCGCTGGCGTGGGCGTTCTTTCGCGACCGCGAGAGTCCGCTTCTCGTCTTCGCCGTGTTCTCGGCGGCGTGCACGCTCCGCATCCCACTCAACGTTTCGCCTTCATGGTACGGGTTCGTGCTGACGATTCCGGTCTTCGCATTGGCTGCGTACACATTGTTCTGCTACATCCCGCGGCGCAACGCGATGGTGTTTCTCTGGCTCGTTCCATTCGCCGCAAACGCGGTTGGCGATCTGTGGCAACAACATGATCAATACGCGTTGAAGCGCTTCCCGATCGTCTCTGCGCGTGGCACGTTCTACGATTCGAATCCCGATCGCGCTCGCGTTTTCAATGAACTCATCGCCGAGGTGCATGACGGAACGCTCGTGGTGATGCCGGAAGGTCTGACGATCAATTACCTGACCCAAACGCGGACGCCGTTGAGCTTCCACACGTTCACGCCCGTGGAGACCGCAGATGCGGCAGTGGAACGATCGATCCTCGGCGAGCTCACCGCGCATCCGCCCGATCGTGTTGCGCTGGTGTCGCGCGACGTTCGCGAGTACGGCTCGCGAGGATTTGGTGTCGATTACGGATTGGGCATCATGGCGTTCTTGCACTCACGTTACCGCGTCGAGCACGTATGGCACGGAACGCGGTTCGATGCCGTGCTCTTACGCCGCTGAGAGGAACGTCACGCCGGGATTTTCTTTTTCGGCGTAATCGAGCTCCCACTGCGAGCTGAAGAGAACGACGGCGCGGCCGGCGCTGTCGGTGGCGATCTTCGAGCGGCTGGGAAGGTTCATCTTCATCGCCACGTCGTCGACATCGCGATTGACCCAGCGTGCCAGTTTGTAGGGCAGCGCGACGACGGTCGTCTCGACGTTGTATTCGCTCTCGAGCCGCGACTGCATGACGTCGAACTGCAGCTCGCCAACGACGGCGAGGATCGGCTCGCTGCGCAGTCCTTCATGCGGCGAGAGCACCTGCATGACCCCTTCTTCTTCGAGCTGCGCGAGACCCTTCTGAAATTGCTTCTGACGCGTGACCTGCTTCGCGCGCAGCGTAGCGAAATGCTCGGGCGCGAAGCGTGGGATCGGCGCGAACTCGACTGGCGCGCCGGACGAGACAGCGTCGCCGATGCGGAAGAGTCCCGGATTGACGAAGCCGATCACGTCGCCGGGCCACGCGATCTCGATTCCCTCACGCTCGCGCGCGAAGAGACGATGGGGACGCGTCATGCGCACCTCGCGGTCGAGCCGGGAGTGATGCACGAGCATGTCTTTCTCGAACACGCCGGAGCAAACGCGCATGAACGCCAGACGGTCGCGATGGCGCTTGTCCATGTTCGCCTGGATCTTGAAAACGAAGCCGGTGAACGTCTCGTTCGTCGCCTCAACGATCGTCTCCTCGCCGGCGACGCGGGCGGGACGGGCGGCGGGCGGCGGCGCAAATTCGATCAGCGCATCGAGAAACGGCTGCACGCCAAAGTTGTTGATCGCGCTTCCGAAGTAGACGGGGATGACGCGTCCGTGTCCGAACTCCGCGCGATCGAACACGATCCCCGCTCCGGACAGCAGCTCCGCGGCTTCGCGCAACTCCTGCCATGCAGTCGGCCCGATCTCGTCCTCGAGCAGCGGATCGTCGAGACCGCCGACTTTCACCGCGGCGACGGATGCGCCGTGCGCTGCGCGCTCGAAGCGGAGAACCTGCTGTTTGCGCAAATCGAATACGCCCTGAAAATTCGGACCGTTGCCGATCGGCCAGTTCATCGGAACCGCGCCGACATGCAACTCTTTCTCGATCTCGTGCAGAAGATCAAACGGATCGCGGCCGGGATGATCGAGCTTGTTGATGAAACAGATGATCGGGATCTGGCGCATGCGGCAGACATCGAACAGTTTTCGCGTCTGCGGCTCGATGCCCTTCGCCGAGTCGAGCACCATCACCGCGCTGTCGGTCGCAGCGAGCGTGCGATAGGTGTCTTCGCTGAAATCCTGGTGGCCGGGCGTATCGAGGAGATTGAGACAGCATCCCTCGTATTCGAACTGGAGCGCGGTGGAAGTGATGGAGATTCCCCGCGTCTGCTCCATGGCCATCCAGTCCGACGTGGTTTGACGCTGCCCTTTGCGGGCCCGGACGGCGCCGGCCATGTCGATCGCACCTCCATAAAGAAGGAGCTTCTCTGTCAGCGTGGTCTTGCCCGCGTCGGGGTGCGAAATGATCGCAAACGTCCGTCGCCGGGCGACTTCGCGGCTGAGCTCTGCTGGCGCGGCAACTGGCGAAAGTGCTGTCATTCGAGTCCCTTAGAAACAGCGACACAAATCGAACATTCCGCGGTAATCAAGCTTGGAATATGAGTCGATATTGCTAAGGTTGAGTGAGATATGAGCGCAAGAAGCGCAGATTAAATAACGGAGGCAACCTATGAGCTATCTAACCCGATCCAATCCCCGCAACGATTTTCGCGTCCTCCAGGCCCGAGTCTTCGAGCCTTTCTTTGGCCGCTTCAACTTTCTCGAAGACGAGCTGAAGTCCGGCACCTGGGCTCCGCCTGTCGACGTCGCCGAAGAGAAGGAGACGATCCTCGTCCGCGTCGAAGTGCCGGGCATGAACGAGAAGGATCTCAAAATCACGTTCGAAGATGGCGTGCTCACCGTGAGCGGCGAACGGCAGTTCGAGCGCAAAGACGACCGCAACTACCATCGCATCGAGCGCACGTACGGCAGCTTCACGCGCACCTTCTCGCTGCCGCGCACCGTCGAACAGGAGTCGATCACTGCCACCTACCGTGACGGCATCCTCGAGATCTCGATTCCGAAGCGCGAGGAGGTGAAGCCGAAGCAGATTCAGATCAACGCCGCGGCAACGTCGACGCCGATCACGCAGTAAAGTCTTTTCAACCGATTCGCGTACGAAGGCCGCCGGGAAGGCGGCCTTTTTCATTGCTGCGGGACAGCGTTGCGACGGCGAAAAAGCCGGAGCTCGATCGCGTAGCGCCGCTCCCTCGGTGAAAGCTCCACGGCTCTCCTGTAGTAACGATACGCGGCCTCGACATCGCCAATCGCCTCGGAGACGGCGGCCAGGTCGAAGAACAGCGCACCTGAATCGTGGTGCCGCGTCGCCGCCGACTGCCAGATCGCGCGGGCGTCGGCGAGCCGTTCGGAGCTGATCATCGCGAATCCTTCTTCGAACGACGGCGCACGATCATCAAGCTCGATTGATTCGCGCCGAGTGCGCGGCGTGATCGCATCCGCGGCGATGACGGCGGCAAAACGCGCTGCCTGCTCGTAAGCGATGTCCCGCTCGTCCTCCGTCAGCGTTCCCATTCTCGGCGATGTTCCGTCACCGTGTACGGCGTACGAAAACATCTTCGTCCCGTCGACGTTCAGCACATCGACGCGCGCCGAGCACGTTGCGTCGATCCAATGATGGAGCCGTTTCACCCGCTCGCCGCTCTCGAGATGCACGCTTCCTTCGGCGCTCTTTTCCACGCCGGAGCAGGTGAAACGATTCACGCCGAGGTAGGCGTCCGCGGGATGACTCTTGCGGAGGATGCGAAACGAAGCCTCGTCGATGATCCGGTGGTGATTGTTCTCGACGACGTTCTCGATGCGCAATGAGCCGGCTCGCGACACCAGATCGACGAAGCGATCAAGGAACGTGTCGATCTTGTTGCTGTCCCCGATCGCGTAAATCACCGCAAGATTCTCCGCTTTGCCGATGTCGTGCATCGCCGGCATCGTCCGCGTGAACGAAATGCGGGGAGGTGCTGCCGCGGCTCCGCCCGCATACACCAGCAGCGCTGTCGCCAGGAACCACGTCGGCCTCATCGGTCCGTCAATCTTACTCAAACCGGGCGCGCAAAACCGCTGCGATAGAATCAGCGCTGCATGCAGTTGAATGTAACCAGTGAGATCGGCAGGCTGAAGAGCGTGCTGGTCCACCTTCCCGGCCGGGAAATCGACGTGATGATCCCGCCGATGATGAACCAGCTCCTGTTCGACGACATCCTCTACGGTCAGGTCGCGCGCGAGGAGCACCGCCGCTTCCAGCAGCTCATCCGCTTCATTGCTCCGGAGGTTATCGACATCCAGGACCTGCTGGAAGAAATTCTCGAAGACGCGGATGTCAAACGTCTGATCCTCCGCGATCTCGAGAAGCGGAAGTTCTTTGGCCGCAAGCTGGCTTCGACGTTGGGTGAACAGCCGGCCGCGCTGCTGGCCCAGACTCTCATCGGTGGAATCCCGCACGAACGCGACGGCAAAGGGGAGCTTCCTTCGTTCGATCTGTTGCCCGTGCCGAATTACTTTTTCATGCGTGATCCGCAGGTGGTGATCGGCGATGGCGTCGTAGTTTGCGGCATGGCCACGCAGGCGCGGCGGCGCGAGTCGCTGCTGTCCGGTTATGTCTTCGGGCATCATCCGTTGCTGCGTGGAAATCGCCGGTGGTCAGATTTCGTGTTTAGCGCGGCCGGCACGGGACGAACTCCGACGATCGAAGGCGGCGACATCCTCGTGCCATCGCGCGACCTGCTCCTGGTCGGCGTCACCGAGCGCACCAATCGCGCCGGCGTGCGGCAGCTCGCTACGTCGTTGCGCGACGCCGGCAGCGACGTCAAAACGATCATCGTCGTCGAGTTGCCGCGGCAACGCTCGTTCATGCATCTCGACACGGTCTTCACGTTCACCAGCGCGAGCGAATGCCTCATCTATCCGCCCGTCATCCTGCCGGGTGGCAGTCAGGCGGCGACCGTGACGACGATCGACCTGACGAAGAAGTCGATTTCGTATGCGCCACAGAAGTCGCTGCTTCGTGCGCTGAAAAAACATGGCTTCGATCTCGATCCGATCTACTGCGGCGGGCGTAGCGCTGTCGATCAGCAGCGCGAGCAATGGACCGATGGAGCGAACGCCTTCACGCTCGCGCCGGGAATCATTCTTCTCTACGAGCGCAACGTGCGCACTGCCGAGGAGCTGGCGGCGCACGGATATCACATCATCTACGAAGACGATCTCCTCCTCGGGCGCACCGAGCTCGAAACGTGGACTGATACGAAGTATGCGATTCAGATGGCCGGCCACGAGCTGTCGCGCGCGCGTGGCGGACCGCGCTGCATGACGATGCCGCTCGTCCGCGAGGATTTGTAGAGTGACCGCGCTGGCGAAACTCGCCGTCGTGGCGTTCGGCGGCAACGCACTCTTGCGCCCCGAGGATCGCGGCACGCAGGAAGAGCAGATCGCGCGCGCGAAGCAGGCCGCCCGCTGGCTCGCCGAAGTCGTTCGCCTCGGGTACAAGCTGATCGTCGTTCACGGCAACGGCCCGCAGGTCGGCAACATCCTGGTGCAGAACGAAGAAGCATCCACGAAGATCCCGCCGCAGACACTCGACGTCTGCGTCGCGCAGACCGAAGGGTCGATGGGATTTCTGTTGCAGCAGGCGATCCGCAATCGCCTCGACGGCATCGGCGTCGGCGGTGATGTCGCGACCATCCTCACAGAAGTGGAAGTCGATCCGAACGATCCTGCGTTCAAGCGTCCAACGAAACCGATCGGGCCATTCGTGACGCGCTATCGCGCCGAGGCCCTCGAACGCGACCTCGGATGGACGATGCGCGAAGACGCCGGACGCGGATGGCGTCACGTTGTTCCGTCCCCACGTCCGTTGCGCATTCTCAATCTCCAGACGATCGTCCACATGCTCGACAGCGCGGCGGTCGTGATCGCGGCGGGCGGCGGCGGCATCCCGGTCGTGCGCGGACGCGACGGTCAATGGCGCGGCGTCGAGGCGGTGATCGACAAGGATTTCGCATCGAGCCTGCTCGCCTCGGAGCTGCACGCCGAGATGTACGTCGTCCTAACCGGCGTGGCCAACGTGTCGATCAATTTCGAGAAGCCGTCCGAGAAAGCGCTCGATCGCATCACGGTCGCCGAGGCAACGCGTTATCTGGCCGAGGGCCAGTTCCCGGCGGGATCGATGGGACCGAAGATCGAGGCATCGATCCAGTTCGTCAGTCGCGGCGGGAAGCAGGTGTTGATCACCGATGTCGAACACCTCCGCGACGCACTGCAGGGAAACGACGGAACGTTAATCCTGCCGTGACTTCTTGTGCTTCGCGTACCACTCCTCGTCGGAGAGAAAGTGCGGGATTCGGTTCTCCCTGATGAGCATCCGGAGCGCGTTGTTCACCTCTTCCGATGTTTGAAAGATGCCGTAAACGTCTTCGTCGAGGGTCACGGTCCCTTTCTCGCGCGGAATGTAGTGGAGACCGCGGACCATCTTGCTCCAATCGAGGTGCATTGTCTCCTCGTCGCCGGGCTCCATCGGCTCGTCGTGAATCATGGGTTTTTCATCCATATAGCGTCTCCTTTCAGAACGCGTTGGCCGCCTGGCGCTGATCAGGCGTGCGCCTTCGCCCTCGTTTGCGTAGAAGATGATTAGCAATTTGCCAGCCGGCGTTGTGCCAACGGCGACGTATCGGTCTTCGTCGTCAGAATGGCCGTGATCGGGCACCACACCGCGAAACGGGTCGGAGAAGACACCTCTCGCTTCGTCAAACGATACTCCGTGTTTCCTGAAGTTCTCCGCCGCCTTCAATGGATCCCACGTAATTCGCATCGTCATCGTTCGAAGTGCTACTCATCGCGCGGTTCAGGCGCGCGTCCTTCGGCGATCAGCTTGCGAAGGGCCTCGTTCAGAAGCTCCGACGAGTAGAAGTAGCGCGCGACATCTTCGTCGATCGTCATGCGGATGATCGTCTTGCCTGGACGGTAGTACTTGCCGCGAACTCCGCCGCTGAAATCGTACTCGGGCTGCATGTCATCTACTTCGTTGGTTACGTCGTTGGTAGTGCCAGATTCTTTCTTCATATTCGGGGCGCGCAGGCGCCCGTGCGTTGTTGATTCGAATACGTCCTCGCACTCGGCGTGTGCGACAACAATTTCACTGAACAACGTCTCGCCGATTGAGACGCAGCGATCAGAGTCCTCGCTGATCACTGCGCCCGAGGATACCTCGGTGTTACTTAGTTCCGCACGATCCGCATGAACAAAAGGCGCGCAGACTCTCATAAGTCCACATCCCGTAGGTATGACCGTCCATCCAGTTCGGCTGGAGGGCGTAGTTTCCGATCGGAACGACGCTCTGCAGTTGGAAGGACGCGGGCGTGTAGCGCGGCGCCGGACCTCTGGACATGTTGCCGAAGAGGTCGGGTTCGCCGGAGCAGGCGGCGCAGGGACATGCGCGGCGGAGTGCTTCGAGCGGATAGTATGATTCGTGCCCGTCGTCCCAGACGACAGCGAGCAGATCTCCGATTACCTGATACGACGCGGGACGCATGCCGACTTATAAGCTCACGATCGAGTACGAAGGGACGCGGTACTCGGGCTGGCAGGCGCAGGGTAACACGCCGAAAACTGTGCAGGGACATCTCCAGCGCGCGGCGGAGCAGGTGCTCGGCGACGCCGACATCGGCGGTGCGGGACGAACGGATTCAGGCGTTCACGCCGCGGCGCAAGTCGCGCATCTGCGCGCGCACAAAGGCGTCGATCCGCTGCTGCTGTCGCGCAAGATCAACGATCTGCTGCCACACGACATCAGCATCATTGCTGCGTCGCGCGCGACGGATCGCTTTCACGCGCGGCACGACGCGGTGTCGCGCGTCTACCTCTATCAGATCGCCACGCGGCGCACGGCGTTCGCCAAGCCGTTCGTCTGGTGGATCAAAGACAAGCTCGACGTCAGCGCGATGACGCGTGCGGCGAAGATGCTCGAAGGGCGTCACGACTTCAGTGCGTTCAGCGACAAGCGAATGAAGGAAGAGGACTCGCGCATCGTCGTTGTGACGCGCTGCGATATTGCGGTTGCCGGCGACCTCATTCTCTTCCGCATCGAGGCTTCGCACTTTCTCTGGAAGATGGTCAGGAAGCTCGTGGCCTTCCTCGTCGAGATCGGCCGCGGAAATGCGAAGCCGGAGGATCTCGCCGCAAAGCTCAAGGCAAACGCGGCGAACGTCGAGCCGACGGCGCCGCCTTCGGGACTTTTTCTCGAAGCGGTGATCTATCCCAACGAACGATTCGATCGTCCACTCGAGCCGATCGTGCCGGTGGTCCGGCGTTGAGCGAGCGCGATGTCATTCAGCGCATTCGGGAGCTCTTCCCGCGCGCGGGGGACGATGCCGCGGTCGTCGGCACGCAAGTGATCACGAACGATGTGCTCGTCGAGAACATCGACTTCGCATCCGACACGCCGTTGCGTTTCGTGGCGCGCAAGAGCCTGGTCGTCAATCTGTCGGACATCGCGGCCATGGGCGGCAAGCCGCAATACGCGTTGATCGCGATCGGCTCACCGGATGAATCGCGTGCTGCCGCGCTCGTCGAAGAGCTGGCGGTTGCCGCGCGCGAGCACTCCATCGAAATCATCGGCGGAGATTTGTCGCGCGCCGCGGCACTGTTCGTCTCAATCACGATGATCGGCGAAGCGGCGCAACCGATTCTTCGCAGCGGTGCGAAGCGCGGCGACCGCATCTATCTGAGCCGTCCCATCGGTGGCTCCGCAGCCGGGCTGGCGCTCCTGCAACGCAAGACCGAAGGCGCTGGCTACGCCGAGCGCGAATTCATCGAGTCGGCGATCCGACGACATCTCGAACCGGAAGCGGAAGTCGCGCTCGGGTTGAAGCTGGCCGGCATTGCCACGAGTTGCATCGATGTGTCGGACGGCCTGTCGACCGATCTTCATCACTTGTGCGATGCATCAGGAGTGGGCGCCGAGATCGAGCGCGATCGGATTCCGGTTTTTCAGGACCTGCAGCGATCAGGACCGACACTCGGAATCAACGTTCGCGACGCGGTGTGGCATGGCGGCGAAGAGTACGCGTTGCTCTTCACGTCATCGCTGCGCGAATCAGAATTGAGCGCGCGCGTCGGGCGGCCGGTCTACTCGATCGGCCGCATCGTCGAAGAGCGCGGCATCCGCGTCGACGGCGAACCGCTTTTTCCCGCCGGCTTTGATCACTTCGCGTGATTTGGCCGCGTCAGGTTTGACGCCACCGCACAAAGAAACGCGCTCACACCGAGAGTCGTGCGCACGGCGTGCGCGCGTGACCAATTTTTTGCCAGCGACTGCGAACGGTCGCTGGGATAATCGGTCGGCGCCTGCTCGTCGAGCTCTTCGTTGATCGGCACCGTCACCATGATCGTCGCGGCCAGCACGCCGGCGAGACTGATCGCTGCCGCGGCGTCGAGTACGCGCTTGACTGGCTTCACGCCGCGCGATGCAACAGCCAGAGTCACCGCTGTCCCAAGAGCCACAGGTCCGATCGCGTTGAAATAGCTCGTCGCATCTTTGAGCGCGGCGATGGCGCGCGTGCGGCGATCTTCATGGTTCGGCAACTCGCGTTGCCATCCCGGAACGAGCGCCTGCTCGCCGAAGCCGAGCGAGCCGGCCAGCAGACCGGACGTGGTCAGGTTGACGAAGCGGAGAAACGATTCGAGCGTGTAGTTCATTTGCTGGCGTCTTCGAGTTGTTTGATGCGCGTCACGATATCGCGATAATTCGGATTCAAGCCGAAGACCTCGACGAAGGCCTTCTGCGCGTTGTCTGTATCGCCGACTTCCACGTACGCGGAGCCGAGATCGTAAAGCAATCCCACGTGCTCATCTGCCGAGATCTCCGTCATCTCCAGTCCTTTGCGATACCACTTGATGGCAAGCTGCGGCATTCCCTTTTCGAGAAAGCAGAGACCGAGCATCGATGCGCACTCGACTGCACGTTTCGGATCCTTCGATGCCAGTTGAAACTCGCCGATCGCTTCATCGATGAGTCCCATCTCCTTGTAGGCGATGCCGAGGTTGTAATGGGTGTCGTAATCCTCGGAGTCGAGTTGCTGTTCGACACCTTTCTTGAACTCCTTGAAAATCTCCTCGAGCGATTGCTCCTCTTCGCTCAGCGAAACGTTCTCGCCCTCTTCTTCCAATTCTGATTCCAGCTCTGCCGCCAGATCGAAAAAGTCGTCCTCGTCGGCAAAGAGGTTTTCTTCATGGATCACGGGAAGTGGAGGAGGAAGAGGAGCCGCGGGCGGCGGTGGCGGCGCTGCCTTGGTCGGAACCGGGAAGTCGTCGTCATCGTCGGGAAGCGCGGAAAGAAGCTCGCTCTCGATCTCATCGCGGGAAAGCCCGGGAGGCGCGTAGGAGGCAGGGGCGTCGCGAACCACCGACACCGGACGATGTGCTGTCTCCAGACGCGCACGCCGTTCTTCGACATCGTTGCTGCCGGGGAAACGCGAAGTCAGCGCCTCGAGTTTCTCGTGGGCTTCATCGAACAACTCCTGCTCGATGTAGAAATCAAGCTCTCGCAATTCTTCTGCGGACGGCGCGTCGGCAACCAACGGGGCTTCATCGGCAAAAACCGGCTGCTCTGTTGGTGATGCAAACGAAAACTCCTCGTCAGCAGGAAGCTCGAACGCGAGTGCCGCTTCGGGCTCGGGAGCCAGCTCCGGAAGGGGCTCAGGCATCAGCTCTGGAGCCTGGTCGATTTCCGGGAGCGGCTCGAACGACATCGGATCGCCGAAACTGAACGGGGAGGCCGGTGGCTCTGATGAAGGGGAAGACGACGGCGAGTCGAACGAGAACTCAGGCTCCGACGGCTCGGACGAAATCGCCGGAAGCTCGAAGTCGGGCGAAGCCGTATCGAGGTCGAAACTCAGCTCATCCGGCACGTCCGGCAGTGGAGGCGGAGGCGCAGGCGCCGGCCGCTCAACGGTTGGCGGACGAACCGGCGCCGGTTTGGGCGCCGGTGGCTCGAGTACGTGACCACGCATCGTGAATTCGTCGCGAACGTTGTCCGCCGCGGTCGTATCGCCGTTCTCGCGTAAGAGGCCGATGTACTGATTCGCGGTTGCGCGTGCCGCATCGACCTCGCCTTCGTCGAGCAATATTCGATAAAGCTTCTCGTGCGCGACGAGATGCTTCGGCGCTCGCTCAATGATGGCCCGCAGATGTTCAGCAGCCTTCTCCGCCAGTCCGTATTTCGCAAAAACATCCGCCTCGGTGAGATGCTCGGTGATGAAGTCGAGGTCCTCGCCGCCATCATCCTGATCGAGATCGGCCGCTGCGATCGGTATGGCCGGTTGCGCGATCGGAAGCGGCGGCGGCTCCGGCTCGGGAGCAGACGTTTGCTCCTCCATTCCTCTGCCGAAATTGATCTCGACCGCTTCGGAAGAATCAAGATCGAATGAAAGCGCGGGTCCGTCGTCGAACGAGTCGAATGTCGGTACCGGCTCTTCGATCTCCATCGAGAGCGGAGCCATCGGCGGGGGAGCCTGGGTCTTTGGACGGGCGGGAACCGTGTCTACGCCGCCCATCTGCGAACGGACAAACTGAAGTTTGGTGCGGTGCTGCGCGTTTTGCGGCTCGCGCTGAATCAGCCTTTCCAGCACCTCGGCCGCTTTGTCGTAAGCGCCCTTCGCGACGTGAGCTTCCGCAAGGCTGCTCATCGCGGAGAGAATGTTCGTCTCTTCGTTGAGCCGCGTATAAAGCGCCGCGAGCCGTTCCAGCGTGGGCGTGTGCGACGGATCGACGCGCAGAATACGGCTCAGCATCTCCACAGCGACGCCGCGCTCGCCGCGCCCAATGGCCTTCTCGACGACCGGCGTCAGCATTTGCAGCGCGCTGTCGGCGTCACCCATACGGACGTAGAGATCGGCAAGCGACTCGCGGACTCCCGCGTCGTTTGCATCGCGTGAAAGGGCGCGCTCCAGCACCGTGCTGGCGCCTGTCAGATCGCCCTTTGTCAGCAGGATGCGGCCATAGACTGCGAGAAGACGCGGATTGTCTCCCGACGACTCGATCGCCGCCTGCACGATCTGGATGGCGTTCTCGTAGTCCTTCGCCTCCAGCAGCGCCGTGACCAGCGACTCGACCAGCTCCACGTTTCCGGAGTCGATCTTCAGCGCTTTCTTGAAGACCTGGACTGCTTCGTCGAGCATGCTCCGCTTGAGCAGCATGCGTCCGACGCGGTCGTATTCTTTGAGCGCATCCTGCTTCTGGTTGTTCTGCGAATAGAGATCGGCGAGTTTGACGTGGACGTTGATCGAGTTCGGATCGAGCTCGGAGATCTTGCGATAGATCACCAGCGCGTTCGCGGGGTCGCCATGCTTCAGGTAGTAGTCGGCGAGAACCTGATACTGGCTCTTCGCCTCCATGGCCAGTCCCTGCTTGGCGTAGAGATCGGCGAGCCGGGCGTAGATATCGAGCTTGGAAGGATCGAGCTTGTTGATCTTCTTGTAGATCGCGATCGCTTTGAGGAAGAAGCCGTCTTTGGAGTAGTGATCGGCGATCTTGGCGAAAACCTTGACGGCTTCGTCGTTGCGATTGATGCGCACCCAGAGATCGCCGATGCGATTGAGGGTGTTCACATCATTGGGGTTATCGTCGAGAAGGCGCTCGTACTCCTTGATCGCCGGCTCGATCTTCCCCTTCTGCACCAGCTTTTCTGCGCTGGCGATGATTTTATCGCGTTGGATCGCCATCGGCCCCGTTCCGCACGAACAGCAACATCGGTTCCTCGACCCCGCCAAACGACATTCGATGAATCGGAGAAGGGCCGTACAGCTTCAGCGCTGCCTGGTGCCCCTCCGTCGCATATCCCCGATTGTGTCGAAAATCGTAAACAGGGTAGAGGTCATGATACGACTCCATCAACAGATCGCGATAGACCTTCGCCACGATCGATGCGGCGGCGATGGAGACGCTGCGCCGGTCGCCGCCGATCAATGGAACCTGCGGCATCTCCACATCGATCGTCACGGCGTCGAGAAGCAGTACGTCAGGACGGACCGCGAGATTCTCGACCGCGGAGACCATGGCCAGCTTGCTGGCGCGAAGAATGTTGATGGCGTCGATCGTTTGCGGCTCGATGACGCCGACGGCAACGGCACGCGCGCGGCGAAGAATCAGCCGGCAAACATCGACGCGATCCTCAGCGCCGACGAGCTTCGAATCGTTGACGCCGAAGAGCGTCGGCTCGGCGTCGAGGATCACGCATGCGGCCACGACCGGGCCGGCAAGGCAACCGCGTCCGACTTCGTCCGTTCCGGCGATAGCCCGAAAACCGAAATCGCGGAGCCGGCGCTCGATCGCTGACATCTCAGCGACACGCGCCAACTCCGCGAACAGATTCCGTACGAGCCGTTCGGCCGGCTTCGCGTTAGCCTTTTCGCTTTTCTTCGATACGCGCTGCTTTACCGCGGAGATCCCGGAGGTAATAGAGCTTCGCGCGACGGACCCGGCCATGGCGTTCGACCTCGATACGATCAATGCTGGGAGAGTTTAGTGGGAACTGACGCTCCACACCGATTCCACCAGAGATCTTTCGGACAGTGAACATCTGCCGCGCGCCGCCGCCTTTGCGCGAGATGACCAGACCCTGGAAGATCTGGATACGTTCTTTGTCGCCTTCTTTGACCTTCACGTGGACCTTGACCGTATCTCCCGGCGCGAAGTTCGGGAGGTCGGTGCGCGCTTCACGCGATTCGACGAGTTTCATTAAATCCTGAGCCATGATGACAACCTTCCTGTGTTTCTAAGCGAGCCCGCAAGCATCGCCGATTTTGGCGGATAGGGCAACCTCGAGATGCAGATTCCCCGTTTCGGAGGCTCCGCCCGCCGTAGAACCAGCCCTACCGCGGAGTCATTCCTGGCGGATACGAGCCAACATTAACTGCGCCTCGTCGTCGAGCTCCGCATCGTCGAGCAGATCGGGCCGTTTTCGCAACGTGGCCCGCAACGCCTGCTCCTTCCGCCACTTACGGATTTTCTCGTGATGCCCCGACATGAGCACCTCGGGTACGCGCATTCCCCGAAGTTCTTCGGGCCTCGTGTAGTGCGGATAGTCGAGCAGCCCGCGGAAGAACGAATCCTCTTCGACCGATGAGCTATTGCCGACGACCCCTTCGATCATCCGTCCGACCGCGTCGGCGATCACCATCGCCGGCAGCTCGCCGCCCGAGACGACGAAATCGCCGATCGAGATCTCGTCGGGATTCAGCGCCTCGCGGATCCGTTCGTCGAAACCTTCGTAGCGTCCGCAAAGAAAAATCAGCCACGCGCTCGACGCGAGCTCGCGCGCCGCAGCCTGCGTGAAAACGCGGCCTTGCGGTGAGGTCATCAGTACGGCAGGGACGAGGGACGAGGGACGAGGGGGATTTTCCGCAAGTTGCGCAGTTTCCGAAGCAAGCGAAGGCGCGACCGCCCTGGGGACAGGCGCGACGGCAGAAGAATCCGCGTCCCGCGTCCCGCGTCCCGCGTCCTTGATTCTCTCAACACAGCGCAGCACCGGCTCCGCGAGCATGACCATGCCCGGCCCGCCTCCGTAGGCTTCGTCGTCGGTTGACCGGTGCTTGTCCGTGGCGAAGTCGCGCAGATCCCAGACGCGCACGTCCATCAATCCCTGTTTGATTCCGCGGGCGATGATCCCTTCGGCCAGAAACGGCTCGAACATCGCCGGGAAAATCGTGACGAAATCAATCCGCAACGGCATCGAGATCGTCCAGTCCGACGGGCAGATCGACGAGGGCGCGCTTCGCTGCGAGATCGATCTTGGTGACGATGCCGGCAGCGAACGGAACATCGAAGCGGTGACCATCGCGCTCCACGTTCAGCAGCAGACCGCCGCCACCTTCCTCGGTACCCGTTACGACGCCGCGCGTGCGCCCGTCACCGTCGACGAGCGTCAGCCCGACGAGGTCGTGCAGAAAATACTCGCCGCTCTCGAGCGCTCGCGCCTGCGCGAGAGGAACTTCCAGCGTCCAGTTCTGCAGCGTGCGGAGATCTTCCGGCGCGTCGATGCCGGAGAATTTCACGAGGGCGCGGCCTGCATGAATGCGTACGCTCTCGATCGCCACCTCGCGCGTCTCCGACTCGTCGGGAGAAACGAGCGTGACCGCGGGCAGATCGATGAAACGATCCGGAGAATCGCTCCAGGCCTCGACGCTCGCTTCGCCGCGCACGCCGTGCGCTTTGCGAAGGATGCCGAGGGCGATGCGGTCGCCGGCCATGAGCGGAGCGCCTCAGTCGACGATGTCGAGCGTGTAGCGGCGGTGCGCCTTCACGCCGGCCGCCGACAGCAGCGTACGCATGGCGCGCGCGGTGCGTCCCTGGCGGCCGATCACTTTGCCGAGGTCGTCCTGCGCGACTTCCAGCTCGATGATGGTCTGGTCGCCGCGCTCGAACACATGCGTATTCACGGCATCGTCGTCGTCGACGAGCGATTTGGCGAGGAACTCGATCAGCTCTTCCATCAGCTCTTCTACGCTGCGAGCTTACGCTGTTTTGTTCTTCTTCAGCAGCGACTTGACGGTCGGCGAGAGCTGCGCGCCCTTGCTGACCCAGTAATCGACGCGCGCTTTGTCGATCTTGACGTCGGCAGGGTTCTTCTTCGGATCGTAGTGACCGATCTGCTCAACAGTAGCGTTGCTCGGGGTCTTCAGCGAGTCCGAAACCACCACGCGGTAGAACGGGGAATGGGTAGCGCCCTGGCGGCGCAGGCGAATCTTCAACATGTCGTGTGATGCTCCTTCATGAATCGGGCCGGCAATCCTATCGGACCGGGGCGTGGAACAGCAAGGGTATGCCGGTCATTCCGAGAGAGAGGATCAGAGGCAGAAGAGTGCGGAGATCAGGGACAGCAGAGATCAGTGATCAGGAAGGCGGCAGCGTGACGCGTTGTCATTCCGAGCCGGCGAAACCGCGGGGGCGGACGGGCGGTGGGAGCGGTGGAGCGCGGTCGAGGAATCCCCCGCCCACTTGCGCTGCGGCTGCCTTCAACGGACGAATGTTCTACCTGGCGTGGAAATCTCGCCATTGCGAACGCCGAAGCACCCGAGAGAATCCCCGCCCCCTTGCGCTGCGGCTGCCTCCGAGGGAGATTCTATGCGTGCGACTCGCGTACAACTTCTACGTCTACATGACGACGAACCGCTGGTTAAACGTTTTGTACACGGGCGTCACGAACGACCTTTCGCGCCGCGAATGGGAGCATCGAAACAAATTCAATGAGGGATTCACGAAGACGTACAACTGCGACCGGTTGGTCTACTTCGAATGGTATCAGGACATTCGGCAGGCGATCGCGCGCGAAACGCAGATCAAGAAGTGGTCGCGCGCAAAGAAGGATGCACTGGTCGCGTCGATGAATCCTGAATGGAGGGACTTGTCCGAGGATTGGAAGGCGCCCGAGGCAGATTCCTGAGTCATTCGAGCTGGCTAAGTCTTTGCCGACCCACGAGAGTCGCTCCCTAGGCGGGGGATTTCTCATCGTGCTCCACGCCGATTCGAAATGACAAATCGCGCTTAGGAATCTTTCAGGTTGGATGCGCTGAGCCACGTTGCAAAGACGAAAAGCACAGCGCTTTGTCATTTCGAGCCGGCGGAATCGCGAGGGCGGAAGGGTGGTAGGAGCGGTGAAGCGCGGCGAGAAATCCCCCGATTGACACACCGTGCAGGAGGCAGGGGATTTCTCATCGTGCTCCACCGCTCACACCCACCCCGCCGCCCCCGCGGTTCCGCCGATTCGAAATGACAATCGCGATTAATGGATCATTCGAAGGCGAACGTGGCTTAGAGGCCTGATCTCTGATCACTGCCTTTCCTGATCTCTGCTTCTCTACCCCATCAAACCCGGCGGCATGTTCTTCATCATCTTGCCGAACTTCCTTGCGCCGAAGCCTTTCGAGAAGCTCTTCATCATCTTCTTCATTTGCAGGTATTGCTTGAGGAGTTGATTGATTTGCTGGACGGACGTGCCGGAGCCTTTGGCGATGCGTTTCTTGCGTTTGCCGTCGATTACTTGCGGGAACTCGCGCTCTTTTTTCGTCATCGAATTGAGGATCGCTTCCATCCGCACGATCGCTTTCTCGTCGATGTCTTCTTCGCTGATCTTGCCGGCGCCGGGGAGCATGTTCACGAGCGACGAGAGCGGTCCCATCTTCTTGACCTGCAGGAGTTGCGAGCGCAGATCTTCGAGCGTGAACTTGTCTTTGGCAACGCGCTGGGCGAGGCGCTCCGCTTCTTTGCGGTCGATCTCGGTCTCGACCTTCTCGATGAGGGAGAGCACGTCGCCCATGCCGAGGATGCGGGAGGCCATCCGGTCGGGATAGAAGACATCGAGGTCAGCGTACTTTTCGCCGACGCCGACGAGTTTGATCGGACGATTGACGACCGATTTTATGGAGAGAGCAGCTCCGCCACGGGCATCGCCGTCCAGCTTGGTCAGGACGATGCCGGTGACGCCGAGGCGATCGTCGAACTCTTTCGCCGACTTCACGGCGTCCTGGCCGGTCATGGCGTCGGCGACGAAGAGGATTTCGCTCGGCCGCGTATCGCGCTTGATCGTGTCGAGCTCCGCCATCAACTCGGCGTCGACGTGGAGGCGGCCGGCGGTATCGAGGATGACGGTGTCGTAAAGCAGCGTGCGGGCATCGCTGACGGCGCGGCGCGCGATCGAGAGCGGATCGCGGTCATCGCCCAGCTCGAAGAAGGGAATGTTCACGCCCTTCGCCACGATGCGGAGTTGCTCGACGGCGGCGGGACGATAGACGTCGCACGGAACGAGCAGCGGACGGCGTCCGCGATTCTTGAGGTGCAAAGCCAGTTTTCCCGAGGTCGTCGTTTTGCCCGAGCCTTGAAGGCCGACCATCATCACGACCGCCGGCGAACCGACGAGCGCGAGGCCGACTTCGTTGCCGCCGAGGAGCTCCTGCAGCTCGTCGCGGACGACTTTGGTGACCTGCTGCGCCGGCGAAAACGCCGTGAGCACGTCCTGCCCGACCGCTTTTTCGCGGACGCGGTTCGTGAACTCCTTGACGACTTTGAAATGAACGTCAGCCTCGAGGAGAGCGACGCGGATTTCTTTGAGCGCGTTGTCGATGTGCCACTCGTTGAGAGCGGCCTCGCCGCGAAGAGTCTTGAAGACCCTGTCCATCTTGTCCTGGAGGTTGTCGAACATGCGGAGGGTTAAACGCGGGTTACGGCGAAAAAATCCGTTCGATCAGGCGGCGTGAAACGGTTTCACGCGGAGACGCGAAGGACGTGGAGAGAGAGACGCGAAATTGTGGTCGAGGGCCTTCCGTTTTAACAGTCGTGGCCCAACTGGCGCAGCGATTACCCAACAACGTGCGCGGCGATTTCTTCGTCGACGATTCCTGCATCGATTGCGATGCCTGCCGCATCTTCGCGCCTGCTGTCTTCAGCGACACGGCGGACAAGTCATTCGTGTATCACCAGCCGGCGAATGATGAGGAGTTGCTGGCCGCGCAAAAAGCGCTCATCTCCTGTCCGACCGCGTCGATCGGGTCGGTGTCGAAACACGACATGCGTCAGGCCCTCGGCGATCTTCCAGAGCACGTCGACGATGATGTCTACCGCTGTGGCTACGCCTCGGAATCCTCATTCGGCGCGATCAGCTATCTGATTCGACGATCCGACGGCAGCATCCTGATCGACTCGCCGCGCTTTTCCGGACCACTCGTCAAAAACATCGCGGCGATGGGTGGCGTCTCGACGATGCTGCTCACACATCAGGATGACGTCGCCGATCATGCGAAGTATCACGATCGGTTCGGATGTAAGCGCGTCCTTCACCGCGACGACGTTCACGGCCGCACGTCATCGATCGAGTTGCAGCCGAATGGGATCGATCCGATCGCACTCGGCGACGACATCATCATGATTCCGACACCCGGTCACACGAAGGGACACGCCGTGTTTCTCTATCGCAATCGTTATCTCTTCACCGGCGATCACCTCGCCTGGAGCGAGCGCCGCGGCCACCTCTACGCGTTTCGCAATGCCTGCTGGTACTCGTGGCCGGAGCAGATCCGGTCGATGGAGCGCCTGCTCGACTATCGCTTCGAGTGGGTCCTCCCCGGCCATGGGCGGGCAATTCATCTCGATGCGGACGCGATGCACACGAGCGTGGAGCGATGCGTGGGGTGGATGAGAAGCAATGGATAATGGTCAATGGACAATGGACAATGGACAGTGGACGCACGTTGTCCACTATCCAATGTCCATTGTCCATTGATCCGGGTACATCCATTGCTCTCCGCCATTCGTGCGGAGAGCGCGATGAAAAAGTACTTCGATCTTTTCAAGCAGACCATCACCGAATTCAGCAGTGACAAGGTTCCCCGCCTCGGCGCGGCGCTGGCGTACTACACGATCTTCTCTCTGGCGCCGCTGCTGCTCATCGTGATCGCCATCGCCGGGCTCGCCTTCGGCCACGACGCGGCGCAAGGCAAGATCTTCGACCAATTGCGCGGCGTGCTCGGACCGACGACTGCCAGCAGCATGCAGGAGATGGTGAAGAACGCGGCCAAGCCAGCGAGCGGCACCGTGGCCACCATCATCGGAGTCGTCACGCTGATCCTCGGCGCCTCCGGCGTTTTCGGTCAGCTTAAGGACGCGTTGAACACGATCTGGGATGTCGAGCCGAAAAAGGGCGGCGGCATCATGACGATGCTCAAGGACCGGTTCCTTTCCTTCGCCATGGTCTTCGGTATCGGTTTCCTGCTGCTCGTGTCACTTGTCATCGACACCGCCATCGCTGCCGTGGGCAAATACGCGAGCAACAAGCTTCCGGGCGGCGAGGCGTTGTGGCATCTCGTGGAGCTCGGCTTCTCATTCGTCGTGGTCACCGTCCTCATGGCGATGATCTTTCGCATACTGCCGGATCTGAAGATCGAATGGCGCGATGTCTGGCTCGGTGCGGGGCTCACCTCGCTCCTCTTCATTCTCGGCAAGTTCGCCCTGGGAATCTATTTCGCGAAGAGCGCGGTGGGATCGAGTTTTGGCGCCGCTGGATCCCTCGTGATCGTCCTGCTGTGGGTCTACTACTCGGCACAGATTCTTCTTTTCGGCGCCGAGTTCACGCAGGTCTACGCACGCGCGGATGGAAGTCTGAAAGAAGAAACGAAGAAAGAGACGGCGCCAGCGCCGATTCCCGTGGTCGTGTTGCAACCGGTGCCCGCGGGCGGCTTCGCGAAGCTGCTGGTCGGAGGCATCGCCGGCGTCGTAATCGGCGTGCTCGCCAGCGGCATCAGCGCCGTCGTACTGTTTGCAAAGTCGGCGAAGAAACTCTTCACGCCGTGAGCTGACTGCTACTTCGAGCGCGTCGCTTTCGTAATCAGGCCGATGCCGATAGCGATTGCCGCAGCTCCGGCTGCGACCCAGGAGCTGTTCGACCGCGCGTTCTTCACGCTCTTCTTGACGGAGCGGATCGCTTCGTGGCGCTTCTTGTAAGCGTGGCCGTCGAGCTCCATCACCGAGCCTTTCACGCTGGGCATGTCGAGGATCCTGCCGATCGCCCAGATCGTCAGTGGCGGAATCAGCCGCGTCATCGTCGTGTGCGTCGGAGATTTCACGTTCATTTGGTTTGGTTGTTCTCCTGCCTTCCGATAGAGCAAAGAGCCTGCCGGAAGAACGCCGGTTTACCGCCGTTTTTACAGACGCCAAAGCCAGCAGACTCATCCAGCCAGTGCATCGCCGGCCTCATTCACGACGTCGGCGCTTCCGCAAAGGTAGATGTAGTCGCCTTGCTCGATGTGAGACTCGGGCCCTGCATCGAGAAACGAACCCTGCCGCTCCACCGCCAGAACGGAAACGCCGTGATGCCGCGACGACAGTTCACGAAGCGTTCTCGCGGCCGTGGCGCGAACGGCAACGCGCGCCACCCTGCGATGCTCATCGCGCGAGCGGGCGATGCGCCCGAGGAGACGGGCGGAGAGCATTTCACCGGAGATGTCGCTGATGGAGAGCGCGAAGTCGGCGCCGGCGCGGTAGATGTTGTCGATGTTGCGTGAATGGTTCACGCGCGCGATCACGGTCACGTCGGGCGCGGCGTCACGCGCGATCACGGTGGCGAAAAGCGTGGAGTCGTCGCTGTTCAGCGCGAGCACGACCGCGCGGCATTCGTGCAGCGATGCCCGTTCGAGCACGGATGGATCGAGAACGTTGCCGATGATGTCCACGCCCTTCGTCGCTTCGCGCTCGACGACGCGCACGTCTTCACCCGCGTCGGTAAGGAGCTCGTGAACCTTGCGGCCGACTTCGCCGAATCCGGCGATTAGAAACGGTCCAGTAGTCCGAAGATACGGACTTCCGACGACTGCAGCGGCGCGATCGAGCGACACCGCATCGCCGACGAGCTCGAGGATCGACCCCGGCTCGATCGTCATCGCGGCGTCGCAGCGCGCATGGAGCCGGTTGTGCGTCCATTGTCCGACGACGATGACACCGGTCTGCGCGCCGAGTGCGCTGTCGCCGAGCGTCCGGCCGGCCAGAGGACTCGTCGCCGCGACGCGCAGCTCGCGACGCTCCAGATGCTCGAGCGCTTCGACGCCAGGGAGGCGCGGACTGATTCGTTCGCTGGCGTGTGCGGCAAGCGCGGCGGCCACGATGTGCCGCGGCGTGTAGGCGGCGGTCGCGCCGGCCAGCTCCATCGGTTTGCGATGTGCCGGCTCCTCGACGAACGCGAAGATCTCGCCGCGGAAACCCATCTGCCGCGCCCGCAGCGTGATCGCGGCGTTCTCCTCATCACGGCCATTGGCAACGAGCGCACGCGCATCGGCGAGCCGGCAGATGTCGAGCGCGTCTTCTTCCGCGCGGCTGAACACGACGGTCTGCCCGCGCTCAAGCACCGCCCGCGCCGCCGCTTCATCCGTCTCGACGACGATTGATGCGACATCGTGCGACGCAAGCCTCTGCAGCAGCGTCTCGACCGTTGGCCCGTATCGATAGACGACGACATGGTTGGTCATGCGCGGCGCAACGCGCGGCACGCGGCGCTCGAATCGCTCTTCGAGAAAGGGCACAAGGAAAATCGGCACGATGAGGAAGACGAGAAAGACACCCGCAAACTGCACGATGACGACGAGCAGCACCATGGCCGGATGCTGCCAGTGACTGTCGGCGCCGTACCCAGTCGTGCTCAAAGTCTCCGCGGCCCATTCGAAGCTCTCCCAGAACGATCGATGGGTCCCCTCCAACCGCGCCATACCGACCTGGTAGAGGAGCGCGCAGACGACGAGAAAAAGGGCGAGGCCAGCCGCGAGACCGAGGAGGCGTCGCGTGGAGCGGTGCATGGAATGATTGTAGGGTGTCGGGAGGCGGGAGGCGGGTGTCGTAGCAAAGAAAAGGGTTCGTTCAGCCGCAGAACTGGCCCGCATGATTCAAAAGGAGCGAATGCGTAACACTCTGTCATTCCGATCCGGCGGAACCGCGGGGGTGGAAAGGTGGTGGGTGCGGTGAAGCGCGGAGAGGAATCCCCTGCCCTCGCGACGACTCGCTTCGTGGGCGGGGATTTGTCATCGTGCTTCACCGCTCCCACCACCCTTCCACCCCGCGGTTCCGCCGATTCGAAATGACAATCCTACGACCGGCTTGTGGTTGACATCGCATTACAATAAAGATGAGTGATAATACTACGTGATAATAAATGTTATCAACGAACGACATACTTCTTCTCTGCACCGTCCGCGATTGCCGCGAGCCGCTCACGCTTGCCGCGGGCGGCCTGGTCTGCCCACGCGGACATTCCTTTGACATCGCCCGCAGCGGCTACGTGAATCTTCTCCAGCCGCAGGACCGGCGCTCGAAGCAGCCAGGCGACAGCGTGGCGGCGGTCGCTGCGCGACGGCGCCTGCATGACCGCGGCGTCACGGCTCCGTTGCTTGCAGGAATCCGCGGACTGGCGGCGATCACCGCGGACGATCTCGTTCTCGATGCCGGCTGCGGCGACGGCTTCTATCTCGGGTCGCTCGCAAACGAATCGGGATGCGAAGCGCATGGCATCGACATCTCCGTTCCCGCGATCGATGCGGCCGCACGGCGCTATCCCGATTGCCACTGGGTCGTCGGCAACGCTGATCGCTACCTGCCGTATCCCGGCAAAACCTTCTCACGCGTCCTCTCGATCACGGCGCGGATGAACGCTGATGAGTTCCGGCGCGTGATTCGCGATGACGGAATGCTGCTCGTGGCCGTTCCTGCCACCGACGATCTCGTCGAGCTGCGCGGCGAGGGACGCGACCGCGTCGATCGCACCGTCGAAACGTTCGCGAGAGACTTCTCTTTACTCGACCAGCGCCGCGCGTCCACTATCGCCGATCTCGGCCGTGACGCCGTTCACGACGTTCTCCTCTCGATCTATCGGCCTCGTCCGATCGACAAGGTGAGCCCGCAGCGCGTCACCTTCAGTCTCGATCTGCTCCTCTTTGCGCCGCGGTGAGCGCTACAATCCGCCGCCCGATGTCCGTCCCTTATTTTTCCGTCGTCATTCCCACGTTCAAGCGGCTGCCGATGCTGCTGCGCGTGCTCGACGCGCTCGATGCGCAGACCGGCGCGCCTGATTTCGAGGTAATCGTGATCGACGATGGGTCGGGCGACGAGACGCCGAACGCGTTGCAGTCACGCCGTCCGGAGCACTACACGCTGACGTTCCGCTGGCAGGAGAACGGCGGACCGGGACGAGCACGCAATCACGGCGTCGCACTCGCCAGCGGCAAGTACATCCTCTTCATCGGCGACGACACCGTTCCCGAGCCACAGTTTCTTGCGAGTCACGCGAAGACGCATCGCGATTCCGGCGACGATCCGCACGTGGCTTGTCTCGGCTACACCGGCTGGCCCGGCGGCGAGCGCGTGACCGCGTTCATGGACTACATCAATGACTACGGCCTGCAGTTCGGCTACAAGCTGATTCATCACGGCGAGATCGTTCCCTTCAACTTTTTCTACACCTCGAACATCTCGATCGACCGCGCGCTCCTCGGGGGCGATCCGTTCGATACGACGTTTCCCGCGGCGGCGTGGGAAGACATCGAGCTCGCCTTCCGTCTCGACGCACTCGGACTGAAGATCCGCTACAACGCCGACGCGGTGACGCGGCACTACCATCCGATGACGGTCGACTCATTCGCGCGGCGGCAATACACCGTTGGCCGTTCGGGCGCGATCTTCTACTCGAAACATCCGGAGCTTGCCGGCTTTCTCGGCGTACACGAACTGGAGACGCGCACGCTCGCCGGCGATCGGCAGCTTGCCTATCTGCGGCGCCGCGCCCGGCTCGGCGAACGGTTTCGCGTGCTCGCCACGAATCGAATCTTCGAGACGCTGATGCGAGAACACTATCTGCGAGGATTGCGCGACGGACTGGCATCGATGAATTCGGCGACGTCCGACGCGCGATAGACTCGCCAATCACGATATGTTCATCACGTTCGAAGGAATCGAAGGCTCCGGCAAGACGACGCAACTGCGGCGCGTCGCGGAGCGCATCCCCGGCGCGGTCGTGACCAAGGAGCCGGGTGGGACGCCGGTGGCGGACCGCATCCGCGCGGTGCTGCTCGACAGCAACTCGCAAATCGAACCGGTGGCCGAGGTTTTGTTGTTTGCGGCGTCGCGCCGGGAGAACACGCTTCGCGTCATCCGTCCGGCACTCGATCGTGGCGCCGTCGTTTTGTGCGATCGCTTCACCGACGCCACGCTCGCATATCAAGGGTTCGGACGTCTTCTGAATCTCGATCAGTTGCGCGCGCTCAACGCGTGGGCCACCGACTCGCTCGTCCCCAACCTCACGCTGCTCTTTGACTTGCCGGAGCAGGCAGGTCTCTCGCGTGCGCGCAGGCGCAACGCCGACGCGTCGCAGGACGAAGGGCGCTTCGAGGCCGAAGATCTCCGCTTTCATCAGCGCGTTCGTGAGGGATATCTGACTCTCGCAGCCGCGGAGCCTTCGCGATTTGCGCTGATCGATGCCGCGGGCGATGCTGATGAAGTCCACGCGCGTGTCGAAGCAGTGCTTGCCGCGCGGATGCCGGAGTTGCTGCGATGAGCGAAGCGGCCCGGCTGCTGTTCGAGACCGCGCAGCGAGGCGAGCTGCATCACGCCATCCTTTGCTACGGACCATCGGCACAGGCGCTGCGCGAGCTATCGGTCGGAATCGCGAAGACGCTCAACTGCCTGAACGGAACGCAGGGCGACGGCTGCGCGGCGTGCCAGCGAATCGAGCGGCGCATTCATCCCGACGTTCACTTCATCGAGGTCGCGGGTGAGCGGAAGATGATCAGCGTCGAGCAGATTCGCGACATCGTCGCCGCCGCCTCGCTGCGGCCGTACGAAGGCCGCAACAAAGTGTTCATCATCGATCCCGCACATGCAATCAGCGTCGGCGGATCGAACTCGCTCCTGAAAACGCTGGAGGAGCCGGCGCGCGATACGACGTTCATCCTTCTCACGCGTTCGCCTGATCTTTTGCTGCCGACCATTCGCTCGCGATGTCAGATGATTTTTGTCGGCGGCGCCGTTGAGTCGAACGATGCGCTGGCGTCGTCGATCGTGGCCGGACTGACCCGCTTCGCGGACGCTCGCGATACCGCGGCGCTTCTTGGTGTCGCATCGCTCGTCGCGTCGCAGGAGGAAGTGAGCGATGCCGTCGCGCTGCTGGGGACGGTTCTCTGCGACGCCGTGGCTGGACGCGTCCCGCTCTCGATCGAGACGGAACGGCTTCTTGCTGCCGCGGACGCAACCACCAACGCGATTCGCTGGCTGGCTGTCAATGCCGATGCCCGGATGCTGGTCGAGCAGGCGCTCGCGGAGCTGATCATCTGACGGCGCGCCATCCACGTAACCGGTTACAAAAAAAACCGGCCCCGCCTTTCGACGGGACCGGGTTGAAATCTACTGGATGGGGGCGGGAACGAACGCTCGGAGGAGTGATGGTGCTGGATCGGTAAGATTCAAAGAAGAATTCAAGCGGTAAAACGTTTGGCGGGCGGTTGAAACAGAAAGCTAATCCGCTCCCACATCATCCAGTAAACCCTCAAGTTTCAAATGACGAATGCGATTATCGCACGACCTTGTGAAAATTTTCTCAATGTAACAGCAACGTCACAAACCGCTTTGTTGCTATAACATAACCAACAGTTTCGGAACGGAAGTAATCATAGTACAGAACGACCGTTCGGTCAATAATACGTTCTGCCTTTCTTTAAGGTTTCGGTATCGGTCATCCGTCAATGCCGATCCCGTGCCGTAGGGCGCTCGACTACACTCCCTCCCTCATGTCTCGCAAACGGCGCGTCGTCGGTACCGCAGGTCATATCGATCACGGAAAAACCGCGCTCGTCCTCGCACTCACCGGCACCGACACGGATCGCCTTCCCGAAGAAAAGCGCCGCGGCATCACCATCGACCTCGGCTTTGCGAGCTGGTTCACCGACGACTATCAGATCGGATTCATCGATGTTCCCGGCCACGAGCGCTTCGTCAAGAACATGCTGGCCGGCATCGGCGGCATCGACAGCGCGCTTCTCGTCGTCGCTGCTGACGAGTCGATCAAGCCGCAGACGCGCGAGCATTTCGCCATCTGCCGGCTGCTCGACATCCGCTCGGGAGTCATCGCCATCACCAAGCGCGATCTGGTCGAGGACGACATCCTCGGCCTCGTGCGCATGGAGATCGAAGAGATGGTGGCCGGCAGCTTTCTCGCCGGCAAACCGATCGTACCGGTCAGCAGCGTGACGCGCGAAGGGATCGATGATCTGCGCCGTGCGATCGTCGCGTCGGTGGCCGAGGTTGATGATCGGGATGCGTCGACGCGGGTGTTTCGCTTGCCGATCGATCGCGTCTTCACGATGAAGGGATTCGGTTCCGTCATTACCGGAACGACGTTCGCGGGAAAGATCAACGTCGACAGCGATGTCGAAGTGCTGCCCGGCGGCGACCGCAGTCGTGCACGCAACATCCAGGTGCATGGCGAATCGCGCGACTTCGCTTCCGCAGGGGAGCGCACGTCCGTAAACCTCCCCGACATCGAGCTTCAGGATCTTCATCGCGGCCAGCAACTCGTCACTCCCGGCGCGCTTCGCACTTCGCAAGTCATCACCGCGCGCCTCGATCTCTTGCCATCGTCCTTCGGCGGCGCCAAACCGCTGAAGGATCAAACACGGATACGTTTTCACCACCTTTCTGCTGAATTGCTGGGAAGCATTCGGTTCGTCGACGAGACGAAAGAGCTGAAGCCTGGCGGCAGCGCGTATGTTCAGATCCGGCTGGAGTCGCCGGTCGTTGCCGTCGCCGGCGACCGCTTCGTTATCCGCCGCTACTCGCCCGCACTCACGGTCGGCGGCGGGGTGATTCTCGATACGCATCTCCCGAAGTTGAGCCGCAACACCCGCGTCGAGCTGCTCGATGTGCTCAGCGCGGGAACGCTGCCGGAGCGCGTCGAGCTGATGGCGAAGATGGAAGGACTGCGCGGCCTCTCGATTCACGAGGTCCAGGCGCGCACCGGTATCCGCATCGAGACGCTGGCGAAGGAGTTGAAGAACGTTCCGCACCTCGCCGACAGCGGCGAACGGCGATGGATCCACCACGATGTCATCAATGACTTCCGCCGAAAATCGATGGACTTTCTGCGCGGCTACTTCGAAGAGAACCGCATGGCGCTCAACGTTCCCAAGAGCGAGTTCGTGCAGAAGCTGCTGCCGCGCGGTGCGGACGGCGCGATGATCAATTTCCTCCTGCAGGATCTGGCGCGCGAGAAGATCGTGGCCATCGCCGGCGATGCGCTCGACATCCCAGGCCGCTCGAAGACTCTTGGCGGCGCGGAAGGAGAGCTGGCGCGGATGATCGAATCGCGTTTTGCGGAGGCGGGCCTCGCTCCGCCGCCAGTCTCGGAGCTGATCAACATGCGGACGCAGAAGGCGAGAGTGATCGAGGGAGTGATCGGCTTCCTCGTCAAGCAGGGGAATCTCGTGCGTCTCGGTGAAGGGATCTACGTCCATCGCGACGCACTCGCTGCCGCGCGCGAGCGCATCGCCACGCGGAGCGGCGAGTCGATCGACGTCGCGCAGTTCAAAGAGTTTTTCGGGCTATCGCGCAAGATTGCAATTCCGCTGCTGGAGTGGATGGACCGAGAGCGCGTCACGAAGCGGATGGGGGATGTGCGGAAGGTGCTGTGAAGCTTACGTTCGCAGCCACGGCGCAAAAATCGCGCTGATGAGCGCATCGTCAAGATAGAAGCTCGTCGCCTTGAGCTTGGCGAGCATGTCCGGAACATTGATCAGCCCCCGTTCTGCTGCTGCACGGAGTACTCCCATCGTGCCGGTCACGTGCAAGCCGCGCCGCGTCGCCTCCGCACGCCCGGCAGCATCGTCAATCAAGAGGAGATCCGCTCCAATTGATCCGGCAAGTGCGATCGCTGCGCGTTCACCGAGGTCCAAGTCCTCCGTAACCGATTCGATCTGGGACTGCGACACAGCGGTAATCGCCACCCATTCAGGCGGCCGGACGAACCAATTACTCACAATCGTCGGAGCGCCTTCGGCGCGCAGCTCATCGACTACAGTTTGAGGAATCGCCACCTGCTCCTAGAAGAGATGAAGCAGCTCGATGTGGCCGAGGAGAATGAGATAGTGCGGCGGACCGCTGTCGGCGACGACGATCATCGACTCGGCAAAATACCGAGATGCCGATGAACGGACAGATCCGCTTCGAGATCCTCCGCCGTGTATCGCAGCGACACCTGATGCTCCTTGAGCAACGCATGCACTTGGAATCTGGTCTTGAATCCGAGCAGTCGTCGAATCTGACTCTCCGTCAACGCCCCGGTCCGATAAGCCTCCACGGCAATCGCTTCCAGCGAACGTCGCGGGACGTCATCCCACTGCCCTTCAAGCGCAGTAGAAATGTCCTCGGGTAGCTCGATCGTGACGGACATCGTAGGCATTTTACGCTCACAAACTCTTCGGCGGAGTGGATGAGTCAATACTGGGTATGCATATGCCGAATTCGCGGCGACGCAGTTAGTAGCCGAGCGCGAAGAGGAGAGCATTCCGCACCTCGATCATTCGGCGTGCTGGCAGCGTGGCAATGATTCCTCCGAGACGCTCTTTGGCGACAGTCTGCACATGATCGAGGTTGATCGCGGAGCGCCGTGGCACGCCGTCCTCCGGGCCGACGACGACCTCTGATGGAAGATCGCGGATCGTGCTTGTGATGGGTGCCACCGTCACCTCGCCAAGGTACTCAAGCACCGAGTCTCGCGTAAGCACAAGGACAGGGCGACGCTTGTCGGGCGCTTGAAATCGGTACCAGCGGATCTCGCCCCGTTTCATTCAGGCCAAACCTGTTCGGCCTCCCAGCCGCCGAATTCGTCTGGATCTTCTGGCTGCGCCTCATAGCCTCGTCGATGCTGCGCCTCTTTCTGTTTGGTCGTCACGAGCTTCAGCTCATTGCGGAGAGCCTGACGAGTAAAAGCGGACCGCGTGGTCTTCAACCGGCGAGCAACTTTATCCACCTTCGAAATGAGGTCCTCATCCAGTGTCATTTGCACCGTTTTCATAAAGATATTCTATCGCTATTGCGATGTGGATGATGATCCACATCGCTAGTTACGGTTTTCCTGGCGCGGGCTTCACCGTTTCGAGGGACGAAACTTCCTTGTACCCGCCGCTCACATTCAGTAGCGCAGCCGGCACATCGCGCTGCTCGATGCTGACCACGATGTTGTCGACCACGAGCTTTTTCTTCTCGTACGGCAACTCAGCGTGATCGGACATTGGAAACCCTTGCACCTCGAGCAGCGCTTCACCGGCCTGACGCATGATGCCGGCGAGCGGGGACGATGACGGTTCGCTCGCCTGCATCATCGCGAAGAGATCCGCGGGGATGAGCGGATGCGACGCGATCCACAGCTCGCGCTGATACGCGCCGATGCGTATCGTTGCCTCTTTCGCGATCGCGCCCTGCATCATCTTCTGCGCGCTACCGGGCGCGAACTGCGCGTGCGGCATCCCGTCCGGCAACGGCTGCGCCAGAGCGGCGCGATAGGAGGTGGTCACATCGGCGAACGAAACGCTGCGATAGGTTTTCGCGAGATCGTCGACGAACGTCACGTGCTTTTCTTTGAAGTCGAAGAGGCGCCATTCGTCGGCCTCGTCGCTGCTGCGAGCGCGGTTGTTAGCGATCGTGATCGTGTGTGTCCAGACTTTGGTTGACGGCGGCATCGCCGTCTGGATCGTGACGACGGTTGCGCGGACCTTCGGTTCATTCGCGGCCGGCGGCCTGGATCGCGCGACAGGCTGACGATTGCAGGCGGCGGCGACAACGATCAATGCGACAGCCCATGTTCGTCCGGCGAGCCCCATCACTCCTTCGCTTCGAACCAGCTCCGCCCGTAGTGCGCGTCGACTTTGAGCGGCACCGCCAGTGGGAAGATGTTCTCCATCGTCTCTTTCACGATTCCCGCCACCTCGTCCGCGCGCGGCCGCGGCACCTCGATCACGATTTCGTCGTGAACGGTCAAGAGCATCTGCGCCGTATCGGCAAGCCGTTCGTCGAGCGCGATCATGGCCAGCTTCAGAATGTCCGCGGCGGTTCCCTGAATCGGCGCGTTCGTGGCCATTCGCTCGGCATTGCCGCGCACCGTGAACGACTTGTTGTGAATCTCCGGGATGTAGCGGACACGCCCGAAGAGCGTCGTCACTTTTCCGCTGCGCCGCGCTTCTTCGAGCGTCCGATCGAGATACTCCTGAATCTTCGGATAGCGGCCGAAATAGGCCTCGATGAAATCCTTCGCCTGGCCCGTCGGAATGTTCAGCTCATTCGAGAGACGGAACGCGGACATGCCATACAGAACGCCGAAGTTGATCGTCTTCGCCGCCCGCCGCTGATCATGCGTGAGCTCATCCTCGGGCACATTGAACATCTTCGACGCCGTGGCGCGATGAATGTCGGCGCCGCGCTGGAACGTCTCGATCAGATCTGGATCCTGCGAGATGTGCGCGAGGATGCGCAACTCGACCTGCGAATAGTCCGCCGCGAGCAGAACGTTCCCTTCCTCCGCGATGAACGCCTTGCGGATCTCGCGTCCCAGCTCCGTGCGGATCGGGATGTTCTGCAGGTTCGGATCGGAGGATGACAGCCGCCCCGTCGCGGCCACCGCCTGATTGAACGACGTGTGTACCCGACCGTCGGCGGCCACGAGCTGCGGCAGCGCATCGATGTACGTCGATTTCAATTTGTGCAACTCGCGATGCGACAGGATCAAGCGCGGCACAGCGAAACCGTGGCTGGCCAGTTCCTGCAGCACATCCACCGAGGTCGAGAACGCTTTCGTTCCTTTCGTTTTCTTCGAGACCGGATACTGCAGCTTCTCGAACAGGATCTGTCCGAGTTGCTGCGGTGAGTTGATGTTGAACTCCGTTCCCGCCTCGGCGTAAATCTCTTTCTCGAGCTGCGCGAGCTGCAGGGCCATCGCGTTCGACGACTCGCGCAGCAATGCGGTGTCGATCTTGATGCCGCGCGCTTCCATACGCTCCAGTACGGGGATGAGCGGCATCTCGATGCGCTCGTAGATGTCGGCCAGCGCCGGATCGCGCTGGAGCTCTGGCGCGAGCATCTCCTTCAGCGCGAACGCGACGTCCGACTTCTCGCCGAGGTATTGCTGGTAGGCGGAGAGCGTCGTGGCCGCGGGCTCGTTGTCGAGCGCGAAGAGTGTGTCGGAGGGCTTGGCCTTGGCGACGTCTTTGCGCGACTCCACGTCCTGCTTCAGGCGATCGCGCGCGACGTTGCCAAGGGCGTGGCTCGGAAGGCCGGGGTTGATGACGTACGACATGATCATCGTGTCGGCGATTCGCGCCGGTAGCGGCCACTTGTTTGCCGCCAGCCGGCGGAGCTGCAGCTTGACGTCGTGGGCAACGAACGTTCGATCGGACCGAAGAAGATCCTGCAACGCGTCGCGAAGCTCCGGCGTGCCACCGACTGAGATCGCAATCGGAACGATCAGCGAGGAAGCCTGCTTCGCCGACAGCGACGCTGCGAACAAGTCATCGTGGCCGTCGGGCGTGAGCGACTCGAGCCAGATCGCGATTTCGGGAGCGCCGTCGACGAACCCGCGCACGTCATCCGCGCTCGCGGCGATTCGATACTCACGCTCGACGGGCGCGGCCTGCGGCAAAAACTCCTGCATCAACGACGCGAACTCGAGGCGCGAGAAAACGTCGTGGAGCTTGGCGCGATCAGGCTCCTGCCGCTTGAGCTTCTCGAAGTCGATGTCGTCGACCGGCAGATCACATTTGATGCGGGCCAGCTCGCGCGACATGAACGCCTTGTCGCGGCTCTCTTCCAATTTCTTTCGTTGCGCCGGCTTGAGCTTGTCGAGATTTTCGTAGACACCTTCGAGCGATCCGTACTCGCCGATCAGCGCTTTCGCACCTTTCTCGCCGATGCCGGGAACGCCCGGAATGTTGTCGATGGCATCGCCCCAGATGGCCATGACATCGACGACTTTTTCCGGCGGCAAGCCGAACGCGCCGGCAACGCCTTCCGCGTCGTAGAGCACTTCGCGGCCGGTGTGAAAGAGCTTGATGCCGTCGCCGACGAGTTGGAAGAAATCTTTGTCGGACGTCGCCAGCACCACGTCGTAGCCGCGATCGCGCGCGACGCAGGCGAGGGTGCCGAGGAGATCATCGGCTTCCCAATCCTGAACGCCGATGACAGGGATGCCGAAACCTTCGAGCACTTCATTGACAAGAGGCAGTTGAATGGCAAGATCGTCCGGCATCGGGCGGCGATCCTTCTTGTAATCGGCAAATGCTTCGTGACGCGTTTTCGCGCCGCTGATGTCGAACGCAACCGCGATGCAGTCGGGCTCGAAGTCTTTCAGTAGTTTTTTCAGCGTCTGCGTGAATCCGTAAACCGCGTTCGTGGCAAGGCCGGCGGAGTTGGTCAGGTTGCGGATCGCGAAATAGGAACGATAGACGTTGTTGGATCCGTCGACGAGGAAGAGCGTGGGGCGTTTCTGCGGCATCAGAGGGCGGGATTATAGGTCGCGCCGAAGTCTGTCCTCGGGCTTCAGCGCGACTGTCATCCTGAGTCGCCGAAGCCGCGCCTCAACGCTGCTCCGACAACCGGCAGGCATCGGCGGCGGAGGACGATCGAAGGACCTCCTTCCGATGTGCCGGTTGGGGGGTTAAAAAAACTTCGCATATAGGAGGGGGTCCTTCGATCGTCCTTCGCCGCCGACGCCTACCGAGCGGATGCGCAGTGAGTTTTGCGGCGGCTGCGGCGACTCAGGATGACAGGGCCTCTTCGCCCAGAACTTGATCGCGCGCTCCCTCGACGGCGAGGAGAATCTCCTGATACAGATGAAAGGCGAGATCTCCGTTGATCGGTTCCGCGGCGCCGCGATTCACGACCTCGGCGATCTGCGCGGCGAGATACGACGGCAACGGCAACCGCTCCCCGGAGTGATGAAGCTGGCGGAAACCGAAGATCAACTCTTCGCGCAGCGTCTCGCGAAACACTCCGCTGGCGACATCGTTCTCGAGGTTCTCGTAGTCGACATTCATCGGATGAACGACTCCATTAACTCTGCATCGGCTCCGTACGCAGCTTTCACGCGCGAACCATCGATGGAAACGCGCGCCGTGATCCCGCGACCCTGCAGAAACGCGGTGTAGGCATCCCGAAACGCGCGCGCGTGCGCGGCGTTTTCCCATGTGGTATCGACCAGCACAGTCGGCTCGCACGCGACATTCTGCGCGACCGTAACGCGATCATCGATCCATCCCGATCCGGCCTCGCCGACGAGGAAACGCCAATGAAACTCGCCGAGGTGCTCGACGGTGAGTGCGCCGGGGAGGGTTGTCTTCTCGTCGAACGGCGGCGCCGCCGCAGCATCTCGCGTCATCCGCGCGAAGTACTCGGAAGGATGCAGCACTTCACGAGTCGATCGAGGCGGATTCTCATCCATCCGATCGACCATTTTCCAGCCGCCGCGCCGATAACCTTCGATGACGAGCTTCAATCCTTCAGCGTAGGGAAACTTCAGCGATTCCGCGAAATAGCGCGGTGTCGATTTGTCGATCGTGGCGTCGGCGCCGTTCATCGAATTCGTGAGCAGTTCCAGCGCTTCGGGGCTCGAGAGCGCGTCATCCATCTTCTGTCCGGCACGGTCGAGGACATAGTCGAGCATGACGAGTGTGGCCTCGCCTTCCATCAGCGCGTGGAGCGCAAGGCTGCCGTCCGTATCTTTCTGCAGCGCGAGATCGCGAGCGCCTGCATGGAATCGCTGGTCCTGCAGTGCGTGCGTCAGTTCATGGATGACCACGGCCTGACGGAGGATGTCGTTGTCGATCAGCGCCGGCGCGCCGGCGGGAAGTTGATCGAGCGCGAAGTAGGTGTGCGTCAGAGGATCGTAGAAGGCGAGCACTTGCGACTGGTAAAGGTCGAGCATGCTGCGGACGAGATCGGCGGAGCCGGCATCAACGAGCTGCAACGCGCGCAGGATCAGCGCGTAGTCGTCGGGAGAGTACGGGAGCGATTTCTCCATCTGCGCGCGAAGGACATTGGGAAGCTCAGCGCGAGTGATGGTCCGCTGCACGACCGGGCGATCGAACGTCAGCCCGCGCAAACGCTCCACCGTCTTCATCTCGTTCGCGAGCGATGCCGCACGCGCGCTCGCGGAGGCGAGCAGGAGCGAAATGACGATCGAAACACGACGGAGCATGGCCGTGAGTAACGGAACGTGCGTCCGAGCGATTCCGGAAGAAGACTGAAGTTAGAAGTTAGAAGTGCGAAGTTAGAAGTGTGACTGTGGAGCACTCCAAAACTTCACACTTCCCACTTCACACTTCTAACTTCATCATTCTCCCTTTACAATGCGGCCCGGTTCGAAGACTGAATGGAACGTGACGGCGAGCGGATAGAGATCACCATCAGCAGTCGGTTCGAGAACATCGAGCTCGTGCAGGTGATCGCGGAACATCTCTGTGAAAACGCGGGGATGGATGAAGATGGCTCGCATTGGATCGGCATGGCCGTCCGCGAGGCCGTGGCGAATGCCATCAAACATGGGAACAAGCTCGATATCAAGAAGAAGGTCAGCGCCATCTTCGAGCTGCACGGCCACGATCTGGCCATCACGATCTCCGATGAAGGCACGGGATTTGATCCGACGGCGGTGAGCGATCCGCTGAATCCTCAAAACCTCATGAAAACGAGCGGCCGCGGCATCTTCTACATGCGAACGTTCATGGATCAAATCCGTTACTCGTTTCAAGACGGCGGGGGAACTTCTCTCGTCATGACCAAGAACCTGGCCAAAGGAACCGGTATCGCCGCCGGAAAAGCCTGATATCTTCCGCGTCCGGCCATCCTCGGGCCGCGACCGCAAACAAAGGAGAATGAGATGAAAGCCACCACTCGCGACGTAAACGGAATCGAGATCATCAAACTCGATGGCAAGATCACGATCGGCGCGGGCGACCAGCAGCTTCGCGACGTCATCGCCAATGCCGTTGCCTCGGGGAAGAACAAGATCCTGCTCGATCTCTCCGGAGTAACGACGATCGATTCTTCAGGAATCGGTGAGCTCGTCGGCTCGTACACCACCGCAACCAATCGCGGCGGCAAACTCAAGCTGCTGCATCTTCCCGCCAAACTCAACGAACTGCTGCACGTCACGCAGCTCATCACCGTTTTCGAAGTCTACGAAAACGAGGATGAGGCTGTGGCGAGCTTCTAGAAATTCGGGAAGTGGGGTGTGGGAGCGGGAGCGCATCAACGTGAATTGCTCCCACACGCCACTCCCTACTCCCAACTTCCTACCCTCCCGGTCTGCGGCGCCGGCCTGCGGGAGCCGCGTCGTCGATCGCTGACGGTCGCGAGCCCAGCCATCGCATCGGCAGCGCGTTCGTCGTTACCGTCTCATTTCCTTCGATCCACTTCGGGAAGATCTCCGCGGCCAGCTTCGGATCGTTGACGGCCCGCTCCGGAATGTCGATGAGCTTGAGGAATGGTGCGGTATCGCCGAGGAAGTTGACGCGGAGCTGTAGCGCGTTGGGCTTCGGCGTCCATGGAGATTGCATCGGCACGCGGACGTTGACGTGCGCTCCCGTTTGAAAAGAGCGCCGCGCGCCCGACGGAATCGAGATGAGGCGTGGGAGTAGCTGCTCGCCCGGAATCTCCGAGCCGATGTCGATCGTAACCGTGCGGGTATCGGGATCGTAGTTGGACTGCGGAATCAGATCAGCGATGAGGATCGGCTGGGCGCGCTGATTCGTGATGTCGTACTTGATGGCGATGCTCGTGCCCTGCACCAGATCCTCGCCGTAGATTTCCGCATCGACGCGGACGTTGTTCTCCGTGCCGACCATGCGGCGCGGCTCCTTCATGTCGATGTTGCCGGGCTTCGCAGCGGACGCGGGCGGCGACGTCGACGTACACGCCGCGGCCAGCAGCAGCGCGGATGCAATGACGAGTCGTTTCATCACCTCACCTCCGCCCAGCAAACTACTACCGATCGGTTGCAGAAGTGGAAAACAAACGTAGAAACAAAAGGCCTCCCGTTTTCCGGGAGGCCCATTTGTCGATTCGTTGATCAGAGGCCGCGTTTCTTCGCGCGGATGTTGCGCCGGCTGCCTTTCGGCTTGCCACCGCCGCCGCCGTAGGCACCACCGCCACCGCCACCACCGCCGTAGCCACCACCACCGCCACCGCCGTAGCCGCCGCCACCACCGCCTCCATAACCACCGCCGCCACCGCCACCGCCGTTGTAGCCGCCGCCACCGCCGCCGCGGCCACCACCACCGCCGCCGAACGAACGGCCGCCGCCACCACCAGCGCGTGGCGGGCGATCCTCGGCGGCATTCACGCGAAGCGCGCGGCCACCCAGGTCATGCCCATTGAACTTTTCGATCGCCTTCGCCGCATCCTCATCCGACTCGAACTCGACGAATGCGAACCCGCGGGGCCGCCCCGACTCGCGATCGGTCGGAAGAAACACGTCTCGTACCGTTCCGACCTGCGCAAACAACGCCTCGACCTCGTCGCGCGTTGTGTTGAAGTCGAGATTCCCTACGAAAACCTTGGAAGCCATCAACATCTCCTCTTCTGCGGCTCATGCCTGCCATCGGTGGCTTCCGGCGTTCCGCGCGCGGAAGTGTACCCGCGTTGCACGAATTGTGCGCGGGAAAACTCCGGAACCGGCCAAATCACTCGTTCAGAAGCCGCCTCCACCGGCAGCGGCCTGGCTCACATCCGCGGCACCGTTGCGGCCGGAGTTGGTCCATCGAACCGGCAGCGAATTGAGAGGTACCGAGGAGACGCTGGCCACCCATATGTCGAAGAGCTCATTCGGCAATGGCACCGCCGCCGTATGCGATTGCTGGGCGATGAGCGCCGCAAACGGCTTCAGATCGCGCAGAACGTTGACCGTGATCTGCACGTAGCGTGGCAGCGGAGCCCATGGCGTGTGCGTGTTCACCGCGAGATTGATCGACGCCCCGGTGCGCAGCGATCGCGTCTGCCCCGGCGCGATGAGCACGAGATGCGGCATCGCCGTTCCCTCCGGAATCTCCGCACCGATCGAGATCGTGATCGTCCGCGTTTCCGGATCAAAGGAGGAGTCACACACGCGGTCGGCGATGGCGATCGGTGCGTCGGTAAGGTTCTGGATCTGATACGTAACGCTGATCGGTGAGCTGGAGGAGACGGTGTCCTGCGCGAGCTGGGCATCGACGCGGATGTCGTCTTCGCGTCCCAGCGCTCTGCGCGGATCTTTGAAATCGATCCCGGCGGCGCGGGCCTCTGCGGCGGTGAGAACTACGGCGGCTACTGCAAGTACTACCAGACGACTTGAAGATTTCATCGCACACCTCCGAAAAACAGGGAGGTGACTCAGTCAATCTTCAACACTGCTAGAAAGGCCTCCTGCGGAATCTCGACTTTCCCAACCCGCTTCATCCGTTTCTTCCCCTCTTTCTGCTTCTCGAGGAGTTTGCGTTTGCGCGAGATGTCTCCGCCATAACACTTGGCGAGGACGTCTTTGCGCATCGGCTTCACGGTTTCGCGAGCGATGACCCGATTACCGATGGCTGCCTGCAACGCGACGGCGAACATCTGGCGGGGGATGAACTCTTTCATCTTCTCGACGAGGAGCTTGCCGCGCGCGTACGCCTTCTCTTTGTGAACGATAAGAGAAAGTGCGTCGAGCGGTTCCCCGTTGATCAGAATGTCCATCTTGACCAGGTCGCTTTCGCGGTAGCCCACGAACTGGTAATCGAGCGAGGCGTATCCGCGTGAGATCGATTTCAGCTTGTCAAAGAAATCGAGGATCACCTCATTCAACGGAATCTCGTACACGATCATGACTCTGTTGGCGCTGACATACTCGAGCTTCTTTTGTACGCCTCGCCGATCCGTCGCAAGAGCGAGAATCGGGCCAACGAATTCATCCGTTGTGATGATCGTCGCTTCGATCCACGGTTCCTCAATCGAGCTGATGTATGCGGGGTCGGGCATCTTCTGCGGATTCTCGATCCACAGTTCATCGCCGTCCGTCTTCTGAATGCGATAGCGCACGCCGGGTGCGGAGGTCAGTAATTCGAGATTGAACTCGCGCTCCAGCCGTTCCTGGATGATCTCCATATGCAGCAGGCCGAGAAATCCGCAACGGAAACCGAATCCGAGTGCGAGCGAGCTTTCGGGCTCGTAGCTGAACGACGCATCGTTGAGCTTGAGCTTGCCGACGGCGTCGCGCAGGTTTTCGTAATCGTCGGTGTCGATCGGGAAGATGCCCGCGAACACCATCGGCTTCACTTCTTCGAAACCGGGCAGCATCGGCGGGGTTGCATTCGCCGTCGTGATCGTGTCACCGATCTTGGCCTGCACGATGTCTTTGATGTTGCCGGAGAAGAAGCCGACCTCGCCGACGCCGAGACTGTCGACGAGCTTGATCTTCGGCGTAAAGACACCCATCTCCGTCACTTCGTAGATGCGCTCGGTCGAAAGGAACTTGATGCGCATCCCTTTGCGGATCTCGCCATCGACGACGCGCACGAGGCACATGACGCCGCGGTACGAGTCGTACCAGGAGTCGAAGAGAAGCGCGCGCAACGGACCATCAGCGTCGCCTTTTGGCGGCGCGATATGCGTGACGATCTTCTCAAGGATCTCGTCGATTCCGATTCCTGACTTGGCGGAGGCGAGAACGGCGTCGTGGGCATCGAGTCCGATGACGTTCTCGATCTGCTCGCGGACGCGCTCCGGCTCGGCCGAGGGAAGGTCGACTTTGTTGATGACCGAGAGGATGTCGAGGTTGTTGGCGATGGCGAGATAGCTGTTCGCCAGTGTCTGCGCTTCGACTCCTTGCGTAGCGTCGACGACGAGGACCGCTCCTTCGCACGCGGCCAGACTGCGGGAAACCTCGTACGAAAAGTCGACGTGTCCCGGCGTGTCGATCAGGTTGAAGACGTAGTCCTGACCGTCCTTCGCCCGATACTGCAGGTTGACTGCGCGCGCTTTGATGGTGATGCCACGCTCGCGCTCGAGATCCATGTCGTCGAGCATCTGCTCGTGCATGTCACGGCCTTCGACGGCGCCCGTCTTCTGCAGCAGACGATCGGAGAGCGTCGTCTTGCCGTGGTCGATGTGGGCGATGATCGAGAAATTACGGATGAATTTGGGATCTGGCATTGCGCGGCGTGCGGTCTAACACGAAGAACCGCGATTGTCATCCAATGCTGTCATTCATGCTGTCATTCTGAGCCGGCGAACGCCCCGGAGGGGCAGAGCACGGCGAAGAACCCCCCGCTTCCGAGTTAGTCGATTATCCAGTCAGGGGGATTCCTCGCCGTGCTTTGCCCCTCCGGGGCGCCGCCGGGCTCGGAATGACAGCTAGAGCAGCTTTTCTACGATGACGACATCGCGCCACGCACCATCGAGCTGCGCATGTTTCTCGTAGATTCCCACCTCGCGAAATCCAATCGACTGCAAGAGCTTTCGGCTGGCGGCGTTCTCGACGAACACGCGCGATACCAGCTTCCAGAATCCCGCTGCGCGCGCGGCAATGAACAACGCTTCCATCGCAGCGCGGCCGGCGCCTCGACCCCGCGCAGCGCGAGCTGCATAGACCGAAAACTCGGCGATGCCAGCATAGCACTCGCGCGGACGATATTGCGATGTCGCCGCGAACGCGATCACCGCGCCGTCATCGTCTTCAACGACGACGACCGGGTGGCGTCCGTCGAACCACCGCACGACATCCTCTGCCGTGCGGTGGCGCGTCTCGAACGTCGCGACCCGGTCGTCGATCCCTTCGTTGTAGATGCGCGCGATCGCCGGTGCGTCGGCGACCGCGCCATCACGCGTTTTCATTTCCCGGTCAGTTCCTTCACCAGGCTCGTCACTCCGTAGACTTTGCGCAGCGCGTCGAGGATGCCGGCCGAATGAACCGCAACGGCGCGTCCCTGGCGCTCGTCGAACTGGTAGTCCCACGGCAGCGACTGGATGTTGCCGTCGAAGATGATGCCGACGAACTCGTTCTTGCGATTGACGACCGGGCTTCCGGAGTTGCCGCCGATGATGTCGGCCGTCATCACGAAGTTGTACGGCGTCTTGTCGTTGTCGAGAACTTCTTTCTTCGCCATCCACGACTTCGGCAGTTTGAACTCGCCTTCGTTGTTGTGATCCGCGGCGTGCTCGAACGTATCGCCGATCTTCGTCGACGACGGCACGGCCTTGCCGTTCTCTTCGAAGCCCTTCACCGTTCCGTACGAGAGGCGCAACGTGAACGTCGCGTCCGGATACGTATCACCGCCGCTGGTCTTGAACTGCGCATTCGCGATCTTCGCGTACGACTGACGCAGCACTTCAGCGATGTTGTCGTCGTACTGCTTGCGCAACTCGCGCGCGCGTCCGTCGACGATCCGCGCCACTTCGATCATCGGGTCATGCGATGCATCAACTACGGCTTTGCCGCCTTCGCCGAGCGCTTTGCGTGCGGCGACATCGCGAAGTTTCGTGCCGCGAACGAGCTCCGACGCGCGCTCCTGTGGCGACTTGCCGGCCAGCACCTGTTGCACGAGCGGATCGTTCGGCGCGACTTCCAGCCAGTTCGACAGCGAGTCCGCCAGCGTTACCGTCTCCAGATCCTCGTAAATCGGTGCTTCGGAGTAGAGCTGCTGCTTGAGCGACGGCATGTTTGACTCGCGATACTCGCGCAGCCGCTCGCCGTTCGGCTTGGTCGACTCGTCCGCAAGTCGCAGCAGCGTTTTCGCGGTCTGGAACAGCGCGCTGTTGAACGCGAGGCCGCCTTCGACGAAACGATATTCCGTGTAGATCGGACGATACGCGGCGATGGCCCCGTCGACGTTCTTCCATGCGTCGCCGTAGGCGGCGTTGAGCTGCGCGTCGGCCGTGACCTTCTGGCGCAACGCGGTCTCGGTGGCGTTCTTCGCCTGCAGCACGGCAGGATCCTGCAATCCGGCGATGCGCCCGAGGTAGGCCTTGCGGGAGTTCTTGACGCCGAAGAGCTCATCGTGCGCGCGGCGATCGTTCTCGATGCTGCGCTGCGCGTAATTTGTGAGGAGCACTTCGCGGCGGCGAAGAAGCGTGAGCGTGAACGGATAGGCGATGTCGCGGAAGAACTGCAGATGCGCCATCGTGTTGAGGCGGCTGGTCGATCCGGGATGACCGGAAACGAATACGAGATCGCCATCCTTCGCGCCGGCCTCACTCCATTTCAGGTAGTCCTTCGGATGGACCGGCTTGTTGTTCTCGTAGGCGCGGAAGAAACAGACATCGAGGTCATAGCGCGGGTACTCGAAGTTGTCGGGATCGCCGCCGAAGAACGCGATCGCCACTTCCGGAGCGAAGACGAGGCGGACGTCGGTGTATTTCTTGTACTGATAGAGGTGATACTCGCCGCCCTGAAAGAGCGTGACGACATCGCTGCGCAGGCCGGACTTCTGTACCGACTCCTGCTCGATGGCGCTCATCACGCCACGGCGCGCTGCCTGAGCGGCCGCTGTCGTCATCCCCGGCGTGACCGCGGCGTTGACCCGCGCGGTGACGTCTTCGATCGACTGCAGCACGTTCAATTCGAGATCGACGCACTTCACCTCGTCGGCCTGCGTTTTGGCGTGATAGCCGGTGGTGACGTAGTCGTGCGTCTTGGTGGAGATTTTGGCCAGACAGTCGAGACCGACGTGATGATTCGTCAGCGCCAGACCGTCCGCCGAGACGAACGAGCCAGAGCCGCCGCTGTTGAATCGGATCGACGACTTCTGCAGATGATCGAGCCACGCCTGCGTCGGCTCGAAGCCGTACCTCTGCTTGAAGAAAGCGTTCGGCGTTCGATTGAAGAGCCACATCCCCTCGTCCGCAGCGAGCGGAAGGGCGAGGAGAAACACGAGGATTGCGAGAAATGACTTGCGCATCAAATTGCCTCCAATTGAGTTTGCGAGCGGGATTCTATGCACAAACGAGGCGGCTGGCTGTGATGGAACCTTCCCGTCTCTTTCTTTGGCACCATCAGATCGGTGAAAATCACGATCATGCCTTCGAATGTCGCAGTCGATGACCGGCTGGTTGCCGAGGCGCAAAGAATCGGCGGCCACCGTACGAAGAAAGAAGCGGTGACGGCTGCGCTGCATGAGTACATCCAACGACGGAAGCGCGAGCAGGCGAAGATCATCGAGCTCTTCGGAAAAATCCAGTTCGACCGAAAGTACAACCACAAGAAACAGCGCCGCCGTTCATGAATCAAATTGATCGGTAGTGTCACTCGATCGACGTCCGTTACGAAGTCTTGCAAACCGTTTTGATAGGAGAGCGTGGTTTGCGGCTTACGAGCCTGTTGGCAAGCTCGATCTCCAGCTCACGCAGATGTTCCGCGTAGCCTTCTGATCCACCATGCTTCTGAAGCAGACGAGTTCGCGTCTGATGGACCTCTTCAACAATCGGATCATCATAATTCTTCATCGTTATTACTCATGTTTACTCACCGCCAGTTCGCAACCAGCGTCAACGGCGAAGGATCCGCTTCGCCGCCGTTCGCGATCACGCGGCCGTCCGGGGTGATGTCGTAGTCGGATGACGATACCGGATTCACGTCGAGACGGAACAGACTCCGCGACGCGCCGATCTCGAATCCCCCTCCGCTCTTCACATCGACCTCCATGAGGATGTTGTCGCTCGTCAGGTAATCGAGGTGGGTGCCATCGGGAGACCACCGCGAAGAACGGCCGCCCGCGGTCGACAACTGCCACTTCCCTCCGCCATTTGGAAATGGGATCACGTAGATCTCATCGCGGCCACTCTCATTCGACGTGTACGCCAGCCAGCGGCCATCGGGCGAAACCCGCGGATCACGCGTATCGGTCTCGCCGGCGACGAGCGGATGCACATTCTGGCCTGGTACGAGCGGCACGGCCCAGATCCGCGGATTGACGCCGTGCCCGCGCCAGAGCGTGACGGCGACCCAGCGGCCGTCGGCGGAAACGGAGCCGGGATCAGCGTCCCCATCGAGCCGCGCGACGATCTGCCGCGGACCGTTGCCATCAGCACGGCGGCGGTACACGGCGGCACGCTCCGTTGGTTTATCGCGTGCGGCGTAGATGATCTCGTTGCCGTCGGCACTCCAGACGGGAGCCTCGTTGGCAGCCTCGAAGGTCAGCCTCGTGGGGACATCGCGATCGACCTCGATGATCCAGATGTCCGCCCTCGGCTCGCCCGCGTTCGTGACGAGGCGCCGTCCGTCGGGCGAGAGCTTCAGGTCGTAATACTTGGCAACGTCGCCGAGGGTGCCGAGGTTCTTGCCGTCGCGGGCGTAGGAAACGAGATGCGTGCCGGGAAGCGTGCCGCCCGGCTGATAAATGAGCGTCCGGCCTGCGGCATCGAACACGCCGTGCCACGTCGACGCGTCGAAACGGACATTCTGCGCAACGATCGATGGTGTGCCGGTGAGCACGCCGCGTGACACGTCGAACGGCTGCGCGATGAGCGTGCTCTTGTGCAGCATCAACAGTTTTCCGCCGACGTAGGCAACATTCGACAAGGTTTGCGTGACGATGTGATCGCTGCTGCCGTCGAGCGACCGCACGTGCAGCGCCGTCGATGGCGATTCGACCGACATGTGGTTCGCGGCCAGATAGAGAAAGGACTTTCCGCCCGGAAGAAACAGTGGCCACCGATGAGTGGTCATCCCGCCGGAAGGAGTCGTCAGCGCGACTGGGGTGCCGCCGTTGGCCGCAACACGATAGAGGCCAGCGTGCGTATCGGGTGTGTAGACGATGACGTTCTCGTCGCTCCATGTGCCGCCGCGCGCGTCGTGCGCGTCGGCGATCGCCACCGGCACCCCGCCGCTGGCGTCGACGACTTTCAACTTTTCATGAGCAAAAAATCCGAGGGCGCGATTATCGGGCGACCAGAAGGGGAACATGGCGTCGTCGCTCCCTTCGATCACGCGCGGATCGGCGGAATCGAGCGAACGAACCCAGAGCGTCCGTTGCCCGTCGGGAGATGCCGCGACGAAGGCGACGCGCCTCCCGTCCGACGACAACACCGGCGAGCCGGCGTAGTCGCCGGTAAATACGAAGCGAAGTCCGCGCGGAGGAACGATGGCGGCGTTCAACGGGCGCGCGAGCGAAGCCACTTCACGCCGCGACCACATGGCGATTCCGATTGCGGAGCCGAGCGCGAGCACGAGCGCGAGAGCCCAGACGACGCGCTCGCTCCACATGCGCCTGCGCGTGCGAGCGAGCGGCTGCGGCGCGGAAGGATTCGACTGCTCGTCGCGGACCCACTGCAGCGCCAGCATCACATCGTGCGCCGTCTGGAAGCGATCATCCGGATTCTTCGCCAGACAAGTGCGGACGATGCGGTCGAGCACCATCGGTGTCATCGGCCGGAGCGTCGAGATGGATGGCGGATCGCTGGCGATGATCTGCGCGATCATTCCCGCGCGGCTGGCGGCGGCAAACGCGCGGCGCCCGGTCAGCATCTCGTACATCACACAGCCGAGTGCAAAGATGTCGCTGCGCGCGTCGCTTTGTGCGTACTCGATCTGCTCCGGCGCCATGTAACAAAACGTCCCGACCAGCACTCCCTCGGCGGTCAGCGGCTCGGCGGCCTGAATCGCGGTCGACGTGACCGGCGAGATCGACGCCACCAGCGCCGCATTCATCGCCTTGGCCAGGCCGAAGTCGAGCAGCTTTGCGCCGCTGCGCGTGAGGATCACGTTTCCTGGTTTGAGATCGCGATGAATGATTCCGGTTCGATGCGCTTTGTCGAGCGCATCAGCGATTTCGATCCCGTAACGCAGCACGTCCGAGAGCGGCAACGAACCGCGGGAGAGGCGCTCGGTCAGCGACTCGCCGTCGAGATACTCCATGACCAGATACTCGACGTCGTGCTGACTTCCGACGTCGAAGAGCATGCAGATGTTCGGGTGGTTGAGACTGGAGATCGCGCGGGCCTCACGCTCGAAGCGCGCCCGCAACTGCGCATCGCGCGCAAACTCGGCAGGCAGTACCTTGATCGCTACTTCGCGCGACAGTCTCGTATCGTTGGCTCGATAGACCTCTCCCATCCCGCCAGAACCGATGGGCGAGGTGATCTCGTAAGGTCCGAGCCGGGTGCCTGGACGAAGGGCCACGGTGAGGAGAGTGTACGCTCTCGACCGGTGAGATTTTTAGAACCGTTTCACGCGGAGACGCGGGGGACGCGGAGAAAACCAACTTCGCGTCTCCGCGTGAACCGTTCTCTCTTGACGATACGCAAAGTGGGCGAACGACATCACTCCCAGCTCGTATCGTTCATCTTCGCCACGATCTTCGCCACCTCGATGTAGTCGGCGCCTTCGCCGAGCTGGTTCAGCGACGCGGAGAAAAGATGTTGCGTCAGCGCGAGCATCGGCGTCGATGCATGTTGTTGATGCGCGATCGACGCGGCGATGCGGATGTCTTTGTCATGATGGGCGAGCTTGAACACGAGCGGCCATTTGTGCTCGAGGAGCCGCATCGGCAGGAGATTCTCCGACGCGTTCGAACGTCCGCTGCCGGCGTTCGTCACCGCCAGCGCGGTCTTGAGGTCGATGCCGTATTGTTTCGCCAGCAGCAGGCACTCGGACGTGATCCAGACCGTCGCCCCCATGATCGCGTTCGTCAGCACTTTGATGGCGTGACCGGAGCCTGTGGGACCGACGTGGATGATGGTCTTGCCGCAGAGCTGCAGGATCTCCTTCGCGCGTTCGAAGTCGGCAGCCTCGCCGCCGATCATGATCGTGAGCGTGGCGTTCTCGGCGCCGACCGTTGCGCCGGTGACTGGCGCATCGACAAAGTGAACGCCCTTTTCGGCGAGCCGCAAGGCCGTCTTCTTGCTGGTATTCGGATCGCCGCTCGTTGCATCGATCCACAATGTTCCGGGCCGCAGCGAATCCAGCAACTTGTCGACGATCTCATCGACTTCGACACTCGTCGGGAGCATGGTGATGATCATCTCTGCGCTCGCGCAATCGGTGATCGACTCCGCGAGTGTCGTGCCGTGCTCGCGCGCGTGCCGCTCCGCCTTTTCGCGCGTGCGGTTCCACACCAGCAGCTCGTGTTGTTTGGAGAGGTGGCGCGCCATCGGGAAACCCATGGCGCCAAGTCCAATGAATGCGATTTTCATTGCCGCATTCTACGTGGGGGTTGGAGATGAGATTCGTCCGGGGAACGGCGAGTCTTTGTGAATCGGGTAGGAACGGTCGTCAGATTCGTGGTCGGCTTGAATCTCCGACACCCGACACGCGCCTCACGACACCCGCGCAAACAGCCTTTCGATCGAGACCCTCCGGCACGCGTTGCAGAGAGAGAGAGGTAGCTTCAGCAATGTCCACGGAGGCACGCCCATACGCCTACCCGTCCGTGGTTGGGTCCGAGGTGGGCACGTAACTGAAGGGTCTCGATCCAGAGGCCGTTCGCGACTTGTCAATGAGTGAATAAAAAAGGGGCTCTACGCCCCTTGATTGCCTTGCGGCCCGATTGCTGTGATCGTCAGCTTATGGTTGTTCGCTGCTCATGGTAGTGATGCAGCTCACAAAACTCAAGTTGCCTTCTTATACCAGTCGGCGTTGATCTGCGTGTACTGCTTCCACTGATCGGGCACGAGGTCCTGCGGGAAGATGGCCTGCACCGGACACGCCGGCTCGCACGCGCCGCAATCGATGCAAACCTCCGGATCGATGTATAGCATCGTGTCCGCTTCGAAACCCGCCTCGTCTTTGCGAGGATGAATGCAGTCGACCGGGCAGACGTCAACGCAGGCGGTGTCCTTCGTTCCGATGCACGGTTCAGCGATCACATAAGTCATCTGGATTCGGCTCCTTGGACATGGACTGCGGCGGCATTTTAAGTGAAGAAGTATCGGGTCAAGTGAAAAAATATCGGTCCGGCGAAGCAGATGGAATCGATGCGGTCGAGCACTCCACCATGTCCCTGGATCGATGAGCCCCAGTCTTTGACTCCGCTGTCACGCTTGATCGCCGACATCGTCAATCCGCCGAGGAAGCCCATGATCGTGATGACGAACGCCATTCCCATCGTCTGCCACACGGTGAATGGTGTCGCGCGCCACAGCGCCGTGCCGATCAGTGTGGCCGACACGATGCCGCCGATGAATCCTTCCCATGTCTTGCTCGGACTGATCACAGGCGAGATCTTGTGGCGGCCGAGGAGCTTGCCCCAGACGTATTGCAACACGTCGCTCAGTTGCACGACAACGACGAGGAAGAAGAGCAGCCGCGCGTTCTTCCCCTCGTACCCGGGAATCTGCAACATCAGCAGCGCGGGCACGTGGCTGACGCAATAGACGCAGACCATGAGACCCCACTGGATCTTCGCGCTCCTCTCCAGAAACGCGTTCGGGTCGCCGGAGATGGCGATCCGTGATGGGATGAAGAGAAACCCGTACACCGGAATGAGCACGCTGAAGAAGCCGTACCACTGAGTGGCCACGAGGTAGTACTGCAACGGCGTGATGATGAAGAAAACCCAGAAGAGAGCGGAGTGATCGGCCGGACGCGTCGGCGTGAGCGTGATGAATTCGCGCAACGCGAAGAACGACAGCAGCGCGAAGAGAATCACCGACCCGAGGCCGCCCGTCAGAAGCGACAGCGCGAAGACGGTCGACATCACCCACCACGCCTTGATCCGCGCGTTGAGGTTGTCGACGACATCGCTGCGGCGCCAGATCCGCATCGATTGACCGATGATCGTGGCGATGACGAGAAGCCCGAGAACTCCACCGAAAAGAAGGAGGGTGTCGCGATCGCGAATCATGGTCACCATTGCCGCAGCTCCAGGATTGCCTTGCGGGCGCGATCCAAAAACGCGCCCTTCTCTTCTCCGTTACCGACGTGCATCGGCTCACCGAAGCTGACCGACGCCAGCATCGGCACCGGAACGCACTCTCCCTTCGGCAGGATGCGATTCACGTTGTTGATATAGGACGGAATCAGCTCGACGTCCGGCCGCAGTTTCGCCAATCGGTACAAACCGCTTTTGAACGGCGCGATCGTCGCTCCATCTCCACGCGTCCCTTCGGGAAAGAGGATGAGTGAATGTTTTTCGCCGAGTCCATCGAGGAGCACGTCGATGACGTTGTGTGTGGCGTTCGCAGCAGGGTTTCGCTCCACAAGCACGGCGTTGAACACCCTGACGCCAAGATAGCGACGCAGGCCTTTGTCCCAGTAATCCTTCGCAGCGACCGGACGCGTGAGAGCGCGCAGCCGCGACGGCAACGCCGCCCAGATCAGAATGAAGTCGAGATGGCTGCTGTGATTTGCGAAGTAGATCCGCTGCCGCTCGTCGGGCGTGAAGCCGACGCGGCGCACGTTGCCTCCGGCCAGAATGCGCGCGAGCGCGATGACGCCTTTTGCGACGAGGCGTCTCACCGCGACTCCAGCTCGGCAGCCATGCGCATCGTGCGGCGGATCATCGTGACGATCGTGCCGGCGATGATGATGATCAGCGCCGCCATGAGCGCGTAATCGCGAAAACGAAAGTAGCCCGCGATTGCATCGGCGATCGCTGCCAGCGTGAGCACGGCCATGCGGTGCTGCTTCGCCATCGGTCCGCAGAAATCCTGCTTCGCGCGCACGGAGCCCGCCAGTACCCGGACATACGCGGTCATCACAGCGAGCAGTCCCGCGCACCATCCGAGTGTCGGTCCTAGCGGGAAGTGGATGGCGTAGCCGGTCGAGACGATGATGATCGGATCGGCGATGCGGTCGGGCAACTCGTTGAAGATGTCCCCCGTCTTCGACGACATCTTCCCTTCGATCGCCACCATCCCATCGAACAGATTGCAGAGCAGCCGAAGCTGAATCCCGGCGGCCGCCGCGATCAGCAACGCCACGCGCGTCAGGCCTTCGGCATTGCGGCTGGCGATGAACGCCGCACCCGATCCAACTGCGAACACGACGCTGAAAACGGAGATGACGTTCGGCCGCACCCGCCAGCGCACGAGCAGCGACGCCAACGCCTTCGCCCACCCGCGGTCACGCGACTTGAGAGGCCGACGATCCATGTTTTGTGCGGCAATTGTATGGCTGACCGGCGATCAGCGCGGCACGAAGAAGTGTGAAGAGTGAAGTTTGAAGGGTGAAAGAAAAGCGACGCTGCGCTAGCAACAGGTTTTTACTTCACTCTTCACTCTTCACCCTTCTAACTTCAATTGCTCTCCCACATTTTGATCGACTCGATCTGGTAGTCGTTGCCCATGAACGTCACAAGGTCGCCTTCGGCGTGGCCGAGGAGCGCCTTGGCGACGTCGGACTGATTCGAGTAAACGCCATGCTCCGGCGCGGACTCCCATGGGCCGAGGATCGTCACTTCGCGGCGCTCGTCGCCGTTGGCGAGGCCGACTTTCGTGCCGACGCGGACGACCGACGTGTCGACCTGTTGCGGATTGAGAACCTGGACGCGCGAGATCTCGGACGCCAGCTCGCCGACGCGTGCGGAAAGGTACTCGGCGCGCGCACGTGCCGCTTTGTACTCGAAGTTCTCGCGCAGATCGCCCATCTCGCGCGCGGCTTGCAGCGCTTTCGAGTTCGCAGGAATCTCGACAGTCTTCAGATTCGTCAGTTCGGCGCGCTTTTGATCCAGCATCTGCGCCGTGGCGTACACCGGCTCCGCTTCCGGCTCGCGCAGGTGCGGATACTTCATCATCGCCGCGTGCTTGGCGATCTCGCGCCGGTACTCCTCGATCGCGCCGTAGCGGTCGAGCGTGTCGACCAGCTTGCGCGCCTGCTCCTCGTTGTCGACGCCGGAGATGATGCGCAGCACGAGACCGCCCTGATCGAACATGTCCTTGAGCCGCGCGCGCACCGCGGAAAACTCATCGGAGTTAATCGCGTCGATGATCTGGAAGAGCAGCGTGTAGTTCGTCTTCTCGGTGAGCGTTTCCTGTTCGTTGAGCTGCTTGACGAACCAGTAGAAGGCGCGCGGATGGCGGCGCGGATACCGAAGCGTCTCATCGATCAGCCGGTCGCGCAGATCCGTGTGGCCAGCCTCTTCGAGCGCGCTGACGATGTGCGACATGATCCGCGGCTCTTCATCGAGAAAGAAAACCTCGGTGTAGACCTTCGGCCACTCGGGATGCATCTCGCGAACCTGCGTGAGTGCGCGCTCCCGAAGCGGTTTGTCGGTCATCGCGGCGATGACGCGCGACGCCAGCGGACCGGTGATCAGCGTTTTGGGATCGATCAGCGTCGTGTACTCGCCCGGAAGCGTCTCGAGTGTCGCGGCGATCTGCCACGCCGCTGCCGGATCGCGCGGCGCGATCCTCGCCGCCTCGGCCGCAAGCTTGCCGGAGAAATAGTCAGCGAGGTCCTTGCTGCGGCCGCTGTGTTTGCGCGCAAGATCGAGCTTCACTTTCGGATCGGCGCGATCGAAGTCGCGCTTGATCGTTTCGTCGGCTTCGCCAGTCGACGAGCTCCACGAATAATTGGCCTTCGCGCCGCTGCCGCTGATCACGATCTGCGCGTTCTTGCGGGCCGCCGTCCACCATGAGCTCCATTTCTCTTCCGGCACGATCCCGATGACCGCGTCGCGCACCTCGGCCATCTGCATCGGCCGTTTGAAGCTCTGGAGAATGCGCGCGAAGAACTGCGACGGCGACTTCTTCGCCTCGGCGCGAAGTGCTTCCGCGTTCGTGAACTTTTCGCGCAACACGTGACCGGGCGGCAGCGGGACGAGATGTTTCGCCGCCGCGCCGATGGGCATGGCCACGCGCTCGTCTTTGTCGAAGTCGATCCGGGCGATGCCGAGCTCCGGATTCAGCTCCGTGACAATGCCGGCGCCGCGGCCGGCCATGAAATACATCTCCCCTTCGTCATAACGCAGCCAGGTTTCGATCTTCTCCGCCTTCTCGACGGGATTACTCGTCGGATCGGAGAAACCGGCAAAGTTGTAGATGCGCTGGAAGTTCTTGTGCGACCCGTGCGCGCCGCGCAGGGCCTGCTCGATCTGCGGACGCAGCGTGGCCGGATGCCGCGACAGACGTCCCAGCTCTTTCAGGACCTGAAGACGGAGCGGCCAGGCTTTCTTTTCGAGAAGAGCGTCGGAGAGAAGGCCGAGGAGCGTATCGGATTGCGTGCGCTGCTCGGCCTTGCGGAGCGACCGGGCGACGGTGATGAAACCGTCGACATCACTCGGATCCTTGTCGAGCTGCGACATCCAGAGCGACTCGAGCTCGTCGAATTTTTTCTGATCAATGAAACGCTGTGCATCATCGCGGAACGGCAAAGTCGAAGTCCCCCCGGGCGGAATGAGCGCGCCATTGTATGGCAATGTTGGCTGTGGGGAGTCGTGCGTGCGGAGTGCACGGCGTGGTGCTCACGCAACGAGAGGCCAGAGTCGATCAAGTGGATCCGGGCGAGCGCTTCGCTTCCGATCCACGGATCAAGGAATCACTGATCTACCGGCGCAGCTTGACGAGCGCTTTGAACACGTCGAACGGCAGCTCTTCGCTGTGAACAATGTGGCGAAGGTGGTGCAGCGTCGTCCGGCGCTGTTTCACGTCGTCGAGCGAGATGTTGTGCTTACGAAGAAGGTCATGTGCTTTCTGGTCAGGCATAGCTCTCCCGTCAAAACATTCAATTCGGAGCACTGTCGAACGGGAAGGGACCTTCCTCTATTTCACTTGATACTACAAAGTACTTGACAGATATACAGAGACGAGCCTATCTTGCGATCCATGCGACGCCTTTCCCTTCTCTTCCTCTTCGCCACCACGACCATTGCCTGCCACTACCGGCCCGCCTCCGCCGCGGCCTCTGCAGCCTCGGGGGGCGACGTCGCCACGATGACACGATTGCTCGACGCCGGGCTCGATCCAAATGCCCGCGATGCCGCCGGCTACACACCGCTGATCGCCGCTTCACGCGCCGGTAACGTTGTCGTGATCCGCCTCCTCACCAGCCGCGGCGCTGATCCGAACCGCCCCGACGCCGCGGTCAACTCCTGGACCCCGCTCCTTCACGCGATCCACAAAGCGCAGCCAGCGTCGACGGCCGCACTTCTCGCCGCCGGCGCCAATCCAAACGGCACCGACAGCGACGGTACGACGCCGCTGATGATGGCCGCCGGCTATGGCTACACCGACATCGTCAAAGTACTCCTTGCGCACGGCGCAGATCCACGCGTGGCGACGCGCGACGGCATCACCGCGCTCGATCTGGCGCGGTCCGGCGTGCCGGATATCGACCGTTTCACCGTCTTCGCCTGTCAGGACGACACCGTGCGAGCGCTGCTCGCGAAGGACCCGAAACTCGGCGACCACACCGCGAATCTCCCGTTTCCCGCGCGTATCGCCATGCGCACGAAACGGTGCAAGGCGTAATTCGCTCGAAAAGCGTTGTCACGCGGAGACGCGGAGATGAGGAGGAGACTCTCCGCGTCTCCGCGTCTCCGCGTGAAACCGTAACCCCTAAAGCTCACACCATCAGCACGATCTTGCCAAAGTGATCTTCTTTCAGCGCGCGGTGAGCGGCCGCCGCTTGATCGATCGGAAACACGCGATCGATCACAGGACGTATCCGGCCCGCGCACAGATCGTCGCCGAAGCGCGCCAGAAACGACTCGACGATGGCCGCCTTCTCGTCGTTCGAACGCGCTCGCAGCGTCGATCCGATGATCTGTTGCCGCTTGCTGAGAAGCGATCCGACGTTCAGATCGATGCTTCCGGGTCCACCCATCGATCCGATGACGACGACGCGCCCGCCGATCGCGAGGCATTCCAGATCGCGCGCAAGGTAGCGCGCGCCGATGTGATCGAGAATCACGTTCGCGCCCTTTGCACGCGCAACAAAATCCTCCTCCTTGTAGTTGATCGCGTCGTCCGCGCCGTGAGCGATACATCGCTCGCATTTCCCTTTCGATCCGGCGGTGACTATCACTCGCAATCCCGCCAGCTTTCCGAGCGTAATCGCCGCGGTGCCGACGCCGCTGCCGCCGCCGTGAACGAGGAGCGTCTCGCCCGCACGAGCGCGCGCCAGCTCGAACACATTAAGAAACGCGGTAAGAAACACCTCGGGGATCGCGCCCGCCTCTTCGTCGGTCAACAGCTCGGGCACATGCATCGCCGAGCCGTGATGAACAACGGCCTCCTCCGCGTAGCCGCCACCAGGGATGAGTGCCATGACGCGGTCGCCGATCGACCAGCCCGCGACATCCGCACCGATCTCGATCACCTCTCCCGCGCATTCCATGCCGAGGATTGGCGAGGCTCCGGGCGGAGGCGGATAGTGCCCTTCGCGCTGCAACAAGTCGGCACGATTGACACCCGCGGCGCGCACGCGAATGCGTAGCGAGTCGGCACGCAGAAGCGGCGCATCCGACTCGCCGATGTGAAGCACATCCTCGGATCCGAAGTCATCGAAGACAACTGCCCGCATTGGATCAACCTCCCGTCGCGCACGGTGTAAAGTCCGCAAGATGCTCACGCTCTATTTCGCCGGCGCGATCAGCGGCGGCCGCGGCGACGTCGCGCTCTATCGCGAGATCATCGCCGCACTCGAGACTGAAGGCTATCGCGTCCTCGCCGGCGCAGTCGCAGCGGAGCATGTCACCGCTTCAGGCGAAGCGCTCGATTCCTGCGCGATCTTCGACCGCGACCTGGGATGGATCGCCGAATGCGACGCCGTCGTCGCGGAAGTGTCGATGCCGTCGACGGGCGTCGGATACGAGATCGCCGCGGCGCGTTACCGGCGCGGAATCCCGGTCATCTGTCTCTACCGTCCGGCGTACACGAAGCGATGCACGGCGATGGTTGCGGGGGATCGTGCCATCGAGCTCCTCGAGTACTCGACCGTCGGCGATCTGCTCCCGCGCCTCTCCGCCGCACTGGCGAAATACACTGCCGCCCGCCCCGGTTTGCAGCCACGTTGACGGCGTAGCAGCCCTTTGCTATCGTCCGCCGCCCGCCGCAAAAAGGTGTTCCGGCATAGCTCAGTTGGTAGAGCAACGGACTGTTAATCCGTGGGTCGTAGGTTCGAGTCCTACTGCCGGAGCCAAATTTTCGAGGCGCGGGATTTATTGCGCCGTAAGAACGAGGACATGACGAATCCCCGCGTGGCGGTCCTCATGTCGTTCTACAACGACGAGCGCTTTCTGGGCGCGGCGATCGAGTCGATCCTCTGCCAGACCTACTCCGACTTCGAACTGATTCTCATCAATGACGGATCGACCGGCCGATCGCGAGAGATCGCGGCGTCGTTCAGCGATTCACGCATCCGCCTCGTCGACAATGATACGAACCTCGGGCTTGCGCGGTCGCTGAATCGCGGCCTTGCCATGGCGCGGAGCGAGTACGTCGCCCGAATGGATGGCAACGACATCTCATTGCCGGCGAGGTTGGCGAAACAGGTCCGCTTCCTCGATTCGCATCCCGACGTCGCCGTGGTTGGCGCTCAGGCAACGATCATCGACTCCAGAGGATACCGGATCCGAATCAAAGAGTGGTGGAATCCGCAGTTTCGCAAACCAGTGAGCGAAATAGGGATGGAGTGGCATCGAGTTTTCTTTACGCCGCTGCATCACCCTTCGACGATGTACCGTCGCACGATCATATGGGACGAGCTCGGCGGGTATGACCCTCGCTCGTCAATGGAGGACGCCGAGCTGTGGGCGCGCGCCGGTACAAAACATCGCCTGGCGAACATCGATGAGCGACTGGTCGCTCTTCGATACGATCCTTTCTCGATGAGCAACAATCTCGCCCGGTACGAACCTCACTCGTACACGGAGCAAAGGACCTCCATCGTCCATGCTCTGCTCCGTACGGTTCTTCAATGGGAAGAGGTTCCCATGGATCTGGCCAACCGATGGGTGAAGATCAATAACCCAATTGCATCCGTGTCCGCTGCCGAGATCCGCAGACTTCGCCTCGAGCTCGACTCCTGCGCAGCGCGTTTTCGGGGGATTTATCCGGCGTCAGTGAAAGCGCCTGAAGTCGGGCGCGAGCAGGCGGCAATGCTTACTCCGTTGCTCTGGAAGGCGTGTTCGGTTGATCGCCTGCTTTCCTTGTCGATCTTTGCCACCGTCCTTCGCCGTCATTGGCCAACCGCGCTGCGCATACTGCCGCCGTTCGCGCTCCTCTTTCCGTTCGGAGAAAGGGCTTTGCGCGCCTGGCGATTCTTGCAACGTCGCAAAAGGATCAAACGGCAGGCGTGAGCGAATCGTTGTGTGTCGGAAAGGACTGTGCGACCGGGTACAGTCTGTCAACCTTCATGCAACCGTTAATCCCAAACACGATGTGCATGGGAACCTGGTTCTTCTAGACAAAGCATGGCGCGCTCGATCGCACTTCGAGATTCCAGGCGGTGGCGCATACGTAATCGCCGCCCGCCGGCGCGCTACTGGTTGTCACGTTCGACGCGGCTCGACACCAGAAGTCGCATGATTCTCCGACGCTCGCGACCTACATCCGAGAAGGCAGGAGGCTTTCAGACGAGAATCGAGGAATGGCTACTCGTCGGCTCGTACCGTGGAAGTCTCTCCGTCCGCAAACGGAACGAAATCGCTGCCCCGCCGTTTCAGACGAGTGGGTACGATTCGATTCCTGACGAGACGCGCCGCGGACGGAATTCTGGCTTCTTTCTGCGTGCTACCATCATCGGTCGGTCCTAATAAAATTAGCTCGGGAGATTCCATGCACCTCGTTCTTCGCCTGCGCGTTCTCGCGTTTGCGGCGGTTTCGGCGTTCTTCGCTGTATCGATGTTCGCGTCCGATCCGTGGGATGCGCCGGCGTTTTCGTCGGACCCGAAAGAGCTCGTCGCGGCGGCGGAGAAGGTTCCCACTGGCGAGGCGGGATTCGTTGTTCTGCTCGATGAGGCAAAGTACTCCTTCGAAACGAGCGGGAAGTCGCACACGACCCAGCGTCACATCTACAGGATCGTCGACGAGTCGGCGATCGATGAGCTGGGAACGATCGAGGTTCCGTGGGCGCCCTGGTACAACGACCGCCCGACCGTGAGCGCGCGCATCGTGGCGAAGGACGGCACGGTCCACACGCTCGATTCGAAAGCGATCACCGAGGCGCCGGCGCGGGAGGATCTGGACATATTCAGCGACAACCGCGTCTTACGCGCGCCGCTGCCGGGCATCGCCGTTGGCTCCGTCGTCGAATACGTCATCGAATTTAACGGCAACAATCCGATCGAAGGTGCCAGCGCATCGGACATCTTCATCTTCGGCGGGTATGCACCGACGCAGCGAACGCGCATGACGATCGACGGACCGGCGTCGCTCGAGCCGCGCATCGTGAATAAGACGGATGTGCAGGCGAAGATCGAGGAGAAAGACGGCCGGCGCATCATGACCTTCGAGAGCGGACGCATCGAAGGCCGTAAGGACTTCGAAGGCTTCCTGCCGTTCGACACGATTTCTCTTCCCTACATTGCGTTCTCCACCGGCTCGTCGTGGCAGAACCTGGCGGCGCGCTACAGCGAGATCGTCGACAAGCAGATCGGCGGCGACGACCTCAAGAAATTCACCCGCGACGCCATCGGCAACGCCACCGCGCGGCGCGACGTGATCGCGCGTGCGCTGGCTGCGGTCGAGAAGAATGTCCGCTACGCCGGCGTCGAAGTCGGCGAGTCGTCGATCATTCCCCGTCCGCCGCATACAGTGCTCGGCAACAAGTACGGCGACTGCAAGGACAAAGCGACGCTGCTCGTTGCCATGCTGCGCCAGGCCGGAATCGCGGCGCATGTCGCGCTCCTCCGCGCCGGCGGCGACTTCGATGTTCATCCCGACCTGCCTGGAATGGGGCGCTTCAATCACGCCATCGTCCGCGTCGACGCCACGAGCACCGAGCCGGCGATGTGGGTCGATCCGACCGACGACTTCGCGCACGCGGGCGATCTGCCGGCGCAGGACCAGGGACGACTCGCGCTCGTCGCTGCGGGCGATACGACATCGCTGACGAAGACGCCCGAATCGCCGTCGACCGCGAATCGGTACACAGAAACGCGCACCTACACCTTGCCGGAGGATGGCAAAGCGCACGTCACCGAAGTTACGGAGACCGTCACCGGCCCGGAAGACTCGTTCCAGCGCCATTACTACGCGGAAAGCGACCGCACGAAGTGGAAGGAGCAGATCGAGACTTACGTGAAGTCGTACTACTCGGCGAAGAAGCTGGAGAAGGTCGAAGCTACCGATCCGCACGATCTCACCAAGCCGTTCCGCATCACGCTCGAAGCGTCGGAAGCGGAGACCGGCATCGCGCGTGACGGTGACGCCGCCGTCGCGCTTCATCCGGCGAACCTCATCAACTGGCTTCCCTATCCTCTCCGGAACTTTGGCGACGATCATACCGAAGAAGCACGAAGGAAGCGCAGGGGAGACTTCATCTTTCCCGCCGCGGAAGTGCGCGAGTGGACGTATCGCATCATTCCGCCGGCCGGCTATAACGCGCGGACGCTGCCTCCGAATGAAACGACGAAGCTTGGCACGACCACGCTGACCCGCGAGTATGCCGCGCAACAAGACGGCACAGTAACCGCGGTTCTCCGTTACGACAGCGGCAAGCGTCGGATCAGCGCCGCCGAATTCGAGGAGACGCGCGCCGCGATCAAGAAGATCATGGATGCGAAGCCGACGGTCATCGGATTCGATCTTGCCGGTCAGGCAAAATTGAATGCGGGCGATGTCGTCGGTGCGCTCGCGGACTTTCGAAAGCTTGCCGCGCTGCATCCGAAAGAGGCGCAACACCACATGGAGATCGCGCGGGCGTTGCTCGTGGGCGGACTTGGCGACGCGGCGCGGGAAGAAATCGCGCGCGCGGTCGCCCTCGAGCCGTCGAACGCGCACGTGCAGGGCGGACTGGCGGGTATTCTCGAATACGACCTGCTGGGCCGCTTGCTGCGCAAGGGCTTCGATCTCAACGGATCGCTGGCCGCGTTGCGCAAGGCGAAAGAGCTCGATCCGAAAAACGCCGAGTATCGCGGTGCGCTCGCCAAAGTCCTGACGTACAACAGCGACGGCACCGAGTACGGCCCCGGCTCGAAGGTCGATGAAGCGATCGCCGAATACCGCGCTGTGGCCAAAGACATCGGCGAGAAGGAAGCGAAACAGTTCGACGGCGACCTGATGCTCGCCCTCGCTCATGCCGGCCGGTTCGCGGAGATGAAAGAACTGGCGGCGGCGATGCTCGATCCGCAGCTTCGCGATACGGGTCGAATCACCGCCATTGCCGCGACGGACGGAGCGACGGCTGCGTTGCACGAGCTCGGCGCATTCGATGCGAACACGCGGCGCGGCTACGCGCAATCGATTGGTCAGACGCTGCTGAGCCTTCGCCTCTATCCGCAGGCCACCGAAATGTTCGACGCCGCGACGCAAGGTGCGCCGAATGCGTCGAGCGCGCGTCCGTTCATCGAAGAGCTGAAGAAGACGAAGCGAATCGAGGACGTGCCGCTCGATGAAAAGGAGCCGCGCTCAGTCGTGCAGAAAATGATTCTGGCGATGACTCACGATGACCTGCCCGCGCTCAAGAGACTCTTCGTATTCGATCTGAAGCTTGACGACGAGGACGACGACGATCTCCAGCGCTCACTGCAATCGCTTTCCACCGGTAGCGGATTGCCGCCGGCTGTCGTGGGCGATCTTTCGTTTGCGGCGATGCGCATCCAGACCGACGGCGACGAGAAGACCGGTTATCGCCTTCGGATGCGCAGCGACAACGGCACGGCCATTCCGACGCTCTTCGTCGTGAAGCAGGGCAACGGCTACGTGATCCGCGCCAGCCGCGCCATGACCGACACGATCGGTGCGGCGGTGCTCGCGTTCGCCGATGCCGGACAGCTCGATGCGGCGCGCGTCTGGCTGAACTGGCTGCGCGAAGATGTTTCCGCCGGCGGCGGTGACGATCCGCTTGCAGGTGCGCCCTTCGCGTCGCTCTGGCCTAAAGACAACGCCGCGACAATCGCGGACGAGATCCGCACCGCCGCCGCGTCGATCATGGTCCGCAAAGGAACGGAGAAGAGCATTCCGATCCTGCTGGCCATGCGCGACAAAGCGACAAGCGACAAGACGAAGACCTGGATCGACGTCGCGCTCACGAACGCCTACGGAAGCAAGAAGGATTGGAAGAGTGTGATTCCGATCGCGGAGCGCCTTCGCGCCGCGTATCCCGATTCGGAGAGCGCGTTCACGACGAACATTTACGCGTTGACTCTCAGCGGCCGCACCGCCGACGCCGACGCCCTCGGCAAGAGCAGGCTGGCGAAGAAGCCGAAAGACGACGACGCCTTGCGCGCGCTGTCGACCAACTCGGCCAAGGCGAAGGACTACGCGTCGGCGGCGAAGTATGCCGAGCAGATCGTCGACGAGCTTTCGCCGACGCAGAACGACTACAACAACGCCGCCTGGTTCGAGCTCTTCGTCGGCAACATCACACACGCGATGGAAAACGCCCGCCGCGCTACCGCAGAAGAATCGCAGACATCACCCGCGGCATTGCATACGCTGGCGACGATCTACGCGGAGAGCGGCAAGAACATCGAGGCACGCGATGCGCTCCTCCGTACGCTCGACAAGAGCCGCCGCGACACCCCTGACAGCAGCGACTGGTACGTCCTCGGGCGCATGGCCGAAAACTACGGCGTTCGTGACGCCGCCCTCGCCGCCTACAAACGCGTCGACAAGAAGGAAAGCGATGGAGCGTCAGTCTGGGAGCTCGCGCAACGGCGGCTGACGGCGATGGGCAAGTAGCACGGTCTATGCGGAGACGCGGAGGTTTTCTCCGCGTCCTCCGCGTCTCCGCGTGAAACGGTTCTCGTGTCACGCTACCCGCAATCCATGTTCCAGTCGTCGAACCGTTGCGGTCAGATCTTTCTCCGCAGATGGACAGAGATAAATAAACACAAACGATTCACAACCCATCCCTTGACAATCTCTCGATTGGACTCCACTGTTTCCCTCTGGCCTCCGTGCACCGATGCGGAGGCGGAGGAGCCAATCCATCATTACCGTCGACCAGCTTCCCGACAGCCGCCGGGCCATCCTGCTTGCACTCAAACGGCAGGGGCCATCCACGATCGCACAGCTCGCGCATCCGCTGCGATTGACGGGCGAAGCGGTGCGGCAGCAACTCCTGCAACTGCAGCGCGAAGGATGGATCGAGTCACGCGTCGCGCGCGGCGACGAGCGCGGACGCACGGGACGCCCGGCCACGCGCTACAACCTCACCGAGGCGGGCGATCATCTCTTTCCGAAGAGCTATGACCTGCTGAACGTGGCCGTGATCGATGCCGTCGCGGAAGAACTGGGACCCGACGCCGCGGTGCGCGTGCTCAAACGCGTCTGCGATGACCGCGTCGCCATGGAAGAGAAAACGATTCAGGGAATGCCGCTGGAGGCGCGCGTCGAGTCTCTCAAAGGTCTGTACGCGCCCGCCGATCCCTACATGACGAGCGAGCGCGTCGACGACGGCTTCCTCCTCATCGAGCGCAATTGTCCATTCTTCAACACGGCCATGCGCCGCCCCACCCTCTGCAGCGTTTCCGTCAACGCCCTCACCCGCCTCCTCGGCGTCCGCGTCGAACGCGACGAAACCTTCCAATCCGGCGCCGGGCGCTGCGTCTTCCACATCTACGCCAACGAGCCAATCGACGCCAAGGAGTGGGACTTCACGCTGGAGAACGAGCTGCCGAAGCATGGGGTTCGTCCTTAAGAGTCAAAAGCATTTCACGCGGAGACGCGTGAAACCGTACCCCGCTTTTCAGACCACCCAAACCGTCTTCACATTCACGAACTCGCGGATCCCGTACGCGCCCAACTCGCGGCCGAAGCCGGAATGTTTCGTGCCGCCGAAGGGGACGCGCGGGTCGGAGGCGACCATCGCGTTGACGAATACCTGACCGGTTTCGATTCCGGCAACGAAGCGGTCGATTTCGTTGCGGTTGTTTGTCCAGACGGAGGCGCCGAGGCCAAAGGGGGTGTCGTTGGCGAGGCGGATGGCGTCGTGGATGTCCTTGGCGCGGAAGAGCGATGCGACGGGGCCGAATGTTTCTTCGCGGGCGGCGGGAGCGGTGTCGGGGATTTGCGCGAGGACGGTCGGCGCGTAGAAGTTGCCGCGCGCGCCGAGGCGCTGGCCGCCAGTGAGGAGTTTGGCGCCGGCAGCGACGGACTTGTTCACTTGCGACTCGATGTCGTCGACGATCTGTGGCGTGGCAAGCGGTCCGATGTCCGTCGACTCGTCGAGAGGATCGCCGACTTTCAGTGACGCCATCGTGGCGACGAAGCGTTTCTCGAATTCATCGGCGATCGATTCGTGGACGATGAAACGTTTTGCGGCGATGCATGACTGTCCGTTGTTGACGATGCGCGCTTTCACCGCCGTCGCGACGGCGTCATGCAGATTCGCCGACGGCATGACGATGAACGGATCGCTGCCGCCGAGCTCGAGAACCGCTTTCTTGATGTGCTTTGCAGCGATCGAGGCAACGCTAGCTCCGGCAGGCTCGCTGCCGGTGAGCGTCACGGCGCGCACGCGCTCATCGGCGATGATTTGTTCCACCTGGTCCGATCGGATCAGCAGCGTCTGAAACTCGTGATCGGTGAATCCGGCATCGCGAAATACTTCTTCGATCGCCAGCGCGCACTGCGGCACATTCGAGGCGTGTTTCAGCAGCGCGACGTTGCCCGCCATCAGCGCCGGCGCGGCGAAGCGGATCACCTGCCAGAAGGGGAAGTTCCACGGCATCACCGCCAGCACGGGTCCGAGCGGCTCGTAGCGGATGAACGACTCCTTCGCATCCGTCTTCACCGGCTCGTCGGCGAGATATGACTCCGCATGTTCTGCGTAGTAGCGGCAGTTCCCCGCACACTTCGCCACCTCAGCGATCGCCGCCTTGACCGGCTTTCCCATCTCCGTCGTGATGAGCCGTCCGAGCTCGTTTTGACGCTGATCGAGGATCTCGCCCGCGCGCCTCATGCGAACTGCGCGCTCCGCAAAACTCCGTGCGCGATTCACACGGAACGCGCTTGATGCGCGGGCGAGTGCCGTCTCGATCGCCGCATCGCCGAGGGCCTCGAACGTGCGGACCGTTTCTCCCGTTGCCGGATTCACAGATGCAATCGCCATGAGCTTAAAACCTCTGTTATCCTCCGCCAATCCAACTTCAGTCGTATCAACTTTTGATCAATACAAGGAGTCTCTTCATGCGTCAGACGAAGCATATCCGCTTCCTGTTTGCGGTAGCTTTGCTCTGCGCCATCGTGCCGTTCGCGGCCTTTGCGCAGAGCAGTAACGGTTCCATCTCCGGCAGCGTCCTCGACGCCAGCGGAGCGGCGCTTCCGGGCGTCACCATCACCGCCGTCAACACCGGCACGGGCGTGGCCCGTCCGAGCGTGTCCAACAGCACGGGACACTACGACATCTCACTCCTGCCGCCGGGAACGTACTCGGTGTCGAGCGAGCTGTCTGGATTCGCGCCGGTGAAGTACGGCAAGATCGTCGTCAATGTCGGCAGCGACTCGACGGTCAATTTCAAACTGACGCAGGGCGTCGCCGAGACCGTTACGGTGACGGCTGCTGCGCCTCTGGTCGACACCACGCGCTCCGAGGTCAGCTCGGTGGTGAATGAGAAGGCGATTGAGAACCTGCCGACGAACGGCCGGAACTTCATCGACTTCGTTCTCACCACTCCCGGCGTCGTCAAAGACGTCCGCGCGGGCGACATCAGCTTCGCCGGACAGCGCGGCACGCTGAACTCGCTCGTCATCGACGGCGCGAACAACGACAACACGTTCTTCGGGCAGTCGCTCGGCCGCACAGGCTCGGGCCGCGCGCCGTACCAGTTCTCGCAGGACGCGGTAAAAGAGTTTCAGGTCAACTCGAACGCCTACTCAGCCGAGTATGGCCGCGCGGGTGGCGCCGTCATCAACGTCGTCACGAAGTCGGGCACGAACGAGTTCCATGGAACTGCGTTCGACTTCCTTCGCGACCGCCGCTACAACGCCAACGACTACATCAACACGATCCAGACGCCGGCGCGCATCAAGGGTCCCTACCACTTCGATCAGTACGGTTTCAGCCTCGGCGGTCCGATCGTTCACGAGAAGCACTTCTTCTTCGCGAACTACGACGCGCAACGTAACTCCATCGACAACCCGATCCTCCTCGGGATCGCCGCTTCCGCTGTTCCCGCAGACGCGGCTTCGCAGGCCGGCTACGCGAAGATCGTCGCGCTCGCCGGTACCTACCAGAAGACGCAGAACCAGGACGTCTTCCTCCTCAAGACCGACCACGAGCTGTTCTCGAATGACCACCTCTCGCTGCGCTACAACCGGCAGAAGTTCACCGGCGGCAACTTCGAGAACGGCAACGCGTCGAACGCGCTGCAGCACACGGGCGACTCGCTCGTGAAGACCGATACGCTCTCGTTCGTCAACTCCAACGTCATCACGAACTCGCTCTTCAACGAGCTTCGCGGTCAGTACGCGAAGGACAGTGAGCCCGGCCTGGCCAACAGCTCCCTTCCGGAAGCGCAGGTCAATCAAGGTTCCGTCCGCGTCCTCAACATCGGCAGCAACACCTTCAGCCCGCGCGAGACGACCATCAAGCGCACGCAGATCGCCGACACGGTGACCGATGTCGTCGGCAGCCACACGGTCAAAGGTGGCTTCGACGTCAGCCGCGACAAGATCCTCAACTACTTCCCGGGCAACTTCTTCGGCTCCTACAGTTTCAGCAGCCTCGCGAACTTCCAGAACGGCATTGCCGCCAGCTACCTGCAGGCGTTTGCAGGGCCGGGCACCACTGGCCCGATCACGCATCCGGACATGACCGAGTATGCGGCGTTCGCGCAGGACGAATGGCAGATGAGCCCGACGCTGACGCTGAACGGCGGCCTTCGTTACGACTTCCAGAAGATCGCGCAGCCGAGCGTTCGCAATCCGGATGCGCAGCTTGCCGCGGCCGGAATCGACACCAGCGTCGTTCCTGAAGATCACAACAACATCAGCCCGCGCGTCGGCTTTGCCTGGACGCCGAACATGGCCAACCGCACGGTCATCCGCGGCGGCTACGGCATCTTCTACGGCCGCACGCCTGCGATCATGATCGGCACCGCGCACTCGAACAACGGCATCAATGTTCAGACGCTCTCGTTCACCGGTGCCCTCATCCCGACGTATCCGAACACGTACTCGTCGATTCCGACCGGCGTCACGCTTCCGAAGCCGACGATCTTCGCGTTCGACAAAGACTTCCAGAACCCGAAGGTGCAGCAGGGCAGCCTGGGCATCGAGCGCGCTCTGACGAACGACATCGCCGTCTCGGTGACGTATCAGTATGTGAAGGGCTCGGATCTTCCGCGCTCGATCGACATCAACGTCTCGAATCCGACCACGGTCACCGCGCCGATCGTCAGCGCCGCTACGGGCGCTTCGCTCGGCACCGCAAGCTTCACGCGTTACACCGGCCGTCCATTCACGAACTTCGCGCGCATCATCGAGTTCCAGTCGAGCGCCAACTCGGAGTACAACGGCGTCACGATCGATCTCCAGAAGCGCTTCTCGAACAACTGGCAGATGCGCCTCGCCTACACGCACTCGAAGGTCAAGGATGACCGCCCGGATGCGACCGCGGTCGTTCCGGGAACCGACGATCCGAAGTACGCGCAGGATCCTCTCAACCTGCACGGCGATTGGGCCGCGGGTGACAACGATGTTCCGAACCGCGTCGTTCTCAGCGGCGTCTGGAGCCTCGACTCGTACACGGAGCACAGCAGCGGTATTGCTCGCGCGATTCTCGGCGGCTGGACGATCAGCGGCATCGCCGCCTGGCAGTCGGGCCAGCCGTACACGGCCTTCACGAGCGTCGATCTCAACAACGATGGCAACGCGCGTAACGATCGTGCCCCTGGTTTCACCCGAAACACGTTCCGTCTGCCGAGCCAGTTCTCGGTCGACCCGCGCGTGACCAAAGACATCGCGATCTTCGCCGGCGCGCGTCTGCAGCTCATCGCAGAAGCGTTCAACCTGTTCAACCGCAGCAACGTCAGCGGCGTGCGCAACACGTACTACGCGGTTGCCACCACGGCAGGTGTGCCGTCGAAGTTCACGCTTCAGGACATCCCGACGTCGAATCCGTTCGGACTGCCGACTCTTTCGTCCGGTCCGCGCATCCTGCAGTTCGCGGCGAAGGTCTCGTTCTAAGTTTTCGTCAACGAAGTTCGTTCGAGGTCGCCGGGTTTGTCCCCGGCGGCCTTTTTTGTTTCGATGAGAGAAGCGAAACGTAGGTCGGACTCTCCAGTCCAACAAAGGAATGATCGTTGATAAAGCGTGAGGAGTCGGACTGGAGAGTCCGACCTACGTTCAAACCGGCGTTGAACTGATCGCGACCCGCGCGCGGTCTCTTGTGTCATTCTCTTCCTGCCTGGAGGGTCTCGTGGCCGCAGGAAAAAGAGCGCCGATAAGAATCATCCTCGCCCTGATCGTCATCGCGGTCATCGTTGCCGCTTCACTCCTCTACTGGCGCGAGTCGCACAAGCCGAAGGAGATCGTTCTCAGCGGATCGCTCGAGGCGCGGACGGTCAACGTTGGCTCTTTGATCGGCGGACGCGTGACGAAAACGCTGATCGATGAAGGGACAACAGTTGTCGCCGGACAACTGCTCGTCACGCTCGAAACCGACACGATCGACCGCCAGCTCAGCGAGCAGCGCGCGGCGATCAAAGAGGCGAACGCCGCGTTGGCGAAGGCACTCGCCGGACCCCGACCGGAGGAGATCGCCACGGCGGCAGCGATCGCCAGCAACGCCGCGGTTGAGCAGCGGCGATGGGAGAAGCTGTACCGCTACGGCATCGTGGCGAAAGAGATCGCCGATGATGCCGCGACCAAAGCAAAAACCGCGGCGAACGATCTGCGCGTCCTGCAGGAAGGGACGCGCAAGGAAGACATCGACGCGGCGCGCGCTGCTGTCGAAGCGCAGCAGCGGCGGCTCGACACGCTGATGAAGACGCGCGCGGAGACGAACGTCGTCTCGACGGTTAGCGGCTTCGTGCAATCGTTCGGCTTGCGCGTCGGCGACATCGTCGCGCCGAATCAGACCGTAGCGGAGATCCTCGAGTCGAGCCAGCTCTGGGTGCGCGTTTACGTCCCCGAAACGGAGCTTGGACTCGTCACGATCGGACATCCTGTACGAGTGCTCGTCGATACGTTTCCGAACGACTCTTTCGCCGGGCACGTCGCATCCGTCAGCAATCAAGGCGAGTACACGCCACGCAATGTACAGACGCGCGCGCAACGTGCCGAGCAGGTCTTCGGTGTGAAAATCCTCGTCGATCCGAATCCGAAATTGAAAGCTGGCATGGCGGCCTCCGTCGACCTCGGCGTCAAAGGAACTCCGGATTGAGCGAAGACCTCGGCATCGACGTGCAGGGCGTGTCGAAAGACTTCGGCACGTTCCGCGCGCTCGACAAGATCACGTTGCAGGTTCCGCGCGGCGAGATCTTCGGACTCCTCGGTCCAAACGGCTCGGGCAAGTCGACGCTGATCCGCATTCTCTGCGGCCTTCTCGTGCCGACCGAAGGACACGCGACCGTCGACGGATACGACGTGGAGAAAGAGGGAGAGGTCGTCCGGCAGCACATCGGATACGTCTCGCAAGCGTTTTCGCTTTATCGCGATCTCACCGTTCAGGAGAATCTCGATTTCTTCAGCGCGATCTATCGCCTCAAAGGCGCCGAGCGCACGGAGCGGATCGAGTGGGCGGTCAACCTCACACACATCGGGCCGTATCGCGACCGCCTCGCCGGCGCGTTGTCGGGAGGCTGGAAGCAACGGCTTGCGCTCGCCGCTGCGCTGATGCATCAGCCGCGCGTGATCTTTCTCGACGAGCCGACTGCCGGGATCGATCCCGTCGCGCGCCGCGAGCTTTGGGATTTGCTCTTCGAGCTCGCCGGCAGCGGCGTGACGATGTTCGTGACGACGCACTACATGGACGAAGCGGAGCGCTGCGCGTCTGTGGCGTATCTCTACATGGCCAAATTGATCGTCGTCGGCCGTCCCGACTCGCTCAAGGAGCTGCCTGAGGTCACGCCGGAAGGAACGAGGCGAGTCGAGGCGGCGTCGAGCGAGGGCGTTGCGCGGCTGATGACGAGTGCACGCACACTGCCGTACGTTCATGCGGCAACGATTTTCGGCACGTCGCTGCATCTGTTGATCGACGCCACAGTCTCCGACGCAAAGCTCGGCTCCGATCTCGAAGCCTTCCGCCTCGGCAACGTGCGCGTCAGTCCGATTGAAGCATCGCTCGAGGATGTCTTCGTACGCCTCACCGAAACACGCGGACGCGAGATCGAGGCGGCGCGATGAATGGCTTCGGCGCCATGTTCCGCAAGGAGATGACGCAGATGCTGCGCGACCGCGGCACGCTCATGTTCGCCATCGCTGTGCCGGTCTTCGAGCTGATCCTCTTCGGCGTCATCGATATGAACGCGAAGAACATCCCGACTGCGATTTTCGATCAGAGCCGCACGCAGGAAAGCCGCCGGCTCATCGAGCAGTTCGGCAATACGTCCTACCTTCATGTGACGACGCTCGTCGCATCGCGCTCGGAGCTGGAGCATCAGATCATCGCCGGACACGCACAAGTAGCGATCGAGATTCCGCCTGACTACGCGCGCAATCTCGTGGCGAAACGAAAAGCCAACGTGCTGGTCATGATCGACGGCTCGGACTCCAGCGTCGCCAATCAGGCGCTCTCTGCGGCGAATGGCGTCGTGCTCTTCAACTCCATCCAGTCGCTCATCGCGAAGAGCCATGCCGAGCCGCCGGCCGAGGCGCATCCGGTGATGATGTTCAACCCCGACATGCGCAGCGCGAACCTCCTGATCCCCGGCCTCATCTCGATCCTGCTCACATTCTCAGGAACCGTTCTCTCCGCCTTCGCAATCGTCAAAGAGCGCGAGCGCGGCACGCTCGAACAGCTCATGGTCACGCCCGTTTCGCCGCTCGCCGTCGTCACGGGGAAACTTCTTCCTTACCTCGGCCTTGCCTACCTGCAACTTCTCATCATCCTGTTTCTGATGCGCGTTCTCTTTCAGGTTCCCATCCATGGAAGTCTGACGCTGCTGCTCGTTCTCTCGCCGATCTATCTGTTGTCGCTGCTTTCCGTCGGACTACTCGTTTCGTCGCGCGCGAAAACGCAGATGGAAGCGATGCAGCGGGCGATGGGTATGCTGCTTCCGTCCGTTCTGCTGTCGGGCTACATCTTCCCGATCGCATCGCTGCCGTTTCCGCTGCGCGTCGTGTCGTATCTTCTTCCGGCGACGCACTACATCAGGATCGCCCGCGGCATCGTCATCCGCGGCGCGACATTCTTCGATCTATGGGAGCCCGTGGCGGCGCTGCTGGTGATCTCGACGGTTCTCATCGCCGCAAGCGCGCGTGCGTTTCAGAAGACAGTGACGTAAATTCAAGAGATGGCGAAGATTCTCATCATCGAACAGATCGCTTTACTCGGATTGCGCGCTCTGACCGGCCTCGTGTTCGTCTGGAGCGGATTCGGTCACGCGCGCGATCCCGAAGGAAGCTCCAAAGACCTCGGCCTTCCGAAGGGACTCGTACTGCTGGTTGGCGTCGTCGAGCTGCTCGCGGGCCTCGGCGTCGCCGGTGGACTGCTGACGCGGCTCTCCGCGGTCGGTTTGATGATCGTCATGCTCGGAGCGATGCACCGAAAAGCGTTCGTATGGCACAGCGGCTTCTGGGGCAAGAACGCGATGGGCTGGCACTACGACCTTCTCTTCTTCCTGATCGCACTGCTGATCTTCGCGACAAACGGGGGAGAGTGGACGATCGATCGGATGTTGTTTGGCGAACGAGCGGCCATGTCATACATTTTCTAGATCCTCAGTGCGTGACCGCGCGGTGCTTTCCACCGCCGTTGGTAAGTTGGTGGAGGCGGCGGGTGCGTCGAAGCGGCTGAGGGGGACCCCAGCCGCCGGCTCCGAACTTCTGATGGCTATTTGACGGTGATGCGACCCTCGCCGATCGGGTCGAGGTTGTACGCCGCGACGGGGAAGCTGCGGCAGTTGACCTGGCGAGTGCGCGAGATCATGTAGCCGACATCGTCCTTCCGCTCCGCGTCGGTGGCCCACCACGACATGGTCCAACCGGCGTCGCCCCTCACCTCCGCATCGGTCGGGAACCAGGAAATGTCCTTCTCCCAGTACGAGCCGAAACTGAAACGATCCGTCGGATCCTTCTGGTTGAGGTCGTTGTCCTCGACAGTGAGCATCGCGATGCGCCCGATCATCGAGCGGACATTCGAATCGCTGATGGTGCCGCCCATCGTCACGCGGGTGCCGAGGGTACTCATGCAATCGACCGTGACCTTCATGGTGAAGTCCTTGACCAGAACTGTCTGCTTGGGGTCTTCCTGATCAAGTTCGCCATCGGAGACGAGCGTCGGACCGGTTAGCGTGAAGGAGCCCTGCGCAGAGCGTTCGTCGCCCACGGCGTTGAAATCGAACGTCTGCAGACCTTCCGTTCCTTTGAAATTGAAACTGCCTTGCGCCGAGGTTTGGGCGACAAGGGGGAACGCAAACAAAAGCACGAGGAGAGAGAGAGAAGCTGCACGTATCATTGATGTTCCTTCGCAGAGTTTTGCAGGAACATAAGTTACGCGATTCCGGACTTCTGTGAGCTAAATCACGCGGTACATCCTTCCAACAGGCACCGCGCACCATCCGAAAGAAGTTCGTGCGATTCGGCCGACTGTCTTGTTTTTCCTTGCCGATGGACCGCGAATCGCGCGACGAGCGAAAGGATTTCATTCGCCGTCCCGTGTGCGCGACGGTTCCGCCAGAATGTCAGCAACGGCGCGGAGCAGCTCGTCCGCCGTGTAGGGCTTGTGCAGAATCTGTCTGACGCCCGCCTTCGCGAGCTTGCGCTGGTACGCTGGCGAGCCGGTGCCGGTGGTCGCAACAACCCCCACGCTCGGGTCGATGCTCTGCATAGCTGCGATCAGGGTTGGACCGTCCATGACCGGCATGACCAAGTCGGTCACCACAGCCGCGATCTCGGAATGACGGGGGGAGAAGAGTCCGATCGCCTGGGCTCCGTCCGCGGCGGTGATCACCCGGTACCCGAACGCCTCCAGAGCCTGTTTCGTGATCAGGAGAACCGACGCGTCGTCGTCGACGGCCATGATCAATTCGCCGTGTCCGCCGGCAAGCGGTTCGGCATTTCCCACGACCGGGACCTTGTCAAGTCCGGCCGCTTCGGCTGGCAGGTGGACGTTGAATGTCGATCCCGCGCCGACAGTGCTCGAGACCGTGATGAATCCTCCGTGACTGCCTACGATGCCCTGCACGGTGGAGAGCCCGAGTCCCGTTCCCTTTCCGACTTCCTTCGTCGTGAAGAACGGGTCGAAGATCCGATCGATGATTTCGCTCGGAATGCCCTCACCGGTATCGCTCACCGTCAGGACGACGTAGGGTCCCCCTGACGCGCCGCCGTGGGCGTTCGCGTACTGCCCCGGGATTTCGATGTTCGCGGCGGAGATGGAGATCTCGCCGCCGCTGAGCATCGCGTCGCGCGCGTTGACGCAGAAGTTGAGCAGAACTTGCGTCAACTGCGTCGAGTCCGCGTTTACGTGCGCGAGGTCTTCCGGTATCGAGATTTCGACAGTGATGTCTTTCGGGAACGTGTGGGTGATGATCGCCGCAACCTCGCGCACGACTTCGTTGAGGCTCACCGGCTTGCGCGCCGTATCGGTTCCGCGTGCGAACAAGAGCACCTGATTGACGAGATCGCGGCCCCGCCTCACGCTCTGCTCGATGTTCTCGATCGCCTTCAGGCTCCGCTCGCTCGGCTCGAATCTCTTGAGAAGCGTGACGCCCACGAGGATTGGCATCAGCATGTTGTTCATGTCGTGCGCGATCCCTCCCGCGAGCGCTCCCAGACTCTCGAGCCTCTGTGCGCGCAGCATCTGCTTCTCGAGATTTTTCTGGTCGGTAATGTCTTCGCCGATACTCGCCGTACCGATGACTTTCCCGGAGGCGGAGCGGAGGAGCGAGTTGTTCCACCGGATGAGTCGTCTTTTGCCCGATCGCGTGGTGATCTCGTTCTCGTGGTGCCAGAACTGCGGGGCCTCGGAAAGCAACGAAGCAAACGCCGCGTGGAGGTCGAGCGAGACTTCCTGCGGGATAAACGTTTCGAGCCAATCCTTTCCCAGTAGGTCCTCACGGCGCCAACCGCTCAGCTGCACAAGGTAGTCGTTGCAGTACGTGATGCCGGCATCGCGGTCGAGCATCATGGCGATGAGATCGAGGTTCCCGAGCATGTCGCGGAACCGCCGCTCACTCTCACGCAGTTCGTCCTGAGCCCGCCTGCGCTCGTTGATGTCCAGCGTCGCACCGACTAGTTCAGCGGGCCGGCCTGACGCATCACGCACGAGCCTTCGCGTATCCTCGACCCAGCTGTACCATCCGGCTTTGTGCCGCAGCCGGTACTCGGTTCGGCTCGTTCCCCGCGACAGCGCCTCCGACATGCCGGCTTCTGCGCGCGCACGATCCTCCGGATGGATCTGTTCGGTCCACCACTCCATGCTCAGGGTCTCTTCCTTCTCGTATCCGAGCAGGCGGGTGACGTTCTCGCTGACCAGCCGCGGAACGATCCTCTCTCCATCGATCTTCAATGCGTAAAGTACTGCCGGGCTATGGTCGAGAAACTCGCGGAGCTGTGCGTGCGCCTCCCGGAGCTGATCCTCGGCCCTCCTCCGTTCGGTGACGTCGTTGATCGTGACGAACGCCAGTGACTCGTCATCCGAGTAGCGAGCGATTGCGCCGGTGAAACTGAAGAACCTTTCCCATGGTTCGCCCTTCCGTCGTACCCGGTGCTCGACATTGTTCAGAGTCTCTCCCGCCAGAATCCGATTGATCGGCCACTGTTTGAAAGGAAGCACGGTCCCGTCCGGCGTCGCGAGCTCGAACGTTTCGGGGAGCAGCGACATGGCTCGACGCCAATCCTCGGATCTCGAGAGACCGAAGAGCCTCAAAACCGCAGGGTTCAAGTGCCGGATGTTTCCCGCCGTATCGGCAATGACGAGACCTTCTTGGAGACTCTCGATCACCACTTCGAATTGCGCTTCGCTCGCGCGCAGCGCCGCCTCGGCCTGTGTGCGCGCCGTAATGTCGACGGCGATTCCGCCAACGAACGGCTCTCCCGACGGGCTCCGGAAAGGAAACCGTATGCTGCTCCAGATGCGTTTCTTTCCTCCGGAATTCGTTTCATCGATCGTCTCGATCGGCTGGTTGCGCCGGAGGACTTCCTGCTCCGCTTCCGTGACCTTGATGGCGGAAGGACCGGGCGCAAGATCGACGATCGTCTTGCCGATCGCTTTCTGCCGTTCCACACCGAAGACATCGCTCCACGCCCGATTGGCGTATATGTAGCGGCCGCTATCGTCCTTCATCCATTTGACCGTCGGGCTCGACTCCATGAACGCGTTGAACAACGCCTGCGTCTCGCGCAAGGCGGTCTCGGTTCGTTTCCTCTCCGTGATGTCGAGCGAGAGGATGAACAACCCCTCGGCTACCGGCTGGATGACCAGCTGGAACCATCGCGTCGATCCGTCGGGTGCCGCGAATTCGTTTTCCATCGCTGCCGGCTTCCGGCTCTTCATGCATCGCTGAAGCACCCCAAACATCTCGGTTCGTTCGATGCCCGGATACGCCTCCGGCATCGTGCGGCCGACGAGTTCCTTCGCGGATTTCATCCCGTGCTCCGCGGCAACCCGATTCAAGTAGACATACCGCCAGTCGCGGTCGACGATCTGGCACCCTTCCATCAGATTGTCCAGCGTTGAATGCAGCGATTCGGCTGCGCCGGGAGGCACTTGTCTGCCCGATCGCGCCCATGCTTCGCGGTTCAGGAAAACGAGAGCGATCGACAAGAACACGAAGGCCACGAACAGAGGACTCTTGAAGTGCGGGAGGTTGAAGAGCCACGCCCCGAGAGCCAATGTGCCGATCAGAATCGCGACCACACTCGTGCTGCGCGCGAGAACTGCCGCGGACGGGGATGCGTACGAGTGGGGTTCGGCGCTCATTCAGATCTCCCGCCGCTGCTCTGGACGAGTTGAGGGGAGAGGGGAAACGGCGTCGCACTTCGCGCCGCGCAAGAGCTGGCGAGTCATGGGCTTATCGGGTGAAGTCTGCCGTCTGAAACAAATGCTCCCGTGGCGCCAGCTGTGCCAAGTCGCCACGCCATCGACGCCCGGGGGGAGATGAAAACTTCGCTCCCGGATGGTCGTTGGGGTGCTGACAGCGTGCCCGAAAGCGAGATGACAGAAGCAGGTTTATTTGAATGGTGGAGGCAGTGGGATTCTGGCTCGAACATAGCCCTTCAACAAGTTACTGATGGCGCGATTCCACGGCGTCCTCGGAACTCGCCTACGTCGGCGCCTCACGAGCGGCGAAGCTGACGGTCGCGCGCGTCAACGCTGCGGGACCTATCAGCGTGGTCGCCACGGTCCCGACGACCTCCGGGTCGCGCAATCCCGCCGTCGCGCCGAACGGCTCGGTGTACATCACACACTCCGCGCGAAGCGAGATTCTCGCCGTCGCACCCCAGATGCACCGACCTCGTCGCGAACAACAGCGTGCGTCAATGCTTCGCCGCTTTGTCCTTCGCTTCCTGGCTAGCCTCGGCGGCTTCCTTCGCTGCATTTTCGTGCTGGACCGCGAGGACCTTCCCGTGATCGCGTCGACGTTGACTTCGGTGACGCCCGTCTTCGACGCGGCAATGTCGAACGCGTAGATGAGTTTCCCGCCCTCGTTCTCCAGTTCCGAACTCTTGATTTTTCCGGGAGCCTTCTTCAGAGCGGCGGCGCGGGCCCGCGCCATCGTGATCTTCGGCTTCTGAGTCGAGGTCGCGGCGAATGCGCCGGCGGTGATGAGGAGTGAGTAGAAGTCGGGGCGTGGAAGATCCTGCTGCCTTCACGATCGGCTCGTTCTCCGTGATCTGCGGGACGTTGGGTCCAAACGGACGGCCAAAAACCCAGAACAGGCGCACTTACTCTGGGCCCCGTGAGATCACGAGCGCGAGCAGACGAACGTCACGCCAGCGGCAGACTGGTCCACTGAATCGTCGGCACTACGGCTCACTGAAGGTCGCGCGTACCAGCTCCTCTTTGAGGCGCTTCTGCTAGGTGTGGTCCGAGGTGCGCGTCAGGCGATCGGCAAGCTCGAAGAAGGTGATTACGTTCCGAGTACAGCGAACACAGTGTGTAATTGGTGGAGGCGGCGGGAGTTGAACCCGCGTCCGAAGATCGTGAAGTCTGGCTACTACATGCTTATCTCTCCTTTGGATCTCGTCCACGTCCTGCCCGGAGAGCGGGGAATGGATGTGGACCAGCCTCTAGGTTTTCGTCATCTGCGCCGAGACGGTTCGCAGGTGCTTATCTCACCTTAATGACATCCGGTCCTGACGGCGTGAGCAACCATCAGGCGGACGCTCGTGGGTTTTTAGGCCGCGAGAGCGAGTTGGCTGTTGTTCGCAGCTACTCAGGGTGATCAGATTTACGAGGTAATCAGCTCGGCATGCAACCATGACCCCGACAGGTCCCCGTCGAAGCCGGTACGCCCCCAGATTTTCAACGAACTGCACGACAAAACGCCCCGCATGATGGCAGCATTCCGCGATGGACACTCGCGAGCATGACGACAACTCCGACCGCAGCATGGATCCCAACGTCTCCCGCATCATCCGGCGCGCGCTCGACGAGCCTTCCCGAGGCGTCGTCGGCGCGTCGCCGGTAGTAGGATGCCAGCGTGAGCGAGATTGCGTACCTCGACCTTTGCTGCTTCAAGCGGCCTTTCGATGATCCGGCACCGGCGCGGGTACTGCGAGAAGCGCAGGCGGTGGCGGAGATCCTGGAGCAGGCGCAGGACGGAAGACTGCAACTGGTACGCTCCCCCGCGCACGACTTCGAAAACGAGCGCAATCCGCGCGAAGACCGCCGGTTGGCAACGCAACTTTGGCTCGAGACCGCGACCGTTGCCGTCACCGCAAGCGAGGCGGCGAACGGGCGGGCTCGCGAACTGACAGGCCTTGGTTTCGGTCCTCTGGATGCCCTGCACCTCGCGTTCGCTGAAGCATGCGCCGCGCGATGGTTCGTGACCACGGATGATCGTCTCTTGAAACTGGCGATGAGGCATCGCGCGAAGATCAACGTGGATGTTGTACTCCCCGAACAAGTCCCTTTCGAAGTGGAAGGAGCACCCTCATGAGCAAGCCAATGTCTCTCTATCAGATTCGTATGGAGGGTTGGAAAGCTCTGACGGAGCGGCTTGGGCCAGCCGGCGCAATGCGGTTCATGATGCAATACGACCCCGGCTACGGCGACTACACCAAGGAGCGCCAGGACTTGTTCGCCGACCTGACGATCGACACGCTTCTCGACGCGGTCAACGAACGACACAGCGGACGCTGACGCTCGCAACGCACCATCAATGGGCTGCCACGCTCGCATGAAGCGGTGCTTCCCCGTCGTGATCCGTTACTCCCTCGAATTCTTGACGAACAGCACGACAAATCGCCCCGCATGATGGCAGCATTCCGCGATGGACACTCCCGAGAACGACTTCAACGTCGACCGCAGCATCGATCCCAACGTCTCCCGCATCATCCGGCGCGCGCTCGATGAGGATCTTCCCGACATCACCAGCGAGGCGATCTTCGACGCGCGCGACCGCGGACGGGCGCGATTCCTCGTCAAGGCGTCCGGCATCCTGGCGGGACTCGAGTACGCCGCGGCAACGTTTCGCTCCATCGATCCGAACGCAACATTCTCCGCGAGCCGCAGCGATGGCGCCAGCGTGAATCCCGGCGATGTGGTGGCCGAGGTGAGTGCGTCGGTCGTGGCGCTGTTAGGTGGGGAGAGGACCGCACTCAATCTCATGCAGCGCGCGTCGGGTATTGCCACCGCCACGCGGCGCTACGTCGATGCAGTGGCGGGGACGAATGCGAAGATCTACGACACGCGCAAGACCGCGCCGGGACTGCGCGCGCTCGACAAGTACGCCGTGCGTTGCGGCGGCGGCGCGAATCATCGCATCGGGCTGTACGACATGTTCCTCATCAAGAACAACCACATCGACCGCGCCGGCTCGATCACCGCGGCCGTGGAGCGCATTCGATCGCGAGCGATGCCGCAGAAGATCATGGTGGAAGTGCGCGATGCGAAGGAGCTGGACGAGGCGCTGGCGCTGCGGCCTGACTTCATCCTGCTCGACAACATGAGCGTGGCGCAGATGGCGGAGGCGGTTGCACGTGTGGGCGGCGCGGTGCCGCTCGAGGCGTCGGGCGGGATCACGATCGAGAATGTTCGCGCGATTGCGGAGACGGGCGTCGATCGGATCTCGATCGGTGCGCTGACGCACTCGGTGGTGGCGATGGATATCTCGATGAGGGTGTTGTGATCGGTTAGGAGAACCGTTTCACGCGGAGACGCGGGGGACGGAGACAGCTCGGCGTGACAACGCGCGCAGCGCAACCAACCGACAACCGACAACGCGCGCTGCGCAACTATGGCATCGGCGCGCTGACGCATTCGGTGACGGCGATGGATATCTCGATGAGGGTGTTGTGATCGCGGGTTAGGAGAACCGTTTCACGCGGGGACGCGGAGACGGCTCGGCGGGACAACGCGCGCAGCGCAACCAACCGACAACCGACAACGCGCGCAGCGCAATATGGCACTGCGTTTGCGGCAGAATGCGCTGATGCCCAATTCCCAACCATTTCAGGTCGCGGTCGTCGATGACGATGCGGCCATCCGGCGGCTTGTTCGTCTTCTGCTCAAGCGCGGAGGCTACGAGAGCTTCGAGTACGGGACGGGCGAAGAGGCGCGTGCGGAGCTGATGACGCGGCCGTGGGATCTGGCCATCCTCGACCGCCGCCTGCCCGACATGGATGGCGTCGTTCTCTGCCAGCAGCTCAAGGCGGACCCCGCGCTGCGCAATCGCTACATCATCATGCTCACCGGCGAAGACGACCAGAAGGACAAGATCCAGGGCCTCGACCTCGGCGCCGACGATTACATTACCAAGCCCTTCCAATATCCCGAGCTGATGGCGCGCATCCGCGCAGGGAAACGAATCGTCGATCTGCAGAAGGAGTTGATGGAGAGCAATCGCCGGCTGGAGCAGCTCTCGATCACCGACGGGTTGACGAAGCTGAACAATCACCGTCATTTTCAAGACGAGTTGTTGCGCACCTTCGAAGAGTCGGCGCGCTACGAGCGGCCGCTGTCGCTGGCCATCGTCGATCTCGATTTCTTCAAGAAGGTCAACGACACCTATGGACACGCCACGGGCGATGAAGTGCTGAAAACGATCTCGAAGATCTTCCAGGAATCGATCCGCACGACCGACCTGGCGGCGCGCTACGGCGGCGAAGAGTTCGGGCTGATGCTGCCCGAGACGTCGCTGCCGGACGCGATGGCCTTCGCGGAGAAGATTCGTGAGCTCGTCGAGAATACAAAGATCGAGACGCAGGCAGGAACCATCTCGGTGACGGTCAGCATCGGCGTGGCCACGGTGCCGCATCCGCGCATTCATTCGCCGAAAGAGCTGATCGTGGCGGCGGATAAAGCGCTTTACCGCGCCAAGAAGAACGGCCGGAATCGGGTGGAGGCAGAGCGGCGGACGGATCCCGCGCGAAAGAGGAGTGGAGAGGAAACGGCGGCGTAACGGCAGTGATCAGGTGAAGCAGTGATCAGTGATCAGTGATCAGGAGCAGCAGAGTCGGCGTAAGGCAGTGATCAGGTGAAAGCAGTGATCAGTGATCAGGACAGCAGAGTCGGCGAAGGAAGATCTGCGACTTCGGCGCCGAGAGATCACAAAAGAAATCCGCGAAATCATAACAAGAAGTTCAGCTACCAAATGGCCAATTCCAAACCCTGATCTCTTGTCTTTCTGATCTCTGATTCCCCTGATCACTGATCTCCGTTTTCCTGATCACTGCTCTCTGCTCTCCTGATCACTGCTTCCCCTGATCTCTGCTCTCCTGATCACTGCTTTCCTGTCTCTTCACACCGCAAGCTCTTTCACTCTTCGATCCACTTCTGCGCGCAGATTGAACACGTGCTGTTGGATCTTGTCGTCGATACCGGGCACCACTCCATCCTTGGCGCGCGTCTCGACGGCTTTCTCCAACTCCGCGGCATCGGTGGAGATCCGCTGGTAGCCGTAGCTGCCGCCGGAGCCTTTCAACTGATGCGCGAGATACGTAAGGCGCTCCAGAACATCCACCGATTGCTCGGCCTCGAGTTTTTCCTGAATCTCGCGCACCTTCTCGTCCGCCTCGGCGAGAAACTCGCGCTTCAGTTCATCAAGTTCCAGATCCACCATCGTTCGTCGAGCCCCACGCCGGTCTTGCACGCGATGTGCCGCGCCGTATGATGATCGCTGACGATGCCAGTCTCAACCCTCGCGGTGCCGCGCGCTGCGTTCTCGTTCGAAGATCCGTGGAGCATACCGAAAGCGTGCGAACGCGTGAGCCTGCTGCGCGCCGGCGATGGCTCCACGCCGCGGCAGGCGACATCCGCCGCTGCGTACTATGACGACGAGTTTCTCACCGTCGTGTTTCACGCGGAGGACGACGAGGTCGTAGCCTCCTTTCGCGAACACGATGAGCCGCTCTGGCAGGAGGATGTCTTCGAGATCTTCATCGCGCCTGACGGACTCACTCCGTACTTCGAGATCGAGGTGAATCCGCTCGGCACGACCTTCGACGTGCGGATCGATTCTCCCGACGGCATTCGCAGCACGATGAAGACGGATCTGGCGTGGACCTGCGAAGGACTCTTCGCCGCGCTTCGCCGCGACGATGCGCGTGAAGCGCGCGCCGTGATCCGCCTTCCGTTCTCCGCGCTTGGCCGTGCGCCGGTTGCCGGTAACGAATGGCGCGCCAACTTCTTTCGCATCGATCGTAGCGTCACTCACGGAGACGAATTCAGCGCGTGGCGACCGACGATGAAAACACCTCCCGATTTTCACGTCACGGCAGCCTTCGGCATCCTGCGCTTCACATGAGCGAAATTGCAGCTAACCTCTTGTATTACAGGGAATTCATTCGACATTTTCTGATTTGTAATCAGCACTCGGGCCAGAGCGGATTAGATTGAACGCCGGCCAAGGACCCCGTTCCAACCAATGAACGTCCGACTTTCCCATTTTCTGATCGCGGTGCTGCTCGCCGCTCCGGCCACGTTTGCCGACGACGGCAAGATGTGCACGTCGTCCGCGCGCGAGTGCGAGCAGGCCATTCGCCAGCTTTCGAGTGGCCGCCGCTACCTCGGCGCGCAGATCACCGAGCTCAACCCCGGAATCATCATCAAAGCCGTCAACGACGACGGCCCGGCCATCCGCTCCGACCTCCGGCCCGGCGACCGCCTCATGGCCATCAACGGCCACGACATGCGCACTGCGAACATCAAGGATGTCAAGCAGATCCTGTCCACCGCGAAAGAGACGGGCGTGCTCTGGATCATCGTGCAGCGGCAGGGAATCCTGAAGAAGATCGACGTGCGGCTCGAGCCGTACACGAAAGCGCAGATCGACAAGATGGTGGCCCAGCACCTCGCCCAGCGCCACTCGGTGGCCACAACCACGGCTCCGACGCCGCCGCAGCGTTGATGGAGAGACATGTTCCGAGCCTTGATGGCGAAGTGGAAAGCGGGCCCGCAGGCGGGTGACCGCCCCAACCACGTCTCCTCGATCCTCGTCCCTTTTCTCATCGTCACGATCGGACTCGGTGTTCTGGCGTGGCGCTCCTACGTACTTTCGGAACGGATGGAGCGCGGCGTCAACACGCTGGCGATGCAGTACGCCGGTTACGCCGCCGACATCGCCGCGCGGCGCATCGACGGCGCGGTAGGCGCGGAGCTGTTCCGCGCATCCGAGGAGTGGCAGAAGGTCGAGAGGCGCTCGCCGTCGTCGGTCGAACTGCAGAAGTGGATTCAGGACAACGACTGGATCATCAAGGCGCTCTATGTTCCCGATGCCGATCCCGCCAACGCGATCTACGCGAGTGAGCGGCCGGGAACGGTGCACTCCGGTACGCGCCTGACGCGCGAGCTCTACTCGTCCAGCGGCATCGTGCGATACACGTACGATCCTGCGCGGTTACTTGCCCGCGTGGGGCCCGCGCTCGCGCAGCAGCCTCTCGTTCATGCGTCGGGGCTTTCTCAGGAAGCGCAGGTTGCGGTCATTGAGAATCCGCCCACGGTGGGTCCGGTCAAGACACGCAACGGATACGCCTTCATCGCCCCAATGGCCGCGCCGCTTTCTTCGTACGCAGTGCGAGGATTCGTCGAGACGGGATACGGAACGTCCGGCTGGGAGAATGCGCGCCTGATCAGCGTTCTCCTGAGCGCGGTCGCTCTCGCTCTCACGATCCTCGGTCTCTACCTGGCCATGCGCGGACTCACGCGCGAGGCCGACACGATGAAGCTGCGCGGTGCGCTGGTCGCCAACGTGTCGCATGAGCTGCGCACACCGCTTTCGATGATCCGGCTCGGCGCGGAGACGCTCAAACGGGGAGCCACGCGGCTTCCGGAGAAACAGCGCCAGGAGATCGAAGACTCGATCCTTCGCGAGGTTCTGCATCTCTCGCATCTCGTCGAAAACGTTCTCGACATCGCCCGCATCCAGAACAACAGCGCACGAGCGCTGGCATTTACGCCCGTTTATCCGCGTGATCTGCTCACGTCGCTGGTCTCGACCTACGAGTCGTGGGTGCGCAGCCGCGGCTTCGACATCAGGCTGCACATCGACGATGCCGTCGGCGAACAGTCGTGGGACCGCGACGCCGTGTCGCGCGCCGTGCTGAACCTCATCGACAACGCCACCAAGTACTCCGGCGATGAGAACAAAGTGATCGATGTCGTGTTGCGTCAAACCGCGCAGTCGGTCGTGATCGAAGTGAAGGACCGCGGCATCGGCATCGGTGGTGACGATCTGGCGCACATTTTCGAGCCGTACTTCCGCGCGCACTTTTCCGATACACAAACGCGGCGCGGTGCCGGACTCGGTCTCACACTCGTTCAACAGATCGTGGCCTCGCATGGCGGCACGATCGAGGTGGAGTCGAAGCGCGGCATCGGCTCGATCTTCCGCCTGCTCTTTCCTCGGGTTCCATCGCAGCAGTCCGCATCCCTGGCACAGCTCGCACCACAGACGCTTTAGAAACTCTCGCCGTACCAAGCTCGTAGAACCAGCGGAGACACGAGAATGTCAAAGATTCTGGTCGTTGAGGATGAAGCCGGACTCCGGCAGGGACTCGAGATCAACCTGCGCATGGAGAATTACGAGACAGCGCTCGCCGCCGATGGCGAGGAGGCGATCCGCATGTTTCACGCCGAGTCGCCGGATCTCGTGCTGCTCGACCTGATGCTGCCGAAGAAGAGCGGCTTCGAAGTGCTCGATCACATTCGCAAATTCTCCAAGATTCCGGTAATCCTCCTGACTGCGCGCGGACAGGAGACGGACAAGGTGCGCGGACTGCGTGGCGGTGCCGACGACTACATCACCAAGCCTTTCGGTCTGCAGGAGCTCTTCGCGCGCATCGATGCCGTGATGCGCCGGAGCGACGCGACGTCCGTCACGACCAAGACCCTCTGCGAAGACACGCTGATCAAGCTCGATCCGTCGACACGCGAAGCGTCGGCAAAAGATCAGAAGCTGAAGCTCTCGCCGAAAGAGTTCGATCTGCTCATGTACTTGTTCCGCAACAAAGAGCGCGTCGTGCCGCGCGACGAGCTGTTGTCACGCGTTTGGAACTATCGCGTCGATCTCAACCTCAACAGCCGCACGGTCGACACGCACGTGACGCGCCTTCGCCGCAAACTGCAGAAAGCGGTCGGCACCGACGCCGCCGTGATCGTGGCGGTGGCGAAGATCGGCTACCGCTATCTGGGAGAGGCGACGGCCGCGTGATTGTTGACAAGCGAAGCCAACCATCATAGCGTCATCACCACATGCATCCGAGATTCTGTTGCCGCTGCCTCACGAGTCCGTTCGAGCGAACGTAGGCGCGATTCCACAGCTACCTATTCATCGAATGAGGCCCGGGCGTACCGCTCGGGTCTTTTGCTTTTGGAGGAAACATGCACGGAAAGATCTACGACAACATTACGGACCTTATCGGACAAACTCCCCTCGTACGCCTCAACCGCGTCGTTCCCGAGGGCGCGGCGGAAGTCATCGCCAAACTCGAGTCGTTCAATCCCGCGTCATCGGTCAAGGATCGGATTGCGATTTCGATGGTCACCGAGGCCGAGAAGGCGGGCGAGCTCAAACCGGGGAACACGATCGTCGAGGCCACGAGCGGCAACACCGGAATTGGACTGGCGTTCGTCGCCGCCGCGAGAGGCTACAAGTGCACGCTGGTCATGCCGGACACGATGTCGGTCGAGCGCCGCAAGCTCCTGCAGGCGCTCGGTGCGGAGCTGATCCTGACGCCAGGCACGGCCGGCCTGCCGGAAGCGCTGAAAGTCGCGCGCGAATACGCCGAAAAAACGCCCGGCGCGTGGCAATCGAAACAGTTCGACAATCCCGCCAATCCGAAGATCCATCGCGAGACGACGGCGCAGGAGATTCTGCGCGACACCGGCGGCAAGCTCGACGCGGTCGTCGCCGGAGTGGGAACGGGCGGAACCGTGAGCGGCATCGGACAGGTCCTGAAAAAGAGCAACCCGTCGATCCTGATGGTGGCCGTGATGCCGGTCGAAGCACAGACGCTGAAAGGCGGACCGTACGCGCCGCACAAGATTCAGGGCATCGGCCCGAGTTTCGTTCCTGCGATTTACGACAAAGATGTCGTCGACCGCATCGTCGACGTGACGTTCGATCAGGCGGTCGACACGGCCCGAAAAATCGCCAAGCAGGAAGGAATTCTCATCGGCATCTCCTCGGGGGCAATCGCCTGGGCAGCGATCGAGATCGCCAAAGAGCTCGGCGCCGGCAAACGCGTCGTCGTCGTCCTTCCGGATACTGGTGAGCGCTACCTTTCGACCGCGCTCTTCGAGTACACCGATCTGGTCAATCAGCCTGCAACGACTCCGCAACCGGCAGCGGCTGCGCCAAAATAAACGGCAGTGAAACGAATCGTCCTCATGCTTCTCCTGGTCGCGACGCCGGCGCTCGCTTCGGACATCACGCGCGCGTCGGTCGTCGCGGCCATGAATCACTATCGGGCGAAGCATCACCTGCCGCCGCTGCGCGAGGACCGGCGGCTCGACGCTGCGGCCGAAGATCGGATGAGCGACATGGAGGAGATGGGCTATTGGGCTCATCAATCTCCCGACGGCCGCTCGCCGTTTGTCTGGCTGGCCGCGCATGGTTACGAGATTCACTACGCCGGTGAGAACCTCGCCAACGGTTTCGAAACGACCGAGGTTCTGGTTGCTGCGTGGATGGAATCACGCGGCCATCGCGCCAACATCCTTTCGCCGAACTTCGAGGATTGCGGCATCGCCATCATCGACGGATTGACGACAGGCCGCGGCGCGGGAAAATCGATCGTGGTGATGTTCGGCGCTGCGCGAACACCGTCGATGGCAACGCGGTAAGGCAGCGTTCAGCGCAGAACGCGGCGCGCGATCGCCGGATCGCTCCAATCGACGGACTGATCGAATCGGTCGATCAAGTTCCCGTTCGCGTCGAATGCAATCGTCGTCGGGATGACGCGCACGTGATGCCGCGCCGAGAACCGGCCGTGATCGTCGAGCAAAGTCTCGAGCGAGATCCTTTGCCGTTCGAGATAGCGCTCCGCGGCCGCGAAATCGCGGTCCTGCGACACGGCCACAACCCGCAGGTGATGCGCCGCCGCGAACGTCATGAACTGCGGCAACTCCTCGCGGCATGGACCACACCACGACGCCCAGAAATGCAGAAGCGTCACGTGCGCACCGCGAAGATCGACATCGACAGGATTGCCGTTGCGATCACGCGGCTGCGGCGCGGGCGAGCACGCCAGAGCAAGCACGATCGCGGCAGCGCTCAACAGCCGGATCACGGGATGTATCCGCGGATCGTGCGCACCGTCGTATCCGGCCGGCTCACCTTCACGTCGATCTTCCGATACGTCCGATCCTTCGATGTCGTCTGCGCGTTGTACGCGATCAAGTATTGCGAACGGAGATCTTTCTCGAGCTGTGCGTAGGTCTCGCCCAATTGTTTGATGTCGTGAATGAAGTACGCGATCCCGCCCGTCTCCGCGGCGAGCGTTTTCATCTTCGCGGTGCCTGCGGCGTCGAAAAGACCCATCCCGACGCCGATGAAGTAGAGAGGGACGCGCGCGGAACGGGCGTAGGTCAGCATCTGTTCATAGCTCGTGCGCGATGTGGTGTCTTCGCCGTCGGTGAGAATGATCAGCGCCCTTCGCCCTTGCATCGCACGAAAGCGATAGAGACCGGTGACGATCGCGTCATACAACGACGTGCCGCCGCTCGCTTCGGGGATCGACCGGACCTGCTGCTCCAGCGATGCGACGTCGGTCACGAATGGCGCCGACGACACCGCGTCGAACGCAAAGCCCGTGACGAATGCGCGGTCGCCGCCCTTCATGATCAGTTTGAAGAATTCCAGTGCCGCCGACTTCGCCTGTTCCATGCGGGGCTTCATGCTTCCAGAGTGATCGATCAGGACGCCCGCGGCAATGGGCAGGTTCGATGCGTAATTGAACGTCGTGATCTTCTGTGGCGCGCCATTCTCCAACACGGTGAAATCGCTCTGCTTGAGGTCCGTGACCGGCAATCCGTTGCGGCTCGCCACCATCACCGGAAGCTCGACGAGATTGACTTCGATCTCTTCCGAGAAGCGCTGGCCATTCAGAAAGAGCAGATCGCTCGCCTCGTAGTTCGTCTCGTCGACCACCGACGCGCGAACGAACTCGACGCCCTCCAGCGCCGCCGCCTGCATATCGAGCGCGTAGGGCGGTCCGCTCCACTCGTGCAACTTCTTTTGTCCCGCGAAAAACGCCGCCGACTTGATGACGGTCGATTTCGGGTTCTGGACATTCAGCTTGAAATGCGAGACGCCATCGGGCGTAACGACGCGCGTGATCTTCACTTCAAGCGGCGTCTCATGCTCGTTGACGACGAAGGCGTCGGCGTCGACGTAGTGGCGTTGCGCATCGAAGCCGATCGCGCGCACTTCGACGCGTTTCGGCAACGCGCCGAGGTCGAGCTCGGCGCGGTACGGGGGAGCGTTGCGGGCGACGATGCGCTTCCCTTCCACCCAGAATTCGACGCGCGTCACGGGTGGCTTTACCTCGACTTCGATGATGAAGAGATTGGGCGCGACATCGCGGCGCGGCGGGATGATCTTCACCGCCCCGCTCCCTTCCGGCACCACGCCCTCGGCCAGAACAGCTTCCGCTCCTTCCGCTTCGTTGGCGACGTACGTCTTGCCTGTCTTCCCGATCGTGAAGGAGTCCGTGGCCTTCGCCAGAATCACAGGCGTTTGCTCTTCGAGTGGAATCATCAGCCGCGCATCGACCTCCGCGGCAACCGGCCGCAGCGTCTGAATCGATGTGATCGGGCTCGTCGTCGAGGGGAGAATCGGATAGCGGAATCGTTTGACGACTTCGCCGTTCTGCGAGATCGAGCCGGTGAGCACGAGCGGCACGCCTTGCGGCGCGTCGGTAGGAATCGTGAAGCGATAACTGATTCGCGTGACCACGCCCTCGGCCGAATCGCCAAGCGGTTCGAGCGCGATCGAGAGCTTGCCATCGGCGGCCATCAGGGGAACCGCAAAAAAGAACAGCGCTGCCAGCGCACGTTTCATCCCGTCATTCTCCACGTCTGGACAAGGCAGGGCGATAGAATCTGCCTCCCCAAATGACCTTGCCACCGCTTCGTTACCGCGCAGTGCTCTTCGATCTCGACGGAACGCTCGTCGATTCGTATGCGGCGCTTGCCGAGGCGGTGAATCATGCGCGGCGCGAGCATGGACTCGAGGAGTTGAGCATTTCGCACATACGAGGCTCGGTCGGCGACGGCCTGGACACTCTGTTGCGGCGATCGTTCGACACCGATGACGTGCCCGACAGCGCGCGCGAGGCGTTTGAGTCGCGCTACGACGAGATCTGCTGCGAGAAGTCGACGATCCTGAGCGACGTCGAGTCGACGTTGAAGGCGCTGCATGACTCGGGTGTGGTCATGGCCGTCTGTACGAACAAGCGTACATCGCTCTCGAAGAAGATCCTCACCTTTCTCGATCTCGCGCCGTATTTCACAGCCATCGTCGGACCTGATCTCGCCGGCGCGAGCAAGCCCGATGCGAAGCATGTCCTTCACGCGCTCGAATCGACGCGCTGTTCGCCAGACGATGCACTCTTCGTCGGCGACATGCCGGTCGATATCCAGGCCGCGCGCAACAGCGGGATGGACGTCGCGGTGATCGCCACGGGTTCGTCGACGAGCGCGGAGTTGATCGCGTCACGGCCGGACTACCTGCTGGCGCAGTTTTCGGATCTGCTGCGCGTGGTGAACGATGTCGAAGTCAGAGCCGCCAATGACCTGTCATCCTGAGCCGGCGAAACCCCGGAGGGGTGGAGCACGGTCGAAGGACCCCCTAATTCTGCGCAGGGTTCAAAAAAGCACATGGGCAGGGGGTCCTTCGACCGTCCTTCGCCGCCGATGCCTGCCGGTGGTGACTGTTGCGAATCTTGCGGCGGCTCCGGCGGCTCAGGATGACAGCGATAATAACACCCGTTAATCAAACATGAAATATTATCACATTTTCTTTGACGCCGATTCCACACTCGTCACCATCGAGGGCATCGACGTCCTCGCGAACGGCAATCCTGAGATCGCGGCGCTGACCGACGCCGCGATGAATGGCGAGATCCCGCTCGACGACGTCTACGGCAAGCGGCTCGACATCATCCGCCCCACGCGCACTGCCGTCGAAGAGCTGGGCGCGACCTACGTCCGTTCCGTCGTCGACGGCGCTAAAGAGACGATCGGCGCGCTGCAACGCGACGGCGCCGTCGTCTACATCATCACTGCCGGCATCGAGCAAGCCATCCTCCCGCTGGCGCGAACGCTCGGAATCCCCGAGCGAAACATCCGCGCCGTTTCGCTGCGCTTCGATGCGAACGGTGCGTACGAGGACTTCGACCGCCGATCGTTTCTCACCCGCGCCGGCGGAAAAGAGCTCGTCGTTCGCGACATCCGCGCGCGCTCTCACGGTAATGCCGCATTCATCGGCGATGGCGTCAGCGATCTCGAAGCACGGCCGGCCGTCGATCTCTTCATCGGCTTCGGCGGCGTTGTGGTCCGCCCGCGCGTGAAGGAAAATGCAGATCGCTTCGTAACCAACTTTCGCGACATACTCCCACTTCTCCAATGACGACTCCATCGCCACGCGCCACCTTTTTTGTCCCCGGCCCGACATGGGTGCGGCCGGAGATTCTCAACGAGATGACCCGGCCGATGATCGGTCACCGCTCCGCCGAGTTCAAAGAGCTCTTCACCGGCATCATCGCCAACCTCAAGCCACTCTTCGGCACGGCGCAGGACACGCTCGTCGCCACCTGCAGCGGCACGGCGATTCTCGAAGCAGCGCTCATCAACTGCGTGCCGCGCCGTCTGCTAGTCACGACTTGCGGCGCGTTTTCCGAGCGCTGGCTTGCCATCGGCGAGAGCCTCGGGCTCGAAGTCGATCAGCTCAACGCCGGATGGGGAAGTGCGATCGATCCGAACGCGCTCGCCGATCATCTCCGCTCGCGCCGCGGGCACTACGACGCGGTGACGATCACGCACAACGAGACCTCGACCGGCGTCACGAACGATGTGGCCACACTCGCGCGTGTGGTTCGCGAGCATTCCAGCGACACGCTCGTTCTCGTCGACGCCGTCTCGTCACTCGCCGGAATCCCCGTTCGTTTCGATGAGTGGGGCCTGGACGTTTGCCTCGCCAGCGTGCAGAAGGGAATCGCACTTCCGCCGGGGATCACGCTCTTCGCCGTTTCCGCGCAGGCGCTGGCGCGCGCCGCGAAGAAACCGTATCGCGGAACGTACTTCGATTTTCTCAACTACAAGAAGCATGCGGACGACGGCAGCGTGCCGTCGACGCCGTCGATCCCGCATTTCTACGCGCTGGCGAAACAGCTCGACGACATCGTCAACATCGAGACGCTCGATGCACGCTACCGTCGTCACGAGGCGATGCGAGAAACGACCATTCGACGTACCGCCGCCTACGCGACGCTGGCGTCGGAAGCGAGCCATGCGTCGGCGACCGTTTCTGCACTCCTCCCGAATCTCCCTGCCGAACAACTACGCGCGCAGATGAAAACGCGTGGCTTCACCCTCGGCGGCGGCTACGGAAAGTGGAAGAACACGACGTTCCGCATCGGCCACATGGGCGACATCAGCCTCGACGATCTGAATGCGATGCTCGACGTGCTCGGCGAGGTCGCCGGCGCATGAGGATCCTCGTCACTGACACGCTCGCGGAATCGGGCCTGGCCATTCTTCGCGCCGCGAGCGATATGGAAGTCGATTACCGCCCGGGCCTGAAGAACGATGCGCTGCTCGCCGCCGTCGCGGAGTCCGACGCGCTCATCACACGCAGCGGCACGGCGGTGACCGAGGAGCTGGTGAATGCCGGATCGAGATTGCGGATCGTGGGGCGGGCCGGCGTCGGGCTCGACAACGTCGACGTCGAGGCCTGCACTGCGCGCGGAATCCTCGTCATCAACGCGCCGACAGCAAACATCATGTCGGCCACAGAACACACGATGGCGATGCTACTCGCGCTTTGCCGCAACATTCCTGAAGCGCATGCAAGCGTGAAGCGAGGCGAGTGGAATCGATCCAAGTTCATGGGCACCGAGCTCGATGGTAAAACCCTCGGCGTCATCGGATTGGGTCGCATCGGCACGCGCATCACCGTCCGTGCGCGCGCGTTCGGTATGCGCGTCATCGCCAGCGATCCGTACATCGCGCCGAGCGTTTTCGAGAAAGTCGGCGCGGAGCGTGTCTCGCTCGACGAGCTGCTCGCGCGCGCTGACGTGATCACGGTCCACACGCCGCTCACCGACGAAACGCGCGGCATGATCGGCGCGGCCGAGATTTCCAGAATGAAAGCTGGCGTCGTCGTCCTCAACATCGCTCGCGGCGGGATCTACGAGGAGCAGGCGCTCGCCGATGCGCTCAACAGCGGCAAGATCGCGGGCGCCGCGGTCGATGTCTACGTCGAAGAGCCACCGACGAACAGTCCGTTGATGACAGCGAAGAACATCATCCTCTCGCCGCACATCGGCGCGAACACGATCGAGGCGCAGGACCGCGTCGCCGTGCAGACTGCCGAGATGGTCGTCGACGCGCTGCGCGGCTCGATCTTCGTGTCTGCGGTCAATCTGCCCTTCGAAGGTCTCTCGGACGCCGACGCCGCGCCCTTCATCAATCTCGCCGAAAGACTCGGGCTCTTCGCTGCGCAGATCATCAGCGGGCCGGTCACGCGCGCCGCGATCGAGCTTTGGGGCATCGATCCCCGTCTGACGAAGATTCTCTCCGTCGCCGGCTTGAAGGGAATGCTGACTCCGCGGCTCGACCAGTCGGTAAACTTCGTCAACGCCGAACAGATCGCGCAGCAGCGCGGCATCGCTATCGCCGCGACGACGCATCCGGCGCCCGCTGACTACACGAATCTCGTTACGTTCCGCGCGTCTTCCGCAACCGACGAAGTCTGCGTATCGGCGACGCTGTTCAGCGAGAAGAACCAGCGCATCGTCTCGGTCAACAACTTCCGCGTCGAGTTCAAGCCGGAAGGGGCACTTCTCTACATCATCAACAAAGACGTTCCCGGCGTCGTCGGCAAAGTGGGAACGATTCTCGGCGACCGCGAGATCAACATCGCCGAATACAACCTGGCGCGCGAGACGAGCGGCGGCAAAGCGCTGGCCATCGTCACCATCGATTCTGTGCTCGACGCCGACACGATGAACGCGCTCCGATTCTTCAAGGCCATCGAAGAGGTGAAGCAGGTGAGATTGTGAAGCGCTCCGTAGCATTGCTTCTGGCTGGCTGTCTTCTCTCCTCGTGCGCAACCATGACACGCGGCCGCGACGAGGTGATCTCGGTCGATTCCGATCCGTCCGGAGCGAAGGCCACGATCCTCTGCGCCGGAAATATCTCGGTCAACGGCACAACGCCAGCACGCCTGACAATTCCTCGGAAAGCGGACCTTTGCCGCGTCGACGTCGAGAAGAGCGGGATGCAGAGGCAGAAGATTCAACTCGAGCGCGGCTTCAGCGCGCCGTACTGGCTGAACTTAGTTCCGACAATCGGCTTTCCGGCCTATGTGGTGGCGTCCGGCCCTTGGGGCGGCAGCTCTTCGACGGCCTACGGTTGGCTGGCCTTTGCACTCGCTGGTGCGGCCGGTCTCGTCGTCGATCGCGTCACCGGCGCAATGTACGACCACAAGCCGCACGTCATCAAAATCACACTCCAACCAGAGCACTGACCTTAGAATCCTTGGCGATGCAGTATCGCGAGCTCGGGAAGACCGGAATCAAAGTCAGCGCCATTGGCTTCGGCGGCTGGGCCATCGGCGGTCCGTCCGAAGCGTCGGGTGCGCCCATCGGATGGGGACGCACGAGCGATGAAGAATCTCTCGCTGCCATCCGCCGCGCCCGCGACCTCGGCGTCACATTCTTCGACACGTCCGACAGCTACGGCTTCGGCCGCAGCGAGTCACTCCTCGGTATCGTCTTGTCGCGCAAACGAAAGGACACCGTCATCGCCACGAAGGTCGGCGTCGTGCGCGGAATGGGCGGCGAGCTGAAAAAGGACTTCTCCGGTCAGCACATCTTTTCTGCAGTCGACGGCTCGCTGAAACGGCTGCGCAGCGACTACATCGATCTCTATCAGGTTCACAATCCGACGATCGACGATCTGCGTCGCGAAGAGATTCAGGACGCGATGGAGCGCTTGCAGGATGCTGGGAAAATCCGTTTCTGGGGCGTGTCCGTTTCCAGTCCCGAAGAAGGAATCGAAGTCATCAAGCGCGGCTGGGGACATGCGCTGCAGGTCCTCTACAACATCCTGAACCAGGCGCCGGCGCAGGAACTGTTTCCGCTGGCGAAAGAGAAGGGCTACGGCATCATCGCCCGCGTTCCGCTGGCGTCCGGACTGCTGACGGGAAAGTTCCGCAACGACACGATCTTTCCCTCGGATGACATCCGCCAGAACTTTCTTACGCCGCGCCGGTTGCAGGAAGCGCTCGCGCGAGTCGACGAAGTGAAATCGATCATCGGCGGCACGGCGCGCAGTCTCATCGAAGGCGCCCTTCGCTTCGTGCTCGCCAACGACGCCGTCGCCACAGCGATCCCCGGAGCCAAGAACATCCGCCAGGTCGAGACGAACGTCACTGCCGGCGACGCCTGGCTGCCCGAAGATGTCGTGGAGAAGCTGCGCACACGGCTGGGGGAGTACAACTTCTACCAGCGCCACAACGTGCGGATCTGATCGCGCCTGTCATTTCGAATCGGTGGAACCGCGGGGCGGCAAGGGCGGGTGGAGCGGTGAAGCACGATGAGAAATCCCCCACCTACCAAGCTGTCATTTCGAATCGGCGAAACCGCGGGGGCGGAAGGGCGCGTGGAGCGGTGAAGCACGATGAGAAATCCCCCGCCTACCGACCTGTCATTTCGAATCGGCGAAACCGCGGGGGCGGAACGGCGCGTGGAGCGGTGAAGCACGATGAGAAATCCCCTACTTCGAAGCGATTCCTATCCATCGTCAGGAGATTCCTCTCCGCGCTCCACCCGCCCCACCACCCCCGCGGTTTCGCCGGTTCGGAATGACAAATCGCGATCTTGAACCTCTTCGCGACGATTACAGGAACACCGCCCGCCCACAATACGTTCTCAACCCGACATGCCCATTCGTACGATCGCGATTCGCGGGGCGCGGACGCACAATCTCAAGAACGTTTCCGTCGAGATTCCGCAGCGCCAGCTCACGGTTCTGACCGGGCCATCGGGCTCCGGCAAATCGTCGCTGGCGTTCAACACGCTCTACGCGGAAGGGCAGCGGCGCTTCGTCGAATCGATGTCGACGTATGTTCGCCAGTTTCTTGAGCGCATCGACCGCCCGGACGTCGATGAGATCGACGGCATCCTTCCCGCCATTGCCATCGAGCAGAAAAACTCGGTCAAGAACGCGCGCTCGACGGTGGCCACCGCGACGGAGCTCGCCGATCACATCCGCCTTTTCATGACCTACGCGGGCGAAACGTTCTGTCCCGACTGTCAGGTCAAAGTGCGCCGCGAGACGCCGGAGTCGATCACCAGCGCGATCATCGACACGCTCGCTGGGAAGCGCGTCGTCGTCCTCGCGCCAATTTTCTTCGGCGCGGAGAACCGCGGCGAAGTGCTGATGCAGCTCGTCAAGGCCGGCTACTTCCGCGCATGGATCGGTGGCGAAGTGCACGACCTCAACGAAACCGACACGAGCGGCTTCACGTCGCTGGAGTTGGTTATCAATCGTTTGCGCGTCGATGCGGAGCGCAGCGGACAGATCACCGAGGCGATCGAGCAGGCGTTCGAGGTGTCGAAGGGGAATGTGAACATCCTCGAAGACGGCGGCGACGGAAATTGGATCAGTCACCGCTTCACGTCACGCTTCTCCTGCAACAAGTGCGGCACGGAGTTCATCGAGCCGACCCCGCACATGTTCTCCTTCAACTCCCCCCTCGGCGCATGCACGAACTGCCAGGGCTACGGACGCATCATCGGCATCGACATGGAGAAGGTGATTCCTAACCGAGCGCTGCGCCTCGATGAAATGCCGATCGCGCCGTGGAACTCGGCGGGATACGAAGATTGCTACGACGATCTCAAGAAAGCGGCGGCGAAGTACAAGTTCCGCCTCGATGTCCCGATCAAGGATCTGACGCCCGAGGAGTGGACACTGCTGTATGAAGGGCGGAGCAAGTGGTACGGCATCAAGGGCTTCTTCGAGTGGCTGGAGACGAAGAAGTACAAGATCCACGTCCGCGTGAAGCTGGCGAAGTACCGCAGCTACGAGCCCTGCCCGCAATGCCATGGCTCGCGGCTCAAGATTTCGGCGTCATACGTGACGTTTCGCGACAAGACGGTCAACGATCTATTCGCCATGAATGTGCGCGACGCGCGCCGATTCTGGGAGTACCTGCCATTTGCGAAATCGGAGGAGTCGAAGTTTGGACATCTGCGCCGCGAGATCGTCAATCGGTTGACCTATCTCGACGAAGTGGGCCTTTCGTATCTCACGCTCGATCGTCAGACGCGCACGCTCTCCGGCGGCGAATCGCAGCGCATCAATCTTGCCGCCGCCCTCGGCAGTTCTCTGACCGAGACGATGTATGTAATCGACGAGCCGACGGTTGGACTGCACGCACGCGACAGCGAGCGCCTGCTCGCGGTGCTCAAGCGATTGCGCAACGCCGGGAACACGGTGATCGTCGTCGAGCACGATCCGACGATCATCGCCGGCGCCGATCACACGATCGAGTTGGGGCCGGGCGCGGGGGAGTACGGAGGTTCGATTCTGTATGTCGGGCCGCCTAGAAAACCAGGGACGAGGGACGAGGAAGGAGATGAAGCAGGGGCGAGTGTTTCATCCCTCGTCCCTCGTCCCTCATACCTCGTCCCTGACACCGGCTCCCTCGTCCCTCGTCCCTCGTCCCTGCCTCTTCCCTCATCCCTGGGTTTCGGACAAATCACCATTCGCGGCGCGCGCGAGCACAACCTCCGCAACATCGACGTCACCATTCCGCTCGGCCAGTTTGTCGCGGTGACCGGCGTCTCGGGCTCGGGCAAATCGACGCTGATTCGCAACTGTCTCTTCAATCGCTATCAACGCGACGTCCGCGGCGTGACCGGACTCGATGTCGGGCAGGTTGCCGCACTCGAAGGGACCGACAAGATCTACGACATGCAGTTCATCGATCAGTCGCCGATCGGCCGCTCCACGCGCTCGAATCCCGCGACGTACGTGAAAGCGTGGGACGAGGTCCGCAAGATCCTCTCCGCAACGACTGCTGCGAAGTTGAACAACGTCACCGCCGGCATGTTCTCGTTCAACACGGTCGGCGGACGCTGCGACGAGTGCGAAGGCGCCGGCACCGTGACGATCGACATGCAGTTCCTGGCCGACGTCGAAGTCGTCTGCGATAAATGCGGCGGCAAGCGCTTCAACGATCAGGTCATGAAGGTCACGTACAAGAGCAAGAATGTGAACGACATCCTGGCCATGACCGTCGACGAGGCAATGAAGTTCTTCGTCGACAAGCGCGCGCTCCTCAAACGCCTCTCCGCCCTCCGCTCCGTCGGCCTCGGCTACCTCCGTCTCGGCCAGTCCACTGCATCACTCTCCGGCGGCGAAGCGCAGCGCCTCAAGCTCGCCTCATTCCTCGCCGAAAGCGCCCGGACCGACAGCGGCCACCTCTTCCTCTTCGACGAGCCCACGACCGGCCTGCACTACACGGACGTCGAGCAACTGATCAAGACGTTCCGCAACCTCATCGACCGCGGCAACTCGGTCCTCGTGATCGAGCACAACATCCAACTGATCGAAGCCGCCGACCACATCATCGACCTCGGCCCCGAGGGCGGGGATGGCGGAGGCGAACTGCTGGCGGTGGGAACGCCGGAGGAGATCGCGGCGAATGAGCGGAGTATTACGGGAAGGTATCTCGCGAAGTCTTCCTTGCTCCGCGACATTGAGATTTCCATGAAGCAGATCGATGCTGGTCTAGGCTTGTCTAATGAAGATGCGAAGGCGGAACTGCTGAGACGGTTCACTTCTTGACGTTGTCCCTTGAGTCTTAAATGCGAGCGCCAAACTCCTTGAAAGCGACCGCCAGCGCTCCATCGAGCCATTCGTCAAAGAGTGGAGCGACCTGAGCAACGTTGGTATTCCAAGCAACAACAAACGGCTCCAGTGATGAGATAAAGAATTGCTTGGGCAGTGCATGGTCTGCCGAGTTTTCGAAGGATTCGAGCCAAGCGAAGGCCGTGGCTTCCATGACGCCGGATAGTTCTCGCCCCACGTGGTGAAGCGACATAACGAAGCCCAACTGCAAGTCACGAACTCTGATCGTTCCCTTTACAAAGTAGTGATCCTCTTCGAAGTTCACCCAAACGTTAGGCTCTTCAGGCCTCTCTCCGTTACTGACGCTATTACTTTTGCCCGAAGACCTCGCAGATTGAACGACTTCGAACTTGTACCAATGCGCGTTGTCCTTATCAGGGCCCCCGAGCGTCATTTTTATGTGAGGCTCGCCAACGGGCTCAAGAGTTTGTTCAAGTATTCTCAACTTTGCGCCAATCATGGTTGCCGCTCGGTCGCGAAGACTGCGCGCAACCACATTGACCTTTCGGAGTTGTTCATCCTTTTCGAGCCGGCGCCTCTGAAGCTTTGATTTTAGACTGGCGATTACCTGTTCTGATACGGATCGATTAGTCTCAATCGGGCGTTCTGTCTCAACACTCAACGCCTGAAGAATCGCACGCTTCTCAAGGTTGGCGAACTGAGTTACCAACGGTTCCAGGTTACCTCCGTCGGCAGACTCAAGAACCTCCACGTAACGAGTTCGCGTATCGCGATCAACTACGACGGGCAGGAGATCGTTTTTCAACAGGACCAGAGTGCCTAAGGCTCGTGCCACTCGACCATTTCCATCTTGATAAGGATGGATTTGCGTGAAGCGATGATGCAGCCAGGCCGTGAGAAGTATCGGATCCTCGGAAGGCGCGTACTCCGAAAACCACCGCAGCAGATTTTCCATCTCGGAATCGACCTGTATTGGCGGGCAGTACTCATGCATCGAACCATCGTCGCGAACCGGATTATTGGGAAACTCTTTGAACTTGCCTCGAAGCAACGGGATCTTGATGCGGCGGCCGAACTGATCAACGGCATCGGTGGTTGGTTGATGACGGGTAATCGTCGAGTGGAGGTCGTGAATGAATCCTTTGGTGAGAGATCGATTGTTGCTTACGCAGTCCATGACCAACCCGATGGCGGCCTCCTGGTCGCGTAGAATCTGGATAAGCTCCGCGGGCTCGATGTTTGTACTGTTGCGTGCCACCAAGTCTTCACGAAAACCCTGCGTTATCAGTGCTTCGGTGGTGCCGCGATCCACATCATAAATACGCTCTAGAATTCCGGTTTCGATGCTCAGCGAACGCACCAGCCGGTCGGTGAACGCTCGCAGTGCTTCGCCATTAGCCTCTCTGAGCTTTTTCTTGGCGGTCCGCCATGTCTCATAGAGCGGGTGAATGTCTGCAAGGTCGATTCGTCGGTCGGCGTCCGAGAGCGGCTCGATTGCGCGCCATGCGTATCGAACTATGCGTGTTGCTGCCATGGTCTCGACTATTCTAGCGCTACTCGGGAACCTGTTCCCTCTCTACTATTGATCTGGCCCAAGTGGTGCTCCAAATGATCCACGTAATCGCTCATGAAGTACCCGAGCGTCGCCAGCTGATTCTCCGCGAGAGGACGCCACGCCAGTTGATACAGGTTGTGTCGAGCGCTTCAGATCACGAACGGAGGCCGCCGTCGCCTCCATCACGCGCGATCTGCAAATTGAATTCGCGCCATAGCGTGACGAGCGATTCCCACGGCGCTTCGGCGTAATGGCCGAGGGACACCCAGCGCTCCTGATCGTAGCCGGGGAAGATCAAGTCGTCGGTGAAATTGGCGCGGACGAAGCGCTGGTGATTGTTGGAGGCAGAGTCGATGAGGTGGCCGATGATTTGTTTCGGTGACCACTTGCCGGGAGCGGGCGATTTAGCCGCATCAGCGTCGGAGATGGCTTCGAGACGCGGTGACGCCGAGGCGATTGCCGCTCGAAGACGCTCCTCGGGCGGCATCACTGCGCCAGCTCGTACGACGCGCGAATCCACTGCCGGATCTGATCGTCGACATCCTCCGGAACGTTGAGCCGCACTTCGAAGTGCCACCGGTTTGCGGACGTTTGTTCCGTTTTGTGGACGCGGTGATGTTTGACGGCGCGGTCGGACTTGAGTGTCAGGATCAGCGCGTCCTTGCGCGTTTGCACGCCGGCGAAGGCGACGCGGCGATTCAAGTGGATGGATGTCTTCTTCGGATCCTGCTCGACAGGGCCGAGGGCCGATGAGGCGTCGAGGATCGCGTCGTAGATCGTGCGGACGTGACCGGCGCGGCCGGAGAAGTGTTGGTCCACCGTCGGGTCGGCCATGACGGAAATGATAACTCCGGGAGGGTGGACACGGCAGGCGGGACGCCTGCGGTCCCAGGAGGGCGGTCTTAAGATCTACCCGATGTAGAATGGCCCGCCCGATGCATGCCTGAATCGGCAATTCCGTCAGCTTCTCCCAGAGCAGGAGACTACATGAGCACTGTCGAAAACGAATATCCCGACATCGTCGGACTGGCCCCTGTGCCCGCACCACCAGCCTTCGAGCCTTACATCCCTGCAGCGACAAAGATGCGGGAGCTGACGCCGCTGCCGATCATCGTCGGCACCATCCTCGGCATGATCTTCGGCGCGTCGTCGCTGTATCTCGTGCTGAAAGTCGGCCTCACCGTCAGCGCCTCCATCCCCGTCGCGGTCATCTCCATCACCTTCTTCCGCATCCTCTCCAAGCTCGGCGGCAAAGACGCCACGATCCTCGAGAACAACATCGTGCAGACCGCGGGGTCCGCCGGTGAGTCGATCGCGTTCGGCGTCGGCGTGACGATGCCGGCGATCATGATCCTCGGCTTCGACCTCGAGATCACGCGCGTGATGCTCGTGGCGATTCTCGGCGGACTGCTCGGCATCCTGATGATGATCCCGCTGCGGCGCGCGCTCATCGTGCAGCAGCACGGATTGCTCAAGTATCCGGAAGGGACTGCGTGCGCCGAGGTGCTGAAGGCGGGCGCGTCGGAAGAGTCGGTTGCGGCGGCATCGGAGTCGGCCAAGCGTGAAATGGAAGCGCTCGGCGGCGCCGGTACGAGCGCGAAAACGATCTTCGCCGGATTCGGAATCGGGCTGCTCTACAAAGCGCTCAACGTCGCCTTCCGCGGTTGGAAAGACACGCCGGAGAAAGTCTTTGGCGCGCCGTTCAACGCCGGATCGATCTCCGCAGAAATCTCGCCGGAGCTTCTTGGCGTCGGCTACATCATCGGCCCGCGCATCGCTTCGATCATGTGCGCAGGCGGCGTGCTCGCGTACCTGGTCCTCATTCCTGCCATCAAGTTCTTCGGCGCCGGTTTGCTGACGCCGCTTGCTCCCGAGACGACGCGCCTGATTCACGACATGTCGCCGGGCCAGATTCGTAACGCCTACATTCTCTACATCGGCGCTGGTGCGGTTGCCGCGGGCGGCATCATCAGCCTCGGGCGTTCGCTGCCGACGATCTGGCACGGGATGAAGGAAGGGCTCAAGGATCTTCGCGGCGGCGCCTCGGCACGCGAAGGGATGGAACGGACAGACCGCGACCTCTCGATGAAGCTCGTGCTGATGGGAAGCTTCGCGCTCGTCGCGGTGATCGCGCTGGCCAACCCGCTGTACGTCGGCGGCACCGGCATCGGAGCGCGCATTCTCGCGGCGCTCCTCATCGTCATTCTCGGGTTCCTATTCGTGACGGTCTCCTCGCGTCTTACCGGCGAGATCGGGTCGTCATCGAATCCGATCTCCGGTATGACCGTGGCCACGCTCCTGATCACTTGCCTGGTCTTTCTCGTGATCGGCTGGACCGGCTCGACCTACTACGTGACCGCGCTCTCGATCGGCGCGATCGTTTGTATCGCATCGTCGAACGGCGGCACGACGTCGCAGGATCTGAAGACAGGATTCCTCGTCGGCGCAACGCCGAAGAATCAGCAGATCGCCATCCTCATCGGCGCTCTCGCATCCGCCATCATCCTCGGGCCGATTCTTCTGAAACTGAACTCGGCAGCGAGTGTTTACGTGCCGCGCGTCAGTATGGAGCCTGCAAGCGGCGAGGCCGGCAGCACGCTCAAGCAGGTGGAGAACTGGCCGGCCGATCTTCACGCCGACCCAGCCACACTGACGACGCACACGTCGTACGAGGGGAAGGATTACCTCGTGTGGCACCACGCTCCTCCGGGAGGCGCGGCCGCGACGAAATACCTCGTCGACTCGACCGGAACGCCGCAGTTCCTCGTCGATCCCGGCATCAACGGCACGCACAAGTTCCTCGCCGACGGCAAGACCGCGCCGAAGAAATTCGATGCACCGAAGGCGACGCTGATGTCGTACATCATCAAAGGAATCCTCAATCGCCAGCTTCCGTGGGGTCTCGTGCTGCTCGGCGTGATGATCTCGCTGGTGCTGGAGATGTCGGGCATTCCGTCGCTTGCGTTTGCCGTCGGCGTCTACCTGCCGCTGTCGTCGTCGAGTCCGATTTTCATCGGCGGCATGGTGCGCTGGTTGTCCGATCTGTATGTGCGCAAGAAGTTCAAGGGTACGGCGCTGACGGAAGAGCAGCTTGTGGCAGAAGGCGATAAGAGCCCCGGCGTGTTGATGGCGTCCGGATACATCGCAGGCGGCGCGATCGCCGGAATCCTGATCGCATTCATGGCCGGCGTGCCGTTCATGGCCAAGTACAACGACGCGTTCGATCGCTGGGCGGCGAAGAATCCGTTCGTGACGGACAAGATCTGGAGCGTGGGCCCTGATCTGCTGTCCTGCATTCCGTTCGTCGTTCTGATCGTTTTGCTCTATCTGGTCGGCCGCGAGGTTCTCCTCGCTCCGAAAACAAGCAAGACGTAGTCGCTTTCACTCGTAGGCATTCGCAAACGGCGGCCTTCGGGCCGCCGTTTTTCGTAGACGCGGTATCCTTTAGCCACAGATGGAAGCTATGGGCTGCGTGGTTTTCCTCGTCGCCATCTTTGCGGTGATCGCGTTCGTGGTGGCGCTTCGCGCGTCCAGCCGCGCTACGGTGGCGGTGCGAGAGAACGAGAGCCTGCGCCGGCGCGTCGAGCAGCTCTCGCAGAGGATGTCGGAGGCGACTGCGCGAGCGGGGAACGACAACGTTCGCGCGGACAGCGCGGCGCAACCCGCAACTCCAACGTCGCCCATGGACGTGACTCCGCCAATTCCCAAAGCCGCGCCTCCGGTCGCAGAGCCGGTCCCGGTTCCAATCGACGTCGCCATTCCCGAGCCGATCGCGGCGTTCATCGCAACTGCGCCTTCATCGGCAACAGCGCCTGAACCGCAGCCTGCAACGCCGGCAACGACAACACCGACAACGGCAACATCGACAACGGCAACACCAAGGCCTCCTCCCACGCCCCACACCCCACTCCCCACACCCAAGAAACCGTTCGACTGGGAGTCGCTCATCGGAGTGAAACTCTTCTCCTGGATCGCCGGAATCGCGCTCGTTCTGGCCGCACTCTTTTTCCTCAGCTACTCGGTCGAGCATGGCTGGCTCAGCCCACCGGTGCGCGCATCGCTCGGACTGCTGACGGGCGTCGCGCTCTTGCTCGTTTGCGAATTGCGCGTGGCGCGCGACTACACGTTCACCGCGAACGCCATGGACGGCGCGGGCATCGCCATTCTCTACGCGACGCTCTTTGCGATTCACGCACTCTGGCATTTACTTCCCGCGAGCGCGGTATTCGCGATGATGCTGATCGTGACAGCGATCGCTGTGCTCCTCTCCATCCGGCGCGACTCCGTTTTCATCGCCCTCCTCGGCCTCGTTGGCGGCTTCGCAACGCCGGCGCTGCTTTCGACCGGCGAGAACAAACCGATCGCGCTCTTCTCCTACCTGCTCCTTTTGAACGTCGGCTTGATGTGGGTAGCGATCCGGCGGCGCTGGCCGTTGCTCACTGCGCTGAGCGTCGTCTTCACCGTGGTCTACGAGTGGGGATGGATCGGCAAGTTCCTGACGGTGTCGCAACTTCCGCTCGCCGCCGGAATCTTCGTGATCTTTGCCGCGACCGCCGCCGCGTCGCTCTTCATGCGCCGCCGCATCGACGCCGAGCAGGGTCGATTCGATCTCGTCGCCATATCGTCGGCCGGTTTGCCGATTCTCTTCGCCATCTACGTCGCAGCAGTTGCGAACTACGGCGTTCAGTACAACGTGCTCTTCACGTTTCTGCTGCTGATCTCTTCCGGGCTTTCGGTAATCGCGATCGTGCGCGGGCCGGCGTGGCTGCATTGGCTCGGCGGCAGCACGATCGCGCTCGTGCTCGTGGTGTGGCGCGCGTCGTCGTATGTGCCGCAGGCCTGGCCGGCAATCCTGGCCTGGATCGCAGCATTCCTCGTCGTGCAGCTCGTGCTTTCGCACTTCGCACCGAAGCCGCGGATCGTTCTGGCGCCGCTCTTTCTGTTGATTGTGCCCGCGCTCGCGATCACGCCGGCCGGAGCGAAGTCACCAGAGCTTCTTTTCGGCGTTCTCTTCGTGCTCGTTGCGCTGGTCGCGGTTTACGCGTTCCTCCACGAGGCGGGAGTGGCCTTCACGATTGCGGCGCTTCTGGCGATCGTGACAGAGGGAGTTTGGTCGGCGAAGAACCTCGCGCAATCAAACCTGATCACCGCGTTGCTCATCTACGCTGCCTTCGCTCTCCTCTTCCTCAGCGTTCCAATCCTTGGGCGACGGCTCGGACGCGCGGTCGTCGCGCCGCGCGCGACACTGCTCCTCGTGCTCGGCTCGATCGGAATACTTTTCTTCCTGACGATCGGCACCGTGGCGCCGCACGCACTCTGGGCGATGGCGATTCTCCTCGTGATCATCAACGCCGGTGCGATCGCCGAGGCGCGCACGACGGATCAAGCGATTCTCGCGATGTCGGCGATCATCCTTTCGTGGATCGTCATTACGGTCTGGTGCGCGTCCGCGATGGTCGCTGCGAACGTTGTCGACGCTCTTGTCGTGATCGGCGGCTTTGCGCTTCTCGCGGTCGGCGGCGGCATCTGGATGAGCCGCGGAGGTGAGGAGGAGACGGGGACGACATACCTCGGGCTGATCGGGCATCTCTTCCTGCTCGTCGTCGCCGCGCAGCCGTTGCTGGCGTTTCCGCCGTGGCCGTTGTTCGCCGTGCTGTTCGTGCTCGATCTCGCCATCGGAGTCGCTGCGATTTACTTGCGACGCGGGAACCTCATGGCCGCAGCGATGACGGCCTCGCAGATCGTGCTGATGATGTGGGCGGCGAACACGAAGTCCGCGCCGTGGCCAGTGGTCGCAATCGGCGCGGCGATCGCGATCTGCGCGATGGCGCTGGTCTGGTTCCGGATCGATCGCCGCTTCCGCATCGCCTCGCTCGTCGCCTTGTTCCTGGGCGATTTCGTCGTCATCATGGCCGGCTATTCGTCGGAACAGCCTCTCTTCGGTCCGCTGCTCGCGGCTCACCTGGTCATCGGCATTGCCATCCTCGCGGTGACGTGGCTGACCGAGTGGCACGAGGTTACGGTGGCCGCAGTGGCGATGTTGGCAATCGGTACTGCACTCGCGCGCACAACGACGCCGGGCCGTCAACTGCTGTTCGCCGGTGCGATCTACGCGATCTTTATTGCTTTCCCGCTCCTTCTCGGTAAACGTGCGAAGCAATCGATCTATCCGTATCTCGCTGCCGTCATCGCTGGAGTGCCGTTCTTCCTCTTCGCACGCGATGCGATCAAGGAGGCGGGCTACAACTACGCGATCGGCGTTCTTCCTCTCGTTCAGGCCGTGCTGATGCTGCTCCTCGTCTGGCGGTTGCTGCGCATCGAGCCTGCCGGCGAGCGCTTCCTTGCGCGGCTGGCGATGGTTGCCGGGGCAGCACTTGCCTTCATCACCGTCGCCATCCCGCTGCAGCTCGACAGGCAATGGATCACGATCGCGTGGGCGCTGGAAGCAGCGGCTCTCGTCTGGCTCTTCCGGCGCATTCCGCATCGGGGATTGCTCCTCTGGTCGGGAGCATTGTTCGCGGCCGTCTTCGGCCGGCTGCTCTTCGGCGACGACGTCTTCGTGCATTCGGCGAGCAGAGCTCCGATCGTCAACTGGTATCTCTACACCTATCTAGTGAGCGCGGCGGCATTCTTCGTTGCCGCGCGCCTGTTGCCGTCTGACGCGGCGAAACGATTCGCGTTCATCCGTCCGATCCTGAGCAGCGGCGGCACAATTCTGTTGTTCTTTCTGGTCAACATCGAGATCGCCGACTACTACTCGACCGGCTCCGTGCTGACGTTCAACTTTTTCTCCTCGTCGCTGGCGCAGGATCTCAGCTACACGATCGCCTGGGCGGTTTTTGCCGTGGGGATGCTCATCGCCGGACTGGTGCTGCACAGCCGCGCTACGCGGATCGCCTCGATCATTCTGCTGCTCGTGACGGTGCTCAAGTGCTTCCTGCACGATCTGGCGCGGCTCGGCGGCCTCTATCGCGTCGGCTCCCTTCTCGGTCTCACGATCTCGCTCCTTCTCGTCGGCGTGCTTCTGCAGCGGTTCGTAATCCGGAAAGCTGTTCCTCCCCCTCCGCCGGCGGAAGAGGCGACGTGATCGCCGCTGCATTGTTGATCGCCGCGGCGACGTTGCCGGATGTGCCGGCAGGTGCACCGGTCGCGGTCAGCGAGTTCCAATATGCGCGGCCGCTAGGCGTCATTCCGCGCGGCGCCGTCTCGCTCACGCTCGACGCGCATGTGCTACTACACAGCCTTGACCTGCGCGACGTGCGGGTCGTCGACGAGAAGAGCAATCAGATCCCGTATCTCGTCTCGCCGCGTCCGTCTCCAACGGTCGTTCCGCTTTCGGTTCCGACCGCGGCACGCGAGGGGAAGCAGTCGGTCTATCGGCTGGTGTTGCCGGATGACTCGCTGCCGTCCGGAACACAACTTGAGTTGACGACGAGCGCGCAAGTCTTCGAGCGCGACATCCTTCTGCGCAGGCCGCTGGATGAAAGCCGCGGCCGTGAACCGCAGGTGATCGAGCGTCTGCGTTGGACGAGCACACCAACGCTGCGAACGAGCATCTACTCCGGGCGCGCGATCGAGATCGTCGTCGACGAAGGCGACAACGCGGCGCTGCCGATTGCTTCGGCGAAGCTCCTGCTGCCTGGTTTCGCCCTACGCTTCGTTAGTCCCGGCACTCCGCTGACGTTGCTCTACGGCGACCCGTCGATCGCCAGTCCGCGCTACGACCTCACACTTCTCTCCTCGCGACTCCTCGGGCAGCCAGCGCGCGAGATCGCGCTCACGGGCCCACCGGCGCAAGAGCGGCGCGAGAAGCACGATCAACCGAAAGTGTTCGCGATCGCCATCGGTGTGGCCGTCATCGTTCTACTGATCGTGCTGGCACGCTTGGTCAGCGCGCAACAGTCCTGAAGAAACGGGCACGCTCAGCAACACTCCAGGTGCTGGCCACGCGCCTCGCCGTCCACCGCGGCATCGCGCGCAGCATCCAGAGGTACGTAACCAGCGCCGCGTTGAGAGCGATCACGATCATCAGCGAGTCGCCGCGGTCGAGAAGTGGGACGTGCGCATGCGGCCAGCGAAGAAAAAGCCCGTCGACGCAGACGAGGAGCAGGAAATTGACGATATCGCGAACGACCGCGCGGCGCCGTGCCCTTGCGACGACAACGCGCGAGTCGATGACGACGGGAGGGGGTACGCCGACGTCTGAAACGCCGGGGAGTAAAACACGTCGAACGGGCTTCTCCATCGCATAGTGTTCGACGTTGAGGGGAGGTTAGATATTCCAAATAACCTTGTGTGAGTGTCGTAGGGACGACGGGGGTCGGGGGTCGGAGTGGGGCAGGCCCGGTAGTACAGGTTGTGGCCGCCAAAGAGTTCCGATAGGTGTTTTGATGATCGATTGTTATCGTGTAATAGTGCGACACTTATTATTGATGTAATATCATTGATGGATTATTGCAGCGAGCGCCCGGGAGCCGGGACTCACATCTCCGACTCCCGACCCCCGAATACCGGCACCCGACGACTATCGAACCTTGATCGTCTGCGCGATGTAGTTGCCGTCCCCGTCGCGATACGCCTTTACGACGACGGAATCATTCACGCGGAGCAGCGCGGCGGTTGACCACGTTCCCGCTTTCGTACGGATCGGAAGATCGTCGAGAGCGTAGACACGGACGAGGCGCCGGTCGTTCTGCGTGTCGCGCAACACGAGTACAGGGCTGTCTGTCAGTGTTTGTGACACCGTGCCGTAGATCGTGACCACGCCGAGCTCGGGATATGGGCGCGACGGAATCGTGTTCACAGAGGGCGCTGGCGTGGTCGCCGGTCCGTTGTCATCGGCAAAGCGCAGCGTTGACGCCACGAACGTCGACCCCGTGTAGGAGCCGCTCAGCTCCACCACATCGCCGGCCTGCACGTCGCGCGCGCGAACAGGCTTGCCGTCGGGATCGGTCGCTGTGCGGAGATCGACATTGATCGACCCGCGGCCTGCGTCCACCTGGATTGTGTTGTTCAGCCGATCGATGCGCGTCACCCGTCCGCTCAGGGAGCCAACTCCATTCGCATTCGCGCCTGACTCGCGCGAGCTCTGCGTCACCTCGATCGATCGTGCCCGAAGATCAGTCCCGATCGCGCCGTTGTCCACCTCGACACGGACGCGGTCGCCGACTTCGAGGTTCGACACGCGATACGTATCTCCATGAAAACGCACGGGCGTTCCCTGAGGCGTTCTCACCGTGAGCACTTCGCGCTGATCGGTGACGATCACCAGCCGGCCGGCCTCCGCGTTGATCTGCTGGAGCACGCCGTCGATGCGGCCCGGACGATCGGGAACTGTGCTCGGTCGGGTGCCCGAGGCGGTGGGGGTGGAGACGGAAGTCGGCGTGCGCGTCTGGCCAACGCCGGTTTGCGGCGCTGCGACTGGCCGTCCCAGAAGCGTGATCCGCTCGGCGCGGATGATGTTGCCTCCGTTCGCGGTGCCGCGTACCTCGAGCCGGTCGCCAACCCGAACGTTGTTGAAGCCGTTCGATCCCATGAAAATCTCCGGCGCGCCGTTGATCGTTCCGCCGAAACCGTTGTACTGCGTCGACACCGAATCGGTGTCGACCGTTACCTGATCGCTCAGCGCATCATCCGGGCTGAGGATGATGCGATCGCGACCGCCGATCGTGTCCGAAACCGTCCCTCGAATCGTGCCGCGTCCACCTTCCTGCACGTCGGCGCTTGACCGCCAAACATTACGGTCCTGTCCAAAAGCGGCGACAGACACCAGCGCCGTGAACATCAGGATCGCCTGTATTTTTCTCATAGAGTCCTCCACATGGAGTGAGACGGCGCAAGAGCGCTGCCAGTAACGGGTGGGAGGCAGAGATCAGAGAAACAGTGATCAGAGATTCAGTGATCAGTGATCAGGCGATCAGTGATCAGGCGATCAGAGATCAGGAATAAGCGGAAGGCCCTGATCTCTGATCACTAGTCACTGATCACTGTAGTTACCGTGACGCCACCATCTGCCCCGCAATCCAGCACTCGCGGACGACGCGGTCGTCGCCCGTGAAGATCAGTCCGGCAAGAAGGTCTTCGACCGACGATGCGCGCTCGCTGCGCAACGCCACGAGCGGTGTCGACTTGAGATCGAGTTGCAGGAAGTCGGCAGACTTTCCCGGCTCCAGGCTGCCGCATTCGTGATCGAGGGAGAGCGCACGCGCGCCGCCGAGTGTCGCCAGATACCAGAGCTGGAACGGACTCAGCGAGACGCCCTGAACCTGCTGCACCTTGTACGCATCCGCCATCGTCGTGAACATCGAGGGCGTCGTCCCCGCGCCAATGTCCGTTCCCAAGCCGACCGCGACGCCAGCCTTCAGCGTATGGTGCAGACGAAAGAGCCCGCTGCCGAGGAAGAGATTGGAGTTCGGACAATGCGCGATCCGCGTTCCGCGCCGCGACAGAAGCTCAAGCTCTTCTTCGTTCAGGTAGACGCCGTGCGCGAGAACGGTCTGCTCGCCCAGAAGGCCATACCGGTCGTACACATCGGCGTACTCGGCCTCGGGGAAAAGATCGTGAACCCACTGCACTTCGTTGCGATTCTCGGAGATGTGCGAATGGACGTAGGCGTCAGGAAACTCCCGCTTGAGCTGTCCCGCGGCCTCGAGCAACTCGGCGGTCGAGGTCGGCGCGAAACGCGGCGTGATCGCGTAACGGAGAAGTCCGCGCTTGTGCCACTTCTGCAGGAGCGCGCGGCTTTGATCGTACGAGTCGCGCGGCGTCTCCAGCAGCGACGCTGGCGCGTTGCGGTCCATCATCGTCTTCCCGATGATTGCCCGGAAACCTCTCCTCTCCGCCTCGGCGAAGAAGATATCGGTGGCCTCTTCGTGAATCGTCGAGAAGATCAACGCGCAGAGCGTTCCGTTGCGCAACAGCTCATCGAAGAAAACGCCTGCCACCATCGACGCATGCTTCGGATCGCTGAACTTCGCTTCGGTGGGAAACGTGTAGCGATTCAGCCATTCGAGCAGATCACCGCCGTACGAGCCGATCATCTCGAGCTGCGGTGCGTGGAGATGCGTATCGACGAATCCTGGCGCGATGACGGTATCGCGTCCGAGCTCACGGAGCGTCGAGCTGTGGCGCGGAACGTCGCGCCATTCGCCGATGCCGACGATGCGGTCGCCGTCGATGGCAAGGTAGCCGTCGTCGTAGTACTTGTAGGACTTCGACGGATCGACCGTGAAGGGATCAGCGATGGGCGTGAAGACCCGGCCCCGAAAGACTCTCACGTTGGCATTTTCGCACGCGATCAGTCGCCGGATGGAATCTCTTCTTCGAGGTCGTCCGGTTTGATCAGCTTTTCAAGCACGATGGCCTGGTGCGAGCCGCTGACGACTGCCACCGGCTCGGGCGCGTCGAGCGACTCCGAAAGCGCGATCGACGTCTGGGTCACCGACTCGATGAAGAGACTCTCGCTCATCGGCAGTGACGGTTGCGACTCGATCTCGCGCCGCACGCGCGCCGCACGCTCCTCCGCGTCGCGAAACTCCTTGTTGAAGATCAGCAGCGACGGCGCGAGCTTTTCGTACAACGCAGCGGTAGCGCGCACGTCGTCGAGACAGTAGTCGGCGATCTCGCGATGCCGGCCGGCGCGATACCACGTCTCGACCGAGCGGCCATCCAATCCTTCGCCTTTCGACGTCTCGACGCCGAAGACTTTGCACGCCAGGTCGAGGTTGAATTTGAACTGCCGCGAGTTCGTCGTCCCGAAAAAGTTGAGCACCTCGCGGAGATCGCAATTCGGATGAAACCCGTACCGGTAGCCGACGAGGTCGCGCTTCGGGACGATGCCGTTGATCGCCGATCGGATCATCAGGAACGGTCCGTCGAACTGCCGGCCGTTGAAGGTGATGAATCGAGAGTCGCTGTCGAAGAACTCCCAGAACTTCTCCAGGATCTGCTTCTCGCTGCCCGACATGTAGGTTCTCTGGCCGTTCTTCTCGATCGAGAGCTGGGTCTGACCCGGCACCTCGTACATCGCGCATGAGCGGCCGTCTTCGATGTTGATGACGCCGATGGCGATGATGCGCCCGCGAAACGGAGAGAGCCCGCCGGCGCGCCGCGTCTCCTCCGCGTCGCCCTCGCTCAGTCCTTTGATGAGGTACTCACGAACGTAGGAATCCAACTCTTCCCACGGCGTCCCAACCGTTTCGATATCGATGACGAGTTTCTTCATGGGGCTTGCAGCAAATTTTATCGCGCAACGGGGAGGGTGCGCGTCTCAAATTTCGGCCCACTCGCGCGCGACCACGAGCCTGTCATCCTGAGCCGCCGAAGCCGCGACTCAACGCTGCTCCAACAACCGGCACGCATCGCGGCGAAGGACGGTCGAAGGACCCCGTAATTCAGTGCGTGGGCTGTGGCTATTGAGAACCTCGCACATAATCAGGGGGTCGTTCGACCGTCCTTCGCCGCCGATGTTTGCCGGTTGTGAGCGTTGCGAATCTTGCGGCGGCTTCGGCGGCTCACGATGACAGCAATGATGACGGTGTGCGTGGCAACTTCTTGCGAGCTCACGCCACCGTCTTCAGCGTATCGAACAGCTCCTTCACGGCATCCGCCGACTTTTGCAGCGCCTTTTTCTCTTCCTCGGTCAGCGTGATCTCGATGATCTGCTCGATTCCTTTGCTGCCCAGCTTCACCGGCACGCCGACGTAGAGATTGTTGAAGCCGTATTCGCCGGTGAGGTAGGCGGCGCAGGGAAGGATCTTGCGCTTGTCCTTCAGAATCGCTTCGACCATCTCGACCGTCGATGCGCCGGGCGCGTACCAAGCGGAGGTCTTGAGCAGGTTGACGATTTCAGCGCCGCCGGTGCGGGTCCGTTCGACGATGGCGTCGATCCGCTCTTTCGAGATCAACTCGGTGATGGGAATGCCGGCCACTGTCGAGTAGCGCGGCAACGGGACCATCGTGTCGCCGTGACCGCCGAGGACGAAAGCGTGGGTGTTTTCGACGGAGACGTTCAGCTCCATGGCGATGAACGCGCGCATGCGGGCGGAGTCGAGCACGCCGGCCATGCCAATCACGCGTTCGCGCGGAAAACCGGAAACGCGCCGCGCCACTTCGCACATGGCGTCGAGCGGATTGGAGACGATGATGAGAATCGCGTTCGGTGAGCGCTTGACGATCTCACGCGTGACGCCGGCAACGATCTCTTCGTTCTTCCAGAGAAGATCGTCGCGCGACATGCCCGGCTTGCGCGGCAGACCAGCGGTGATGACGACGACATCAGAGCTTGCGGTTTCGTCGTAGCCGTTCGAACCGCGCAGAATCGAGTCGTACTTCTCGACCGGCGCCGTCTCCATCAGGTCGAGCGTCTTTCCCTGGGGAACACCTTCCACGATGTCCACGACGATGACGTCCGCCAATTCTTTCTGCGCGATGCCCTGCGCCACCGTTGCTCCAACATTGCCGCCGCCGACCACCGTAACTTTCGTTTTCATCTGAAGCCCCTTGGGTGTGATATTTGCGGGGCGGATCATATATGCAGGGATGAATCAGGGACGAGGGAGGTGAGGCAGGGACGAGCGAGAAGACGCAGGGTCGTGGGAAGAAATGGCAGGACGAGAGGCGAGGTCAAAACAGCATCGTCGTCCCGGCTTTGCCTCCCTCGTCCCTGTTTCTCTTCCCTCATCCCTGCCTCACCTCCCTGCCACATCATGCTTTCCGACTTTTGTACGACGGCCAACGCGATTGCAGCGACTACGAAGAAGTCGGAGAAGGAGCGTCTTCTCGCGGACTACTTCGTGGCGCTGGATGACGCGTCGCTCGAGCGTGCGGCGGTGTTCTTCGCCGGCTCGCCGTTTCCGCGCAAGGACCAGCGGACGATCGGTGTTGGCGGCGCGACGCTGAGCGAGGCACTCGTCGAGGTCACGGGACGGTCATCGGAGGACGTCTGGTCGTCGTGGTCGCAATTCGGCGACGCAGGGGACACGGCGGCCGCTCTCTTTGAGCATGCTGATCGCACGGTGTCGCTGGCGGAGGTGGGCGAGTCGTTCGACCTGCTCGCCGCGACATCTGGATCGATCGAAAAGAAAGAGATCCTGTCTGCTCTTCTTCGCAAGCTCGACCGGGAAGGCGTGCGTTACGTCGTCAAGATTCTTCTCCGCGAGTTTCGCATCGGATTGCAGGAAGGTCTTGTCGAAACGGCGATCGCGAAAGCGTTTGCGCGGCCGCTCGCCGCGGTGCGGCGCGCCAACATGCTCACCGGCGACATCGGCGCCGCGGCGTTGCTGGCCCGTGCGGACGCACTCGACTCCGCGCGGATGAATCTCTTTCATCCCTTCGCGTTCATGCTGGCGCAGCCGGAGGAGGATCCGGACGAGATCGTGGCGATGCTCGGCGCCGGTGCATTCGCGGATGACAAGTACGACGGCATTCGCGCGCAGATTCATGCGAGTGCGGACGAGGTGAAAATCTACTCACGCACTCTCGACGATGTCACGCACCGATTCCCGGAGCTGGAGTCTGCTGCACGCGTGCTCGGTCACAGCGTCGTCCTGGACGGCGAGATCGTCGCCTACAGCGATCGAATCCTCCCTTTTGCCACGATTCAGAAGCGGCTCGGGCGGCGCAAGGTTTCGGACGCTCTCCTTGCCGACGCTCCCGTCGTCTTCTTCGCCTTCGATCTGCTCTTCTCCGATGGTGAAGTACTGCTCGAGACGCCGCTCCGCGAGCGGCTGTCGCGATTGCGCGACGTTCTCGGCGAGGGGACCGCAGAAGCTGCCATTCGCTTCACCACGCAGAGTGAAGTGAAGGATGGCGCTCATATCGACGCGTTGTTCGATGCCGCGCGCGCCCGCGCCAACGAAGGGCTCGTCATCAAGGCGCCCGACTCGATCTACACGCCCGGCCGCCGCGGCAAGTCGTGGCTGAAATACAAGAAGGCGCTGGCGACGCTCGATTGCGTCGTAACGGCCGCCGAGTACGGTCACGGAAAGCGCCGCGCTGTTCTCTCCGATCTCACATTTGCCGTTCGCCGCGACGACGATCTGGTCAACATCGGCAAAGCGTATTCAGGGCTCACCGACGCGGAGATCGAGCGGCTGACGAAACACTTCCAGTCGACGACGACGGGCAAGTACGGACCGGTCCACACCGTCGAGCCGACGATCGTTCTGGAGATCGCGTTCGATCGCATTCAGGAGTCGAAACGCCACAAGTCCGGCTACGCACTCCGCTTCCCGCGGATCGCTCATCTTCGCGACGACAAAACGGTGGATCAGATCTCCACGATCGACGAAGTGCGGCGCATTTACGAGGGCCAGTTGAAGCGCGAGCGTCAGGAGTGACATCCTTCGCGGTCCTGATGCCCGACACGTTCATCGCCGCACCGCCGAAAGATCTCGTCCTCGACGAGGGATTCCGCTTCACACACGGCCAGACCATCGCGCCGTTCACGATCCGCTACGAGACGTTCGGCGAGTTGAACGCGGACCGCTCGAACGCGATCCTCGTTTGTCACGCGCTGTCCGCGAGCGCGCATGCGGCGGGAAGGTTCGGCGACGGCGACGATGAGCGTCCTGGCTGGTGGGATGGACTCATCGGCTACGGCAAAGGGATCGATCTCAACAAATACTTCGTCGTCTGCGCCAACCTTCCCGGCTCCTGCTTCGGCACGACGGCACCGTCGTCTGTCGATCCGGCGAACGGCCGGCCTTACGGTTCGCGCTATCCCTGGCCGACGATCGAGGACATGGTCCACTCGCAGAAGGTTCTCCTCGACCGGCTCGGCATCACCCATCTCGTCTCCGTCGCCGGCGGCTCCCTCGGCGGAATGCAGGTCCTGATGTGGGCTGCGCTCTATCCCGATTTCATGGACTCGATCATCACGATGGCCGCAGGAGCCGCGGTGCCGGTGCAGGGAATCGCGTGGCATGTCATCGGACGCAAGATGATCGAGAGCGACGCGCGCTTCAACGGAGGCGATTACTACGACAGCCCCGATCCGCTTCGAGGCTTGCAGGTGGCGCGCATGGTCGGGCACATGACCTATCTCTCCGCGCACGCGCTGCAGTCGAAGTTCGGCCGGCGCCGGCGCGGCAACACGAGGCAGTTCGAGATCGACTCCTACTTCGAGCATCAGGGCCGCAAATTTGCGGCGCAGTACGACGCCAACTCCTACATCCGCGTGCAGGCGGCGATGGACGAAATGGATCTCGAGGAGCAATACGGCTCGCTGCAGGCGGCGTTCGCGAAGTGGCACGGCCGCACGCTGCTCGTCTCATTCGATACTGACTGGCTCTTCCCCGTCGGCGAAGTTGCGCGCGTCGAAGAGGCGATGGCGGCGAATGGGAACATCGTGCAGCACGAGCTGATCGCGTCGTCGAACGGCCACGACACGTTTCTGATCGACTACAACCTGATCACACCGCCGGTGACGGAGTTTCTGGCTTCACTTCCACGCAGTCTCGAACTCGTGTAGCCGCCGCTCGAGACGCCACTCGATGCGCGCTTTGGTGTTGTTCGCCAGGAAGGCTCCGCATTTTTCGGAGGGCTTGTGTGAAGGCAGTTCGCCTGCGCATGGCTTCGTGAAGGCGTCATACTTGTGGCCCACCCACAGCGATTCCCCCTCGGCGAACGAGTACTCGAGGCTGTTGCGCGCAAGACGTTTCAGCGTCGGATACTTCAGTCCCTGATCCTCCGCGGCGCGCATGTACTGGTTGGTCATGTCGTCGCGGGAGACGCCGGGATCATCCGTGGCGAGAGCGACCGGGACGCCGGCGTCGAGATAGCGGCGTAGTGGATGGGCTTTGCCGGAGACGCCCAGGATGACGTCGTTACTCGTAAGGCAGACTTCGACGGCGACGTGGCGTTTGGCCATGATCGAAAGCAGCCCTGCGGCGTCATCTTCGTACGTGATATCGACGCCGTGTCCGATGCGCTCCGCGCCGGCGATCACGACGGAATCGCGGATGTGATTGCGCAGGCCTTCCGGCGGCACGAGGCCCGGCGTCAGCTCGCCAGCATGCGTCGTCAGGTGAATCTTCGGATAGAGCTGATGGAAGAAGGCGAACATCTTCATCTGCTCGTCGAAGTCGTGCATGGAGATGAAGCTGTCTTCGGGCATGACCGGATTCAGTCCGACGACGCGTGGGTCGGCGCTCGCGAGCTCGTAGCCGACGATCATTTCGGCGAATAGTTGCGACAGGGGGACGCCGCGGTGCAACTCGTAGAGATAGCGGACCGTCGACTCGCATCCCGGCTTTGCCTCCGCGGTTCCGCAATGAAGATCGCTCTTCATGCGCGACTCGGCGTTGTCGATCACGGCGCGGGCGGCGGCGATGATCGCCGGGACCTGGCCGCTGGCCATGATGGCCGCACGCGAGCCGGCCATGCTCTGCCCCGGAGCCTCGAGCTTCATCAAGTCGCGTGCTTTGCCGAAGTCAGGGGCGACGATCGTCTCGAGGTAGTCGACGTTCTCGCTGGCGAGGCGCGAGACATCCTCGGTCAGCATCTCGGGGACGTGGGCTCGCGAGACCGCGCTGAACTTCCCGAACGTGTTGAAGAAGTGATCGTGTCCCGACTCGATGCCGGAGCGGAACTGCCGCATCGAAAGCGCATCGAGCATCTGTCCGTAGAGCGAGGAGTAGGGAGCGAAGAGCGTCGATGCCGGGACGATGGTCGCTGCCGCGGAGGGATTGGCCGCGATCTGTTCCGGCGTCGCGCACTGCGTGATGGAGAGCCTCACGGAATCGACGCAGATGCCGTCTGCGGCCGCGTAGCGGAGATACGACTCGGCGTAGATCGAGCCGGAGAGGTGGTTGTGGAGATCGCCCCCTTTAGGCATGGCCTGAAGGATCTGGCGGAGGATGACGCGGTCCGAGATCGGCGAAGGCTGCGCGACGGCGGCCGTCGTGATCAACAGGGATAGCAGAGCGAAGCATCTGCCTGCTCGCGAGGGGAAACCGGTCATGGGGATGGACCTCCGTAGGGAATTGTAGTGCGGGAATGAGGACGTTAATAGCAGGCGATTAAAAAGGTGTAATAGTGATTCGATATATAACGTAAAAGAGGCGCGATATTCGATACATCATTTCGAGTCGCGCTAATTCAGCGCAAATACGGACTGATTTCGTTGCGCGTTATTCGTTCGCCGCATTCGGACGCGGCGCGATGGCAGCCTTGTAGTCGCACTCCGGGTTGTTGCAGTACTCGATATGGCCGTCGCGCTTGGTCTCCTTCTCCAGGAGATACGGCGCCGCGCACTTCGGACAGGCCCTGGCCACCGGCTTGTTGTTCAGCGCGAAGTCGCACTTCGGGTAGCGCGAGCAGGAGTAGAAGATGCCGCGGCGCGATCGGCGCTCGACCAGCTCACCCTCTTTGCAGGTCGGGCAGGCCACGCCGGTGGGCTTCGGAGGCGTTCCCTTCCCGCCGCCGATCTTGCGGATCGTTTTGCAGTCGGGATAGCCGGAGCAGGAGTAGAACGGGCCGTAACGGCCGCTCTTCAGGACCATTTCCTTGCCGCAGTTCTCGCAAGGTGGCTGCGGCTCGTTGGGGATGTTCGCGTTGAGAAGCTTGGGATCCTTGGTGTTCTTGCAATCGGGATAGCCGGTGCAGGCGTAGAACTGACCGAAGCGCGAGCGCTTGAGCTGCATCGGCTTGCCGCACTTGTCGCAAACGATCGCTTCACCTTCCGGCGTTTCGGCGGCGTCGCCGCGGGCGGTTTCCTTCGTGTTCTTGCAGTCTGGATAGTTCGTGCAGGCCAGAAACTCGCCGAAGCGGCCGAACTTGATCGCCATCGGTGAGCCGCACTTCTCGCAGATCTCGTCGGTCTCGACGCCGGTGCGCTTCACTTCCACCATCTCTTTGCCGGCGCGCACGAGATCCTTGTTGAACTTCAGCGAGAAATCCTTCATCGCCTCGTGCCACTCGACTTTGCCTTCTTCGATCTCGTCGAGTTTTCCTTCCAGCTCCGCGGTGTAGCCTTCGTCGATGATGTCGCCGAACGATGCTTTCAGGAGCTTGGTCACGAGCATTCCGAGTTGCGTCGGAAAGAACTTGCCGTCGTCTTTGTAGGTGTAGTCGCGCGTCTGGATCGTGGTCATGATCGAGCCGTAGGTCGACGGACGGCCGATGCCGTTCTCTTCCAGCGCCTTGACCAGCGTCGCTTCCGTGTAGCGGGCGGGCGGCTGCGTAAAGTTCTGTTTCGTATCGAGATTGACGAGCGAAAGCGTCTCGCCTTCGTTCATCGCTGGGAGGGCCTTGGCGTTCTCAGGCTTCTCGTCGTCATCGTCGGCGCCGTCGACCGAGGCGTCCTGGAAGACCGCAAGGAAACCGGCGAACTTCTGCACTTCGCCCGACGCACGGAGCGTGTACGCACCGTTGCGGATGTCGACATCGGTGACGTCGAACAGCGCAGGCTTCATCTGAGAGGCGACGAAGCGGTCCCAGATCAGCTTGTAGAGGTTGTACTCCTCGCGGGTCAGGTGGTCCTTGATCGCGTCGGGGTCGTGCTCGAGAGACGTCGGACGGACCGCCTCGTGCGCCTCCTGGGCCTGTGCTGCTTTTTTGACACGATAAACGTTTGGCTTTTCGGGAAGAATATCAGCACCATATTTCGCACCGATATATTGTCTCACTTCGGCGATGGCGTCCTCGCTGATCCGTACGGAGTCGGTACGCATGTAGGTGATGAGACCGACGTGGCCGAAGGAGCCGAGCTCCTTGCCTTCATACAGCTTCTGCGCGATCTGCATCGTCCGCTTCACCGGATACTTGAAACGGTTGTACGCGGTTCGCTGCAGCGTCGACGTGATGAACGGAGCCGCCGCGGTCTGCTTCTTTTCTTTGCGGGCGATCGTGTCGATAACGAACGAGCCCGACTTGAGCGCGGTCTCGATCGTACGGGCCTGCGCCTCGTTGTCGACGTCCGCTTTCTTGCCGTCGATCTTCGTCAGCTTGGCGATGAACTGCGGCGGCACCCCCGCAGCCAGTTTCGCCGCGAAGCTCCAATACTCCTCGGGCACAAACGCCTTGATCGCTTCCTCGCGGTCGACGATCATCTTCAGGGCCACCGACTGCACGCGGCCGGCGGAGAGACCGCGGCGAACCTTGTCCCAGAGCAGGGGAGAGAGCTTGTAGCCGACGAGGCGGTCGAGAACGCGCCGGGCCTGCTGCGCGTTCACTTTGTTCATGTCGATCTCGCCAGGCTGATCGATGGCCTTCCTGACCGCATTCTTCGTGATCTCGTGAAAGAGGATGCGCCGGACTTTGGTCGCGTCGGTGCCGAGAAGCTTCATCACGTGCCAGCCGATCGCTTCTCCTTCGCGATCAGGGTCCGAGGCGATGAAGACGGTGGTGGCTTTCTTCGCTGCGGCGCGGAGCTCGCTGACGACCTTCTCTTTCCCTTCGAGCACTTCGTACGTCGGCTCGAAGGTTTCCTCGTCGACGCCGAGCTCGCTCTTGGGGAGATCGCGGACGTGACCGACGGATGCTTTGACGATGTAATCGCTGCCGATGAACTTGTTGATCGTCTTCGCTTTCGCGGGAGACTCGACGATGACGAGGTTTTTGGCCATTGCGGAACGCCCCAAACTTCCACACCGACGCCGGAATTCCTCGCGCGCGCATCATGCGCACGCGTACGCGAGAGAGCGGAGTGGTCGAGCCGCGGACGATAGCACCGGACGTCAGGAAGGCCAAAAAGGGCTACGAGAGGTGGAGTTGATCGCTTTGCGTGGCTCGTCTGCGGCGAAGAGGCACTTCTTGGAATGTTGAATGTGAAATGGTGAATGTTGAATGTTGAATGATCAAAACCACCGTTCATTCAACGCCGCAAAAGCTACCAGATGTGGAGTTGATCGCACAAAGTGGCATCCGAGGCTGGGCCAACCAACGCAGCGGGCCGTGCCCGCCCGACCTACTCTTCTTCGTCTTCGTCGCCGCCGCCGGCTGCTTTGTACTTTTTCGTCTTGTTGTAGAGCGTCTTGTAGGAGATGCCCAGGATCTCGGCGGTCTTGCGGCGATCGCCGTCGGTCATGTTGAGCGTCTCTTCGATCACGATGCGCTCGACTTCTTCCATCGGCTGGCCGAGGGGGATCATCACGCCCTCCTTCGAACGCCGCTTGCGGGCGCCAAGGAGCTTGTCGGGGAGGCATTCCAGGGTGAGGCTGCTGCCGCGAGCCATGATGAACGCGCGGTTGATGACGTTGCGTAGCTCGCGGACGTTGCCCGGCCACTCGTACTGCTGCAGCGCTTCGATGAAATCCGCTTCGATGCTCTCTACCTTCTTCTCTTCCGTTTCATTCAACTTCTGGAGGAAGAAGTGAGAGAAGAGCGGAATGTCTTCGAGGCGCTCGCGCAGGGGAGGCACTTCGATGGGGAAGACGTTGAGCCGGTAGTAGAGATCCTCGCGCATCTTGCCGTCGACGATCGCTTTCTGCGGATCACGATTCGACGCGGCGATGACGCGCGCTTCGATGTAGATCTCTTCGTTGCCGCCGACGCGCCGGAACTTCCCCTCTTCGAGCACGCGCAAGAGCTTGACCTGCAGCTCGATCGGCATCTCCGTGATCTCGTCGAGGAAGACTGTGCCACCTTTGGCGACTTCGAAGTAGCCCTCGCGGCGCTTGATCGCGTTGGTGAATGCGCCCTTCTCGTGTCCGAAGATCTCGGATTCGATGAGCGTCGGCGAGATCGCGCCGCAGTTGAAGGCGATGAAAGGTTTTGCGCGCCGGCGGGAAAGCGAGTGAATCGTGTTGGCGACGACTTCCTTGCCCGATCCTGACTCGCCGACGATGAAGACGTTCGCATCGGTGTTCGCGACCATCTCGATTTCTTCGAAGAGCTTCTGCATCCGCGGCGACTTGCCGACGAGGTGCCCGAGGGCGCCCATCTTCTGCAGTTGACGGCGGAGCTCGAGGATCTCCTGCTTCATCATCTGCTTGTCTTCGACGGTCTTGAGGATGACTTGCAGGCGAGGAAGATCGACCGGCTTGGTGACGTAGTCTTCGGCGCCGACTTTGAGGGCCTTCACCGCGGAATCAACGGTCGCGTGGCCGGTGAGGATGACCACGGAAACGTCGGGATAGGTTTCTTTGATGCGATGTAGAAGATCGAGACCGGAGCCGTCGGGAAGCTTCAGATCGACGATCGCGACATCGGGGACCATCTTCGATACGGAAGCCCAGCCGGCTTTCACCGTATCGGCCACTTCGGCTTCATAACCCCAGTCTTCGACCACATCGGCCATGCCGGCACTGGTGGCACGATCATCATCAACGATCAGGACTTTTTTCATGGTTGACCTGGGAAGGACAGACGGATAACGACCTTATCACGTTCCTCAGCCGCGTTCAGCTCACCACCATAAGTCTCCGCGATCAGCCGGACTGCGGCGAGCGAAAGATCGGGATTACCGAGCGCGTCCGTATAGTAGAACTTGAAAATCTTCGTCATCTCAAAGTCTTCAGCCGCGGGAGTACCGCGGACTGCAACGGCAAACGACTCCGCATTCTTCTCGGTGAAAACCTCGCGGCCTTCCTTCTGAAAAACGTGTGAGGCCCCTTCGAAAAACAGATTGAAGGCCTGTCGCATTCTCGATTCGTGCGCAGCGATGTGAAATGGCCCCTCGATCGGCATGAGCTCATACAGCGCCCCTTCCGCCGCTTCAGAACAGAGGGCGCAAATGTCGACGGGCCCCACGGCCTCGTCGCCCTTCGGCGGCGTGGAGAGAACGAAGAAACTGTCGAAGATGCGGGCCATCCGGCGCAGTTCCTGCTCGATCGCCTTGGCGTAGCCGTTGAGTTTCACATCCTCGCCGCCGGCGAGTTTCGAGACACGCATCCGCAACAGCTCAAGGTTGAGCACAGCGACATTGAGCGGCGTCTTGAGATCGTGCGCCGTGTCGCTGCTGCGCCGAAAATTGGTTCTGGCGAAGCTCTCCAGCCAGGGTTCCATCTCAGTGTGAATCGCGGCCGATCCCGATCATCGCGATCGACTCTTCCAGCCTCGCTTCGACCAGCGCGAATTCCGGATCGTGCGATGAGAGGTACTGCAACTCTTTCTCTGCCGCCGCACGCTCCGCTTCCGCGGACGCAGGATCGATCTCCGACGCGAGGATTCCCCGTTCCGCCAGCACGATCACGCGTGCCGGCAGCACCTCGGCGAAGCCCCACGACAGCACCATCCGATGGAAGACCGTTCCGACGCGGTATCGCATTTCGCCGATCTTCAACGTCGTCAGGAGCGGCGTGTGTCCGGGAAGCACACCGATCTCACCGTCGCTCGCCGGGAGCACGACTTCGTCGACGTCGACCTCGACGATTTTCCGTTCGCGCGAGACGACGGTGAGCGTGAGCTTGGTTGGAAGCGCGTCAGCCATTCGGTTCCTTTACGCGGCTTCTTTCTTCATCTGTTCGGCGCGCTCGAGCACCTGCTCGATCGTTCCCATCAGCAGGAAGGCCTGCTCCGGAATGTCGTCATGCTTGCCTTCGACGATCTCGCGGAATCCCTTGATCGTGTCGGCGATCTTCACGTACTGTCCCTTGATGCCGGTGAACTGCTCGGCAACGTGGAACGGCTGCGAGAGGAAGCGCTGAATCTTGCGTGCGCGGTTGACGATGACGCGATCTTCTTCCGACAGCTCGTCGATGCCCATGATGGCGATGATGTCCTGCAGATCCTTGTACTTCTGCAGAACCGCCTGAACGGCGCGAGCGGTGTTGTAATGCTCGTCGCCGAGGATGCGCGGATCGAGAATCTTGGAGGTGGATGCGAGCGGATCGACGGCGGGATAGATACCGAGCTCCGCGATCTGGCGCGAGAGAACCGACGTCGCGTCGAGGTGAGCAAAGGCCGTTGCCGGCGCAGGATCGGTGAGATCGTCGGCGGGAACGTAGATGGCCTGAACCGACGTGATCGAGCCGCGCTTCGTCGACGTGATCCGCTCCTGCAACTCGCCCATTTCCGTGGCGAGGTTCGGCTGATAACCGACGGCGCTCGGCATACGGCCGAGAAGTGCGGAGACTTCCGATCCCGCCTGCGTGAAGCGGAAGATGTTGTCGATGAAGAGGAGCACGTCCTGACCTTCGGCATCACGGAAATGCTCGGCGACGGTGAGGCCGGTCAAGCCGACGCGAAGGCGTGCTCCCGGCGGCTCGGTCATCTGGCCGTAGATGAGCGCTGCTTTCGACTTCGACGGATCGCCCGGCACGATGACGCCGGTCTCGGCGAACTCGAGCCAGAGATCGTTTCCTTCGCGCGTGCGCTCGCCGACGCCGGCAAACACGGAGAATCCGCCGTGCTCTTTGGCGACGTTGTTGATGAGCTCCATGATGAGAACCGTCTTACCAACGCCGGCGCCGCCGAAGAGGCCGGTCTTGCCGCCCTTGGTGTATGGCTCCAGAAGATCGATGACCTTGATGCCGGTCTCGAACATCTCGATGTTGGTCGACTGTTCATCAAAGCGCGGCGGCTGCCGGTGAATCGACAGCGTCGTCTCCGCGTTGACGGGACCTTTGTTGTCGACCGGCTCGCCGAGGACGTTGAGAATGCGGCCGAGCGTCTCGCGTCCAACCGGAACCATGATCGGGCCGCCGGTGTCGATCGCCTTCATGCCGCGGACCATTCCGTCAGTCGGCTTCATGGCGATGCAACGCACCTGGTTCTCGCCAATGTGATTCGCCACCTCGGCGATGACGTCGATGGGAACTTTGCCCAGCTCGCCGTTGTCGACGATGCGGATGGCGTTGTAGATCGCCGGAAGGTGTCCTTCCTCGAACTCGATGTCGAGTGCAGGTCCGATGACCTGAATCACTTTGCCGGCGCGCGGGGTTTTGGTGTCTTCGTTTGCCATGTCTTCTCCGTTGTCTATTGCGCAGCAGCGGCGCCCGAGACAATCTCGATGATTTCTTTGGTGATAGCCGCCTGACGGATGCGGTTATAGGTGAGCGTCAGATGCTCGATCATGTCCGACGCGTTCTTCGTGGCCGCTTCCATCGCGGTCATGCGCGCGCCCTGTTCGGCCGCGGCCGATTCGAGCAGCACGCGATAGAGCTGAAACTCGATGTGCTTCGGCAGCAGCTCCGAGAGGATCTGCTCCGGTCCAGGCTCATAGAGGTAGTCGATGCCGCCCTGTTCGGTCGTGGAGGCGTCGTCGAAATCGCGCGCGATCGGCAGAAGCCGCTCGGCGCGAACGTCCTGGGACATGATCGACTTGAACTCGTTGTAGACGACGTAAACGCCGTCGATCTTCTCTTCGATGAAGTCCTTAATCAGCCCCTCGGCGATCTCGTGAGCTACGCCGAGTGACAGTGCCTGCGCGACCATGACGTTTTGCCGCACAGGAATCGGGCGCCGCTTGAAGAAGTCGCCGCCCTTGCGGCCGATGTTGAGGACGGAGACGGACTCGAACGCGCTCTCGCGAATGAAGTTCTGCGCCGCGCGAATGACGTTGGCATTGAATGCGCCGCAGAGTCCGCGATCGGCGGTAACGACGATGACGACGACGTTGCGCTCCGGTTCGCGCGCCTGCAACAGTGGATGGGTGCTGATGTCGACACGCGTCGACACCGAGGAGAGAACTTTGCGAAGTCCGGCGGCGTAGGGACGCGCTGCGAACATACGCTCCTGCGCGCGGCGCAGCTTCGCCGCGGCCACCATCTTCATGGCCTTGGTGATCTGCTGCGAGTTCTTGACGCTGCGGATCCGGCGCCGGATATCAATCGTGCTTGGCATGATCAGTTATGCAGCGAGTGCGTTCGCGTTGTCCTTCACGTACTGCGCTTTGAACTCGGTGATCGCCGTGCGGAGTGCGCCTTCAAGCTCGGCGTCGAACTTCGTCGCCGTCTCGAGCTTGTCAAGAACGTCACCTTTCTCGTCGCTCAGGTACTGGTGCAGCGCCGTCTCGAAAGGGAGGACCGCACTGACCGCGAGGTTGTCGAGGAAGCCTTTGACGCCGGCGAAGACCGAGGCGGTCTGGAGGCCGATACGCATCGGACGATACTGACCCTGCTTGAGGATCTCGACGAGACGGCGGCCGCGGTTGAGCTGCGACTGCGTGGCCTTGTCGAGGTCGGAACCGAACTGCGCGAACGCCGCGAGCTCGCGGTACTGCGCGAGATCGAGACGGAGCGTGCCGGAAACCGATCGCATCGAGCGCACCTGCGCCGATCCGCCGACGCGCGAGACCGAGATGCCGACGTTGATGGCCGGACGGACGCCGGAGTGGAAGAGGTCCGTCTCCAGGAAGATCTGCCCGTCGGTGATCGAGATGACGTTGGTCGGGATGTACGCGGAGACGTCGCCAGCCTGCGTCTCGATGATCGGCAGCGCGGTCAGCGAGCCGCCGCCTTTCTCGTCGGCCATCTTCGACGCGCGCTCCAGAAGCCGCGAGTGAAGATAGAAGACGTCGCCGGGATACGCTTCGCGGCCGGGCGGACGGCGGAGGAGCAGCGAGATCTCACGATACGCCGCAGCGTGCTTGGAGAGGTCGTCGTAAATGATCAGCGCATGCTGACCGTTGTAGAGGAAGTACTCGGCCATCGCGCAGCCGCCATACGGCGCGAGATATTGCATCGGCGCGGGATCGGACGCCGACGCGTTGACGACGATCGTGTACTCCATCGCGCCGTTTTCTTCGAGCGTGCGAACGACCTGGGCCACCGTCGATTTTTTCTGACCGACGGCGACATAGACGCAGATAACGTCCTTGCCCTTCTGGTTGATGATCGTGTCGACCGCGACGGCGGTCTTGCCGGTCTGTCGGTCGCCGATGATCAGCTCGCGCTGACCGCGGCCGATGGGAATCATCGCGTCGACGGCTTTGAGTCCGGTCTGGAGCGGCTCTTTGACGGGCTTGCGGTCGACGACGCCGGGGGCCAGGCGCTCGATCGGGTAGAACTCAGTGGTGTTGATGGGGCCTTTGCCGTCGATAGGAACGCCGAGCGGATTGACGACGCGGCCGACGAGCGCCGGACCGACGGGGACGGACATGATCTTGCCGGTGCGCTTGACCTCGTCGCCCTCTTTGATGGCCGAGGCTTCGCCGAGGAGAACGACGCCGACGTTGTCTTCCTCGAGGTTGAGAGCGAGTCCGGCGATGTCGTGCGGGAACTGAACGAGCTCGCCGGCCATGACGCGGTCGAGGCCGTAGACGCGGGCGATGCCGTCGCCGACGGAGACGACGGTACCGACTTCAGAGACATCGACGCCGCGGCCGATTCCGCTTAATTGCTGGCGAATAATCTCTGTGATTTCTTCTGCTTTCAAATCAACAGCCATAAAGTCTCCCGAAAATGACTCACGCTAATGACGCGCGAAATTTGTCGATCTTTCCTGATACGGATGCGTCGAAGACCTCGCTCCCGATTTTCGCCACGAACCCGCCTATGAGCGTCGGATCGACGGTGACGTCGATGTCGACCTTCCCGCCGACCTTCCGCTCCAGCATGGCCCGCAACTCACCCTGCTCTTTGTCGGAAAGCTCGCTGGCCGAGCGCACTTCCGCGGCGGTGGTGCCCGTCGCCTCGCGGATCATCGTTGCCAGCCCGGCCACGATCGCGCCGAGGTCGTTGATGCGGCCGTTGCCGATCAGAACGTACAGGACTTTGACCGCCAGCTCCGACAACGACAGGCGCGCGGCGATGTTCGCCGTTACCTTGTTCTTCGAATCGAAGTCGATGCCGGGGTTTGCGTAGAGCGCCTGAAGGTCGGCCGACGACTGCCGGACCTTCTCGAACGACGTCAGCTCGTCGCGGAGCGCAGCAGCTTTCTCCGGCGACTGGACCGTGTCCATGATCGCGCGTGCGTATGGTCTGGCGAATCTGCGGATCATGAGCGGGCCCCTTCCACTTCGCGAACGCTTTCCTCAAAGAGACGCGACCTGTCCTGGTCGGTGACCTTCTCGCGAAGAATCTGTTCGGCGCGCTGCGTGGCGAGCTCGCCGGCGTACTCGGTCAGCTCGTGACGCGCGTGTTTGAGCCGGTTCTCGACTTCGTTGCGCGCCGACTGGAGGATCTTCTGCGCCTCCGCTTCGGCGGCGGCGATCAGCTCGCGCTTTTGCCGTTCGCCTTCGGATTGTGCGCGCTCCTGGATGCCGCGGACATCGGCCTCGATCTGCGTCAGCCGGGCCTGAATGTCGCCGGCAAGTTGATCGGCCTTGGTCCGGCGCGCGCGCGCTTCTTCGGCATCGGCCTGAATCTGCACCCGGCGGTTGGCGAGCGCGTTCTTGATCGGTCCACCGATCAGATACGCGAGCACGCCAAAAAACAGGAGCATGTTGACGAGCTTGAGAAGCCAACCGGGAATCCCGAAGTAGGTCTTCGGCGCTTCATGCTCGCCGCCATGTTCTTCGGTGGGATGCGTCTGCTCGTGCGAGACCTTCTCCGCTCCCTGCGCGACGTTGTTAGGCTCGGGCCCTTTGGTCTGCGCGAGCAGATAGCCCGGAATGAGCAGCAGAAAGAAAACGAGGAGGGCGCGCCGCATCATCACACCGCTCTCCCCAGAATTCGCTCCGCCGCAAGTTTGGCAAGCGCTTCAGATTCGCGCACGATCTTCTCGCGCGCTTCGACGACGTCCTGTTTGAGACGTTCGTCTGCTTCTGTGACGATGGCGTTTGCGTCGTTGTGCGTTTTCTCGACGACGGTGGCGCGGTATGCGGCCGCATCGCGGCGGAAGCGGTCGCGAACGTCGGCGGCGGCGTGGCGTGCGCTATGGAGTTTCGTCTCCATCTCCGCGGTCGCTTCGCTGAATCGCGCCAGCGACTGCTCGTACAGATCGTTCGCAGTGCGCACTTCGGTCTCCCGCGCCTCAATCACTTGATTGATGGGCCGGAGGAAGAACCTGCTCACGATCAGGTAGTTCACGATGAAAATCACCATGATCGCGAGCAGAGAGTAATCGGGCGTCAGATTGATTTGCATAGACTGTTTTGGAGCCGGAAAAACTGACGCGAGGAACCGCGCCAAACTCCGAGGCGGCGGTTGTATACCACAAGGGAAAGAACGTTGTCACCTCGCGGGTTGTTCGCAGCGTGCCGGATAAAACATCCACCGAAACCTATACCAGCATTCTCGATCGTGCCGATCAGTTTTTTCGGGACGTCGAGAAGGCGCAGCCCGAGAGCCTTCAATGCGGACGCGGCTGCTCGCTCTGCTGCTATGGACTGTTCGAAATCGGTTCGGGTGACGTGCCTCTGCTGGCGGAGGGTTTGGCGAAGCTTCACCACAAGCGGCGGTCGATGATCATCCGCCGCGCGCAGGAGATCGTTGCATCGTCCGCCCATCCTGATCTGCGCGATTGCACGCCGGCCGAGAAAAACGAATTCTTCGAGCGGACGGCGTCGACGCCCTGTCCCAATCTCAACGAACGTGGCGAGTGCATGATGTACGAGCATCGCCCGCTGGTCTGCCGCACGTTCGGCCTTCCGCTTCGCGATGGTAATCGTTACATCGGCGACATCTGCGAGCTGAATTTCGTCGATGCAGATCAATCGCAACGCGAATCCGCCGCCTGGGACTTGCAGTGGGAAGACGCCCTCGGTGCCGAGGATGCGTACACGATCCCGGAGGCGATTGTGCTGATCGCGCGAATGAGAGGGTGGTGAAATTGCGCTTGCGCGCGTTGTCGGTTGTCGGTTGGTTGCGCTTCGCGCGTTATCCGTTATCGGTTAGCTGCGCTTCGCGTGTCATGGGCGGGTATAACAACGCGGCGAAGCCGCAATCAACTGACAACCGACAACGCGCGCAGCGCACCTAACCGACAACCGACAACGCGCGCAGCGCAACTAACTGACAACGCGCGAAGCGCATAATTACGCCTTTGCCGCGATGTTCGTCACGGTCGCCGGTTTCTTCTCACCCATCACACAATTGCCCTGAAAGACCGCTCCCTCTTCGATGATGAGCGCCGGCGTGTCGATGTCGCTGTAGACCTTGCCGTTGCGGTGAATCTCGACGCGTTGTGCCGCGACGATCCTGCCGACCACAGTGCCGCTGATGGCGATCCGTCCGACGTGTACATCGCCTTCGATGTGCGCGCTCTCGCCGACGATCAGCTCGTTCTTCGACATGATCTTTCCGTTGAAGCGTCCGTCGATGCGCATCGTGTCTTCGAACTCGAGCTCCCCATGAAACGAGGAGCCGCGATCGAGAAAGCCATTCAATTCACCGCTCTTGTTTTTCATCTGTTCCCCCAACCTTCTCTTCTCTCCGCTCGGCGTGCGGCGCCGTCGCACGCTCCTCGCGATCAGGAAGATCACGACGAGCACCGCTGCCGCGGCGGCGATCAGCGGAGCGTTAACGGCGTCTGCCCATGAGCTCATCGACGACTCGAATCAACTCGTCCTCGCTGCCGTAGCGAATATGGATCACGCCTCCGCGACGCTTTCTATCGATTTCTACTTTTGTACGTAAAGTTCTTTGAAGTTTGTCTTCCGCGTCGCGCGTGAAGACGTCCTTCTCTTTCTCTTTCTTCTCTCCCGCTTTCGGCGAGCTCTCCGAAGCCAGCATCTCCGTCTGACGGACGTTGAGATTTTTCCTGACGACGCGCTCCGCGAGCTGCTCCTGTTTCTTCGGCGACTCGATCGCCAGTAATGCGCGGGCGTGACCCATCGAGAGCTGACCCGATGCGAGCAGCTTCTTCACCGGATCCGGGAGCTTGAGGAGGCGAAGAAAGTTGGCGACGGTTGATCGCTCCTTGCCGACGCGCTTCGAGATCTCCTCCTGCGTCAGTTGGAACTCGTCGTGGAGTTGATGATAGGCAAGCGCTTCTTCGATCGGATTCAGGTCTTCGCGCTGAATGTTTTCGATCAGCGCGATCTGAAGCGCGTCGCCCTCCTGCATCATCTCTTTGATGAGAGCGGGAACAGTGGTCAGTCCGGCCTTTTGCGCGGCACGGAAGCGGCGCTCGCCGGCGATGAGCTTGTACTTGTCGCCCGCGCGTGTGACGACGAGTGGTTGCACGATGCCATGCTGGCGAACGCTGCGCGCCAACTCCTCGATCGATGCCTCGTTGAAGGTCTTCCGAGGTTGATACGGATTGGGCTGAATCTGCGAGATCGGTATCTCGGCCAGCCCCTGGGTGGCGTGGGCGTCCGCGGCCGCTGAAGGCTGCTCCTGGCGCTGCGGGATCAGCGCGCCGAGACCACGACCCAGGACCTTCTTCTGACTCATCAGATGACGTTCTCCGCGCGCTGAATGAACTCGCGGGCGAGACTGACGTACGCTTCGCTCCCGCGCGATCGGATGTCGTAAAGGATAATCGGTTTGCCGAACGAAGGCGCTTCGCTGAGGCGAACGTTTCGAGGAATGACAGTGCGGTAGACCTTTTCTCCGAAGTGAGTGCGAACCTCTTCGGCAACTTGTCGCGTGAGGTTCATCCGCTCGTCGTACATCGTGAGCACGATGCCTTCGATCTCGAGACCTTGGTTCACGGCTCCCTGCACGCGCTCGATCGTGGCCAGAAGTTGCGAGACGCCCTCGAGCGCAAAGTACTCGGCCTGCAGCGGAACGAGCACCGAATGCGCCGCCGTCAGCCCGTTGACCGTGAGCAGGCCGAGCGACGGAGGCAGATCGATGAAGACATAGTCGTAGTCGGCGGCGACGGGATCGAGCACGCGTTTGAGGTAGTACTCGCGGCCGATGGCTTCGCGCAGCTCGACTTCCGCGCCGACGAGGTCGACGGAGCCGGGTGCGAGATGAAGTGTCGGGATCTCGGTAGGCAAAATGATGTCCCGCAGCGGCATCTTCTCGATGAGAACGTCGTACATCGAGCGTTCGGCGTCGGTGATTCCCACGCCTGAGGTCGCATTCGCCTGAGGATCCAGGTCGAGCAGGAGCACGCGCCGTTCGCATGCCGCTACCGAAGCGCCGAGGTTGATCGCGGTCGTCGTTTTGCCGACGCCGCCTTTCTGATTCGCGAGTGCGACGATCTTCGTCATGGGATCTGTTCCACGTGGAACGTAAGCGTGACCAAATAATTCGACGTCCCACGCGGAAGGGAGACGGCGTCTGTTTTCTCAAAACCGGGTATTACTGGAACGTCCTGAGAGCCTTGGAAAAGCGCGATGCGGGCACCAGGCTCCAACCACTCCCGCAACAACGGAACCCAATCCTGAGGATTTCCTACAGCACGGGATGTGACAAGGGAAAAGCGAAGAGCAGGAGGGAACCTCGTTACAGCGCGCGCCAATCTATCACCGTAAACCACAGCGTTCAATTCGCAGGCCCGGACGATGTGTTTCAGAAACGCCCACTTCTTTCGATCCACTTCGACCATGTGAACGCGCGCATTCGGCGACATGATCGCCATCGGAATAGCGGGCAAACCTCCCCCGCTCCCGAAGTCGAGGACATTTCCCCGCGGCCGAAGAATCTCCGCTGCGGCAACCGCCTCGGCGACGTGATCGTCGAGGTTCTCAGCCGCTTCCGGGCCGATGAGATTGATGCGCTCGTTCCAGCGCAACAGCTCGCGCTTGTAGGCATCGATGATCGCGTCGCGACGATCGGCGTTCGTCTCGTCCGATCGCAAAACGTTCGGATCATGGTTTCCGGAAGGCATCGCGCGTCGCAATCTACGCGGAATTGCCGCGCCGCACATGCATGCGGACGATCGAGATCGCCGCCGGCGTCACGCCAGGAATCCGGCTCGCCTGGCCGACTGAGACGGGACGAACGGCGCTGAGTTTCTCCGTCATTTCGCGCGAAAGCCCGGGCAAAACGTACGACATCTGCGCGGGGATTCTCATCCCTTCTTCGTCCGCCTGACGCTCCGCTTCGCGTTTCTGACGATCGACGTATCCAGCGTAACGAAGCTGCGAGACAACACCATCGCGCTCCTCGTCGGTCAGAGCACGGAAGGCCGCGGCGATGTGAGGCAGCTCTCGCTCAGCGGTCGTGGCGAAGTTGTCGATGTCGAAATCGGCTCGTTGCATCAAGCGGGCAACGGTTGTTTTCTCATGCAGCACGATGCCTGCGGGGACCAGCCACGCGAGCGTTTCGCGATCGGGCGTCAGCGTCGAAACCTCGGCGACTTCCTTCGCCCGCTGCATCCGTCCGATGCGCGCTTCCACGCGGCGTTTGCGCTCGTCGTCGAGGATCCCAAGCCTTGCCGCGACCGGCGAGAGGCGCTCGTAGACGGAATCGCAGCCGAGTAAAAGGCGATGCTCCGCACGGGACGTAAACATCCGATACGGCTCCTCGGTACCTTGCGTGACGAGGTCGTCGATCATCACCGCGGCGTAGGCTTCGTCGCGGCGAAGAATCAGCGGCTCCGCCCCCCGAATCTGCTGAAGAGCGTTGATTCCGGCCACGAGACCTTGCGCCGCCGCCTCTTCATAACCGGAGGTTCCGTTGATCTGACCGGCGAGGAAGAGTCCTTCGACGCCGCGCACCTGTAGCGTCGGATCAAGTTGCTGCGGGTTGACAAAGTCGTACTCGACCGCGTAGCCGTAGCGCGCGATGACCGCATTCTCGAATCCTGGCAGCGAACGGACGACCAAGTCCTGAACATCAGCGGGAAGCGATGTCGAAACGCCATTCAGGTAGAGCCACGGATGTTTCAGGCCCTCCGGCTCGACAAATACCTGGTGCCGCACTTTCTCCGCGAATCGGACGACCTTATCCTCGATCGATGGACAGTAGCGAGGACCAGTGGCGCTGATCTGTCCTGAGTACATCGGCGCGCGATGAAGATTGGCGCGGATCAGGTCGTGCGCAAACGCGTTCGTGTAGGTCAGATGGCAAAGGACCTGCGGCTGTTCGAGCCTGTCGGTGAGAATCGAAAACGGACGGGGGAATTCGTCGCCTGGCGCTTCCTCGAGTTTGGAAAAATCGACGGTGCTTCGATCGACGCGTGGTGGCGTGCCGGTCTTGAGACGGCCAAGGTTCAGGCCGGCTTCGCGCAAGGAATCGGACAAGGTGGTTGCGGCCGGCTCCCCAAAGCGGCCTCCGACCGTCTTCGATTCGCCCGAATGCATGAGTGCTCGGAGGAAGGTGCCGGTGGTCACGATCACGGCGCGAGCGTCGAGAAGCGTTCCGTCGGCGAGCGTCACTCCACGCACCGTCGGGCCTTCGAAATCAAGCGCGGAAACGGAGCCTTCGATGATCGTGATGTTCGACTCGAACGCCAGAATGTCCTGCACCGCGGCGGCGTAGAGATCGCGATCGCATTGTGCGCGCGGACCTTGAACCGCGGGGCCTTTCGAGCGGTTCAGGACTTTGAACTGAATTCCGGCGCGATCGGTGGCCTCGCCCATCATCCCGCCGAGCGCGTCGATCTCTTTGACCAGGTTGCCCTTCGCCAATCCGCCGATCGCTGGGTTGCACGACATGCGGCCGATTGCCTCGCGCAGCATCGTGATCAGCGCCACGCGCGCGCCACCGCGAGCACAGACGCGAGCGGCCTCTGCGCCGGCGTGGCCTCCTCCGATCACGATCACATCGAACATGTTTCACGTGGAACAGCGACTCGACGCTCGAACATTCTGGGAGGCCGGGAGGCCCTACGCTCACTTACCGATACAGAACTTCGAGAAGATCTCCGTGAAGACTTCGTTGGTTGTGATTGCCCCCGTCAAGAGGCCGAGCGCGATCGCGGCACGGTTGAGATCGACAACAATCACTTCTTCGTCGAGCCCGGCATCAAGCGCAGCGAGCGCGGCTTTGAGAGCTTCGCCGCAATCGAGGACCGCCTGGAGTTGACGCTCGTTGACGAGACTTCCTTCCGATGCCTCAAACTCCTCGCGTACCCGAGTATCGAGGAGTGCGAGCAACTCCTCCATCCCTCCTCCTTCTCGGACGCTGATCCCGATCGCTCCCAGCGGTGCAGGCACGAGATCCATCTTTGTGTAAATCACGATCGCAGTAGGAAACGCCGTCAACTCGTCGGCAGCCGTGAGACCTTCGCCCGCGTCGACCAGGTAGAGAACGATGTCGGCCGAACCGGCAGCCTCGCGCGCGCGCGCGACCCCGATCCCTTCCACGACGTCGTCGCTCTCGCGGAGACCCGCCGTATCAGCGATCGTCACCGGAAGTCCGCCGATCTCGATCGTCTCGCGGACGATGTCGCGCGTCGTTCCCGGAATCGGCGTCACGATCGCACGCTCACTCCCGACGAGCGCGTTCAGCAGCGTCGACTTCCCCGCATTGGGCCGCCCGAGGATCACCGCGGTCAACCCCGCGTTCGTCGCGCGCCCTCGGCGATACGTTCCCGCCATCGCGTCGGCGTTCGCGATCGCTTCGGCGATTCGAAGCCGCGCCTCCTCGCGCGTGATGAACTCGTACCCTTCCTCGGAAAAATCGAGCGCTGCTTCCAATCTCGAGATCACATACAAAAGTGACTCGCGGATCGATCCGGCGCGTTCGCTCAGCGCGCCCGCGAGATTTCCGAGTGAGAGTTTGGCTTGCAGCGCGGTGCGCGAGTTGATGAGATCCGCGATCGATTCCGCTTGCACGAGATCGAGCTTGCCATTCAAAACCGCCCGCTCGGTGAACTCTCCCGCAGCAGCCATCCGGGCGCCGAGCTCGACGACCGCTGCCACAACACGCGTCACCAACATCGGACTGCCGTGAAGCGTCAGCTCGACAAGGTCGTTGCCGGTGAACGAACGCGGCGCTTCGTAGCGGACGGCAACGCAGTCATCCAGCAGCTCGCCGTTATGGCGCAACTGTGTATGTGTGGCGAAGCGCTCTTCCGGATCGCCACCTCCGAGCGCTCGAAGGATTTCCGCACTTCGCGGACCGTCGATCCGGACAATCGCCAGCGCTCCGCGGCCGAGCGGCGTGGCGGGAGCAACGATCGTTTCGAGGTCGATGCCGAACCTCCGATGCGGCCTACGCTTCCCGCGACGGACGGCGCACGATCGCTACACGTTTGTAGAAACCGTCGCCGCGCGACTCCGTCATCACGTCAGCATCGGCCTCAAGCGCGAGATGCACGATGCGCCGCTCGATGGGCGTCATCGCCGGCAACAACTGTTCGCGGCCGCCCGAACGAACCTGGTCGGCGAGATCGCGCGCTTTCTCGATCAACTGCTCGGTGCGGCGCTCCTTGAACGCCTCGCAATTCAACTCGATCTCTTTCTCGACCTGATCGCCGACGAGCGCTTTGTTGCTGAGAACCTGGATGGCATCGAGCAGCTCGCCGTGATGCTCGGTCAGCAACGGCGAATCGGCGCCGAACAATCGAACGATGATCTGCGTGTCATTCTCTTCGGTGCGGATCTCGAGTTGAAGCGCTGCCAGTTCGATCACACGCGCGCACCACGCGCGGACGATGCCTGCCTGTTCCGACTCCGTACCTTGCTCCGGGATTACGCCTGCGAATCGCTCGAAGTCACCAGTCTGGAAGTCGTCGCCGTGCTCGCGTCGCGGACCATGCCCTCGTCCGCCGTTATCACGTCCTGCGCGATCACGACCTTCTCCGCCGCGTCCCCGTCCTGTGCCGCGATCGCGTCCTCCGCGTCCCCGTCCTCCCCCGCCCGGGCCGCGCCGCGCGGAAGCGCCAGGCGCAGAGGAGCCTGCGGTTATCGAAGTTGGCGCTGACGATGGTCTGGCCACCGCCGCTTCGTTCACTTCGGCTTCGACGACCACGCGTTTGAAACCGCCGAGGAAGCCGCGCTTTTCGAGGACGACGTGATAGGTCAACTGGACGCGCTCAACTCCGAACGCCTCCGATGCCATCGTGAGAGCTTCGTCGAGATTCTTGCCTTCAAATCGCTGAGCCATGGTCCGTCCGCCGATCAACTGGCCTGTACTTCAGCCGGCTGATCCTTCCAAAACTTGTTCATGATGACCTGCTGCAGGATCGTCAACACATTCTGCATCAGCCAGTAAAGCACGACGCCGGTCGGGAACTCTTTGAAGATCCAACCCATGATCAACGGCATGATCATGAACATTCGCTTCTGCGCAGGATCAGCAGTCGAAGGCGTAATCGCCTGCTGGATGAACATCGTAACCGTCATCAGGATCGGCGTGATGTAGTACGGATCCTTCATCGAAAGGTCGTGAATCCAAAGTCCGAATGGAGCGCCACGCAACTCGATGGCGTGCGTGAGCAGTCCGTAAAAGCCCCAGAGGATCGGAACCTGAAGCACGAACGGAAGACATCCGCCAGCAGGATTGATGCCTTCCTGCTGATAGAGCTTCATCGTCTCCGCGTTCATCTTCTGGCGCTGTTCGGGATCGGTCTTCGCTTTCTTGTAGCGGGCTTTGATCGCCTCCATCTTCGGCTGCAGCTTCTGCATCTTCTTCATCGAGACGATCCACTTGTGCTGCAGCGGATAGAGCACGAGCTTGATGATGATCGTCAGGACGATGATGGCGATGCCGTAGTTCTTCGTGAACTTATTCAGCCAGAGCAGCGCGGCAAGGAAGAAGCGGGCGATGATTCCGAATACGCCGAGCTGCAACGTCTTCTCGAAGCCGTAGCGGTCCACGACCGACGCCTCTTTGGGTCCGAAGAATGCCGATCCCGTAACCGCGCCGTCGGGTGCCGCATTGACTCCGGCGTACACCTCGCGCCGTTTTTCGTTTTTCGCGGCCGCAGGAACATCGATCGCACGAAAAAGTGCGCCGCCTGATTTCTCCGGGCGGATCGCGCTGAGAAAGTAGTTGTCCTCGATGCCGATGTATTGCACCGCGGGATACGCCGTGAGGTTCCCCGCTTTCTCGCGGTTGACGACCTTGAGGCTGTCGTCGTGCTGCACGACGCCGTTGCCGGTGGTGATGAATTGATTGTCCTTCTCATCGGGATCGAGAGTGCGGATTCCGGGTCCGACGGTAATGCGATACGGAATCGGAGGGACAATGCTCACCGCAAAATTGAATAGGTATTCGTCCGGTAGGAAGCGGAAGGTTTTCGTGACGGTGTGGACTCCGTCCGACCATTGGTACTCGATGACATGCGCGCGCTTCTCGTCGAACTCGCGGACGGCGTAGAGCGCGCTGTTCGCGCGGCGTGTGAAGGCGGCATCAGCGGCTTCGATCGCGAACGGGTAGTCGGCGCGCGATGGGTCGCGCTCTTTCACCAGCTCGACATTGCTCATGTCAGTCTTCGAGCTTGGCCTCGCTCGGTAGTTGGTCAGTTTGAACGACACCAACTGCGCTCCTCGGTTCGAGAAACGCGCGACAAAGTCCTTCTCGTTGATTGTCGTCGGCGTTTGCGCTGACGCCTCGACGGGCTGCGACACGGGCGCGCTTACTACGGCCGGAGCCGCAGTCGTTACGGCGGGAGTCGCAGACGTAGATGTCGTCGCAGTAGGTGTCGCCGCAGACGAAGTAGTGGCCGGCGGCGCCGGAACCGCAGGCGAGTCCGTTGATGCCGGCTGGACCTTCGCCGGCTCCTTCTTCATCAGATCCGGAAAAAGCTTCGGCGCAACGGCGGCCCAAAGCCAGAGAAAACCGATCGAGATCAGTACCGCAGCAAAGATTCTTTTTTCCATCTCAAGGGACGGGGTCCCAACCTCCAGGATTAAACGGGTGACAGCGGGCCAGGCGCCGAAGGCCGAGCCAGAAGCCGCGCAGTGTGCCGTGCTTCTCGATCGCCTGCATCATGTAAATCGAGCAGGTGGGATCGAAGCGGCACATCGGCGGCAGAAACGGCGAAACGAATCGCTTGTAGAAACGGAGTGGCAGAATCGCAATGGCGCGCATAGCTCATCGGATGGCGCTTTCGGAGGCAACGCGAGAAAGAGCCCGCTCGAGGTCGGGGTGGAAGTCGCCCCATGAGGCTTTCGCGGCGTTTGGCTTCACGTTGACGACGACGTCGATCGAGAAACGGTCGAGCGCGAGGGGACCACGCTGACGACGGTATACCTCGCGCGTCCAGCGTTTCAATCGATTGCGCACGTTTGCTTTGCCACTCTTCTTCGTCGCGGTGACGCCAACCCGCGAATAGGTCAGATCATTTGCCGCGAAGAATAGAACGCAATAGCGGGAGAAGAGTTTTCGGCCCGACTCATAAACGCGCAGAAACTCGCGCCGTTTGGCCAATCTCTTCTCTTTGGGCAGCGCCTGGGAGTCAGTAGCGCTGGCAGTGGAGGCCAGAGGCTCTTTCGCCGGCGTAACGCCTTCGGAACCTGCTGGACACACCGGCTGACTAGACCGCCAGGCGCTTGCGGCCCTTACGGCGGCGGCGCGAGAGCACTGCCTGTCCGTCTTTGGTCTGCATCCGCACGAGAAAGCCATGGGTGCGCTTCCGGCGGCGGTTGTTCGGCTGAAAAGTACGCTTCATAATTTCGTTAACCCTCTGAAAAGAAAGCGGCGAGTATAGCGGCCAGTCAAATCGGTCGTCAAACCAGCCAGCGACCGGGCGGAACGTGGAGTGGTAGTAGGCTATTCCGCGGACGGGCTGCAGCACGATTTCAACGACTAGTCACTTCACAATCCTGTGCTATATTCGCCTCCCCTTTTTCAGGCCCGGAATTTCCGCAGATGCGGAAAAGCTGTGGATTTTCAAAAAGATAGGGAGCCCGCCCGGCCAACGAGTCTGCGATGAACCTGTGGAAGCAAGTCCTCGACCGGCTCGAGCAAACCATCGACACGAACCAGTTTGAAACATGGTTTGCCCCTACCCGATACCTCGCCCAGAAGGGCGATACGATCGATGTGAGTGTACCCTCGCAGCGCTTCGTCAGCGAGATCCGGCAGAACTACGCGCAGCAGATCCGCGCCATCCTCGACGAACTGTCGACCGATCACATCAACCTTCACCTCGTCGCCGACACCGAAACCGGCGACGAGGCATTGCCTCTTGGCCCACCACCAGCGGTCGAGCTGCCCAGCTCGGTCTTTAATCCCCGCTACCGCTTCGAGACCTTCGTTGTAGGCAAGTCGAACGAGCTCGCGTTCGCAGCGTCGAAATCGATCGCCGAAAATCCGGCAGGATCATTCAACCCTCTTTTCATCTACGGAGGAGCCGGACTCGGAAAGACGCACCTGATCCAGGCGATCGGACAGCAACTCCGCGACAGCACACCGGGCGCGAAAGTCGTCTACATGTCGGCCGACGCATTCATCAACGAGCTGATTACATCGATCCGTTACGATCGCATGCAGCAATTCCGCGACCGCTACCGGAAGGTCAACGCGCTTCTCCTTGACGATGTTCAGTTCCTCGCAGGAAAGGAACGGACGCAGGAAGAGTTCTTTCACACGTTCAACGCTCTCTACGAAGCGCAGAAACAGATCGTATTCACTTCCGATGCGCCACCAAAAGAAATCCCCACGCTCGAAGAACGGCTTCGCTCCCGCTTCGAATGGGGATTGATTGCCGACATCCAGCCACCCGACCTCGAGACCAAGATCGCCATTCTGAGCAAAAAGGCAGAGGAGAAAAAAATCGATCTTCCGCCGGATGCGGCGATGTTCATCGCCGAGCGCGTGCGGACCAACATCCGCGAGCTGGAAGGACTACTCAACCGCGCCGTCGTCTACGCCTCGATGGCAGGACAGAAGCTCTCACTCGAGGTCACGAAAGAGGCACTCAAGGAGCTTCTTTCGAAAGACAACAAGCCCATCACGCCTCCGGAAATCATCCGCGTAGTTGCCGCGCACTACGGCACAACGGTCACAAACCTCAAGTCGAAGTCCAACGCACAGACGATCGCCTTTCCGCGCCAGGTTGCGATGTACATGTGCAAACACCTCACGGATCTTTCGTATCCCGAGATCGGCCGCATCTTCAACAACAAGCACCACTCAACCGTGATGTATTCGGTCGAGAAGATCGACGAGAAGATGCAGAACGATCCGCAGTTTGCCCGGGTGCTGGAAAGCCTGATGAAGCAGTTCCGATGATGCATTCACGCCTCACGCCCCTGCTTTCCACAGCCCTTGCGGAAACCTCGGCTGAAATCCTGCGGACAAAAACGATCGCCGGCCGACCGCACCGAATCACTGCGGAAAACAGAGAAAATCCCCTTCGCTTTTCCGCACGGAAACCCGCAGTTCCCACCCGCAAGGAACTGCTATACTTTCGAAACCTTTGCAGGGTGATGCCGAGTTTTTCCGCACGCATCCCCTGCTTCCACTACTAAGAAAAAAGAATTAATTCTGAAGGAAGAGATATGGAGCTGACCGTCGCAAAAGCTGATCTTCAGAAAGAGCTGCAGCTTTGCCAGGGCGTCGTCGAAAAACGATCCACGATTCCGATTCTGTCGAACGTGCTTCTGCGCGCGGTTGACGGCCGCCTGCAGATGGCTGCGACCGATCTCGACGTCACGATTCTCAGCTCGTGTGCGGCGCGGATCGTAACGTCAGGTGGTGTCACCATCGAGGCAAAGCGGCTCTTCGATATCGTCCGCTCGCTGCCCGACGACGACGTTCACATCACGCTTCAGGAAAACAACTCGCTGTTGCTTGATTGCGGGACGGCGAAGTTCCGGCTGCTTGGTTTGCCGGCCGAGGATTACCCGACGCTGCCGACGGTGGATGTGACCGAGGCGTATGACATTCCTCTCGAAGAACTGAAGACGATGGTGGCGAAAGTGAAGTTCGCGATCACGCACGAAGAGACGCGCTTCCAGCTCAACGGCGCGCTCTTCAAGATTCAACCGACGAAGATCGAGATGGTCGCTACCGACGGACATCGCATGGCGCTGATCAACTTCCCGCAGGGCAGCAACGGCGGAAAGAAAAAAGGAGCGGATCTCACGATCCTCATCCCGCGAAAAGCGCTCGAGGAAATTCTCCGCCTCGAACCTGGCGAAAACGGCAATGTCCGTTTTGGCGTGTCGGAAAATCATCTCTTCTTCGAGGCTGCGGAACGCCGGCTTCTGGCGCGCATGATCGACGTTAATTTTCCAAACTACATGGAAGTCATTTCGCGCGACAACGACCGCAAGGTTCTCGTCGACCGCGAGCGGTTGCTGTCGACGATCCGGCGTATCTCGCTCGTCGCCAACGAGCGTACGCGCGCGGTGCGCTTCGATTTCGCGCCCGGCAAGTTGACGGTGTCGTCGACGAATCCGGAGCTCGGCGATGCACGCGAGACGGTTCCCATCGACTACGCCGGCAATCCGTTTTTTGTCGGACTGAACGCGGCCTACGTCACCGACTTTCTCAGCGCAGTCGACACGCAACAGGTCTCGCTCGATCTGAAAGACGAGAACAGCCAATGCATCGGACGTCCGTCTACGAACGACGCGGACATGGCCTACGAGTATTTGTACGTGGTCATGCCGATGCGTCTGACGGCGTGAGGCGGCACGGCCGGCGGCGTGGGTTGCACAAGGCTCCGCCGGCGTTCGTGCAAGAGATTTCTCGCGCGGCGAGTCCAAAATGTGTGGGCGATCGTGATCCTTCATAGCCTGACCACGCAGGCGTTTCGCAATCTTGCGCCGGCGACGATCGCGTTTCACGATCAGGTCAACATCGTCGTCGGACGCAACGGTCAGGGGAAAACCAACCTTCTCGAAGCGATCTATTTTCTGGCCACGACAAAATCGTTTCGCACGTCGCGCGTCGCCAGCATGTTCGCGTTCGGATCGCCGAGCGTTTTCGTCTCCGGAGCCATGCACCGTTTCGGCGTCGACAAGACTCTTTCCGTTGGTCTGGAGACGGGAGAGACGCGGCGCCGCGCACTGCTGATCAACGGCGAGCGCGTGCCGTTGGCAGCGTACGTCAACGCCATGAGCGTTTTCGCCTACTCCGCGGCCCGGCTCGATATCCTGCGCGGTGCTCCGGAAGAGCGGCGGCGCTTTCTCGATCGCGGCATCGCCAGCATTGATCCGGGATACCTCGATGCCGTCAGCCGCTACGGACGCGTGTTGCGCCAGCGCAATGCCCTGCTGACAGCAGGGAGCACGTCGACGCTGAACGCATGGGACGCGGAGCTCGTCGCCGCGGCCGCGCCGATCAGCCGCGGTCGTGCTGCCTACACCGAGGCGTTGACTGCGTCGTTCGCGGCGATCGTCGCCGAGCATGGCTACCACATTCGCAATCTGGTGATCACGTATTGTCCGAGCAGCGTTGGGGATCTTGCGAGGATCCGCCGTGAGGAGCTTCGCGCGCGCATGTCGCTTGTCGGACCGCAGCGCGATGTTCTCGATTTCTCCGTCGACGGAAGGCCGGCCGCGGAGGTGTTGTCGGGTGGCGAGCAGAAGATGGTGGTTCTCTTCCTGAAGTTCGCGAAACTCGATCTTTTCCGCCGGCGTTTTGACGAGCCCGCGCTCTTCCTGCTCGACGATGTCGATGCCGAGCTCGACCTTGAAATCCTTGAACAACTCCTCCTCAAACTTCCCTCGCGGACACAGGTTTTTGCCACTTCCGCCAAGGAGAGGTTTCTGCGAACGCTGGAAGCCGGGCCGCATCGCCGCTTACTCGTTGAAAATGGGCGGGTTGCGGCTACAGATGATTTGGCGTGAAACGTTCCGTGGAACGCAATAAACGCGATACAATCGGCGTTCTGGACCGCGGCGCAATCCTCGTGAAAATAGCTCGTCGGGAGACGCGCTACCTACCGCCAAAACCAACGCCGGAAAACATCAAAAAATGGCAGACGACTACACGCTGAACGACGCGGCTGACGAAACGGTTTCGGCCAATGACGAAATCACTCCTCAGATGCCGTCGATCGCTGGCGACTACACAGCGGAAGACATCAAAGTCCTCAAAGGGCTGGATGCCGTTCGCAAACGTCCCGGAATGTACATCGGCGACACCGATGACATCACCGGCTTGCATCACATGGTCTACGAAGTCGTCGACAACGCCATCGACGAAGCGCTGGCCGGCTACGCGAACAAAGTCCTCGTCACGATCCACACCGACAATTCGGTGACGGTCGAAGACAATGGGCGCGGCATCCCCGTCGATCTGCACAAAGAAGAGAACCGCTCGGCCGCGGAAGTCATCATGACCGAGCTGCACGCCGGCGGAAAGTTCGACAACAACTCGTACAAAGTCTCCGGCGGTCTGCACGGCGTCGGTGTCTCGGTTGTCAACTTCCTCTCCGAGTGGCTGGAGCTGGAGATTCATCGCGACGACTACATCTGGCGCCAGCGCTACGAAGGTGGCGTTCCGAAAAAGCCGATCGCGCGCGGCGAGAAGACGGCGCAGCGCGGAACGCGCGTCACGTTCAAAGCCGACGCCACGATCTTCTCGATCTCGGAGATGAACTTCGAGACGCTCTCGCAGCGTCTTCGCGAATTGGCCTTCCTCAACTCCGGCGTCTTCATCGCCATCAGCGATGACCGCACAGAGAAGAAGCACGAGTTCTGCTATCAGGGCGGAATCGTCTCGTTCGTCAAGGATCTGAACAAGAACAAGACGCCGCTTCACGACGAACCGATCTTCATCCGCGACGAGAAAGATGGCGAAGCGGTCGAGATCGCGATGCAGTGGAACGAGGGCTACACCGAGAATCTCTACTGCTTCACGAACACGATCAAGAACCTCGACGGCGGAACGCACCTCGTCGGATTCAAAGCGGCGCTGACGCGCACGATGAACAAGTACATCGAAGCGTCCGGCATTCTGCAGAAGCTGAAGCTCAGCCTCGAGGGCGACGACATCCGCGAAGGTCTCAGCGCCGTCATCTCTGTCAAGATCCGCGATCCGAAATTCTCGTCGCAGACGAAGGACAAGCTCGTCTCGTCGCACGTGAAGACGTGGGTCGAGCAGGTCGTCGGCGAACGTCTCGGGGAGTTCCTCGAAGAGAATCCGAAAGAAGTCCGCCGCATCGTCGACAAGGTCATCGAGGCAGCGCGCGCCCGTGAGGCGGCACGCAAAGCCCGCGACCTCACGCGCCGCAAGGGCGCACTCGACTCCGCATCACTCCCCGGCAAACTGGCCGACTGCCAGGAGCGCGATCCGCGTTACTGCGAGATCTATTTCGTCGAGGGTGATTCCGCAGGCGGCTCCGCAAAACAGGGACGCGATCGCCGCTTCCAGGCCATCCTCCCGCTCAAAGGCAAGATCCTCAACGTCGAGCGCGCGCGTCTCGACAAGATGCTTTCCTCCGAGGAAATCCGCCTGATGATCACCGCCCTCGGCACCGGGATCGGCGCCGGCGATTTCGACATCGCCAAGCTCCGCTATCACAAGATCATCATCATGACGGACGCCGACGTCGACGGATCGCACATCCGCACGCTGATCCTCACGTTCTTCTTCCGCTACATGCGCGAAGTCATCGATCGGGGTTATCTCTTCATCGCGCAGCCGCCGCTTTTCAAAGTGTCACAGGGAAAGAAGGACTCGTACATCAAAGACGAAGGCGAGCTGTCCCGCTTTCTTCTGACGCGTGTATCGGAGAACGTCGAAGTCACGCCGCAGGCCGGCCTTTCGTTGAAGGGCGACGCACTCGTAAACATGCTCCAGAGGATGGAAGAGTACCGAAGCCACGCGCAGAAACTGCAATCGCGCGGCATTCCTCGCGCGGTGCTCGACGTGCTCTTCGCCGAAGGGTTTCACGACCGCAGCGCCATGGGCGAGCCGGAGCGGCTCGAGTCGTTGGTGAAGGCGCTCGAAGCACACGGGTTCGAGCACGTCCGCTTGATGACGGATGAAGAGACCGAGACTCCGGCTGTACGTTTTACGGTCGGCGGCAACGGGACGGGTAAGAAGGTCGTCATCAACAGCGAGATGCTTTCGACGTACGAGTATCGCCAGATGTCGAAATCGTTCGAGCTGCTGTCCGCCTTCGGACTTCCGCCTTACACACTCAAACAGAACGAGACGTCCGACGTGATCATCACGGTCGACGAGCTGCTTGACCGCGTTTACGAGCTCGGAAAAAAAGGCCTGGCCATCAGCCGTTACAAAGGTCTCGGCGAAATGAACCCGGAGCAGCTCTGGGAAACGACGATGGATCCGGAGCGCCGCCGGCTGCTGCAGGTGAAAATCGAAGACGGCGTCGGCGCCGAGGAGCTCTTCACGGTGCTGATGGGCGACCAGGTCGAGCCGCGTCGCGTCTTCATTCAGGACAACGCGTTGGAAGTGAAGAACCTTGATATTTAGATCCACTGTCATCCTGAGCCGCCGAAGCCGCCGCAAGATGAGTCACGCACCCTCTTGGCAGGCATCGGCGGCGAAGGACGGTCGAAGGCCCCCCAAAGCATGAGCGGCGTTTTTTTCAGCACCGACCGCACAGAATCGGGGGTCCTTCGACCGTCCTACGCCGCGATGCTTGCTGGTTGTCGGAGATGCGTATAGGCGCGGCTCCGGCGGCTCAGGATGACAGCTATTAACTACTCATGAACGAATTCGACTACACAGGGCATATCGAGCAGCGCAATCCCGTCAACATCGAAGACGAGATGCGCAAGTCGTATCTCGACTACGCGATGTCCGTCATCATCGGGCGCGCTCTGCCCGATGTCCGCGACGGCCTCAAACCGGTTCACCGCCGCATCCTCTATGGGATGTACGAGCAGGGAAACACCGCCGGCAAGGCGTACAAGAAATCAGCACGCATCGTCGGCGACGTGATGGGTAAGTACCACCCGCACGGCGACTCGGCGATCTACGATTCCGTCGTCCGCATGGCGCAGGATTTCTCGATGCGCTACCGGCTCGTCGACGGTCAGGGAAACTTCGGATCGGTCGACGGCGACAATCCGGCGGCAATGCGTTACACCGAGGTCCGGCTGACGCGCCTGGCTGAAGAGCTGATGCGTGATGACATCGACAAAGAGACCGTCGACTTCGTTCCCAACTACGACGGCACGGAAAACGAGCCGTCGGTGTTGCCCGCCAAGTATCCGAATCTCCTCGTCAATGGCTCGTCGGGCATCGCTGTCGGCATGGCCACCAATATCCCGCCGCACAACCTCGGCGAAGTGATCGACGCCTGCCTCATGGTGATCGACAACCCGAACGCGTCGGTGAAAGAGCTGATGACGGTGATGCCCGGCCCGGACTTTCCGACGGCCGGTTTCATTCACGGAATCGAAGGGATCTACGAGGCGTACAACACCGGCCGCGGAATCATTCAGGTTCGCGCGCGCGCCATCATCGAAGCGTCGAAGAAAGCTGACAAGGAACAGATCGTCGTCACCGAGATTCCGTACATGGCGAACAAGAAGCGCCTGATCGAGAAGATCGCGGAGCTGGTACACGACAAGCGGATCGAAGGCATCTCCGATCTTCGCGACGAGTCGGACCGCGAAGGGATGCGCATCGTCATCGAGTTGAAGCGCGATGCGATCGCCGAAGTCGTCCTCAACAACCTGTATCGCAACACGCAGATGCAGACGACGTTCGGAATCATCTTCCTGGCCATCATCAACAACCGGCCGGAGGTGATGGATCTCCCGACGCTGCTGCACCATTTCGTCGAGCACCGCAAAGAGATCGTTGTCCGCCGCACACGCTTCGATCTCCGCAAAGCGGAAGAACGCGCCCACATCCTGGAGGGGCTGGTCAAAGCGTTGGACGTTCTCGACGAGCTGATCGCGTTGATCCGCGGCAGCCGCACACCGCCGGAAGCGAAGAGCGGTCTGATCGAGCGCTGGCAGTTCAGCGACGTGCAGGCACAGGCCATTCTCGACATGCGCCTGCAGCGTCTCACGGGCCTCGAGCGCGACAAGATCGTCGCCGAGTACGAAGACGTCCAGGCCACGATCCGACGTCTGCGCGAGATCCTCGGATCCGAGAAGCTCGTCCTCGAGATCATCGGTGCCGAGCTGCGCGAGATCAAAGAAGCGTATGGCGACGCGCGCCGCACCGAGATCATTCAACAGGCCAGCGACATCACGATCGAAGACATGATCGCCGACGAAGACATGGTCATCACCGTGTCGCGCGGTGGCTACATCAAGCGCTCGCCGTTGTCGCTTTATCGCGCGCAACGCCGCGGCGGTAAAGGCCGCATCGGGATGCAGACGAAGGAAGAAGACATCGTCGAGCATCTCTTCGTCGCCAGCGCCCACTCGTACGTCCTTGTGTTCACCGACCGCGGACGTTTGTACTGGATCAAGGTGCATCAGATTCCGGAAGTGGCATCCAATGCGCGCGGGAAAGCGATCGTCAACTTGTTGACTGTCGAGCAGGGAGAGAGCGTGCGCGCGCTGCTCACGGTTCGCGATTTCAACGACGCGAAGTACGTCGTCATGGTCACGCGCGCCGGCAAGATCAAGAAAACCGAGCTTACCGCGTTCTCGAACGTGCGCGCGTCCGGCATCATCGCCATCGACATCAATGAAGGCGACGATCTCTACGCCGTGCGCCTGTCGCAAGGCGAAGACGAAATCTTCATCGGAACGCATGACGGCATGGCCATTCGTTTTCACGAGAATGGCGTTCGTCCGATGGGGCGCGGCGCCGCCGGCGTCAAAGGCATCTCGCTCCGCGAAGGCGATTACGTCGTCGAGATGGATGTGCTGCCCGCATCTGGTGAGGCCGCACCCGAGCCTGTCGGAGAGGGTGAGGAGCCGGAGACTGTCGTTGCCGAAAGCGAACCGGAAGAAGGCGAGGAGATCGTCGCGTCTGATGAGCGCGGCCAGGTTCTCACCATCACGGAGAAGGGCTTCGGCAAACGGACTCCCGTCTCCGCCTATCGCCTGCAGTCGCGCGGCGGCATCGGCGTCACGAACATCAAGACCACCGACAAGAACGGCAAGGTCGCTGGCATCTCGTACGTGTTCGAAGACGATCAGGTGCTGCTCATCACCGAGCAGGGGATGATCATTCGCACGAACGTCGGCGATATCCGCTCGATCGGCCGCAGCACGCAGGGTGTGCGCGTGATCAACATCGACGAGAACGACCTGGTGGTGGCCGCGGTCAAGCTCGTCGACAAGGACGAGCCGGAAGACGAGACGGCTGCGGGTGAGGATTCGCTGGATGTTCCTGAAACCACCGGCGATGATGACGACTCGATTCAGTAAGCGCGCGGCGTCGTACAATCAGGCATGCACAAAATCTCGCGCGAGCGCGTGACGCAGCTCGCGCGCGACCTTCTGGAGGCGATGACCCGCACGAAGGCGGTCATGTTGCTGAAGGAGCGCGAGGTCGTCCGGCAGTCGATCGCCCACGCGCTTGCCGATGAGCTCAAGCGCGAGGAAGAGCGCGAGGAGAACGTCCGCCGCAAAATCGCGACGATGAAAAAACCGCCAGCGTTGCGATCGCGCGAGTACGAGATGCTCTTTCATCAACTGATGGAAGAGGAGTATCTGCGCGAGGGGCTGGATACGTAGGCTTCGCGTTGATTGCGCTTCGCGCGTTGTCGGTTCGTTGCGCTGCGCGCGTTGCGCGTCGTCGGTTCGTTGCGCTTCGCGCGTCGTCGGGTTGTCGGTTCGTTGCGCTTCGCGTGTTGTCCTTTGCCGGTTCGTTATGTTGCGGCGTTGTTAGCGTCAGGGCTGCGCTCGGCGAATCGAATCGGATGTCGTCCGCGTTTCGACGACAACGCGCGAAGCGCAACCAACCGACAACCGACAACGCGCGTAGCGCATTTATGCGTCGGCTTGCGCTTCGACGGCCTCACGCGAAACGGGCGCATCATCGTCGTCCGACCGCATCTCCGCGCGCCAGCGCTGCGCTTTCATCTGCTCGAAAATCCCTCCGGTGTGACCGGCCGGAATCCAGGAGTTGCCTCCGCATTTCGGGCAGCGTCCGCGGAAGGCGATATTTTTCCCGCAGTCGGGACAGATGATGACCAGCGAGTGCGAGAGCTCGAACTTCTGCTCCCCCTCGGCGTCGAGGCTGTTCAGGAACGAAGCGAGGTTGCTGAAAGTATCTTCGAGTGACATTGCTGCGGCTCGGCAGGGTCAAAGTGCACGCGGCGTGCCGGGCGCGGGGGTCGATCGTCGGGAGTCGTGGGTCGTAGAGAGACACGCAGCCTTTTGCCCCAGCCCGAAAATTGAATGCGAACTATTTCTACGACCCCCGACCGCAGCGTCCTACGACACCCTCAGATCCTCATCACATCAAACTGCTCGTGATGCAGCGAATCGTCGGGCTTGAATACGAGGTGGATGCTGAGATTGCGCTCGATCTCCTCGAAGATCGGGTCGTTCGTGTTGTGCAGCGAGCCGTACACCGTCGGATTGAGGCGGACGATCACGTCCTGTCCTTCGTGCAGATCGCGCAGCTTCATCAGCTCGCGCCAGATCTCGAATGCGATCGTCGTATTTGATTTGATCCGGCCGCTGCCGCCGCAGTAGGGACACGCCTGCGTCAGTGAGCGCTCCAGACTCTGACGAACGCGCTTGCGCGTCATCTCGATCAGACCGAACTCCGAGATCTGCAGGATCTTCGTCTTCGAGCGATCTTTGCGAATCTCTACTTCCAGCGCTTCGAAGAGACGCGTGCGATTGGCGAGATCCTCCATGTCGATGAAGTCGAGCACGATGATTCCGCCGAGGTCGCGCAGGCGAATCTGGCGCACGATCTCGCGCGCTGCTTCCAGATTCGTCTTGAAGACCGTCTCCTCGAGATTCTTCTTGCCGACGTACTTTCCCGTGTTCACGTCGATCGCCACGAGCGCCTCGGTCTGATTGATGACGATGTAGCCGCCCGACTTCAGCCACACTTTCGATTTCAGCGCCTTGGCAATCTCGCCCTCGATGCTGAAGTCGTCGAAGATCGGCTCCTCGCGTCGGTAAAGGCGAACGCGCGAGACGAGGTTTGGCTGAATCTGATCGAGGAACTCGACGATGCGTTGATACTGATCCACCGAGTCGATCCAGACGCTCTTGAACTCCGGCGAGAGCACATCGCGGATCGTTCGCAGTACGAGGTCGAGATCGTGATGGATCGCGGTCGGCGCCGACGCCTTCTCACCCTTGCGGCGAATCTGTTCCCACAGGTCGGTGAGGTACTTGAGGTCCGCACGAAACTCGTCTTCCTCGCGCTCCTCGCCCGCGGTGCGGACGATGAATCCGCCCGCGCCATGCGGACGGATGCGCTCGAGAATGTCTTTCAGCCGCGTCCGTTCGCCCTCATCCTCGATGCGCCGCGATACGCCGATGTGATTGACGGTCGGCATGTAGACCAGAAAGCGGCCGGGCAGCGTGATGTGGCTGGTGATGCGTGCGCCCTTGCCGGCGATCGTGTCCTTCGACACCTGCACGACGATCTCCTGCCCTTCCCGCAACAGATCGGCGATCGACGCCTCCGCGCGTTGTTGCGGGACATCGTCGAGCGTGAGATCATCGGTGGGATCGCTGTTATCGAACTCCTCCAGGTCCTCGATGACGTCGGAGACGTAGAGGAAGGCATCGCGCTCGAGCCCGAGGTCGACGAAAGCGGACTGCATGCCGGGGAGAACCTTCGTGACGCGGCCTTTGTAGATGTTGCCGACGATCGTGCGATGCCGCGTCCGCTCGACCCAGAGCTCGACGACCTGCCCCTCGTCGAGCACGGCGATGCGGGACTCATGTTTTGCAGCGTTGATGACGATTTCACGTGACATGTCTGTCGAGAGTCTATCCTGAGAGCGGTCGATGCTTGCCGCATCCCCGCCGGCCTGTTGTATCGTTTCCAACCGCATGTCCGACGTCATCGCCTGCCGCAATCTTCGAAAGTACTTCGCCGACGTCAAAGCGGTCGATGGACTCGATCTCTCCGTCGCCAGCGGAGAGTGCTTCGGCCTTCTCGGTCCGAACGGAGCGGGAAAGACGACGACGATCGAGATCCTGGAAGGTCTGGCCACGCCTGACGCAGGCGAAGTCGAGATTCTCGGGCTGACGTGGCGCAAGAACGAACGAGAGTTGCGTGAGCGGATCGGCATCTCGCTCCAGGAAACACAGCTCACCGAGAAGCTGACTGTGTTCGAAACGGTGCGGCTGTTTCGTTCGTTTTATCGCGCCGGTCAGGACCCCGAGGATTTGCTGCGCGATCTTTCGCTGGATGAAAAACGCGACGCGCGCGTCGGCAAATTGTCGGGTGGCCAGCGTCAGCGACTTGCAGTCGCCTGCGCGCTGGTCGGCAATCCGGATGTTCTCTTCCTGGATGAGCCTACGACCGGCCTTGATCCACAAAGCCGGCTGCAACTGTGGGACATCGTTCAGCGTTTTCGCGAGAAAGGCGGAACGGTCCTGCTGACGACACACTACATGGAAGAGGCAGAGCGGTTGTGCGACCGCGTGGCCATCGTCGATCATGGGCATCTCATCGCACTCGGCACGCCCCCAGATCTGATCGCGAAACTGCAGGCACGGAATGTCATCGAGTTCACCAGTGAGCCGCCACTGGACGAGGCGGTCGTCCAGGCCATCGACAGTTGTGCCGGCGTCACCCCGCATCACAATGGATGGCTGTTGCGCGTTCATTCGCTCGCCGAGGCCGTGCCGCAATTGATCGGTGCGGTCGAGAAGCATGGCGCGAAACTGATCTCGCTCTCCACGCATGAGGCGACGCTGGAAGACGTCTTCGTCTCGTTGACCGGCAGGGAGCTTCGCGATGCCTGAGAAAACCCGCATCCGGCCGCCCATCGTCGAGCTGGCGCTGGCACGCACCAAGGAGTTCGTCCGCGAGACGGAGGCGATGTTCTGGGTCTTCGGTTTTCCGCTGATCCTCGCGCTTGCCCTCGGATTTGCCTTCCGCGAAAAACCGCCGGACCGCGTGCCCGTCGGAGTCGTGGCAGGACCGAGCGCGCAGCAACGGCTGACCGCGCTGCAGAAGTCGTCGATCCTGTTGCCGCGAATCATGAACGAGCAGGAAGCGCACGACGCGTTGCGGCGCGGCAAAGTGTCGCTGCTGATCGAAGGCTCGGACACCATCGTCTATCGCTTCGACGCCACGCGACCCGATGCGCTGAGTGCGCGCCAGGAGGCCGACAACGCGCTACAGACGGCCGCCGGAAGGCGGAATGTCCTCGCGACGCGGGAGGAGCGCGTCCACGAGCAGGGCGCCCGCTACATCGACTTCCTCATCCCCGGCCTCCTCGGCATGAACCTCATGGGCACCGGCATGTGGAGCATGGGGTTCACCATCGCCAATGCGCGCATGAAGAGGCTGCTCAAGCGCCTCATGGCTACGCCCATGCGCAAGACCGACTACCTGCTCGCGATGTTCCTGTCGCGCCTCATCTGGCTTCTCCTCGAGGTGTCCGTCCTGGTGGCATTTGCCTGGCTCGTTTTCGGCGTGCGCGTTCACGGCTCGCTCGTCGTGCTGGCGATCCTCAGCATCGTCGGCGGCTATGCGTTCTCAGGCATCGGTCTTTTGACGGCGTCGCGCGCGAAAACGATCGAGGCGGTGAGCGGCCTGATGAACCTGATCATGATGCCGATGTGGCTCTGCTCCGGAGTCTTCTTTTCCTACGAACGTTTCCCTGACTCCGTCAAGCCATTCATCCGCATCCTGCCGCTGACATTGCTGAACGATGCGCTGCGCGCGGTCGTCAACGATGCCGCCGGTCTGACGCAGATCGGATTCAATCTGATGATGCTGGCAATCTGGGGAGTCGTCACTTTCGCAATTGGCGTGAGGATCTTTCGATGGCAATAAAACGATTGATATTAATGAGTGCTCTTTTTGTTGTAGCGTTTTCGGTTACGGCCGCGGCGAAAGACCAGCCGGACGCCGATATCCTGATGAAGCTCGATCGCGATTTCTCGAAGCAATCGCAGACTCGGGGCGCGGCGATCTGGCAGGAGATCATGGCGCCGAACGCTGCCAAGCCGGCGAACGGCGGCCGATGGCTCATGGGTCCCGAGGAAATCGGCAGCAACATGCGCGACGCCTTCGCCAGCGGCTTCACGCTGTCGTGGGAACCGACCCGCGCCGAAATCGCCCGCGGCGGAAAACTCGGCTACACGTGGGGCCGTTACCACTCCATGTTTGGCGGCAAGGCGCGTGAAGGAACGTACATGACCGTCTGGCAAAAGCAGCCGGATGGATCATGGAAGGTGCTGTTCGATACGGGAGATCCTGACTGAGGGAGTGGATTTGCTCAGGCTCGTCGTACGACAAACCTACGTCAAAACGAAATCATGTTCCAGTCAACGCTCATTGAAGGTGAAGGAGCGAGCGCCAAGAGTATTGAGGCGGCGAATTCGTTCGATTCGTTCCTACTCCCACTCCCCACCCCCTACTCCCCACACCCCCCACAACAATGAAAATCGCCACCTGGAACGTAAACGGAATCCGCGCTCGTCATGCACAGCTACTCAAGTGGGTTGAGAGCGCGCAGCCTGATGTGATCTGTCTGCAGGAACTGAAGGCGTCACAAGCGCAGATCCCGGAGTCGGTCTGCAACCTCGGCGGCTACTGGTGCTACTGGCACGGCGCGGCTGCGTACTCCGGAGTGGGGCTTCACCTGCGGCGCGAAACGTTTCCCGACGAACCGAAGTTCTCGCACCCGCACTTCGATCACGAGACGCGCATCGTCGAGGCGCGTGCCGGCGACACCGTCTTCGCGTCGGTTTACGTTCCGAACGGCGGGAAGGACTACGCCGCGAAGATCGCGTTCATGAAATCGCTCATCGGCTACGCGCGCACGCAGCGCGAGCTGGGACTGAAGCTCGTCATCAGCGGCGACTACAACATCGCGCGCTCCGACATGGACGTCCATCCGAAAGAGCGCAAGCCGAACATCATCGGCCAGCGTCCGGAGGAGCGCGATCTTCTCGAAGCGATGCTCGCCGAGGGTCTGGTCGATGTCGGCCGGAAGCTGTATCCCGATGCCGAGGATTACTTCAGTTGGTGGGCGCCGTGGCGGAATCTGCGTCAGCGCAACATCGGCTGGCGGCTCGACTACGTGCTTGCCAGCGAGTCATTGGCCGAGCGCGCCGTATCGTGCCCGTCGTATCGCGAGATCGGCACGAGCGACCACGCGCCGGTCGTGGCGACGTTTGAGTGAAGCAGAAAAGAGCGGCCGCTCGTACACGGTGTCATTCCGAGCCCGGCGGAACCGCGGGGGCGGAAGGGTGGGTGGAGCGGTGTAGCGCGGCGAGGAATCCCCTGCCTGGAGGAATCGCCACCGGATAAGCAGGGGATTTCTCATCGTGCTGCACCGCTCCCGCCACCCATCCGCCCCGCGGTTTCGCCGATTCGAAATGACAACTCGGTGGGCGGGGGATTTCTCATCGTGCTGCACCGCTCCCGCCCACCCATCCTCCCCGCGGTTTCGGCGATTCGAAATGACAGTCGGGAGCGTGCTGCACAAACACAAAAGGCGGACCGAAGTCCGCCTCGTCTGACTGCGCGTGCAAAAAACTACTCGAGGACGACGATGACGACGCGGCGATTCTCCGCGCGGCCCTTCTTCGACTTGTTCGACGCTACCGGCAGCGAGTCGCCGTAGGAGATCGTCGACATGCGGTTCAGCGGGACCTGCTGCGCGCGTGAGAGGTAGCGGCGCACTTCGTCGGCGCGGCGCTCGCCGAGCTGGTCGTTGAGCTTGCGGCCGCCGGTGTCGTCGGTGTGGCCCTGGATCTCGATGTAGTACTGCTCGTTGAGCGCCTTCACCTTGCCGGCGAAATCGTCGAGTGCGGCCTGCGCGTCCTTGTTCAGTTCATACGATCCGAGCTTGAACTTGATACGGTCTTCCTTGAACGTCTGCTGGAAGACGACCTTACCCTTCGCCAGCACGCCGGCGTCCTGAGCGCGCTTGAGTGCGTCCTTCGCTTCCTGGCTGAGCTGCGCGATTGCGGCGTCGTTCTGCGTCAGGTGCACGTCGGTGGCCTTCTGCTTGGTCTGCAGATCCTCGACCTGTCCTTCGACCGACTCGATTTTCTTGCTCGCCTGCGCCTGCGCGTCGGCGATTTTCTGATCGACCGACTTCGAAGTGGCGCATGCGCCGAGCATGACGGCCAGCGCCGTCGTCGTGAGAATGCGGATTCCGATTTTCTGATTCATCAACTCTTCTTCCTTTCGTTATTTTTGTTGCGGGATGCGACCTGGGGAGGTTCCGTACCGAGGTATCCGGCGCGGACATGGACGGCGCGTGCGCGGCCAGTCAGCTTGAGCGAGATCGTCCGGTACTTTACCGCACCTTTTCCCGTGGGCGCGAACCCGATGAGGTACTGCGCACGGAGATCCGCCTCGATGTGCGAGACGGCCTCCGCGATTTGTTGCGGCGTATTTCCGAGGTAGAGCTTTCCCCCCGTCAGTGTGGCCACCTCGTTCAGCAAGCCGATGTCGGAGAGATCTTCGCGAGGCTGTTTTCGAGCGCTCGCGGTCTCTCCCGGCTCACGGAGGCCGAGCGAGTAGATCGGCACCGAAAGCCCCTCGAGGCGCGAGGCCAATGCGCCTCGTGTCAGCGACGAGGCATTGTCGATTCCGTCACTGAGCAGGATGATGGCCCGCGAGGGATTCTTGCCCAGGCGGCTTCGCTCCGGCATCGTTACGAGCGCGTCGAAGAACGCGGTCTTTCCATACGGCTCGATCTTCCCCAAACCGTTCGTAATATCGCGAACGTTCTCCGTGAAAGGCACGACTTCCACGGCGCGCGAGGCATCGAACACGTAGAGCGCGAAATCGTCTCCCGGACGGCGATGGGCGATGAGTGCGCCGATCGCCGCGCGTGCCGAATCCATCTTGCCTGCCAGTGCCATCGAGCCCGATCCGTCGAGCAGGATCGTGAACGAGACGGGCGCGTTCACGGACTTCTCGAACATGTCGCTTCGCACCGGCAGGCCATCGACCATGAGACCGACTTCTGCGTTGCGAAGATCGGTGATCGGACGTCCCTTGTCGCCCAGTACGGTGAACGGAATCATCACGTAGCCGACCGACACCGATTCCGACATCACGCCAGGCGGTGCATCACTCTGGGCGAGGATGGGAAATGCGAGCAGCGCAACAATCGCCGCAGTCAGGAACCGGCTCATCGGTTTTCTGAACAAAAAACTAGTCATTCAGCATTTCGGAGTGCAAACCCAGAGCCCGCTAGCTCTTCTTCAGCGGAATAAAGGTCTCATCCCCCTGCTGCGTGCGCTCCCAACTCAGAAAATCGTAATAACCGCAGGTGGCGTACTCAGGGTACTCGTGACAGACGCCAGGCCGCGCGTTGTAGATCGTACAGCGGCGCGACTTCGTATCGAGAAACATGCAGATGCTGCCGTAGATCTTGTCCTTCTGGTGACGGAGAACCTGCTCGCCTTCGCGCACCTTCGTGAACCGTTTCGCGGCAACCTCGGGATCGACATCGAAATGCTTCGCCAGCCGCTTCACGTCGCGCTTGGTGACGATGATTCGCTCGTAGCTGCAGCAATACGCCGGGCACTTCGAGCAATCGTAATTAGCCATCGGTCGGAGTGTACGGGAAGACGTTGCCAGTGGCCAGCAGAGAGGGAGCGAGCTACTGCGATTGCACCGCGCGGAAAACCTCGGAGGCCGCGGGCGGCTTGTCCGTTGCGAACAGGCTGTCGAGCGTGAAGCCGAAGAACGAGATGCACATCTCGTCGGTCGTCTGTTCACCCCACGACACCGGCTTCGGTGGATTGTTCGGATTGCGCCAGTTATCGGTCGAGTTGTCGTAGTACGCCTGCAGCGAGAGTTTGGTACCGGCCTGGATCGCGATCGGCTGACTGTAGTGATACTCGCCTTGCCAATTGAAATCCCAATCGTCGATGTTGATGAGACATTGGTCGGGACTTCCCGCGACCGAAGCTGTGACGCGCATTTTTCGCCCGAGGAGATGCATGTGCGGGAAGATCGCGTAGATGTGTACGCGCGACAGCGCGGTGTACGAAGCGTTGACGAGATAGTTCGGATCGTTTGGCGGGATCGTGAAGTTCTGATTGACCAGCGGCAGCATGTAGAGCGTTTTGGCGGGCGTTTTTTTCGCTAAGTAGATTCCGATTCGCGTCTTGTCAGGTACCGCCTGAACGCCATGCGGGTGATAGTGAACCTGGAGCACGACGCGCGACTGTCCCGGAAGGAGCATCGCGACATCTTCAGGTAAGAGCGCCGGCCTCGCGCCGGGTGCCCATCCACCAAGAGTCGAGGTGAGGCTGCTCAGCGGAAAACCGGGGCCGCCGAACGATGTGTAGCCCGGGCCTGCCTCGCCATCATCAAGCTTTTGCGACTCACTGCCTGTATCAATGTAGGCGATGACGTGATGCACGGTCTGCGGATCGCCAGGCTTGATGTCGATTGCAGAGACGTACGTGTTGTTCGGGAGATTCGTCGGGATCGGGAAGCAGCGATACATGTCGCTCGTGATGGGCGGCGTGTATGCGTCGGCATACGACAGGACCAGATCCGGCTGGCCGAGTGCCCAACCGCCGTCGAAATTCTTTACAGGCGGAAGGTCCGATGCGTTTCCTTCAGGCGCGCCGTTGCCGACCCATTTCGCGATGAGATCGATCTCATCCTGTGGGAGAACGCGGGCGTCCGCGAAATCGCCGCAGGCCGGCGTCGGCTTCCACGGCGGCATCTGGTGCGTTTGCGTCATGTAACGAATGGCGTCCGCATGAGGAGCGGCATCCTTGTAGGTCATCAGCGAGAAGGGAGCGATGTCGCCGGGGTGATGACATGACTGACAGCGGTTCTGAAAAACGCGAACGACTTCGTTGCTGAACGTCGGACCGGATGTGATTTGCGGTGTCGGCGGATGGAGAACCGCCCGCTGGCGCGCCGCGAGAAAAACAATCGCGAATGCGGAAGCCAGGAGGATTCGACGAATCGGCAAACGCGAAAACATTTCTAATCTCCAGAGCTGCGCGCGCGGACCACCGGGAAGCCTTCGCGTTTGAGCATGCCATCATCGTACGCGATTTTCCCGTCGACGATGGTCATCACGCTCTTTGTTTCCGGCAGGAGATCGGCTGCCACGCGAAAGATGTCCTGCGACAAGATGGCCAGATCAGCCAGCTTGCCCGTTGCGATCGATCCTTTCTCGGTTTCCATCATCTCGGCATAAGCGGATCCGCGCGTGTACGCTTCGACCGCTTCTTCGCGCGTGAGAGCCTCGCTCGAATTTCCCGGGAGAGTCGTAGCCATAAGGATGTTCAAACCGGGATTCATCGGACCGTCGGAGCCGAGGGCGATCGGGATTCCAGCCTTCAGCAACGACTTGAACGGCATGTAGCCGCCGGCGGGATACATGGGAAACGCGATGATGTGAGCGGGATTCAGAACGACGACGATTCCGAGATCCTTCGCAGCCGGAAGGAGGTCTTTCTGCAATCCATCGCCGTGCTCGAAGCGCAGCCGCTTCTTACGCCACTCCTCGGCCGGACCGACAGCGCGCATCGTGTCGAGAACGGTTGCTGCTGTGCGATCGCCTGCAACGTGCAAGAGCGTCTGCTCGTTCGATTCGAACGCCTCTTTCAGGATGACCTTGATCTCGTCGGGCGGAAAGTCGAGCTTCCCCACAGCGTTGGCATCGCCCGGATACGCGCGCCGGACTGCGGCGCCGCGCTCGACAGGCGTGCCATCGAGGATCCACTTCGTTCCGCTGATCGTCGATAGTGGCCGCTCGCGATCATTGACCGGCAAGTTGCGGCCTTCGGTCACGCGGCCCTCTTCAGTCATCGGAAAACGGATCATGCGAATGCGAATCGGTGCCGGTCCATGCCGCTCGATCTTCTCGTAACGCGCCAGAGAGAGCATCGACATGTTCTGGATCGAGGTAATGCCGAAGGCCAGGGCCTGATCGGAGTACGTCTTGAGTTGATCGATGGCATCGGAATCGGAGACCGTCTCCGCGAGCCTTCGCTGCGCGTTCCAGCCCGCGTACTCGAACATCTTGCCAGTTAGATGCTGTCGTGCATCGCGCTCGTACCAACCACCGGCCGGATCCGGCGATGTCTCGCGAATCCGCAGCGCGTCCAGCGCGGCAGTACTGAAAATGTGGCCATGACCTGTCCATGAGGAGAGCATCACTTTTCGACCGCCAGATGCTTTGTCGAGCGCTTGGGCAGTGACCGAGGGATCCGCCAGTAGTTTCGGACCGATGGTACCGAAAATCCAGAAGTCGCCGGATGTCTCTTCGGCGCCATTCACGAGCCCCGCGCTTGCGAGAGCCCACGTCGGGTCACTGTCCAACGACAGCGCCAATCCGTCCGGCTGAGGCCCTTGATGCGTATGCGCGTCATTGAAACCAGGGACGACGACACGCCCGCCGGCATCGACGCGTCTTGTTGCATCGCCCGCGAGTGCCGTGATTTCCGCGTTCGTTCCAACCGCCACGATCCGGTTGCCGCGGATCGCAACCGCTTCGGCCCACCGATGCGCTGGATCGGCGGTGAACACTTTGCCGTGGTGAACGATCAGCTCGGGTGCATCGGTTTGGGCAGTCGCCATGAAAGGCAATCCCGCGATTGCTGCGGCCAGTAGCAGACGTTTCATGGCGACCTCCTCGGTCAATCAAATGTTGTCGACGATGGCCCTTCCGAACTCGCTCGTCGAGACCTTCGTCGCGCCCGACATCTGGCGCTCGAGGTCATACGTAACTTTTTTCTGAGCGATCGTCCTGGCGATGGCGCCCTCGATCGCATCGGCTGCTTCCCACCATTTCAGATGACGCAACATCATGACGCCGGAGAGAATCAGCGAGCCGGGATTGATCATGTCCTTGCCGGCGTACTTCGGCGCGGTGCCGTGTGTCGCCTCGAAGATCGCTACTTCATCCGACTCATTCGATCCCGGAGCCATGCCGAGACCGCCGACCTGCGCGGCGAGGGCATCGGAGAGGTAGTCGCCGTTCAAATTCGTGGTGGCGATGACCGAGTACTCGCTGGGCCGCAGCAAGACCTGCTGAAACATCGAATCGGCGATGCGATCCTTGATGATGATCTTGCCGCCGGCACCTTCGGGTCCGACTTCCGACTCCGGGATCGTAACGCTTCCGAATTCTTCGCGCGCAAGCTGGTAGCCCCAGTCTTTGAACGCCCCTTCGGTGAACTTCATGATGTTGCCTTTGTGGACGAGCGTGACGGAGTCGCGCTTCGCGGCGATCGCGTACTCGATCGCCTTGCGGATTAGACGCTTGGATCCGAATTCCGACACGGGCTTGATTCCGATCGCCGATCCTTCACGGATCTTCGCGCCGCCCCGCCGCTCGAGTGAGTTCAGAAAACCAATGATGTTGCGCGCTCCCTCCGATTCCGCAGGCCACTCGATACCGGCATACACGTCTTCCGTGTTCTCGCGGAAGATCACCATATCCACATTGCCCGGCTCTTTCACCGGCGAAGGGACGCCTTCGAAGTAACGCACCGGCCGCACGCAGGCGAAGAGGTCGAGAACCTGACGAAGCGTGACGTTCAGGGAGCGAATACCGCCACCGACCGGCGTCGACAACGGCCCTTTGATCGACACGCGGTAGTAGGCGAGCGCGTCGAGTGTTTCCTGAGGCAGATACTCGCCGAACTGTGTGCTCGCCTTGTCACCGGCGAATACCTCGTGCCAGTGAAACTTCTTCTTGCCGCCGTAGATCTTCTCCACGGCGCCATCGAGCACGTAACGCGTGGCGCGCCAGATGTCCGCGCCGGTGCCGTCCCCTTCGATGAACGGGACGATCGGATCGTCGGGCACGATCAGGCTGCCCTCTTTGTAGTCGATGCGTGTGCCGGACTGCGGCTTCGGTATGCGGTCTGCCATAGCGGTGGAGTTTATCGCGAACGCAGGCCGGAATTGATCAACGAGCGCAGAAGAGACAGGTTCTTGCGATCCGACTCATGCTCCACCGTTTTCGGCGTTTCGATCACCTTGGGGATGCCGCGAAAGCGCTCGTCGTTCAGGAGGAACGCGAACGCATCGATGCCGATCTCGCCCTCGCCGATGTGCTCGTGGCGATCGACGCGGGAGCCGAGCGGCTTCTTCGAGTCGTTCAGATGAAACGCGCCGACATTTTCGATTCCAACGTGACGATCGAGATCGTCGATCGTCCGCTCGTAATCGTCGCGGTTGCGAAACTCAAATCCCGACGCGAAGACGTGACAAGTATCGAAGCAGACTCCGACGCGAAGCTTGTCGTCGACGAGAGCCCGAATGCGCCCCAACTCTTCGAACGAACAACCGAGACACGATCCCTGGCCAGCCGCCGTCTCCAGCAGCGTGACGACCGTGTGATTCGGAATGGCGGCGTGGATCTGATCGAGCGACCGCGCGATCTGCTCGATGCCCGCGTCCGCGCCTGCGCCAAGGTGTGCGCCGGGATGGAGTACTACCGCGTGAATGCCCAGCCGTTCTGCGCGATCGAGCTCGTCGATCATGGCGTCGATCGACTTGCGGTGAAACTCTGGATTCGTGGTGGCAAGGTTGATCAGATACGACGCGTGCGTGAGCAAGGGCCGAACATTGCGCGTTCCCGCGAAGAGAGCGACGTCGTCGTCCGACATCGTCTTTCCCTTCCACTGATTCGAATTCTTCGCGAACAGCGCGATGGCAGACGCGTTGATCTCGTTGCCGCGCTCGAAGACGGTGTGAAGTCCGCCTTTGGTGGAGATGTGGGCACCGAGGAGGTCGCCATCCGTGTCAGGAAAGTGGAACCGGGACATTGTGAGCGCGCCGAAGAACGCGTCACTGCAAGCGGAAATTCACCGTCACCGTGTAGTAGACGTCGATCGGATCGCCGCGATACGTCGCTGGCCGGAAGCGCCATCGACTGACCGCCTCGCGCGCCGACTCGCCCAACCCGTAGGGGAGATCTTTGATCACGTCGACGTTGTCGATCGTCCCGTCGCGCCGGACGATGCCGCGAACGACGACGGGACCCTGAATCCCCGCGCGGCGCGCGATCACCGGATAGCGCGGAACGACGCGATCGGTCTCCTCTGGCTGCGTCCCGCCGGCAGGTACTGCCGAGTAGACGCCGCCGTTGTCTGCCGCAACAGGAACCTGGACCGCAGCGGGTGGTGGCGGCGGCTCAGTACCCGTTTGCGCGATGGCACCCACAGGCGTTTCCGTCGTGGCCGTCGCCGCCGCGGTGTCGGTGGCCGTGGTGTCCGTGCGGACATCGAGCTGGCGTGTTCCCGCGGAACTGACGTCGATCGCGTCGACGTCGGCGTATGCAATCTGATTGTCGTGATCGATCGCATAGAAATCGTGATCGCGTGTGTAGACCTTCACCTGCGTCGAGGCGGGCAATTCGCCGATGATCGGATAGAAGATTCCGGGGCCCGCGTAGAGCGGCGTTCGTCCGCTGACGATTGCGTTCAACACCGGCAGTTTCCGAATGGTCTCGTAGCGCGCCAGACGGCGTGCGCGCTCCGATGTCCGCTCGAGCGAATTGCGCTCCGCCCAGCCAGTCATGCCGTCGTCGTCCTGCACGCGCACCCATGCGCCGCGGTCTTCGAGCACGATGAGCTTTTCGCCGTTGGCCGCCGTCGCAACGACCGGCGCGCTTGCCGTCGGCTGCGTCCGCAACCGCGCGCGCAACGACAGTACCGACAGCGTCTCAGACGCCGCAGGTGTCGCCTCCGGGCGTTTTCCGGCGCGCACGATGAGCAGCACCAGCAGCGCAAAAAAAATCACGCCGAGGATGATGACGATCGTGAGGCCGCGAGTGTGGCGAGTTTGTGCGTCAGGCATGGTGTTGGTGATGAAACGCGGCACTGTCATCCTGAGCCGCCGAAGGACACGAAGTGCCGGAGGACGGTCGAAGGACCCCCCACCAATATGCTGAGAGAGTGGATTCGCGCACGATCTGCGAAACGGGAGCGAATCTAAGAACGACGCTCATCATTCCTTTCTCATCAACACGTACAGGATTGCCTTCTGCACGTGCAGCCGGTTCTCCGCCTCGTCGTAGATCACGGAACGCTCGGAGTCGATCACCTCGGATGCAACCTCCTCGCCGCGATGCGCGGGGAGGCAGTGCATGAAGATCGCTTCCTTCTTCGCGAACGACATCACGCGATTGTTGACCTGCCATCCGTCAAAGTCCTTCTGCCGTTTCGCTTGCTCGGCTTCCTGACCCATCGATGCCCAGACGTCGGTCGTGACGACGTCGGCGTCGCGTACCGCTTCTTCGATCGAGTTGGTGACGATGACCTTCGTGCCGGCGTTGTCGGCGTCGCCCTGCGATTGCGCCACGATCATCGGATCGGGCGCGTAGCCGCCGGGCGTAGCCACGGCGATGTTCATTCCCACTTTTGACGCGCCGAACATGAGCGAGTGGGCCATGTTGTTGCCGTCGCCGATGTAGGCGATCTTGCGGCCTTTGAGGTCGCCGAGGTGCTCCCAGGCGGTGAAGTAATCGGTCATGGCCTGGCAGGGATGAGAGAGATCGGTGAGTCCGTTGATGACAGGAACGCTCGCGTACTCCGCCAGCTCCGTCACGGTCTTGTGCGCGAATGTCCGCGCCATGATGCCGCTGACGAATCGAGAGAGGACTTTGGCCGTGTCGTAGATCGGCTCGCCCCGTCCGATCTGAATGTCGCGTGACGAAAGAAAGAGCGCATGACCGCCCATCTGGAACATTCCTACTTCGAAGGAGACCCGCGTGCGCGTCGACGACTTCTCGAAGATCATCGCCAGCGTCTGCCCTTTGAGCGCGTCGTGATACTTGGCTGGATCAGCCTTCATGTCCTTCGCGACCTCGAAGATCTCTCGAACTTCGACCGCGCTGTAATCGTGAATCTCGATGAAGTCTTTGTGTCTCATGGGCTGGATTGTATTTGGAAACCCGTTTGCCGTTTTTCTCTCCGCGTCCCCCGCGTCTCCGCGTGAAACGGTTTTGAAGAGTTACTCCCCAACACTGGCATTCAACGGCGCCGGAGTCATCAACCGAGACACCGGCGCCACATCGCTCAAAGTCTCATCGAAGAAGTTCCACTCGAAGAGCCCGTCGTCGCTGCGCGGCTCGAGCAGATAGAACGCCAGGCGGGCCAGAGATTGGTTCATGCGAACGACGCAGGTTCCGGAGTCGAAAGATACGTCGTTGCTCTTCCACTCACCGGTCAGCGTCAGTTCGTTGTGCTTTTGAAAGGCACGCGCCGCGCGCTCGCTCTTGCTGATCGCGAACTGCTCGACGCGAATCTTCGCCGGCGCGTTGAGTCGCTCGACGACGATGCCGTGGTACGCGAGATTCTCGATCACATGCTTCGCGCGTGCGTCGATTAGGTACGCGTAAGGAACCTTCGATTTCTCCGTCGCCGCGAAGATGCCGTAGTCGGTGATCTTCATCGGGACGATCTCACCGGTTCGAACGATGCGCGGGCCGTGGCCGGTCTCCGGATTCTGAATCCCTTCGCCCGGTTTGGCGGGCGTTGACCGTTCCCAAAGAATCGTGGCGCTCTTCCGCGACGGTTTGATCTCGAAGCGAACACCGAGTGCGTCGATCTTCCCTCGGCGCGCTCGGTCGTCGGCGCGCCGGGCGATGCGCATCATCGCGTCGCCGTGTCGCACGACGGTACCGAGAATCTCGTTCACGAACTGATACGTCACCTCGACCCGCGCTCGAAAATCGATGTAGCTGTACGCTTCGGAAAGAATCGCGAAACGGTTTCGCAGGCCGGCGTAGTTGTTGCCGAACCGCGGACGATTGTCGAACGTCGACCAGCCACGCTCCGGCTTGAGCTGATCCTCAAAATTACCATAATAATATGTCTCCTTTTTATATCGTGTTTTCATTCGCGCGCGGATCCCCGGAAGAAGCGTCTCGCGCTCGAAATCGATCAACGACTGATCCGCGTCCGGCGTAAGCATCGGCGCATAGGTGAGCTGGTAGCCGTGATAGGACCCGTCGGTCGTGTGGAGATCGACAGTGACGAGCGGGTCCCATCGATCGAGAACATTCCTGACGAGCCCACGCGCTTCGGGCGACTCGAGCTTCATGTAGTCGCGATTGAGATCAAGTCCCTGACCGTTCTCACGTACACCGACGCCATTCACCGGCCCGACCTGTTCCTTGCGATGTTCCGTCGAGATCTTCTCGTTACCGTCAGCGTTGTAGATCGGCGCGATGAGGATGACGAGCTTCTCGCGCAGTCTGCGCTTCGAGGAAACGAGATCGCGCAACAGCATCTGCGCCGCCTCTTTTCCTTCCACTTCACCCGCGTGGATGTTGGCCATGATGAAGACGACCGGCAGTCCGCTGGCACGCGCGGTGCGAGGATCGACAACGCCGCGCGGCCCGACGATGACGAGCGGCAGCGCGCGTCCTTCGGTCGTCGTCGCGAACGTCTCGACCCGAACATCCGGATCGATCGACTGGATCGTATGCACGAACGTCATCACGTCGTCATAACGCGATGTCGATTGGTAGTTCGTGGTCTCAGCGAGAGTCTTCGGTAGATCGGCAGACATCGCGACACCACCGATAAGAAGAAGGACGATTCCTAACCACATGCGCATGGGCGCGAACTTTAACAGTCCTCGCCTGTCATCCTGAGTCGCCGAAGCCGCCGCAAGACTCACTGCACGCGCTCCCGGCAGAAATCCGGCGGCGAAGGACGATCGAACGACCCCCTAATTCTGTACGAGTGGCTTTTGAAACCGTCGCAACGAGTAGGGGGTCCTTCGATCGTCCTCCGCCGCGATTCCTGCCGATTGTAAGAGCAGTGCCAGGGCGCGGCTTCGGCGACTCAGGATGACAGCGCGCGCGGTGGGCGCATAGACGCTATTTGTCGCCTCGCTCCCGAACCCGTCCTTCTTCCCTCAACTTGTCGAGATGCGCAGCGATCTGGATCTCTGCCGCTCCATGAAGCCGAGGGTCGAGATCGGGATAAATCCGCTCGCGAATCGACACTGCCGTCACGAAGCCGCCGACGACGCAATCGAGCACTTGCTGCTCGCGCTCAAGGCGGTGGGCGATGTATTGCTCGATCAGCGCGCATGCGTTGTCGCGCGTCGGGCCGTGGCCGGGATAAATGCGCACCGGCTTATGCGTGAGCAGAACGCGGAGCGACGCGATGTAGTCGCGCATCGATCCGTCAGGAGGAAAGATCGTGGTCGTTCCTTCGCCGAGGACGGTGTCGCCGGTGAAGAGATCGCCGTTCTCCGTGAAGTAGCAAACATGCTCGCGCGTGTGTCCGGGCGTGGCGATCACCTTCAGGGTCTCGCCTTCGATCGAAAGCACATCGCCGCCCGCGACCCGCTCGTCGACGGTTGCCTCATCGAGCACGCCAAGCGGCGCGAGGATACGCGCACCCGTCATCCGTTTGAGCGAGACCGCCGCGGGGGCGTGATCTTCGTGACGATGCGTGATCAGGATCGTGCGCAGCGACGGCATCGCCGCGCGGATGGCATCGATATGCGATTCGATCGCCGGTCCCGGATCGATCACGGTCGAGTCGCCGAGGAGATAGGTTCGCGTTCCGGTGAGCGTGAACGCGCCGGGATTCGGAGCGGTGATGTCGCGAATGATCACGGCAGGATGATTCTCTTCTTCCCATTCTCGACGACGAGCAGTGGCCGCGTCGTCGGCACTTCGATTCCGCGCCGCGAGTCGATCAACTCCTTCGCGGTCGCGAAGCCGGCCAGCGCTTCGAGGTTCTTCTGCGTGGGAAAAACAATCGCCAGCGTCTCGATCGCCGCGGCTGGAGTGATCCAACGCAGCTCGACCGCTTCTCCATCCTCTCCGTCATCGACAGAAGGAACGGAATCGTCGCCCGCGATCGCGAGAAAGAAGTACGTGTCGAAGCGTTTCGGAACACCGATCGGCGTGATCCATCGCGAGGTCAGAACGAGCGAATCGAAATCGAGAGGGGCTTCGTTGGTCAGAGCTGCGAACGTCGTTTCGCCTTTGATCAGCGCCCGCCGTTTCGCATCGGCGTTATCGAGCGCGCCGCCGAGCCAGATGCCGCTTTCTTCGAACAACTCGCGGAGCGCGGCCACGCGCATCGTTCCAATCACCGTTCCGTCGCCGAGGGCTCGGTCGCTCGCTTCGACGATGCCGCCCGGAAAGACCCAGGTATCAGGAACGAACGACGCCTTCGCGTGACGCCGCATCATCAGCACTTCCAGCGGCGTATCGCGGAGCAGAATCACGCTCGCAGCGGCAACAGGCGCGACCTCGGGCGCATCGCCCGCGCCGCGCGGAAGTTGGTCGTTCGTTACGTCGTGTGAGGTCACGCCATTGCCTTCAGCACTTGCCCTGCCATCCAACCCACTCCTCGCCGTCCGGCCCGCGCTCCTTTTTCCAGATCGGGACCGTTTCCTTGATGCGGTCGATGATCAAGCGGCAGGCGGCAAAGGCCTCCGCGCGATGTGGCGACGATGCCACGATGGCGATCGACGCGTCACCAACGATTAGATGTCCGAGCCGGTGCAGCACCGCGATCGCCGCATCCGGATTTAGTCGCTGTACGTCATCGACGATTCGCTCGATCTCTTTCTCCGCCATCGGACGGTAGGCATCGTAGAAGATCGACTCGACCGCTTTTCCTTCGTGATGATTGCGAACGACGCCCTCGAAGAGCACGTAGGCGCCGTCGGATGGACGCATCACGCGGCGCACCAACGCCTGCGCATCGATCGGTTCGTCGGTGAGAAAAGACAGGGTCAGCTCCTTGAATTTTTGCGCGGACCAGTTGCCCGCGGCACGGATGAGACGATCTCGACTCCGGCCTCGCCTCTGCGTCCCGCGCCGCCCCGTTTCGCTTTCTCCAGCGTCATCAGAAACCCGAACGCGGGATCCTTGAACTGCAGATGGCGCAACACGTTCCAATGTTTCCTAACGTAGCGCTGCAGGAAGTCGAGTACGTGCCCCAGGCTAATGATGCGGCACGGAGGAACCTCGGCGCCGGGAGGAAATGATCCGAAAGCGACGAGGCGGATGACGAAGCCCGACGGCAGCGTTGCCGCGCCATGCGCGAGAAGGTCGGCGACGACGCTGTCGCTGTCGAGCGTGGAGTCGCCGAGGCGGCTGATGACAGCGCGGAGGACTTGAGGATCACGCGCGCCGCTGTTGATTCCGACGCGCCCTTCTTTCACCTCGCCGACGAGCATGTCGATCGAGTTGGGCGGCACGCCGAGACCGGGATCGACGTCATTCATGTCCAGACCGCGCGGTGTCTGCCGCGAAGGGCCGGGCTGCGGCGACGGAAGACCGGAGGGGAATCGAAAAGCCAGAACATCGATGTCGGTCAGCGTGCGAAATCCATTGCGGCCGGCCGCGGCGATGATCGGATATTCGGCCGACGTGAAGTAGCCGTTGAGCTGAAGATACGCCTGCACCAGAGCAACTGCGTGGTCCATCCCGGCATCATAGGATAGTGGCGAGGCGCGCATGACGCCATCGCGAGCGCACGCACCGCACAACGAAAATCGCTGATTTTTTGCCGTCCCCTGTACACTTCTCCATCCCCATGCCCGATCGCGAGAGCGTTCTTCGCTTCGATCTCGCTGTGCAGAAGAGCCATGCGCTCGTCTACAGCGCAGCATTTCTCACTGCTCTTGCCGCGCACGCGCTCGGCGTTTTCATTTTGAATGTTCCGGTCAGCGTGGCAATCCTGCTGATCTCTCTTGGATCGTCCGCGACGATGTATGCGCTCTTCCGCCGCGGTGGCAACCGGCGGATTCTGAATCCGATCTGGGTCGGAATCGACATCGCCATGGTCACGATGGGCGTCTATGCAACGGGCGGCATCAGCAGCCCCTGGTTCATCTGGTATCTCGCCACGGCGGCGTCGACGGCATTCGCCGTGGGAAAGCGCGCTTGCTATGTCGTGAGCCTGGCGAATGCAGCGGCGTACATCGGCGTGCTGACGCTGATGGGGCAGGCGTCATTTGCGAATTCCGTTCTGCTGCTGGCCATCGTGCGGATGCTCTTTCTTACCGGCGCGTCGATTTTCTTTCTGGCCGGCATCGCCAACCTGCAGCAGAAGCGCCAGATCATCCGCGCCCTGGAGAGCGAGCATGCGCGCGAAGTTGCCGAGCTGACGCGGCTCACTCTCGAGCTGAAGCAACGCAGCGACGAGCTGGTCGACGCCAGCCGGCGCGCACTCGAGGCGGATCGCCTGAAAAGCCAATTCCTGGCGAACATGAGCCACGAGTTGCGCACGCCGATGAACTCGATCATCGGCTTCTCAGAAATCCTCATCGAGCGTCTCGATCAAAAGATCGACGAGAAGCATGTCAGCTTTCTGCGTCACATCCTCACATCCGGCCAGCACCTCCTCAGCATCATCAACGACATCCTCGACCTCTCCAAGATCGAAGCGGGCAAGATGGAGATCTACGCGGAGAAGTTCGAGATCGCGCCGGTGATCGAGAGCGTCTGCGCGGTGGTCCGCGGTATGGGCCGCTCGAAGGTGCCGCTGTTCGTCATGAATATCCCGGCGAGTCTTCCGCCGATCGAGACCGATCTGGCCAAGTTCAAGCAGATCCTTTTCAACCTGCTGTCGAACGCCGTGAAGTTTTCGCCGGGCGGCGCGCCGATCGCGATCTCGGCGCTCCACGTTGGCGACGCGTTGGACCAGGGGACGATCAGCGTGTCTGTCCGCGACGACGGGATCGGCATCGATCCAAAGAATCACGACGTGATTTTCGAGGAGTTCCGGCAGATCGACGGCAGCGAGCGCCGTGAGTTCGGCGGCACGGGGCTCGGTCTGGCGCTGGTGAAGAAGTTCGTCCAGCTTCAGGGCGGCTGGCTGCGCGTCGAGAGCACGCCGGGCAAAGGGAGCACGTTCACCTTCACGCTACCGGTGCGGAGCCGCGCCGCCGTAGTCAGCGCAACGCCGGACCCGCCGCAAGCGGAGCCGCGCGCGGAGAAGGTTCTGGTCGTCGAGGATGATGCGCAGGCGTACGCGCTGATCTCATCTGCACTCGGCTCGGCCGGCTATCTCTCCATCCGCGCGCGGCATGGCGAAGAAGCGCTCCATCTCGCACGCGAGATGCAACCGATCGCGGTGACCCTCGATCTCGTTCTTCCCGGCCTCGACGGCTGGGAGGTACTCAAGACGTTGAAGAGCGATCCCGCGACGTGCGACATCCCCGTCGTCATCATCTCCCGCGTCGACGAACGCGACCTCGGCGTCGCTCTCGGCGCGCAGGACTATTTCGTGAAGCCGGTCGATCGCGACCGCCTTCTCGACCGCGTGCGGCAACTGACGACGACGAACAAGTCGAAAGTCAGACTGCTCCTGATCGACGACGACGCCTCGCTTCACGAGCTGCTCGACGAAGAGCTCACGACGCACGGCTACACGATCGAAAGCGCCTTCACCGGCGAGAGCGGTTTTGCCGCGGCCAAGGCCAGCGCTCCCGATGTGATCATCCTCGACCTGATGATGCCCGGCATGAGCGGCTTCGAGGTCGCCGGCCTGCTGAAGGACGAGCCGTCAACCGCGCGAATCCCCATCCTCGTCCTGACGTCAAAGGAGATCTCAGCCGACGACCGCCGCGAGCTGCAGTCGAAGGTCGCCGCGTATGTGCAAAAAGGGGGAAGCGCAAAGAATCAGATCGTGGCGGAGATCCGAAGGTTGCAGAGGGGGTAGAGCTGGATCGATGAGGAAGTCCGCAGGCATGATTCGGCGAAATACGCGGTTGCTTGCTCGTGCGAGGGGTGCGTTAGTTAGAATAGTTCTATCGGAAATCTCTTTAAGGAGGTTGATCATGACTGCCGACCATGCACAGAGCTCTCTCGCCGCTGAGCTGCATACGTTCGCTGCGCACCGGAATGAGCTGCTCGGCCGAGCGAAAGGAAAGTACGTTCTGATCAAAGGTCAGAACGTGGTCGATGTTTTCGAAGACCGTACGGACGCGCTGGTGCGTGGCTATCGCGAGTTCGGGAATCACCCTTTTCTCGTTAAAAAAGTGACTGATGTGGATGCGCCGCTGAACTTCACGTCATTCCAGCTCTAGCTCTCATGCCGTCATTCACGGGTAGCGTTCCAAATCTTGTTGATGTCGGGCCGCTGGTCGAAATTCTCATAAGTCCCTCGCGCGCCTTCATCGATACCGTCCGCACATCAGACCCGAATGCACTCATTGCATCGCCACTTCGCGCGACTTCGATGATCGACACAGGGGCGTCAGGAACGGTGGTCAATCCAAACGTGATTGCCGCTCTTGGTCTGAGTCCGGTCGGGAGCGTGTTCATACACACACCATCGACGACCGAGCCAATCGAGTGTGATCAGTACCACGTCGATATCGCCTTCCCGAACGGCGTTTCCTTCCCCAATGCGGTCGTGATCTGTGCGCCGCTCGGAATGCAGAACATCAAATGTCTCATCGGCCGGGACATTCTCGAAAACGCGGTGCTCACGTACATCGGTTACATCAATCAGTTCACCATTAGCTTTTGAACGCCTGAGGCGAAGAAAAAGCGCGATCGGCATTCAAGGCGACCGGAACGCCCTGTCGTACCCTGTCATCTCGACATATCCCTGACCTCCTACGGCTACGTTGCCGAACGAGCCGGTGGCGTCGACGGCGCCTTCCCAGTAGGTGACCCGCGTCGAGTTGCGCGTCACCAGCTCCTGATCCTTCATCAGTGGTTGCAGCACCAGCGTGATGCCGAACGATGGAATGCCCACGCGCCAGCCCATCGGATAGGTCGCGCCTGATTTCTTCGATTTCCAACTACTGAGCGGCGTGATCGCCATCTGGTCGCGGCGAAGGTGAATGACATTTCCTTCGCTGCTGATGAGCGAGCCCGATGACGTCGTATCGGGCGTCCCATCCTTTCGGCGGATCATGTAGAGCATCAGCTCCGCGTCGTTGTCGAGCTGGATGGAGAACCAATCCCATCCCTGCTGACTCTCACGGAGCTGTGCGCTGCCGAACTCGTGATCCATCCACGCCAATCCGTGGCACGACGCGCCGTTCACGCGGCCGCGCACTTCCAGGCGCGACATCGAGTAATAGTGCGATGCGTATCCGGCGCCCGCGGCCTTGACGCTGATGCCGTTCTCTCCGTGAACGGCCGGACCTTTCCGGGAGCTCACGACGAGATCGATCGCGTCCTTTGCGCCGCCATACGCGGTGAGGTGCCACGATCCGTCGGCGAGCGTCGTCGCGCGCCACCCTTCGTTGAACACGTCGAGCGCGCCTGATGCCGCGCCGGCCGTGAACGGCGAGGAGCGATTGAGTTTCTCGTAGTAGCGGAAGGCGTTCCCGTCGATATCGCTGATTGCGAAATGCCCGAGGGAGAGGTTGCGGAGATCCCAAGCGGAGGCGGGCGAATTTGACGGCGGGGCGACGCCCACCCGAAAGAACGTCAGCTCGAATCCGTAACGCTTTCCGGCATCCGTTTCAAGATGGCCGGTGTAGTACCACCACTCTGTTTTGTACTCGTCGTGCGCGCCGTGGTCGCGCGGAAAGGAGAACTCGTAGCCCGGCAATGCCAGTGCAAAAGCCTTCTCCTCGGCCGCGATTGGAGCGGCAGTGAGAAGGGACTGCACGAAGAAGATCACGACCGCTGTGCAGCGCATCTTTCGAACAATTGACCGGGAAGATGCAACATTCAGCATGCCGGGCTCATAATATGCGCTCGCCATGGCGCAACAGCCGGTCCCGACGCTTCCCCGCGCGCGATTCCGCACACTCGCCGCGGAGTCGAGCATTCCCATCGACGCCGACGAGCTCGTAGCGCTCGCGCGCCGTTACTGCGACCAGGGCATGTACGACGAGGCCATCCATCTTTACGAGATGGCGGAGAAGCTGAAGCCCGGCTCCGTCGCTGTGCGAATCAACCTGGCGCGTACGCGCGATCAGAAGGCAAGCGCGGAAGCGTCGCGATACGAAGAGCTTCGCCAGGATGTCGATTCGCAGCGCGCGCGCGACGAGATCGACGCCTCGCAGTATGTCGGTCTGGCGCAGTACTACATGGCCAAGGACCAGACATCGAAGGCGATCGAGCTCCTCGAGATCGCCAAGCTGAAAACTCCAAACAACTATCGTCCTTACGAGATCCTCGGGCGTCTTCACTACTCCCAGGGCGAGTGGGAAGCCGCGCACGACGAGATCGTCAAAGCCAGGAAGCTCAATCCGTTCGACCGCGGCCTGGCGGAGATCTCCGGCCGTGTCGAGTTCGAGAAACGCAATTTCGAGCGCGCCCTCGAAGACTTCATCGATGCCTTTCTTCTCTCCACCGATCAGAAAGGCGACAGCACGGAGCCGGTTCGCCGGATGATCAACACACTCAAAAGGATCGAGAACATCGAGTCGAAAGATCTCAACACGCTCATCAAGCAGCGCGTCGAGCAATTGCAGAACTGTACCGAGCGGCTGGAGCTGCGAAAAGACAATCTCTTCAAGGTCGAGTCGAAGAAAGGGCTGCGCGAGATCATGCAGAAGATCACGCGCGATGCCGAGACACGCGACAATCTGATCACGATGGCGGCGGACCTGCGCGGACTGGCCGTCTTCCAGCACATCAAGGACGAGCATCTCATCCGGCTCTCGAAGTTCGCGCGTCTCGAACAGTTCGACGACGGCGGCCAGGTCTTCAAGGAAGACGACCGGTCGATGGACTTCTACGTCGTCCGCGACGGGCGCATCGAGATCCGCAAGGACACTCCGTTTGGTCCGCAGATCCTCGGCTCGCTCACGGCGGGAGTGATCTTCGGCGAGATGAACTTCATCGACCGCACGCACCGGTCGAGCGATGCCGTCGCGGTCGTTCCGTCGAGCTGCTACACCTTCTCGTTCAGCGCGCTCGATCAGTTGATGGACGAGGACAAACAACTTGCCGTCGGCCTGCATTGGGCGTTCTGGCGGTCGCTCACTGAGAAAGTGCGCGACGCAAACGATCAGCTCAAGCTCTTCTTCCAGGAGGATGCGAAGAAGGGACAGGGCCGCAAACGCGCGGAAGGAAAGCGCGAGGTCGCGCAGATCACGGTCAAGTCGGAAGACAAGGTCGACCTGTTCAAAGAGCGCGGCCTCTCCGCGGGTGAAATGAAGCTGCTGGCGACGTTCTCCAGCGAGGAGCGAATCCGCGACGGCTCCATGGTTTTCCGCGAAGGGGAGCAGGGCGACAAGCTCTACATCGTCCTCGACGGCCGCGTGCGCATCTCGAAGTTCATCCCGGGCGTCGGCGAGGAAGCGCTGGCCGTGCTCGACCGCGGCGACTTCTTCGGCGAGATGGCGCTGATCGACGACAAAGTGCGCTCGGCGGACGCGAAAGCGCACGACGGCGATGCCACCGTCCTCTCCATCGATCGCGCGACGCTGAACGAGATCCTGTCGATGGATCCGCACGCGTCGCTGCAGTTCCTGAATCTGCTTTGCCGGATGATCAGCCGCCGTCTGCGCGAGATCAACGAGAAGATCGTGCAGTGGAAGTACATGAGCGGCGGATTCTGAGGTGAAGAGAAGCGAAATGTTGAATGTTAAATGTTGAATGTTAAATGCTTAGATTTTAATGGACGTTAATACTTGACTGTTTGATGTTGATGAAATCGACCGGCTGTCTTCGTGGCCAGCCATTCAACATTCAACACTCAACATTCAACATTTCGCTTCTCAATAGCCCGTCCCGGCATCATCCATGCTGATCGAGCCCTTCGTATGCTGTTCGCCGTCTTCGCCGCGATCTTCCTGATCCTCTGGGCTCTCGTTTACTCCGCGCTCCCTGCGGTCCGCCACGTGGGGCAAATGCTTGCTCGCCTGATTGCACGGAGCACGCACGTTTCGCGGTTCGTAACGACGACGCGTGATCGATACAAGAACTACCTGCCGGTCGTGGTGATCCTCATCGCGGGAGCGCTCCTTACCGCATGGGCCGGCGATGCGTTCATCGATCTCGCACAAAACGTTCGTGCGAAAAACAGCGCACTCCTGAACCTTGACGCGCACGTTCACGATTGGAGCGTTCTGGAACGGTCTGCCAGTGCCACGACATTCTTCACCTGGATGACGATCATCGGCGGGCCTGTAGGCCTGGCGGTAATCGTCGTCGTCATCGGCGTGATCCTGGCGCTTCGCAAGCGCTGGAGTTGGCTCATCTATCTCGCCGTCACCGTCGGAGGAGGCTCACTGCTGAACCTCGAGCTCAAGCGCTACTTCGCGCGAGCCCGGCCTGATGTCACGGAGATGCTCCGCCGCGCGAATGGCTACTCGTTCCCGAGCGGTCACGCCATGGGCTCCGCGGTCGCATTCGGAGCGCTCGCCTATCTCGCGTTCCGCGCCATTCGGAGCTGGCCGGCGAAGGCGGCGGTGATGGCATTTCTTTACACGCTGATCGCTGCCATCGCCCTCTCTCGCGTCTACCTCGGCGTCCACTGGATCTCCGACGTTCTTGCAGGCGTCACCGCCGGCACCGTCTGGGTGACGACGACGACGGTTGCCTACGAGACCGTGCGAAGAATCCGCGGGTTTCGCGGAACCGCTCAGACGGAAGGCGCCGCGTCTCCGGCTCGCGACGGCGCGCGCTCCCCATAGAGGTTGCGCACGAGCTGGCCGATGGTGCGATGGTCGAGCGCACTGCTCAGGCAGGTGCCAAGCTGGGTGAAAAGGTCACCGATCACGGCGCGCTCGCGGTCGTCCAGGTGAATCTCCGGCATCTCGCGGCGAACTGCTTCGACCTGCGCCACGATCTCTTCGACGGTGATGCGATCGGGGTCGCAGCCGGGAACGAAGCCGGCCCAATCGCCGCCGGTCACTTTGACGAGCTGCGCGTCCTGCAGTCGCCGCAGAACGCGCAACATCTGCGCATCCGTGGTTCCGAACTGCTCGGCGAGACGATACGACGACGGCGCTTCTTCCCTCCGATCGAAGCGGCGCGCGATCTCGATCAGCGCGCGCAGAGCGAAGTAAAGATCGAAGCGAGGCTCATCCTGGACCTGCTGCTCATTTGCGCGCAGCAATCCATAGAGATTTTGATAGACGAAGCTGATCTCGACGCCGAGGAGGATGACGACCCATAGGATCTGGATGGCGATGAGGAAGATGAGCGCCAATCCGAGCGCGCCGTAGATCACGTTGAAGCGGCCGTGAAACAGATAATCGGCGTAGATCCCGAAACCGAAGCGGACCAGCGAGAAGAGGGCGGTGGTCACGATCGCGCCGACGGCGGCGGATGCGAACCGCACGCGTCCCGACGGTACGAGCCAGAAGAGCATCGTGAACGCGATGAAGAGCACAACGATAGGAAAGATGTGAAAAATGATGTCCTGCTTGAACAGCACGCGCAGGAAGCGGTTGTTCTCCAGAGAGTTGGTCGTCGTAAATGAGAGTCCCATCAGCACCGGCCCCCAGAAGAACAGCATCGTGAAGGCGATGATCTTCTGCCGGTAGCCGCGTACACTCTTCACCTTCCAGATCTGATTCACCGTCCCTTCGACGGCCAGAAACAGACGGAAGGTGATGACGATGAAGACGATCACGCCAAAGGTCGACGCCGCCTGCGCGGTTTCAGCAAACTTTGCGAGGTGATACGAGATCACCGGTGATTGGTAGGGGATGACGTTGTTGAGTATGTTGTCGATCTGCGACTGGAAGTTGGGGAAGACGGTGCTGAAGTAGCGCTGCAATGTCTTGGTGAAGGCCACCAGCAGCGGGATGAGCGACAGCAACGTCGAATAAGCGAGCGATGCGGCGCGCGAGGTTCCTTCGATGTCGTAAAACTCGCGAGCGACCTCGCGGACGAAGAGGAAAAACTCGACCGTGGTGACGCGAGCCCGCTTCCGGCCGTGCGCTTCGCGCCGGTAGAGCAGCACAGCGGGATCGGTGAGCCACGACCAGACCACGGTCCGCGCGTTCGTAAATCCCGTCATCAACTTCGCGCGCCGTCTGCCTTCGCGCCGTATCTCGGCCATTGCGCAACTATAAAGGCAAGGAATGAGCCTGTGTTTTGGGGAGTGGGGAAGAAATCGGTATATTTCTCCCATTCATGAGACGGTTTTCACGCGGAGACGCGGAGGCCGCGGAGAGAAAAAGCACAACTCCTCCGCAACTCGCGTCTCCGCGCGACCAATCTCCTTAACAGCTAACGCAAACCACTCTTCTATCGCCACTCACGAATAAGATAACGTTGCAAGGATGGCCATCCGACCTCCCGCCGTCGCCGGCACGTTTTACGAGGGAACAAGAGAGCGTCTCGCCGCGCAGGTCGACGCCTGTTTCGCGGAAAACTTGCGATCCGAGACGAAGGAGCGGTTCATCGGCGCGGTCGTTCCCCACGCGGGCCTGATGTACAGCGGTCATGTTGCCGCCGCGTTTTACGAAGCGGCCGACCTTCCTCGCCGCTTCATCATCCTCTGCCCGAACCACACCGGTTTCGGCCATTTCGCGGCGATCAATCGCGACGGTCAGTGGCGCACGCCGTTGGGAGACGTGCCGATCGACACGCCGCTCGCCGACGCGCTGATGCAGCAATCGGCGCTTCTAACCGACGATGCACGCGCTCACGCCCGCGAGCACTCCCTCGAAGTTCAACTCCCCTTCTTGCAGCAACTCCTCGGGGATTTCACCTTCGTCCCCATCTGTCTGGGTGCGAACCGCTACGACTACTGCGAAGAAATCGGCAAGGCCATCGCTACAGTCGTGGCCAGTGCCGGAGAGCCGGTGGGCATCCTGGCAAGCTCGGACCTCAATCATTACGAGGACCAGAAGACGACGATGCGCAAGGATCAGATGGCGATCGATGAAGTGCTCGCGCTCGATCCTCGCGAGTTATGGCGCGTCGTCGAGGAGCACGATATTTCGATGTGCGGTTTCATCCCGACGACTGCGATGCTGATCGCGGCCAACAAGCTGGGCGCGAAAGACGCAAGGCTCATCAAGCATGCCACCAGCGGCGACATCAACGGCGATTACGCGCACGTGGTCGGCTATGCGTCCATCATCATGTCGTGAGGAAAACCATCTTTACTGTCATCCTGAGCCGCCGAAGCCGCCGCAAGATTTCGCGAATTTGTTCCTGCAGGGATCGGCGGCGTAGGACGGTCGAAGGACCCCCTGCCCATAATGCAACATGTTCGAGAGCCACTCGCCCAACCCGCACGTATTCAGGGGGATCCTTCGACGTTCTCCGGCACTTCGTGTCCTCCGGCAGTCTCAGGATGACAGTCGCGCAAGGGTTGCGCGATAGAGTCTTCGCGTGAACATTCTCTTCGCCACAGCCGAGGTTTCGCCAATCGCCAAAACGGGCGGGCTGGGAGATGTCTGCGGCGCGCTGCCGAAAGCGCTCGTAAAACTCGGTCACGACGTCACGATCTTCATGCCGTTCTACCGGGAAGCCAGCGAGTGGTTTGCAAACCATGCGGTCGACTTGATCGAAGCAGCACCGTCGACGCACATTCGCTGGGGAACGTGGGCCGCGGAAGCGACGTATGTCCGCACGACGCTTCCCGGCACGGATATCCCGCTGATCCTCGTCGCCAACGATTACTTCTTCAACCGCCCGCACATCTATTCGCCGCGCTTCGATGGATACGATGACGGCGTCGAGCGTTACACGTTCTTCTGCCGCGCCGTCATTCGCGGCTGCGAGCTCCTCGGCATCGCGCCGGATATCGTTCATGCCCACGATTGGCACACCGCGCTGTTGCCCGTCTATCTGCATTCGGGACTCCGCGGCAGCGAGAACTTCCGCGGCGCGCACTCGGTCTACACGATTCACAATCTCAACTACCAGGGCATCGGCGCGCGCGAGCACTTCGGCGTCCTCGGCCTGCATAGCCGCTACTGGGCTCCCGATGCGGTCGAGCATTTTGGCTACATCAACCTGATGAAGGGCGGCATCATCTTCGCCAATCAGGTCACGACCGTTTCGCCGACCTACGCGAACGAGATTCAGTCGAGCACCAACGGGGCCGGACTGGACGGAATCCTGCGCAGTCTCTCATTCAAACTGAACGGCATTCTCAACGGGATCGATACTGAGGAGTGGGATCCGGCGCACGACCCGCTGATCGAGTCGCATTTTCATCACGGCCATCTCGCCGGCAAGAGCATCTCGAAACGCGCATTTCTTCGGGAGCTCAAACTTCCGCACAAAGCGAAGACACCTCTGCTCGGATTCATCTCGCGTCTGACCGATCAGAAAGGGATCGACCTTCTGATCGCGGCACTTCCGCAGATGCTGGCGGCTGGGGCGCAAGCTGTCGTCCTCGGATCGGGCGAACCGCGCTTCGAGAACGCACTCCGGCACATTGCGGCGCGGCATCCTGAATCGTGCCGTGTCGTGATCGGATTCGACAACGCTCTTGCGCATCGCATCTACAGCGCCGCCGATATTCTGCTCATGCCGTCGATCTACGAGCCGTGCGGACTGAATCAGATGTATGCGCTCCGCTACGGCACCATTCCGGTCGTGCGGCTGACGGGCGGACTGGCGGATACCGTGATTCCGTTTCATGGAGCCAATCTGGCCGAGGCGAATGGCTTCGGGTTCTTCGCAGCGAATCCCGCGGATTTCTACACCGCGACCTGGCTGGCGATGCTGAACTATCGTGAGTCGAAAGTCTGGCGGCGATTGCAGGACAACGGCATGGCGGCCGATTTCTCGTGGGAACGTTCGGCGCGGGAGTACGAAGCCATCTATCATCGCGCGCAATTCTCATGAAAACGGCCGCTTACGAAGAGTGCTACCAATCGATCGTCGCTATCTGGGATGATGAGGGAGGGAGCGCACTCGACGACATCGCCTTGATGGCGACGATCAACTCCGTGCTCGCGCACCGCTTCCCGCACTTCTATTGGACCGGCTTCTATCGCGTGTGCGTGGACCGCCTCGTCGTCGGGCCGTACATTGGAACAGTCGGCTGCCTGCAGATCGAGTTCGGACGCGGTGTCTGCGGCACCGCCGCGTCAACGCTGGCGACGCTCATCGTTCCCGATGTGAATCAGTTTCCGGGGCACATCGCCTGCGATCCGAAATCGAAATCCGAGATCGTCGTGCCCGTCTTTGCGCCCGACGGTGTGCTCATCGCGGTGCTCGACGTCGACTCCGATCAGCTCGACGCATTCGATGAGGACGATCAGCGCGGCCTGGAGAAGATCGTCGCGCTCTTCAGAAACACGTAGAGCCCAGCCGCGTTGGCAACTGGGCCCTACCGGAGCCTTACGCCGCTACGGGCTGATACCGAGCGTCGCCGAAGGCGAGCATCGGGAAGAAGATGAACGGCAGGATCAACATGCCGATCGCAAAACCGGCACCCTTGCCGAAGTTTCGTGCAAAGGCAATGTACACGATAATCAGCACGATAATGTTGACGAACGGAATGAGCATAAGGATGAACCACCAGATCGGTTTGCCGGCGATCTCGAGAATCACGATGAGGTTGTAGATCGGAATGATCGCAGCCCATCCCGGTTTCCCAGCCTTCACGAAAATCTTCCACAGCGAAATGATGATCAACAGGATGACCACCAGATAGGCGATGCCCAACCCGATACCCATTCCTGCCGCCGCTGCCGGGACGGCGTCGGTGGTCGTGGTGGTCGTGGTTTCCTGCAACAACGCGAGTGCGAATAGTGCGTTCATCTCTCTCCTTCTCCTTCTGTGACGATTCAGTAAAAACGTTACATCGGGCTCAGCCGTAGGGCAACAGCCTTTCCTGACTTGCAGACCTCTGGACAGACCTGACTAAAGCTTAACGCGAAAAAGGGGTTTTCTGTTGGGCAATCTCAGCCGGTGATCACTTCGAGCTCGTCGAGAATGTCGCGGATCGAGTGAAAACGTAAAGAATCGGGCGCGAGGATGAACGCGTCGAGCGCGGGGGTCGCGAACCCTTCAGCGAGAAGTGCCTGCGCGATCGGGATCGCTTCGCGGCGCAACTCTGTGGGCGGATGCGGCAGAGGAGCCTCGCTCCCGCTTTCAACATAGGTTTGCCGGTCGATCGCGTTCATCCGATCGCGCAGTCTTATCGAGAAGCCGCTGATCCGTTCGAGCAGCGCAGGATCGAGCGCTGTCGCTTCCTTCAGCGCAGCGAGGTCCGTGAGCAGCGTCGCAAGAAGCGGCGACATCAGATCTGCATCCGTCTGCGGAAGCTCCTGAACGACCGCATTCAGATCGTTGACCGCGAATGCGATGTCATTCACGCGCGCTGCGTTCAAATTGCCGCGCGCTGACTCGACGGCGTTCGACGCCACACTCACGCAGAGCGCAAGCTGCGGAGCAAGCGACGGATCGACGCGCTCCGCGGCCAGCCGCACCTGAAAGAGCGCGGCCTCGATCATCTCCACTCCTGTCATTCCTTGTTGAGGAACTTCGTCAGTCCGGTGAGGATGTCGATCGGCAGCGGGAAGACGATCGTGGTGTTCTTCTCCACGCCGATCTCGGTGAGCGTCTGCAGGTAGCGAAGCTGAAGCGCTGTCGGCTGCGTTGCCAGCACGTGTGCCGCATCCGCCAACCGCTGCGACGCCGCGAACTCGCCCTCGGCGTGAATCAACTTCGCCCGCTTCTCGCGCTCGGCCTCGGCTTGCTTGGCCATCGCGCGCAGCATCGACTCCGGCAGGTCGACCTGCTTGACCTCGACGTTCGCCACCTTCACGCCCCACGGCTCGGTGTGCTGATCGAGAATCGACTGGATGCGTGCGTTGAGCGCGTCGCGATGCGCGAGCAGCTCGTCGAGCTCGACTTCGCCAAGGACGGAGCGGAGCGTCGTCTGCGCGAACTGCGACGTCTGATAGCGATAGTCGAAGACTTCGACGACGGCGCGGCGCGGCTCGATCACGCGCAGGAAGACGACCGCGTTCACCTTCAGTGTGACGTTGTCGCGCGTGATGATGTCCTGCGGCGGAACCTCGAAAGCCTCCTGCCGCAACGACACGCGCACCATGCGGTCGATTGGCGCGAAGACCAGAAAGATGCCAGGCCCCTTCGCTTCCGGCAGCAGCCGGCCAAGGCGGAAGATGACTCCTCGCTCGTACTCCGGAAGGATCTTGATCGAAGTGAGTAGATACAGCCCAAGAATGATGACGATGACGACAAGACCCATTTAGACCTCCGCGTGAATGCCGGAGATTGTATCGCGCGGAGTCATCCCCGCTGTCATCCCGAGTCGCCGCAGGACGCGAAGTGCCGGAGGTCGATCGAAGGACCCCGTAATTCTGTGTGGGGGTGGAAAAGAACGCGGCACAGATCAGGGGGTCCTTCGATCGTCCGCCGCCGCGCAACACCTTCCGGTCGTAAGGGCAGCTGAGATTCGCGCGGCTGCGGCGACTCAGGATGACAGCGATGAACACAACTCGTGCACCTACTCCGCCGGTTCCACGAGCAGATGCAACCCGTTGATCCCTGCCACGCGCACACGCGCGCCCTCGGCGATCACGCTCTTCGACATCGCGTTCCACAGCTCGCCGTGAACGAACACCTTTCCATCGGTTCCAACGGGCGTACGGGCTACGCCGATCTGGCCAATCATTCCCTCGCTGCCAGTGGCAACGCGGCTGCGGCGCGCGCGAAGAACGAGCGTCGTCAGAAGAATGGCGATGATGCCGATGGGGATGCTCGCCGACACCGCGGTGATGATGTTTACGCGCATCTGCGGAATTGGCCCGTCGACGAGAAAGAGTCCGCCGATGACCATGCAGACGATGCCGCCGGCGCCGAGCACGCCGTGCGACGCGAACTTCGCCTCGAGCGCGAAGAGCGCGAACGCGACGACGAGTAGCGCCAGTGACGCGAAGCGGATCGGCAGCAGATTCAGCGCGAAGAGCGCCAGCGTGATGGCGATGACGCCGACAACGCCGGGAGCGACCGCACCGGGATGGTTGAATTCCGCGAAGATCGCCAGGCCGCCGAGGACGAGGAGGAGGAAGGCGAGATTCGGGTCCATCAGCGACGACATCAGCTTCTGTCGCAGCGACATCTCCACCGTATTGATGACGGCGTTTGCCACGTGCAGCGTGACCTGCGTTCCGTTGTAGCGTTTCAGTGTTCGGCCGTTGATCGCATTCAGCAGCGCACGATCGTTGGGAGCGATGACATCGATCAATTTCTGAGTCATCGCCTCCTGTTCGGTGAACGACTTCGATTCACGAACGGCGCTCTCCGCGACCGCAACGTTGCGTCCGCGCTTCGCCGCGATCGTGCGCATGAACGCAGCGGCGTCGTTCTCCATCTTCACCTTCATGACCTCATCCATCTTCTCGCCGAAGAGGACGGGATGCGCCGCGCCGGTGTTCGTTCCCGGCGCCATTGCCGCGATGTCGGCCGACTCGAGAATGAAGAAGCCCGCCGATGCCGCCCGGCTCCCGGCCGGCGACACGAAGACGATCACCGGCACGCGCGAGGTCATGATCTTCTCGACGATCGAGCGGGTGGAGTCGAGCAGACCGCCGGGAGTGCTGATGACGAGGATCACCGCATCGTCGTGCTCGCGCTGTGCCTGATCGAGCGCGCGTCCGATGAACTCGTCGCTGATCGGCTGGATCGTGTCGTTGACGTTGAGCCGCAGGACGTTCGCGCAGAGCGGAAACGCGAGCGCGGCGAGGAACGAGGCAACTGTGAGTACGCGTCGCATCTGCTGATCGTACTCTTCTGTGCGCACTCAAGGATAAAACTTGTTTCGTAGGCGAGGCAGCAAGAGCCTTCACCGAATGTCCTTAGTTACAGACGCTCGCTCCAGCCATCCGACTCCCCGGTGTCGATAACCCGGTTGAAACAATCACCCTCATGAACTGGCCATCCCTTCAGTTCAACAATTCCATTGGCACTCTGGTCGCGAATCATGGGCTTGCGGCATGAGGTGCAGACGTAATCCATGATTCGGCGTCCAGGTCGGAGAATGCGCATTTGATCTGGGACACTCAGACCGGCTTCTAGGAGATTGGCAACAATGAAGCGAACGGGATCTATCAAAGCCCACCAACCAATCGCACGCTGAACTTCGTATCCCAGCGCAGTCAGTTCCTCGTGACGAGCCAAGGCCGCGGGCGACACGTCTTCGCGATCAAAAATTGGCTCGATTGCGATGAGACGGATCGCGTCATCGCAGGTTGTACTCTTCGCAATCCAGACTTGCTCAAAAGTGTGAATGGTTCGCCGATGTCCGCGGCGCTCATAAACATCGAAACGATCGCAGAAGTGAACAATGTTTGGGACTCTTCTCTCGGCAACCCACAGCGCGGCTTCGCGGGCCCGAGTAGCGGCGAGTTCTTGATTCTTGTTGCGTCGGACCTGAGTAGCGTATTCGCGCCGTTTGGAGCGTTGGACTGTCTCGGTTGGGATAGCTAAGTCAGAGGTTACGAACGGAAGGAAATCAATGGTCGCCCCATCACGTATCGCTTTCATCAAGGTTTTGTGGTTTCTTAAGTCTCCAAGATTCATGCAACGCGGACGACTAGCGACACTGGAGAGAACTCCGAGGGCTATCGCGTGGGCTGTGGAGAAATTTGTACCTTCAATAGAAGGCGCTGATGAAGCCTTTCGAATTGGTCTGACAGTAGCGCTGCGTCCCAGTCTGTGAGGTATTTCGCTCGGCGAAATCCGCTCTACGATTGGAGCCTCCGATCGACGAGCTTCCTCCGGCACTGCGAGATGCGCTTCGGCGGCCTGTTGAAGACTTGGCATTGTTGCGTCTCCTACTGCGGCCCGTAGTCCGGCGTCGGCTCGTAGTTGAAGAACTTAGTGATGTCGTTTCGGAAGACCAGCTTGAAGTCCCCGATGGGGCCATTTCGCTGTTTGCCGATGATGATCTCGGCGACCCCCTTTTCCTCAGTGTCCTTGTTGTAGACCTCGTCACGATAGATGAAGCAGACAACATCCGCGTCCTGCTCGATCGATCCCGATTCGCGAAGGTCGGCAAGCTGCGGCCGGTGATCGCCTGTGCGTTGCTCGGGACGCCGCGAGAGCTGCGATAGCGAGATAACGGGGACGTTTAGCTCTTTTGCAATCGCTTTAAGTCCACGGGAAATTTGCGACACTTCCTGGTTGCGGGATTCGACCTTTCCTTTGACCGCCATGAGCTGAAGGTAATCCACCATGATGATGTCAAGACCCAATTCGCGCTTGAGGCGTCGTGCTTTGGCGCGCATTTCCATGATGTCGATGCCTGGTGTGTCATCAATATAGATCTTTGCCTGTGCAACTCGCCTAGATGTATCGACCAGGTCACTCCAATTTCTTTCAGAGAAGTTGCCCGACCGAAGAATGTGGCTCGGGACGCCGGAATCTGATGAAAGAATGCGAAGGTGCAATTGCTCCTTTGACATTTCAAGTGAAAAGACTCCCACAGAATAGAGCCGCTCTGCCGGTGGTCGAGGGAATCCTTCCGAGGTCGGTATCGATATTGCCTCAGCGATATTCATCATGAAAGAAGTCTTTCCCATTGAGGGCCGAGCGGCAATGATGATGAGATCTTGGCGCTGGAATCCTGCCGTGAATTGGTTGAATCGGTCGTACCCAGTAGGTATACCTGTCACCCAACTGCGTCCTCGATTCAAATGAAGCTGCTCGAGTGCTTCCATGTTGGTTCGCGTGAGCTTCTCGAAACCTACAAAGCCTTTTTCTGCCGACCCTTCTGCGATCTCATAGATCGATTTCTCGGCGATGTTGAGAACGTCGGCCGGCTCGCTCGGTGCGTCGAGCGCGGCGCGCATCACTGAGTTGCCCATCACGATCAAACGGCGCAAGGTCGACTTCTCTTTGACGATGCGCGCGTAGCGCTCGACGTTGGCGATGTCCGGAATCCCGTCGACGAGCGAGGCTACGTACGCGGAGCCGCCGACCTGCTCGAGCTGCGCGTTCTTGGCCAGCTCTTCGCGCAACGTCAGCGGATCGATTTCGCGGCTCTGCTCGGCGAGCTTCCGCATCGTGGCAAAGATCGTTCGATGCGCGTCGCGAAAAAAGTCTTCGGTGGTGATCGTTCCCACCACGCGGTAGAACGCATGGTTGTTGATCAGGATGGATCCGAGGACCGCACGCTCCGCATCGGGAGACTGCGGCATCGGCCGGTCGAGGGCGACGTCGAGTTGAGCTACGGACATTGGATTTGGGACGCGCAGTCTAGGGCTGGTTTCTCGTTCCGCCGCGATGCCCGCAATCGCTGCACAGACACTCCACACCTTTTCCACAGCACCGCAAGGGCCATCGACCGGGGAGGTGAGCGAAGGTTAGCAGAGCGGTGATTCCGCCTGTTGAAAAGTGAAGATTTCTCTTGACATCAAGTTGTCGCTCTCCACACCTCGTAGAATCGGAATCACGAGGGTTTGTGTGGGTTTATCATGAGGTATGCGCGATTCGTCGAAACGCAAGCCGCTCCATCCGACAAAGGCACGAAAGAAGATGGTTCGTCTGAAGCAGATCCGGACCTCGGTTGGGAGGCCCCGCGAAACGCGGGAGGCGCTGAAGGCGCTCGGGCTCGGAACGCTGTACCAGTTCATCGAGATCCCTGACACGAAAGAGGTTCGTGGCTTGATCGCAAAGGTTCCGCACATGGTGTCGATCCTCGACGGTCCGGATATTCTCTTCCCGAGGGAGAAAAGTACGCTGGGAGACGAACGACTACGCGACGTCATTGAGGCGGTTCGCGCGGAGCAGAAGTAGAGGTTGATGCGTAGACGTGATCCTGAGTACGAGCGGAACGTCTTCATCAACTGTCCGTTCGACGATGCGTACACGCCGATCTTCGAGGCAATTGTCATTACGATTCAAGCCTGCGGCTTCCGCGCGATGTGCGCCCGTTCACGGCTGAATTCGGGCGAAGTTCGGATTCATAAGATCATCGATATGATCGCCGATTGCCGGTACTCCATCCACGACCTTTCGCGGACAGAACTCGATCAAACGAACGCATTGCCTCGTTTCAACATGCCGCTGGAGCTTGGAATCGACGTTGGCTGCCGTGCATACGGCCGTGATCAAAAGCGCAAGACCTTCCTGGTTTTCGACCGCGACCGGTTTCGATTCCAGAAATACGTCTCAGACATAGCAGGGCAAGACATCGCCAACCACGGCGACGATCCGGAGCTCGCTATCGCTCGCGTACGCGATTGGTTGCGGGGCGAGAGTAAACGGACCGATATTCCGGGAGCAAAAGCGATGCGATCGAAATACTCGAACTTTCGCAACGCCCTTCCCTCGATTTGCGATCGTTTCGATCTCGATATGTTGGCGCTGACGCTCGCTGATCTTCTCTCGGCTGTCGACATGTGGCTCACGCCGCCCGATGCGTCTCAATATCGATAGCTCCCTCGGAATGCCTCCCTCCTGTAACCCTGTTGGTCAGCGAGTCGTCTGAACCATTCTGGAGGATTTGCTTTGCTCAAACGTTTGCTATTCATCTCATTGCTCGCGCTTCCTGCACTCGCGCAGCAGAGCGCGCCGGCGCAGCCGCCGGCCGCGCAGTCCGCGGCCGCCGCGGTGCCTGATTCGCAGCGAGCGGTTGCCGTGATCAACGGCGAGACCGTCACGGTCGAAAAACTCGACCACATGTACAACAACCTGAACACGCAGATGCGCAAGAACTACGACTCCAATGGAGGCAAGGGCGCGCTGCTCGAGAACTACATCCGCAAGCGCCTGCTCATCCAGGAAGCGATCAAGAGCGGGTTCAACAAGCGTCCCGAGGTGCTCGAAGCTCTCGACGCGGTGAAGGAATCTGCGCTCTTCGACCGCTACGTCCGCGACGTCGTCGCCGCGCCGATCGTGTCGGATGACGATGTGAAGACGTTTTACACCGAGCACCCGGACGAGTTTGCGACTGCGGAAAAACTGCACGTCCGGCACATCGTCATCGCCGTGACCGATGTCGGACCGGGTGCCAAGACAGCCGAGGAAGCGCTCAATCGCATCGGCAAAGTTGCCATCGAGATTCGTGGTCAGGACGCCGCATCCGCGCAGTCAACGACGGATCCGGTGACTCTCGCGCGCCTCCGCCTGGCGCACTTTGCGGACGCGGCCAAGAAGTATTCCGAGGATGGATCGGGAGCAAGCGGCGGCGATCTGGGATGGATCGTCAAAGGCCAGACCGATCCCGATTTCGAAAAGGCCGCCTGGGACATGAAGACCGGTGTGCTCAGTGGCATCATCAAGTCGAAATTCGGCTATCACCTGATCCTCGTCGAAGGACGACAGGCTCGCGGAACCGAGCCGTTTGATTCCGTGCGGTCGAGCATCCGCGAGTACCTCATGACGCAGAAGGCAACGGACGTCGTCATGTCGGTGACAAGGCTGACGAACGAACTGCGCAACGCAAGCCGGATCAGCGTGTTCCCGGAGAACATCAAGTAGGAGTTGAGAGCGGTGGCGTGGCTGCCGCTCTCCGATTCATTCGCTCGTTGCGGAGCGCTGAGCATCGACTCGCGCGGTTACGCCGCTGATCGCAGATTCTCGCGAATCACGCGCGGATGGCGAGCGGCAATGCGCAGCAGCGCGATCTCGGGGCCCTCTGGACTACGCTTACCCTGCTCCCAACCGCGAAGAGTAGTGACGCTGATGCCCAGCGCGCGGGCGAACTCCACCTGTGTAAGGCCCACGAACCGCCTCAGAGCAGCCACGTCGCCGCCCGACTGAAAGTCGCCCTGCATGAGGCGATTCCGAACGCGTGACGAAATCGCTCTGGAGAGTTGTGCGTTTGAGAGCTCTGGAATATCACTCATTCTGTGCTCCGAAGTAATCCGAAACAGTGATTGCTCGCGCCGTGTCGCCCAACGCGCGCTGACAATCCGGATGTCATTCTCATCTCGTTCGGTCCATACGACCAGAACCAAGCCTCGCCGAATCACTCCGATCGCAATGAATCGGTCTTCGATCTCGGAGTGCGCCTCGTCGAAGAGTTCGAGGTAGTCCACGCCTGATTCGAATAGCTCGCGTACTTCTTCGAAGGATACGCCGTGCTTGTCCCGATTCTCGACGTTCTTGGCATCATCCCAGACGATCTACACATCCAAAGTCTAGCCGGACGATCACATTACGACGCCGCGCTCGCCACCTGACTCGCCCCATGTGCCGATTCCCACTCCTCTGCTTCGGCTGAGAAGAGGTTGATACGCGCCTTCTTGTATTCGCGCGTCGGATAGAGCGCTTGCCGCACCTCCACACCGCTGTCGATGGCGAGATCGTTGATGATCGACTCGCATTCGTCGACCGAGCGGCCGTGCACGATCGTGTAGAGGTTGTAGGGCCAGTCGTCGTACACGGGACGGAGATAGCAGTGCGAGACCGCTTTGTTCTGCGACATCTTCGTGCCGGCGCCTTCGACCGCATTCGCCGGAACGATCCAGACACCCATCGCGCTGGCCCCGATGCCAGGTTTGCGCGTCTGCACGACGGCACTGTAGCGGCGGATGTAGCCGCGCTTCAGCAGCGACTTCGCGGTGGCAAGCAAGTCATCCGCGGCAATGCCGTTCGTTTTCGCCAGCGCCTCGAACGGACGCGGTTGAACAGGCAGATCGCGTTGCAGCAGGCGGACGGATTCGATCTCCAGCAGAGTCAACGGCGCAAAGTGCGCATCGCTCTGCGATTCGTCCACATCGCTGCTGCCTTTGAACTGCCTGAGCGTCGGCAGCGCGCGGACGGTTTCGCAGCCTGCTTCGTCGCCGAGGATGTCGATGGTCCGGTTGAGTCCGAGCAGCGAAGATGGAGAGACGGCGATCGTGAACCAGAGATTGAAATCGTTATTGCGCCGGTAATTCTGCGTAACGCCGGGGTGCGCGTTGATCGACGCCGCGGCATCGTCGATCCTCTCCGGATCGACTTTCGCCGCCACCAGACACGATCGGTAGCCCAACGCGCGCGCATCGAACTGCGCCGCGAGATGCCGGAGCAGTCCTTCGCGCTTCAGGCGCTCGATGCGCTTGAGGACTTCTTTCTCCGACATGTCGATCGCCTGCCCGACGAGAGCGAACGGCGTTGAAACCAGGGGAATCTCACTTTGCAGGGCACCCAGCAGCTCACGGTCCCGTTGATCGATTTCCTGCATTTAGATCCTCGGCTACATTAGTGGCGTTGGGATTTGGGGATGCACGAATCATACGAGATCAGACGCCGCATCACCAGTGTTCAAATGGAGGAATCGGCGAATCATCGGCATCGATTCGAGGAAAGTCGTTGGCATCAAGTCGCTCCGACCGCGCATCGCGCGCCAGAACGTCTGCAACCCACTCCTGATGGCGCCTGGCGGCCAGTTCGAGGGACGTCCGATCGATGCCGCACCATCGCTTCGGAAACGCCTCCAGCTTTTTCAGTGCCGCATCGAAGAGGCGAAGACCTCCCGGAAACGTGCCGCGCTGGACATGATGATAGGCAGCCGCGAGTTGGATGAGTCCCTGAAGAAAAACATGTACGTCCGACTCCGCCTCGAGCCAGATCGTCTCCCACGACTCGTGTGCGTCCCAGAACTCACGCGCGTTGAAGTGCGCGAGCCCTTCGCGAAAGTGTTGAGCGAAATCGATCATGCAGTTCGGCCGCGCGCCCGCGGCTCCGTCAGTCGCCGGCGCGCGTTCCGCGACGGAGCGTCTCGCACATTGCCGTCGTGAAGTCGGCTGTCGTTCCCGTTCCGCCGATGTCGCGCGTGCGATGCTCCGGGCCGGAGTCGAGCACTTTCGTGATCGCGTCGTCGACACGCTTTGCCGCCCCCGATTCGCCGATGTGATGCAGCATCTGTACTGCTGACTGCAGGAGCGCCAGCGGGTTCGCCTTGTTCTGTCCGGCGATGTCGGGCGCGCTTCCATGGACGGCTTCGAACACGGCGCCGTTCTCGCCGATGTTCGCGCCGGCCACGACGCCCAGTCCGCCGACGAGTCCCGCCGCCAGATCGGAGACAATGTCGCCGTAAAGATTCTCGAGCAACAGCACATCGAACTGATTCGGATTCATCACCATCTGCATACAGAGGTTGTCGACGATCTTGTCGTCGGCCTCGATGTTCGGATAGTCCTTCGAGACGTTGCGGAAGCATTGCAGGAACAGCCCGTCCGAGAGCTTCATGATGTTGGCCTTGTGGACGGCGGTCACCCGCTTGCGGCCATGCGTCCTCGCGTACTCGAAGGCAAACTTCGCGATGCGGGTCGACGCCTTCTCGGTGATGATCTTGATCGACTCGACGACGCCGGGGACGACTTCGTGCTCCAGGCCGCTGTACAAATCCTCGGTGTTCTCGCGCACGACGATGATGTCCACGTCTTCGTAGCGGGTGATGATGTTCGGCATCGACTTCACCGGCCGGAGATTGGCGTAGAGGTCGAGCGTCTTTCGCAGCCGGACGTTGATCGACGAGAAGCCGGTGCCGATCGGCGTGGTCACCGGTCCTTTGAGCGCAACTTTGTTACGGAGGATCGATTCGAGAACATTGCCGGGAAGGGGATCGCCGAATCGTGAGAGCGCTTCCGCGCCGACGAAGAACTTCTCCCATTCGACGTCGACACCGGCACATTCGATGATCGATACGACCGAGGCAGTGACCTCCGGGCCGATGCCGTCGCCGGGAAGAAGAGTGATTTTATGTTGCGCCATGATGATGAATCCTTTCCGCTCGCTCACGCGCTTCGGTCAGAGAGAACGACATCGGCAGCAGCGCGGCGAGCGGACCGTATTCGGGCAGCTCGTCGATGCAGCGTCGGACGCTCTCCAGCGTCGGCGGGATGAAGTCGAGGTACCACATGCGGCCGCGGGTGAGCGGCTGTTTGGAAAAAGTGCCGAGGATTTTGATGGAGCGCTGGAGCAGTGTTTCGAAGTAACGGCGGCGCATGGACCGGCGCTCCCCTTGCGGCAGCTCGCTGCGCGCCGGCAGGCCATGAACCCGCCACTCGGCATAGTAGTCGACGAGCTCGAGCTCCGTCTCTTCGCCGAGGATCCGCGCAACGCCGCGGTCGCGGAGTAGTGAGGCCAGATCGTACGTGTCAGGACCCATTCTCAGATCCTGATAGTCGATCAAGTAAAGATTATCGTTAAAGATATGAATATTCTGCCCATGATAATCACGATGACATAGCACGTACGGATGTCGTGAGATATTATCAGCCAGTCTTCGAAGCAGCGGTTTAAGCGGCTCCGTCTCTTCGGCGCTCACGCCCATCAGCTTCTCGACGTAAAACTCCCGCGACATCTCCAGCTCGTTGAAGAAGAAGTCGCCGGTGAACGGCGGGTTGATGTCGACGGCTCCTGCCTTCTGAAAATAGGCCAGCAGCGTGATGGCCTTCCGGTACCAGTTGACGCCTTCCTCCCGGTCGGTGTGCAGCAGATCGAACAGCGTCCGGTCGCCGACATCCTGCTGCAACATAGCGGCGTCGCTGTGCTCGACCAGCTTCGGCAGATAGGCATGCTTCGACGCCGCCCGATACGCCGCCAACACGCGCGTCAGATCGTGGCGCACTTCGTCTGGATACCAGGTCAGCATGTGCGAGGTCCCGTCGCCGGATGTCACGCGGTAGTAGACGCGCACCGAAGCGTCGCCGGTGAGACGCGAAGCCGTACAGTCGTCGCCGAGCCAGGAGCGCAGCGTGGCGGCGACGTCCGCCGGAAGTTCAGGGTTCTCGGTCATGACTCCCGACGATCCATGCAGACTGCGTGACATCAACGGATACCGACGCAGTCTGCACGGGCCCGGGACGTTCCGCGCGCCTACTTCGGCGCTGGTCCCTGTTCGTCGGATTTCGCGTCGCGGATGACGATCTTGTCGATCGATGTCGGGCTGTTCGGCCGGTCCTGCGCACCCTTCGGCGCGTTCACGATCTTGTCGGCCACATCCATCCCTTTGGTCACCTGACCAAAGACGGTGTACTGATTGTCGAGGAAAGTGGAGTCGCTGGTGACGATGAAAAACTGCGACGACGCGCTGTTCGGATCGCTCGAACGAGCCATCGAGACGATGCCTCGCTTGTGCGAAACACTGTTGAATTCCGCGCTGACGTTCTTGCCCGAGCCGCCCGTTCCCCACGTCGCCGGCGAGCCGGAGACGGTGTTCGGATCGCCGCCCTGAATCATGAAGCCGGGAATGACGCGATGAAACTTCGTTCCGTTGTAGAAACCCTTCTCGGCAAGATCGATGAAGTTCTTCACGTGATTCGGCGCGACGTCGGGGTAGAAGCGGATGTCGATCTCGCCCGCGCTGGTGTGCAGCTCGGCGACTTTGTTCTGGTACTGGCTCATCGGTTTGTTCTCCTCTGCGGCAGTCGTTGCCGCTGCCGGCGGAATGCTGGCTTCCGTGGTGCTTGCGGTTGTAGTCGTGCTGGTCGTCGCGCTCGTACTGGCCTCGGACACAGCCGCGTTGTTTCCGGTGCTCGCCGGCGTGCATGACACCACTGCCAGAGCGAGTGCCGCGTAAATGACGTTCTTCAAAAGAGCCTCCTTCGTCGGTATGGGCGCGAATCCTACTACGCGCGAATGCGCAAGTGGTGCAGGCGATTGCGGGCTCAGCCGCGCAGCCGCGCCGATGCCTTCCGCACCGCGGCGTGACCGATCGCCACCTCGACGCTGCGTTGCAACATCGGGAGATAGCGAACGGAAAACGCCTCCTCCGCTTTCGGTCCGAAGAAGTGGTCCGTGCGGTCGGCGATGGCGATTACCTCGGACGTCTCGAAGTCCGTGCGCGCCATCTCGTCGATGTCGACGATCAGCGACGTAATCGGCTTCAGCCAGGCAAAGAACGGATCGTCATGGAGCAGTTGGAGAAGTTGCGCAGGCTTCTCGATGGGCCCGAGGGCGGCGCCGAAATCGTCTTTGGCAGCGTCGATGAGCGCGCGATGAAGCGGGAGGAGGCTCTTCGAGAGCTCGCGCAGTGCGGCACGTTGCGCGGCGCGCTCCGGCGAGTCCGGTGTGTGCATCGTGCGCGCGTAAAAGGATTTTTTGTCGAGCGGCATGATCGAAAACATCACACCGCCACGGTTGGTTGGGGAAGGGTAGGCAGGCAGTGACCAACCGTGGCGGTGTGAAACGCTGCTGCTGAGAATCGAAAGTCTACCGCAAGTAGAGCTGCGCAAGTAAAGCTCTTTTCCTTGCCTCCGCGCCGGGGTGGACTTAGAATGCGCCCCCGCGCCGCGGCCGCCCGGAATGCGTTTCCGGACCGGATGGTTAACGTCGCTTGCTCGCACCCGTAGCTTAATTGGATAGAGCATCTGACTACGGATCAGAAGGTTGCAAGTTCGAGTCTTGCCGGGTGCACCAATCAGAACCGAATCGACGGCGGGCAGAGAGCCCGCCGTTCTACTCTTTGAACGCTGAATCAGGCAGAAACGCCAGATCATAGTCACAGCAATGGATCAGGCTCAGTGGATGAACGAGGCCCTCGCGCTCGCGCAGCAGGCGGGCGCGGACGGCGAGATCCCAGTCGGGGCGGTCGTCGTCGATCGCCTCGGGATCATCGTCGGACGCGGTTCGAACCGTCGCGAGTCCGGCGACCCCCTCGGCCACGCGGAGCTGATCGCCATTCGTCAGGCAGCCGAAGCGATCGGCGACTGGCGGCTGGAAGGAACGACGATGGTGGTGACGCTCGAGCCGTGCGCGATGTGCGCCGGAGCGCTCGTCAACGTTCGCGTCGAGAAGCTGATCTTCGGAGCATTCGATCCGAAGGCTGGCTTCTGTGGCTCGCTCGGAAATCTCGTTCAGGATGCCAGGCTCAATCACAGGCTGGAAGTCATCAGCGGTGTTGAAGCGGAAGCATCCAAACGATTGCTACAAGGTTTTTTTCAAGGTCTTCGCAAGCGGCTGGATTGACACGGAGAGGTGGCAGAGTGGTTGAACGCGGCGGTCTCGAAAACCGTTATACCTTCACGGGTATCGGGGGTTCGAATCCCCCCCTCTCCGCCAGCGGCGACGCGCCGCTGCGCTGGTTGGCATAGCCTGCTTCAGGATTTTTTCCACGGATCAAGAGTTTCGCGGCTGCACCAGGTTGTTTGAACGGAGAGATGGCCGAGTGGCTTAAGGCGCACGCTTGGAAAGCGTGTGTACGTTAACCCGTACCGTGGGTTCGAATCCCACTCTCTCCGCCACCACGGCGCCGCGCTGCGGGTTGGGTGGCAACCCACCTGTCCGCACCGTTGTCATTTGCGCACCTCTCTATGCAAGGACTATCCTCTAATTGACTGGAGGGTTCGCTCATGGTGTTCCAGAGAATGCCGCAAGTTGGACTCGCCTTGATCACCCTCGGATTCGCGCAAATCGCCGAGGCACAGTACAAGCAGCAGACAGCGCCAGTGCTGGCGCAGTTGACGGCGCCAACTGTTGTAGCGCTCTCCTCCGACGGCAATACGCTCGCCGTCGGCATCCAGTACGCCAACCAGGGCGGCACCGGCACGACCTTAGTGTTCACACGCAGCGGGGGTGTTTGGACCCAGCAGGGAAACGGCTTGGTTGGCAGCGGCCTCGGACCACAGTCGTTCGAGGGATCCGACGTCGCACTCTCCTCGGACGGCAATACGCTCGCCGTCGGCGGAAGGGGCGATAACAACGCGACCGGCGCGACCTGGGTGTTCACACGCAATGCTGGAGTCTGGACCCAGCAAGGAAGCAAGCTGGTCGGAACCGGCGCAGCTGGAACCTCGGAGCAAGGAACTTCCGTGGCACTTTCCTCAGACGGCACTACACTCGCCGTCGGCGGGTTTTTCGATAACAACGCGAGTGGCGCGACCTGGGTGTTCACACGCTGTGCTGGAGTCTGGACCCAGCAGGGAGCTAAGCTGGTCGGCAGCGGCGCGATCGGAAACGCGAGCCAGGGATATTCCGTCGCACTCTCCTGGGACGGCAATACGCTCGCCGTCGGCGGATATTTCGATAACACCGAGACAGGCGCGACCTGGGTGTTCACACGCAGTGGGGGAGTCTGGACCCAGCAGGGAAGCAAATTGATCGGCACTGGCTCGGAAGGAAACAGTCCGGAGCAAGGAGTTTCCGTGGCACTCTCGTCGGACGGCAATACGCTCGCAGCCGGCGCGTTGAACGATAACAGCGCGACTGGAGCGACCTGGGTGTTCACGCGCGTTGGTGGAGTCTGGACCCAGCAGGGAAGCAAGCTTGTCGGCAGCGGCGCGATTGGAAACGCGAACCAGGGAGCTTCCGTGGCGCTGACCCCGGACGGCAATACGCTCGCCGTCGGCGGACTTCAGGATAACGGCGGGACTGGCGCGACGTGGGCCTTCGCACGCAGTAACGGTTTCTGGACCCAGCAGGGAAGCAAGTTGGTCGGCACCGCCGTGGATGGAAACAAGGATCAGGGAAGTTCCGTGGCACTCTCCTCGGACGGAAAAACGCTCGGCGTCGGGGCGATGGGCGGCGGGGTTTACATCTTTGTGCCTACGCCGCAGCCGATCCCGATCTTCGCTTCTTGTAGTGGCGGTAGCGGGCCGTGCACTGCAACTGCCAATTGTCCCAGCGGCATGGGAATTGTGAGCGGCTGGAGCTTCTACCTTGTACCTGACGGCGGCGATGCACCATATGGCGTCTGTGGCACTGCGTCGGCGGCGTGCACTGCGGGCGCTAACTCGTGCTCGACGACTACGACCACTCAGGGATGCCCGAACGCAGGATGGGGGACGCAATCGGCTCTGGTGGCGATTTCCTGCTCTCCCCAATGATCGGATGAAGAAGCAAGCTGGCCGAGGCCTCCCCAGAAAAGCAGACCGGTTCGAAAATCGCCTCGGATGCACCGCCAACGTGCAGGCACGGCCGGGAGCGTTGGTTGTGGCCTAGCCTCCGCCACCATTTCTTCGTCTCACCCCTGCAGCATTGAGCATTGCGGTTGAAAAATCGCCCACACTTCCCGGCCAATTCAGGCGAACTATGCTCGCAGTCTGATTGCAGCCGTTACGGCCAATAAGGCAGCCAGGGCCATCAACATCCACCCGGACAATGTGGGCAGGTCATTGATCACTGTGAGCGTTCCTGACGCGGCGGCGCCGGGTGGGGCTTCGCTGGAGGTGACTTGCGACGTCGTGTTGATGTGTGGCCCGAGGATCGTACCGACCACACGAACGGTAATCGTGCAGGACTGGCCTGCGGCAAGCACATTCGATGTGCTGGAAAAGGTATCTGTGCCGGGGTTGATGGAGAACATGCCTCCCCCGGTTGCGAGCGTGCTGCATGTGCCGCCCGTTTGGGTGATGAGATCGATCCCGGCCGGCATGGTGTCGCTGAACTGAACGTTCGTGAGCGGGACAGCGTTGGGATTCGTCACCGTGATCGTCCCAATGGACGTACCGTTGAGCCCGACCACCGCCGGGTTGAAACTCTTGGTGATGACCGCGGAAGCTGCCTGCGCAAACGCCGTTCCTGCGAAGGACGCGCTGATGAGCAACGCTGTGATGAGAGGAAGACGGGACGACCTTTGATTCATGGCTCTCCTTCTTTGACGGCGGGAGTTGCGATTATTGTCGAACACTCCGCGCTCGCGCAATGACTACGCGTTCGATTCGACGAGATCCAGATCCGTTTTTCGGAAGTCGCTGCCGCGGCAGAGAAGAGGTTGCCGGGCAAGCGACGCCGTCGCGTACGTCATGCAATCGCCGAAATTCAACGCAGCAGGATGGCGGCCTTTGCCGAATCGTGCGTACGCGTCGATCGCTCGTTGCCAGTGGAGTCCCGTGAACGGCAGGATCTCGATGCCAGTCTCTCCAAAGAATTGCAGAAGGTATCCCGTCGCGCTGTGCCCCAGACGAGTCGTGAGAACCAAGCCCGTTTCTGCGGCGGTCGGTGATCCGATTCCGGCGAAGTCCGCCTCAACGAGCGCGGACAACAGGTCTTCCGCTCCCGTTTCGCGAAGGAAGATGGCAACGATCGCCGAGCTATCGACGATCACACGCCACCTTTGCCGTACCCGAGAATCCGCTCGCGCTCCCTCTTGGTGACGCCCCGGCCGAGTTGCTTCTTCGGGATGTTTGGCCAGATTTCTTTCTCGAGGAAATCAAGAACTTGAGCCAACTGTCGTTTTCCAGACGGCCCTCGGACGATTCGCTCTCTTCGTTCTTCCAGAGCGCGGAGGACGGTTGCCGTCTTGGACTCGCCGGTCATCCCCGCAAGTTCCTCCGCAAGCCGCTCCACTGCCGGGTTCTTGATACTCATGGCCATGGTGTAAAAAGTCTACCATGGGTACCTTCGGTGTTTTCAGTTGCTATTCAATGCTCTAACGGTTCACGGAAGCAGTGCTGTCCAATTGGTGATGAGATGGGCGGATCGCGGCGCGGGTTCACCTGCCGGCCGGGTGGTGATGATCCTTCCCTCTGGCGTGAGGAAGTAGTCGTAGAAGAACGTCAGGCCGACTGAGACCGGCAGTGGCAACGGCGCGCTGAACTTCGGTCTAATGCCGAGGTCCACGTCAACGACATTCAATTTGCCGCTGCTGACGAAATAGAGCTTCTTCCCGTCACGCGACCATTGCGGCGCCACTCCGGTATCCGAGGAGATCTGCCACTTCCGGCCGAGAGCCGGAAACGGCGTCACGAAGACCTGCGGCGATCCCGTCTCGTCCGAGCTGTAGGCGAGCCAGCGGTCATCGGGCGAAAGCACCGGATCGATCTCGTTGGCGGAACTGTGAATGATCGTCGTCAACTTGTGCGTGTGAATGTCAAGCGATTCGATGTCGCCATGTTTGTCGCTACTTACCGAGGTCAGCAGGAGTGTCTGTCCATCCGCGGTCCAGCATGAGAGTCGATTGATCAACCTGAGCAGCCCCGGCGAGCACTCCAGAATCGTCTCCGTCGCGCCGCTTTCCAGTGACTCGATGACGATTGCAGGATGGCCCCTCAAAGCGTAATAGGCCAGCCGCGAGCCGTCTGGTGAGAAGCGCGCATCGCTGTCATATGCGTTCGTAAGGGTCGCCCGGGCCGGGGCGCCGCCGCCAAGCGTCAGGATGGAGATATCGCGCGTGTCCCCAACTGCCACGGCAGCCTTCCGTCCATCGCGGGAAAGACCGACCAGCGTGTACTGGCCGGGCGCGCCGACCGGCTCGGCCTGTCCGCTCTTCGGGTCGACGGAGACGATCTGTCGCGGCTCGCTCACCAACGGCACGTAAACGAGCAGCCGGCTAGTCGCTGAGAAGTTGCCGATATGGCGAAGGCGGTAGTAGTCGACCGAATGGGCGATGGGGAGGAGCGGCCCGCCGGCGTCGAGCGTCGATACATCGAAGCGTTGCGCGACCAGATCAATGCCGTCGCGCATGAACAGAAGACGACCGTCGGCGAACGCTGCGTTCGCCCAACCGACGTCAACGATCCGTTTCTCGAGGTTTCTTACGATCGAACCGGCGTATAGAAAAATCGAGTTCACTTCAAAGCTCACGTAGAGAAACGTCTCGCCGTCGGGTAGAAAGAACGGAAAGCGGTGCGAGATGCAGCCGCGTGGCAGCTTCGTGATGGCGACCGGTGTTCCGCCTCCCTCGCTCACTTTGAAGAGCGGCTGATTACCCCCCGGCGTGAAGACGATCACTCCGCGGGAGCTCCAAGCGCCGCCGCGTCCGGCCGGTGCAGCACACACGATCTGGACCACTCCACCGTTCGCGTTGATGGTTTCGAGCCTTCCCCGAGCGAAGAACGCGATCTGCCGGCTGTCGGGAGACCAGAACGGGAAGCTGGCCGTCTCCGTGCCGGCGAGCGTTTTCGTCTCGCCGGTCGTGAGATCGTGAACTGCAAGCGCGGTCTTCTCGGACGGTCCGATGATCATCGCCACTTTTTTGCTGTCGGGCGACAACGCAATGGCGCCCAACATCGCGGAGGCGAGCGCCGTCCCCGCCGGCAGCGCCAATGCGGTGTGGGTCGGCCGCTCCACGGTGACCGATGGCCGCCGAAGATAAAGCGCCCACAGAACGGCTGCCGCAGCGAGGACAATCAGCGCCGTCGCCGCCTTCCATCGACTCGGAGAGTTGCGCATCAGTTGCTCATCGGAGCCGGCAAGCCATCGAAGTTGCAGCTTCACATCGTTCGCGTTCTGGATTCGTTCGTCCGGATCCTTTGCCAGGCAGGCGCGGATCAACCGGTCGAGCGGCGCGGATGACTCGATGTGCGGCGGCTCATGCTCGAGAATCGCCGCGATCAGGCTCGCCTTGCTTGCTCCGCTGAAGGCCGGCTTGCCCGTCGCCATCTCGTACAGAACGAGACCGAGCGCGAAGATGTCACTCCGCGCGTCTGCGTTCTTGCCGTGCAACAGCTCTGGTGCCATGTACTGGATCGTGCCGAGGATCTTTCCCTCCTCGGTCACCTGCTGAACGGTCGATTCGTCAGGCGACGAGTCGGTGCGCTGCTTGGCCAGACCGAAGTCGAGCAGCTTGAGGCCCGACTTCGTGATCATGATGTTGGACGGTTTCAGATCGCGGTGGATGATGCCTGCGCGGTGCGCCTTTTCGAGAGCGCCAGCGATCTGCATTCCGTACTCAACGACCTGCTCAATTGGCAGCGCTCCCTGCGTGATCCGTTGGGCGAGAGTCTTTCCCTCGCAGTACTCCATCACCAGGTAGTCGGGACCGACGTCGTAGAGTGCGCAGATGTGGGGATGGTTGAGTGCGGAGATCGCCTTCGCTTCGTTCTCGAAGCGGATTCTGAGCCGCTCGTTGTTCGCAAACTCGGCGGAGAGAATCTTGACCGCGACCTTGCGTCCGAGTCGCGAGTCGCGCGCGGCGTAAACCTCGCCCATCCCGCCCGCTCCTACCGGAGCGAGGATCTCGTACGGCCCGAGGCGAGCTCCCGATGCAAGTTTCACGGAAAGAATCAGAATACACCTACGGCAGAAAACTCTACTTGGATGCGGTCAAAATGTCCGTGGATTTGGTCGAGCGGGTCCAGTCGCTTCGCGCGAAGAGCGTGATCACGTTGCCGCTGGAGTCGATGCCGTAAAGGTTCCAACGAGTGACGACGAACATCGGCAGGTGCAGCCTCCGGGCCTGCTCGATGTCACCTTGCGAGGGGTGCTGATCCGCTTGCCAGGGATGGGTGTGTGCGAGCGCCACCGTACCGGCCGGTATGGTCCCGTGGTAGTACTCGGAGCGGAAACGTCCGGTCTGGGGCCAGGGCAATGACGAGATCATTCCGTTCGAGTCGCGCACGAGGAACGTAGCGATTTCACGCTGGTCGAAGCGTTGTGCGCCGTCGATGGCAAGCTGCTGAAGGATGGCGAAGACTTGAGGACTGTCGGTGGCGTGCCGGACGTCGAACGAGAGGGTGAGAAGAAGGATGACGAGTCGCATGCGCGCAACGTGCGGCCGCCGTTGCGCTCACCTTTCCCGAACTTCTTCCCAAGTGATCCTTTTCGATCAGAGATCGGTCTCCGTACTCCGTTCAGCCGGAACGACGCGGAACACCGCCGCCACCGTTCCGAACAGAATCGCGTCGCCGTCGCGCAGCTCTCCTCGGTGAATCCGTTTTCCTCGAATCCACGTCCCGTTCTTGCTCTGCAGATCCTCGAGCGTGGCCTGTTCTCCGCTGATGATGATGCGGGCGTGATGGCGCGAGATCGATGGCGCCTCAATGCGCACCGCGGCGTCGCGCTCGCGCCCCACGATGTTCTCCCCTTCGCGCAGATCGAACTCCGATTCGCCGATCACGATCTGGCAACGCGCTGGATGCGCGCCGCCCGGCACGTCGTCGTTCGCCGTCGCTGCGAATGAGAACCCGAAGCCATAGACAGTGCGAATGATCGTTTGCCCGTCATCTCCCAACGCATCGCGCAATTGATACATCACCTTGTGGAGGCTGTTCTTGTCGACAAAGGTGTCCGGCCACAGACGTTCATACAACTCTTCCTGCGACACCGCATTGGGCCGCTGGCCGATAAGAGCTTCGAGGAGTTGCAGCGCCTTCGGGCGAAGGGGCACGAGTACTCCGCCGCGTGACAACTCACGGCGGCCCGTATCAAGGAGGAAGTCACCGAACCGGACGCGCACGTAATGAGTTTAGTCCCGACAGCGGAGAGATTCTCTAGCCGCTGTCGCGAGGTTCCCGTAGCCGCCTTTTCATGGCGTATGGCTGTTAGTCAGTAAAACAGGACCGCCCGAAAACATCAGCGGTTCAAACTTGCTCTCTCAGCCATCCAGCGCGGCCCGCAGTGTTGAACAATAAGAACTTCTCCGGCCGGGGAGGCGCCCCAACCGCGGAAACCCTCAATCCGCAGGTTGTGGTTGTCCGAGAAATCCTGCCACGATCGTGCGCTGCCATTGATGATCGTTTGCGTTGGGGAACACCTTCGACGGCGTGTTCTGCGGAGAGAACGTGAACTGTTGAATGTCCTGTGAGAACGTGAAGAGCATCATGCCGAGAATCGGCGGAATCTGCTTCGTTGACGACGCCGGTTCAACGGCCCACTGCGCGAGCTGGTAGACCTCGTCGATCCCTGTCATCCAGCTTCCGTCCGGCGGCCCGGCTTGCACGCCGATGGCGAGTTGATTCCAGGCCATGCCGACGTTCTGCCCATTCACCTCGACATCGTGGTACCACTGAAGAAAGCCGATCTGCGCGTCAAAGCCGTCGCCGTAAGCCATCGAACTGGCGAAGTCGAGGAGCTGACCGAGGTACTTTCCGGCGTTTGGTGCGCCAATCGGTACCGGCGTCGTGAAGTATTGGCGGTCATCCCAAAGAGCCTTCGTGATCAAACTGGCGGACAGCACGCTGCGCAGGTTCCCGATTGCGCTCATGAAGCTCTGCGTGTTCGATAGGCCGCTGAATTCGTCGTCGATGTCGATGCCGTCGAGACCATATGCATCGATCACATTCGTCTTGATCCATTGCGCAAAGGCGGCGCCGTCGCTGATGCCGTCCCAGCCGAACCCGCTCGAGCCCACGAGCGTGAGAAGCACCTTAATGCCGGCAGCCTGCAACTGCTGTACGTTCGTTTTCGTCTGACCCGATTGCAACGTCATCTGCTGTATGATCGCGTCCGGAATCGAGATATATGGCGCCGTCGCCGAGACGAATGTGGCAGAACCGAGAAAGACTACGTTCGTCTGCGGTTGCCCGTTCGGAAGCGTGCAGTCCAGCACGGACGTCAGCGGGACCTCAACGTGCTGCTCCGGCGAACCGATGCCGACAGCGGGAATCCAATAGGAAGCAAGGAGAGCCTGACTTGGTAAGTCGATAGTCACGAAGTGCCTCCATTTCTATTGATGGGTTGCGTAACGGCAGTCTACACCGCGTTATCGAAGTGAAATGGGAAGTTCTCTCCGCTAGTCCCGGTTCCACGGCATCGCGGGTTACAATCCGCGTCCCGTTTCGGCTCGCTGGGATGAGCCTGGGTCCTGTGCAGCAGGCACACTGAACCTCGTCAGGTCCGGAAGGAAGCAGCGATAAGGTGTTCTCCTGTGTGACGCAGTTCGGCCTGGGCTCTTCCGAGCGCGCGGCACGGCCGCGAGCGTTGGTTGGCCTAGCCTCCTTCAGGGTTTGCGCGGAGAGGCTGGTTTTCCGCGGCGCTGCAACCTAGACTCCACGGCACATGTCCTATCAGGCGCTCGCGCGCAAATACCGGCCGCAATCGTTCAGCGATGTCATCGGACAGCAGACCGTCGTCCAGACGCTGCAGAACGCGATCGAGGGGGAGCGGATCCATCACGCTTACCTGTTCGCAGGTGTCCGCGGCGTCGGCAAGACGACCGCCGCTCGCATCCTGGCCAAGGCGCTGAACTGCGTCAAAGGTCCGACGATCGAGCCGTGCAATGAATGCGTGATCTGCCGCGAGATCACCGAAGGCATCGACATGGACGTGCGGGAGATCGATGCCGCGACCTACACGGGCGTCGACAACATCCGCGAGCTGCGCGACACCACGCAGTTTCAGCCGGCGCGCGACCGCAACCGCATCTTCATCATCGACGAAGCACACATGCTCTCCACCGGCGCATGGAACGCGCTGCTGAAGATTCTCGAAGAGCCGCCGCCGCACGTCGTCTTCATGTTCGCCACGACCGAGATCAACAAGGTTCCGCAGACGATCATCTCGCGCGTGCAGAAGGAGATGCTGCGCAAGATCACGCTCGACGAGTTGATGACGCGCATCCGCAAGATCTGCGACGCCGAGGGGATCGAAGCGGACAAGAGCGCGATCGAGATCATTGCCCGGCGTGGCGAAGGAAGCGTCCGCGACTCCCTCTCGCTGCTCGACCAGGTCATCGCGTTCAGCGGACGCTCGATCTCCGCCACCGACGTCGCCACCGTCCTCGGCCTCTCCGACAACACCTTCTTCGCGCGCGTTGCCGGCTACATCGCGGATGGCGATCACGGCGCGATTCTCGAGGCGCTCGACGAAGCGGCGGAGACCGGACGCGATTTCAAGATGCTGTTCCGCGACATGCTCAGCTTCGTTCGCAATCTCCTGCTCGTCGCGGGAAATGCGAAAGAATCGATGCTCTCCGTATCGCCCGAGGACTTGCCGGCGATTCATTCGGCGGCGGAGAAGTTCTCGTACTCGGAGTTGCTGCGCGTCGCCAATCTGCTGCTGCGCGATGATGAGACGGTGAATCGCGCGGAGCATCAGCGCCTCGCCGTCGAGATCGCGCTGCTCAAGGCGGCGACGTTCCCGCGGCTGCGCGCGGTCGAAGAAGCCCTTGCGGGAGGAGCATCGGCCGAACGCAAAACGAGCGCGCCGCCCAAAGCAGAACGTAGGTCGGACTCTCCAGTCCGACCAAATGCGAATGTCGGACTAGAGAGTCCGACCTACGTAAACCCCGCATCATCCGCAAGAGCTGCTTCCGCGACTGGCGACGTCGACGCTTTCATCGAGCGCGTGCAGAAAGCGCGTCCGCTCATCGGCGGATATCTCGCCGCGGCGAAGTCGCGGCGGCGCGATGGCAATAAAGTCGTGCTCGAGTTCAGCGATTCATTCACTGCCGAACAGATCAGCGGCGCGACGCAGGCGCTCGAACAGATCGCCGCCGAGGTATTCGGCGAGCCGGTCTCGATCGAGGTGCAGGTTGAGAAAGTTGGTGGACCTGCAGCGACCGCGGCAAAGTCGTCATCACCATTGCGCGACGATCCTGTCGTCCAGGCATTCCAGAAACACCTCGGCGCCGACCTCGTCGAAACACGAAAGCGGTAGGGAGAGAGACTCATGAATCCGAAGCAGCTCATGAAGCAAGTGCAGCAGATGCAGGAGCAGATGCAGCAGAAGATGACCGCGTTGCGCGTCGAGGGAAGCGCGGGCGGCGGCATGGTGAAAGCGGCGATGAACGGCTCAAAAGAGCTGCTGGCCATCACCATCGACAAGGAAGCCGTCGATCCGAATGATGTGGAGATGCTGCAGGACCTCGTCGTTGCCGCCGTGAACGAGGCGTCGCGGAAAGTCGACGAAGAGATGTCGAGCTCGATGGGCGCGATGACGGGCGGACTGAAGATCCCGGGGATGTTCTGATGCGGCCGCGCCACCGCGCTCACGTGTCATGACCGCGCCACCACTCGCGAATCTCATCAACGAGCTGAGCAAACTTCCCGGCGTCGGAGGGAAGTCGGCCTCGCGCATCGCGTACTACATCCTCAAACGGACGACCGGCGAGGCGGAGTCGCTGGCGAATGCCATCGTCGACGTGAAGTCGAAGATTTTCCGCTGCTCGATCTGCAACAACATGACCGATGTTGAGCCGTGCGCGATCTGCTCCGATCCGCGACGCGATGCCGGCGTGATTTGCGTCGTCGAAGAAGCCTTCAACATCCCTACGATCGAATCGACCCGTGACTTTCATGGCGTTTTTCACGTTCTTCTCGGCGCGCTCTCGCCATTGAAAGGAGTAGGCCCGCAGGACATCGACGTCGCCGGCCTTCTGAAACGCGTGCAGAGCGGCGGCGTTCGCGAAGTCATCGTGGCCACGAATCCGAATGTCGAAGGAGAGGCGACGGCGCTCTACATCGCGCAGCAACTGCATTCGCTCGATGTGAAGACGACGCGGCTGGCGTTCGGTCTGCCGGTCGGCGGCGATCTCGAATACGCCGATCAGGTCACCATGGCCAAGGCGCTGGAAGGCCGTCGAGAGATTTGATTTGTGCAAATGCCGGCAGCAGGAGGCTTGGCATCGCGTGCATCGCTCGTCGCTACGACCCCGATCCCCGACGTACGACACCCGCGGTGTGCTACATTTCTCCGTCCCAGTCCTCGTGACACGGTTTGGTGAAAAAACAACATGGCGCATCCGACCCCTGACCTCGTAATGTTCGAGGAGGAGTACCAGCAGATCAAGGACACGCTCCAACGTCTGCAGGTCGACTCCAACTCGAAAATCGTCTTTCTGGTCGACAAGAACGGCCAGCAGATCGCCGTCCACGGCGACATGCGCGGCGTCGATGCGACGTCGCTGGCCTCGCTGACGGCTGGAAACGTCGCCGCAACCGACGGTCTGGCGAAGCTCATCGGCGAAAAAGAGTTTTCGATCCTCTTCCACGAAGGGGAGCGCGACAACATCCACATCTCCCTCGTCGCCCAGCGCGTCATCCTCGTTGTCATCTTCGACGACCGCTCGTCGCTCGGCCTGGTTCGTCTGCGCGTGAAGAAGGCTTCGGCCGAGTTGGAGCGGACCTTCGAGGTCCTGCTGCGGAAGTCCGAGGCGGAGCGGGGCAATCTGGCAAACCGCTTCGACTCGCCGTTCGCCGAGATCACCGACGAAGACATCGACAGCCTCTTCAGCGAATAGCCGGCAATGACGTTCATTAACTACGCTGCCCGCGAGATCAATTGCAAGATCGTTTACTACGGTCCGGGTTTGTGCGGAAAGACCACGAACCTGCAGTGGATCTACGACAAGACCAATCCGCAAGCGAAGGGAAAACTGATCTCGCTCGCCACGGAGACCGACCGCACGCTCTTCTTTGATTTTCTTCCGCTCGACCTCGGCACCGTGCGTGGTTTCAAGACCCGCTTTCATCTCTACACAGTGCCGGGGCAGGTTTTCTACGATGCCTCGCGCAAGCTGATCCTCAAGGGGGTCGACGGCGTCGTCTTCGTCGCCGACTCGCAGGAAGCGCGCATGGAGGCGAACAGCGAGTCGCTCGTGAACCTCGACAAGAATCTGAAAGAGCAAGGCTACGAGCTAAAATCGGTCCCGTACGTGCTGCAGTTCAATAAGCGCGATCTGCCCACGGCTTTGCCTGCCGACGAGATGTATCGCCAGCTCAATTTCAAGGGCGAGCCGACGTTCGAGGCTGTAGCCATGAACGGTACGGGAGTTTTCGATACACTGAAAGCCGTCGCCAAGCTCGTACTGACTGAGCTGAAAAAGAAATAAGCGGACGCCGCTTCGTCTTTCCGGGTGCACAAACTATGAAAGTCGCATTCGTCAAACCGCCTGTCGGTGGAATTCTCGGTCTGGAGATGCTGACCTTCGTCGAGCCTCTTGGCCCGATCTGCGTGGCCGCCTGTCTCGAAGAAGATGGTCACGAGTGCAAGGTCTTCGATCTGCGCATCGACGGCGAGGAGCATGGCCTCGATCTCTGCAAGCGCTTCGCGCCCGACGTGGTCGGCCTTCAGTGCAACTTCACCACCGAGCGCAACCGCACGGTTAGGCTGGCCAAGCGAATCAAGCGCGAGAACCCGAGCGTCTTCATCGTCATCGGCGGGCACGATGCCTCGCGCGATCCGAGTTGGTTCAACGATGACGTGATCGACGCGGTTGCTGTCGGCGACGGCGAGGAAGTGATGCCGCCGATGGTCGATGCCATTCAGCGCGGTCACGACCTGGCCACGATTCCCGGCCTGATGTTGCATCGCGAAGGACGCTGGATCAGCACCGGCCACGCGCCGACCCGCAAGAACCTCGACGACTATCCGCTCCCGGCGCGGCATCTCATCGAGCAGTACGCCGATCACTACTACATCAACTTCCACAAGCCGCTCGCTCTGATGGAAACCGCGCGCGGTTGTCCCTTCAAGTGCAACTTCTGTTCGGTCTGGAAGTTTCACGAATCGACGTTCCGCGAGAAGTCGCCGGCGCGCGTCGTGCGCGAGCTGCAGGCGATCAAGGCCGAGGCGATCTTCATCACCGATGACATCTTCTGGATGAATGTGAAGCGCGGCGAAGAGATGGCCCGGCAGATCAAAGCGGCCGGCATCAAGAAGTTTTTCACCGTCCAGACGCGCACCGACATCATCTGCAAGTTCCCGCATCTGATCGAGATGTGGAAGGACTGCGGCAAGCTCGCCATCTTCCTCGGCCTCGAATCCGTCACCGACGCAGGGTTGAAGGCGGTTAACAAGAAGAACACGGCCGACAACAACGTCAAGGCCATCAAGATCCTCCAGCAGCTCGGCGTCGGATTCAGCCCGAACTTCATCGTCGATCCGGCGTGGACGCGCGATGACTTCAAGCGTTTGCGCGATTGGATCGACGAGACTGGCGCGTACAACAGCGGCTTCTCCGTTCTCACGCCGCTCCCGGGAACCGATCTTTGGGACACGGTGAAGGAACAGGTCACGACACACGATTGGGAGATGTACGACATCGTCCACGCCGTGCTTCCGACGACGTTGTCGCTTGACGATTTCTACGAAGAGTATTCGGGACTCTGGCGTCACGCGCTCGACGTTCGCTATCGCTATCGCGGCAAGTGGAGGACCTACGTGCAGCTCGGTGCGGCGATCGCGACTGGCAAGGTCTCACTCAACAACGTGCGACGCGGCGTGGGGATGGCCAAGACGTTCAGCAATCCGGAAACGTTCCTGCGCGCGCACGAGTGACGGGCGGATCGCCTCTGCGCGATACGATAGCGGTCCATGCGCCATCACGGGCTCAACATCGTCGCCATCGGTGGCGGCACCGGCCTCTCGACGCTCCTTCGCGGGTTGAAGCGTTATGTCCAGGCCGACGGTCCGTGGTCGATCGCGCGCCTTGGCGCGATCGTGACGGTGACGGATGAAGGAGGGAGCTCCGGCGCACTGCGAAAAGAGTTCGGCATGCTGCCGCCGGGCGATATCCGCAACTGCATCCTCGCGCTGGCCGAGGAGGAGCAACTCATCTCCCGCGTTTTCAGCTATCGGTTCGAGGGTGAGGGCTCATCGCTCGGCGGACATTCGCTGGGCAACCTGTTGCTCGCCGCGCTGACCGACATCACCGGCGGTTTCGACAACGCCATCTTGACGGCGTCGGAAGTTCTCAACATCGCCGGCGAGATCTATCCATCGACGCTTGCTGATGTTCGTCTGCGCGCGACGCTCGCTGACGGATCGGAGCTCCTCGGCGAAGTCGCCATCAGCGGTTCGCATCTCGGCGAGAAGACGATGCCACCATCGCACGCGCGGATCGTCCATCTCAGCATCGATCCCGCCGATGCCCAGCCCACCGCCCGCGCGCTCGAAGCGCTGGCTGCCGCGGACATGATCCTCATCGGGCCGGGATCGCTCTACACCTCGGTGATCCCCAATCTGCTCATCGCGCCGATCGCCGATGCGCTGCGTCAGGCTAAAGCGTTGCGCGTCTATGTCTGCAACGTGATGACGCAGCCGGGCGAGAGCGACGGCTACACGGCAGAGGAGCATCTTGCCGCGATCATCGAGCACGCGGGACTCGTCGTCGACGTGATGATCCTCAATGGACGCCGGCCGTCGGATGCCATCCTCGGCACGTACGCGGCACAGCAGCAGCATCCGGTGTCGTTCGACGTGAACGCCATTCGCGAGCTTGGCGTCACGCCGTTCTTCGGCGACATCATCGAAGAAGAGAACTACGTCCGCCACAACTCGGTCGCGCTCTCCGATACGATTTTCCGCCTCTATGACCGATATGGCCGGACGCTTGAAAGGATGAGACGCACGGAGGCATGACCGCTTTGAAGAAGAACGAAAACCTCGACGTCATCATCCTCGCCGCGGGACTGGGTACTCGCATGAAATCGGCGACGATCAAGATTCTTCATCGCGCCGCCGGCAGGCCGATCATCGACTATGTTCTCGACCTTGCCGCGCAGGTCAGTGATCGCGCGCCGGTTATGGTCATCGGCCATCAGCGCGAGGCGGTGCAGAAGGCTGTCGACGACCGCGCCCGCTTTGCAATCCAGGAAACGCAACAGGGGACCGGTCACGCCGTGCTTCAGGCGGCGGAGATTCTGGAAACGACAGGCGCTGGCCGCATCCTCATTCTCTCCGGCGACGTTCCGCTCACGTATCCCGAAACACTGCAGCAGTTGATCGATGAACACGAGCGGTCCCAGAACGCGCTGACGCTCCTGACGATGAGGCCCGATGATCCTGCCATGTACGGCCGCATCGTGCGCGATGCAGATGGCAACGTGACGCGAATCGTCGAAGCGAAGGACGCATCGGACGATGAAAAGCAGATCGGCGAGGTGAATGCGGGGATCTACATCTTCGACGGCGAGCATCTCTTTGAGAATCTTCGCAACCTCTCGACCGACAACTCGCAAGGCGAGTACTACCTCACCGATCTGCTGGCGGTGCTTCGCGGTGCCGGACATCGAATCGGCGCGGTCGTCGCCTCCGATCCGATCGAAGCGCTCGGCGTCAACTCACGCGCGGAGTTGGCCACGGTCGAGGGCGAGATCCAGCGGCGCGTCGTCGCGAAGCTGATGAAGGAGGGAGTTACCTTCCGCAATCCCGCAACCGTCGTCATCGACTCGACAGTATCGATCGGCAACGACTCGGTCGTCTATCCCTTCGTCACGATTGAAGGAACGACGACGATCGGCGCGCGTTGCATCGTCGAGCCGGGCGTTCATCTGATCAACGTCACGGTCGGCGACGACGTGCATCTGAAAACAGGGACGGTCGCCGAAGATGCGGTGATCGAAGACGAAGCAGCCGTGGGTCCCTATGCACATCTCCGCCCGGGCTCACACCTCGGGCGTCACGTGAAGGTGGGCAACTTCGTCGAGACCAAGAAGGCTGTCTTCGGCGAAGGCGCGAAAGCTTCGCATCTTTCGTATATCGGTGACGCGGAGATCGGCGCCGGCGTCAACATCGGCGCAGGGACGATCACCTGCAACTACGACGGCGTGAATAAGAACAAGACCGTGCTCGAGGATGATGTGTTCATCGGCTCGGACACGCAGCTCGTCGCGCCGGTTCGCGTCGGAAAGGGCGCGTATGTCGGCGCAGGGTCGACGATCACGAAAGACGTTCCCGCGGGCGCGTTGGCGTTAAGCAGGACACCGCAGCGCGTCATTGAGGGTTGGGCGGATCGGAAGAAGGAATCGCGGGCGAAAGAGAAAACGAAGTAGGGACCGGCGCCTCGAGAGTGCCGACCTTCGGATGCTCGAGCTTCCACGCGTGGAGCATCAGGCGCGCGGCGCGCCCTCCCGTTCCGTAACGGCGATCGCCGACGACAGGATGGCCGATCGATGCAGCGTGGATCCGGATCTGATGCGTGCGTCCCGTCTCGATGACAGCTTCGATCAGCGTTGCCGAACCATCATTGCGAAGAGGGCGAACTGTCGTGCGCGCGTCTTTCCCCTGAACCGGAGAATCGATGATCTGCTCATCGGTCAACACTTTCTCGATGAGCGCGAGGTATGTCTTCCGGATCGAGCCTTCTGCGAAGAGTGCCGATAGCTCCGCCGCCGCGCTCTGTGTTCGCGCAAAAAGAACCACGCCGCTGGTCGGTGTATCGAGACGATGCACAAGCCAGATCGTCTGATAGCGCAGCCGTAGCAACTCTTCGAGCGAGCGCACTCTCCGATCGCGCGTTGGCTGCGTCGCCATTCCCGCCGGCTTGTCGACCGCGATCCAATCGCTGGTCTCGCGAATGACCGAAATTTCCGGCACATCCTCGGCCACCGCGATCCGGTCGTCGTCGCTCACTTCGCGCGAAGCGATAGACACCGCGCGCTCATTGACGAGCACGCGCCGCGCCGCGATCAACTCACGCGCACGGCGGCGCGAGATCGGCGGAAAGCGTGCGGCGATGGCCTGGTCGAGTCGCATGTTTGTTGGGTTGAGGCTTGAGTTTCCCTGGCACTGTTAGCTCAGATTATTTTCCGACTGTCATTTCGAATCGGGGGGACCGCCGGGGGGGGGGGGGGGGGGGGGGGGGGGGGGGG
>JAXDGL010000002.1:0-436236 GCA_034665065.1 Thermoanaerobaculia bacterium | reverse complement strand
GGAGATGGTCTGATGCATATAATTCGCCGCGCTTGCCCGCGCTGAAAGTCTTCTCCGGCCGGTCCCATCCTTCGCTCACCGAAGAGATCTGCGTCCATCTCGGCGTGTCGCCGGGACGCGTCACGCTCTACAGCTTCTCCGACGGCGAGAACTACGTGCAGATCGACGAGAACGTCCGCGGCGCGGACGTCTTCGTCATCCAGCCGACCTGCCCCCCGGTCAACGATCACCTCATGGAGCTCTTGATCATGCTCGATGCATTCAAGCGCTCGTCAGCAAGCCGCGTGACTGCAGTCCTCCCGTACTACGGCTACGCACGGCAGGACCGGAAAGACAAGCCGCGCGTGCCGATCACATCGAAGCTTGTGGCCGATCTCATCACCGCCGCCGGCGCCGATCGCGTGCTGACGCTCGATCTGCACGCGTCGCAGATCCAGGGTTTCTTCAACATCCCCGTCGATCACCTCTTCGCCGCTCCGGTTATCGTCCGCCACCTTCGCGACCTCGGTCTCGAGGACTTGACGATCGTCTCGCCTGACGCCGGCGGTGTGGAACGTGCGCGCGCATATGCGAAACGGCTCGGCGCGACGCTGGCCATCATCGACAAGCGGCGCACCGGCGCGAATCAGACCGAGGTGATGAACATCATCGGAGATGTAGAGGACAGGAATGTCGTCGTCGTCGACGACATCATCGATACGGGCGGGACGCTGATTCATTCGTCCGATGCGTTGCTGGCGAAAGGGGCGCGCTCGATCTCGGCGTCGTGCACGCATGCCGTCCTTTCCGGCCCGGCCATCACGCGCATCAACAACTCGCGGCTCACGCAGGTCATCGCCACGAACAGCATGCCGATGACCGACCGCCAGACAGAATGCCCGAAGCTGTTCCCGCTATCGATCGGCGACCTTCTGGCCCAGGCGATCAAGCGCATCCACGACGAGGATTCGGTCAGCTCGCTATTCGAAATGTGAATCGTCGAAGAGCGGCGCCATCTCGCGTCCTCGGCGTGCACCAAACAATGCGCGCCTGCTACAATCCGTCTGGCTCCCCGCGACGTAGACTGGAGACAACCATGCGACGAATCGGCGCGGCGGCGATTGTTCTATTCACGGCTCTTCCACTCTTCGCGCAGGACACTGCCGCACAGACCGCAAGCGGCTGGATATTCAAGTCGCGCATCGAGTTGCGGGCGAACTATCGCGACAGCCGCGAAGAGAAGTTCGCGCTGAAATTTCCCTTCTCCTCGAACTCTCTACCAGTCGGCCAGACCGTTGGCTTTGAAGAGACGGTGAATGCCGGCTCCCACGCAGAGTTGAGCGTCGCCCAGATCAAGCTCGACCTCGGATACGGCAACTGGTTCCTCGCGCACACGCAACTGCATGGGCAGGACAAGTACCGCCGCAATCCCACCAGCGCCGATCGGAAGGTCGATGCCGACGAGCTCTGGATCCAGATCGGACCGCGGCCGGAGTTTCTGTCGCGTCCCGAGCGGACGTCGTTCTTCGTCCAGTTGGGCAAGTTCGTGAAGATGGAGCGGCAGCCGATCCGCCTGCTCGAAAGCTACGGACTCGCGGCAACGTCGTTCAATCGTTTCGAGGATGTGGGAGTGATGACCGGCGGATCGATCGGACGAAACGTCTACTGGCGGCTCACCGGTACGAGCGGCAATCCGCTGTACATCCGCGATCCGAACGCGCTTGCTGGCGACAACGGCATCAGCGAATTGCTGCAGCCGCATCCGAATCCGCGGCTGAAGTCGGGCTTCCCGATCCTGTACGACACGCGGATCGAGGACCTGGCGCTCGACACGAAAAACATGTCCTTTGGTCAGGGACTCGGCTACCGCTGGCAGAACGACGCGCAGACTTTCGGTTTCGATGCGGTCGCGTTTCACTACCGACGCACGCTGCTCGACGGGGAGAGCGCGCCGCTGACCGGAACGTTCTACGGCGTCGACCTCGATCTGCTGGAAGGTCCTCAGGATCGGGGGCTACCGATTCGCGGCAACAAGAAAGAGGAGACTGGCGCGCGCGTGTACACGGAGTGGAAAGGCTTGACTTCGACGATCCAGTTCACCAGCCAGACTGTCGCCGGCATGCACCGAAGTGGTGCCGAGGCGGAGCTTGGATATAAGTTCGACTGGGCCGTCGGTCCGTCCATCGGCGGCGAGTCGTTTCTGCAGAGCATTCAGCCCGCTGTCCGTTGGAGCGAGTTGCACTACGGGTTCAAAGGGAACGGCGCGCAATATCCGGCGCCGAGTATCTGGTGGAACTGGACGAAGATCGACGCGGGGATCCGCATCGGATTCGCAAAGAACGTCGACTTGACGATCGAGCGCACGAAGAACAACGTCGGTGCGCCGAAAAAGATCCATCCCGACGAGACGCTGGCGACGTTGCGGATTCGAATCTAGGGTCGGGTAGCGGCGCTCGTTCCCCGCTTGCCTCCGGCTATCCTCGTTCGCGCCTCCGGAGCGTTGCGCCCTCGCGAGAGCAGGCCCGTCGCTTGCTCTTCTCGAAGGCGGAGGACAACTGAATGAGAAACGAGATGATTGGCGCGGTGGTACGGCGCGCCATCGAGCATCCGGAGTTTGGACGGCGGCTGATCGAAAACCCGAAAGAGGCGCTGACTGCGCATGGATTTGTGCTCGAGGATTCGGAGATGGCGGAGATCGAGAACATCCGCACGCGGCTCGGGAATGGCGATGCGGAGCAGCACTTCGTGACGATCGCGGAACACTACGGGGTGAATCCGCGAACGTAGTCCAAGGCTGTGCTTCAGCGTGTTCGTGAACAGGTATCCTTTCGCCTTCTGATCCGTCTCACGAGAGATCAGTGGTAGTGCCGCATGCTCCTGACCGCGCCGGCGAGAAATTTGTCTCGGGGTGGTCCGGTTCGGAACGGGAGCAAATTTCGCGGTCTCAGAACCTAAATCAGGGGCAAAAACGCAACCGATGAGCGATCACTCGCTGAAGCGCACTCTTCTCGTCTCCTTTCTTCTCGTCCTTGCCGCGACCGCCGCGTCGGCGGCCACTCCGTCTGCTCGCTACGAAACGCGGATGGTGTGGAATCCCGCATTGCATCGCGCGGTCCTCTTCGGCGGCTCGACCGGCGTCGACCCCGGCACCAAGACAGCCTACGAACTGAACGATACGTGGGAATGGACGGGCGCGCGCTGGATCCAGAAGTTTCCCGCGCACAGCCCTGGCGCACGTGCAGGAGAGTCGATGGTTCTCGACTCGTTGCGCAAGCGCGTCGTGATCTTTGGCGGCCGGTTTCAGAAGATCAATCTGAACGACACCTGGTCGTACGACGGCAATGACTGGACGCAGATCACGACCGCGACATCGCCCTCCGTTCGCGAGCTGGCGGCAGTCGCGTATGACTCCGCGCGCGACCGCATCGTCCTCTTTGGCGGCACGCAGCAGACCTACAGCAACGACGGGCGGACACTGACCGAGACCCCGCTTCACGATACGTACGAATTCGACGGTACGAACTGGAAGCAGATCCTGAGCGACGGTCCCGCCGTCATCAAACCCAATCTCGCGTACGACCCGGTCCGCAATCGGACCATCATGCTCGCCCAGGATACGAAGAACGTCACGGTGATGTACGCGTGGGACCCAGCTGCGGCGAAGTGGAATCAGCTCACGCCGACCCTGCTCCCCGCATGCGCAAACGAAGGGGCGATGACGTGGCAGAGCTCGAACAACACCGTGCTCTACACGGGAGGAATCTGCAGCGGATCGTTAGGAACAGAAGACACCTACGAGTGGGACGGCACGAACTGGACGAAGATCGAATTGGCGCTCTTTGCCGGCCGGTATCTCGGGTCCGCGCTGACGTTTGACACGGATCGCAACGTGGCCGTGATGTTCGGCGGTGCCCCGATCTCCGGCGCGCTTCTCGGCAGTACATTTACCTACGCCAACAAGATCTGGTCGTCGATCGGCGATATCGACTATCCGGTTCCGCGCTCGCTGGCCGTCTTTGCCGGCGATCCCGTTCGAAACGTCATCTACCTTTTCGGCGGCATCAACGATTCGACGACCTTCTACGATCTGTGGGCCTATCAGAATGGCCAGTTTCAGCCGCAAACGGCCACCAGTCAGCCCAGCGATTGCGCGTCGCCCATCTCGGCATTCGACACCGACCGCCAGAAGCTGATCGTGCTCTGTCAGGGCAGCGCAACGTGGGAGTTCGACGGCACGACGTGGACGCAGTTCGATTCGACCAAGGCCGCGCCCCCGCCGCACAAGTTCTCCAGTCTGGCATATGACCAGACGCTGAAGAAGACGGTGTTCTTCGGTGGCTACGACGGCATCTCTTCGTATCTCGATCAGACGTGGCTGTACGACGGCACCTCGTGGACGCAGGTGAAGAAGAACCCGCCGCCGCAGCGGTCCCACACGGCGATGTGGTACGACCCAATCCTGAAAAAGACCGTGATCTATGGCGGCCTCGGGCGCCTTACCTCTAACGATCGCCTGCAACGCTTCAGCGATATGTGGTCGTTCGATGGACTCGGCTGGACGGAGATCAAACCTTCCACCACCCCGGGGATGCGCTATGGCGCCGCGGTGGCGGTCGATCCAAAGACGAATCACACATTCGTCTTCGGCGGAATCAGAGTCGATACCGACGCGAACAACAACCAGGTTCAGCTCTACACAAACGACATGTGGGAATGGGACGGTTCGGCGTGGACGAAGGTGATCACCGTGCTGACTCCGCCCGTCCGCGAGAACGCCGGTTTCGCCGTCGATCCGCTTCGCAAAGAGCTCGTTCTGTTCGGCGGCTACAGCGGCTTCTATCTCTCCGACCTCTGGAGCTTCAGCAACGGCCAGTGGAAGCAGATCCTGGAAGTCCTGACCCGCCGCCGCGCAGCGCGCTGATTTTCGTGGGGTGAGGGAAGTAGGATAGGTGTGGGAGTGAGGCCCGTCCTGGCTTCGTTCCCGCTCTCCACTTTCCACTCCCCACGCCTCAACGTGCTATTTTCACCATCCCATGAGTGAATCCCTCGTCACACAGACACCTGTTTTTGTGCCGGCCACGTTTCGCCGAAGCATCGCCGACGCGCTGGAGATGGCGCACGGTGTCGATGCGATCGCTGCTGAGGAGCGCGCCGCGTCGCTCGCCAAACGTTCGCTGAAGAAAGAGTCGAAGGTCTGGGGCCTGAAGCTGATCATCAGCATGATGGATCTCACGACGCTTGAGGGAAAAGACACGCAGGGGAAGGTTTGGGCGCTTTGCCAGAAGGCGATCCGTCCCGATCCGTCCGACCGCGAGATCCCGCACGTCGCCGCGGTGTGCGTCTACCCGCGCATGGTGCCGTTCGTCAAACAGGCCGTTGCAGGAACGGGGATTCACATCGCCTCCGTCGCCACCGGCTTCCCGAGCGGGCAGACGTACATCGATGTCAAAGTCTCCGAGACGCAGCAGGCCGTTGCCGCGGGCGCCGACGAGATCGACATGGTCATCGACCGCGGTGCGTTCCTTTCGGGCGATTATCAGAAGGTCTTCGATGAGATCGCCGAGGTGAAAGAGGCATGTGGACCGGCGCACTTGAAGGTCATCCTCGAGACCGGCGAATTGGCGAATTACGATCAGGTGCGAAAAGCATCGCTGATCGCGATGTTCGCCGGCGCCGATTTCATCAAGACGTCGACGGGGAAAGTGACGGTCAATGCCACGCTGCCCGTGACGCTGGTGATGCTCGAAGCGATCCGCGATTTCCTGCACGTGACCGGCAAGAAGATCGGGATGAAGCCGGCCGGCGGGATCGCAAACGCGAAACTGGCGCTGGCCTATCTGGTGCTGTTGTACGAAACGATGGGGCCGGAATGGATGACGCCGGATCTCTTCCGCTTCGGGGCGTCGTCGCTGCTCAATGATGTGCTGATGCAACTGCGCAAGGAAAAAACCGGCGCGTATCAATCGGGTGATTACTTCACGCTCGACTAGGAATGCAACACTTAACGTTCAACAATTAGTATTCAACATTGACGTGAACATTCGACAAGACGAAGCATGACGACAATCGAGACACGCGACCGCCTCACTCCCGGAGCCGCATCGAGCGCTCTTGTGGAGTGGAACTACTCACCTTCGCTCGAAGCGACGGATCACATCAAGATTCAATCGCGCTACAACCTCTTCATCGGCGGGAAATTTGTCGAGCCGCATTCGAAGCGGTGGTTCGAGACGATCAATCCGGCGACGGAGGAAACGCTCGCCGAGATGGCCGAGGCGGATGCGGAGGATGTCGATCGGGCAGTGCGCGAGGCGCGGCGCGCGTATGAGAAGACGTGGCGCAAACTGGCGCCGTCCGAGCGCGCCAAGTACATCTACCGCATTGCCCGTCTGATTCAGGAGAAGTCGCGCAGTCTGGCCGTCGCGGAGACGATGAACGGCGGCAAGCCGATCAAGGAATCGCGCGACGTGGACATCCCGCTCGCGGCAGCACACTTTTTCTATTACGCCGGCTGGGCGGACAAGCTCGAATACGCATTCCCGAATCGCAAGGTATCCGCGGTCGGCGTGACCGGCCAGATCATTCCCTGGAACTTTCCGCTGCTGATGGCGGCTTGGAAACTGGCGCCGGCTCTTGCGGCGGGAAACACGGTGGTTCTCAAGCCTGCCGAGACGACATCGATCACGTCTCTGATGCTGGCGGAGATCATTCAGGAAGCGGACCTTCCTCCTGGCGTCGTCAACATCATCACCGGCGCGGGCGCTACTGGCGCGGCTCTGGTCAATCATCCGGACGTCGACAAGATCGCGTTTACAGGATCCACAGAGGTCGGGAAACGCATTCAAAGATCCCTGGCGGGAACGCATAAGAAGCTCACGCTGGAGCTTGGAGGGAAGGCTCCCAACATCGTCTTTGAAGACGCGCCGATCGACCAGGCAGTCGAAGGAATCATCAACGGGATCTACTTCAATCAGGGCCACGTCTGTTGCGCGGGCTCGCGTCTGTTCCTGCAGGAGTCGATCCTCGAGCCGGTTGTTCGCAAGTTACGAGAGCGCATTGGTACGCTGCGCGTCGGAAATCCGCTCGATAAGAACACGGACGTTGGCGCCATCAACTCGCGCGCGCAACTGGAGAAGATTCAGGAGCTGGTCGAGAGCGGTGTCGAAGAAGGCGCCGAGATGTTCCAGTCGTCATGCAACGTCCCGGACCGCGGCTTCTGGTTCCGCCCGACGTTCTTTACAGGGGTGGCCGCCTCCAGCCGTATCGCACAGGAAGAGATCTTTGGCCCCGTATTATCCGTTCTGACATTCCGGACTCCGGAAGAGGCCATTGAGAAAGCGAACAACACCCCTTATGGATTGTCCGCTGGTATCTGGACCGAAAAGGGATCGCGCATTCTGAAGATGGCGCAGAAACTCCGCGCCGGCGTGATCTGGGCGAACACATACAACAAATTCGATCCGGCGTCGCCGTTTGGCGGCTATAAGGAGTCGGGATTCGGGCGCGAGGGCGGGTTGCATGGTCTTGCGCCTTATGTGGTGCTGTCGTAGTGACGTGCGCGAGGGATCTGGGAGTTAATGTGCCTGCAAGACTGAACGTCCGTAAGACCTATAAGCTCTACATCAATGGCGAGTTTCCTCGCACGGAGTCGGGCCGTTTCTATCCCGTAAAGAGCAAGGGGGGAGAGTTGCTCGCCAACGCCTGCCGAGGATCGAGAAAAGACTTGCGAAATGCGGTACAGGCGGGGCGGAAGGCATTCGCGGGCTGGAGCGGCAAGACAGCATTCAATCGCGGTCAGATCTTGTATCGCATTGCGGAAGTGTGCGAGGCGAGGGCCGCGGAGCTCGTCGACGAGTTGCGGAAACAAGGTTCCAGCGCGGCCGATGCGCGGCGCGAAGTGCTGGCGCTCACCGATCGGTGGGTTTATTACGCAGGCTGGAGCGACAAGTATCCGCAGGTCTTCGGATCCGTCAACCCGGTTGCGGGACCGTATTACAACTTCACCGTTCCCGAGCCGACGGGCGTCGTCGGTATTGTGGCTCCGGAAGAGCCGTCGTTGCTCGGACTGGTCAGCCGGATCGCTCCTGCCATTGTCGGCGGCAACACGGTTGTGGCCATCACTTCGGAGTCGAAGCCTCTCGCAGCGATAACGCTCGGCGAGATTTTTCAGACGAGCGACGTGCCTGCCGGTGTGGTGAATCTTATCTCCGGACTCAAGAGCGAGCTGGTTCCGTGGCTCGTTTCGCATATGGACGTCAATGCCATCGATACGACCGGAGTCGCGGACGGAGCGATGGCTGCGGTGCAGAAGGCTGCCGCGGAGAACGTGAAACGCGTGGTCCACTTCAATGGCGAGAAAATCGGCTGGGATGATGCGAGCCGGTCGCAATCGCCATATGCGATCTTCGATTTTCAGGAGATGAAGACGGTGTGGCATCCGATCGGGATGTGATCTCGTGTCTTTCCAAAAACATACAGACGCCGCGCGATTGTGGCAGTAAGTTCTGTTCGTCGCTGATCTGAAACATGCAGCGACCCAGTGGGCGCACTCTAGCGCGCCAGCCCGTTGCGACGGCCGCGCAGCGGGCATTTTTTTGTGCGCTCTATCGCTGATGACTGGCCAACGCCAGATCGATCGTTGAGATCAAGTCGTCACCAACATCGGAAGACTTGATGACGCGAATCGATGGGAGCGCGAGACGCATCGCGTCGGGTGCCTGGGTGATGACGAGCACGACGACTCCCGGCCGGGACCGTGCGGTGATCTTCCGCACGACCGCGATCGCTCCGAGAGCCCGGACATCGACCACGAGGCCGTCGACGTCCGGATCGTCTGCGTTCAGACTAGAAGGATCATCGTCCCCGAACGTGCTGACCAGGTAGCCGGCGTTGCGAAGCAGCATCCCCGCTTGCGAGGGACGATGATCAGTGTGCAACAGGAGATGCGGCGCGTACTGCGACATAGGGGGCCTCGTTTTCTTTTGCTGCGCGCAGGGCGCGGCGCTCGTGGATCCACGCCTGAACGCGCGTGACAATTGTCATGGAGTCTTCTGACTTCGTGATGTAGCTGTGGGCACCGAGCTCCTTAGCCATTGCGGCGAGCTCGCCGGCCGAGCGGCCGGAAAAGAGAATGATCGACGCGTCCGTGCGGAGGAGACGCTGCGGTCCGACTCGCAAGAGCGCCGGACTGGAGAGAGCCGGAAGGCTGACGTCCAGAAGTATGACGTCAGGATCGGCTTCGCGAATGATGAACGGCAGCGTGATGATGGACTCATGGGTAGTTACGTCCATCCCTTCCAGCTCCAGCAGCAACTTCATTCCTTCGAGGATATCGGGTTGATCGTCGACGATGAGCACCCGTCCGCGCCTCTTGGTTTGGGCGCTCATCGCGAGGCCGCCTGCACGCGACGTACGAGACCGGCCAGAAGGTGTTGCGATACGGGCTTGATGAGGTAGTCGTCGATTCCGTACTTGAGCTTCGCGTCGTTCTGGTAACGCGTATGTTTGTAGATGGCCGTCATCAGGGCGATATGAGGGCGATAATCGACGTCGATTTTCCGGATGAAGCGGGCGATCTCGAACCCGTGCATCTCCGGAAGAAGTCCGTCGACGAGGACGAGTTCGGGCCGGCTTTCGCCCGCGATGCGGATCGCTTCGTAGCCGCCGCTTGCGGTTAGCGGCGAGATACCGAGCGAGCGGAACGACTCGATCAGCGACCAGCGTAACTTGCGCTCGTCCTCGACGATGAGCACCGTCGGCAGTTGTTCGTGATACGACAGATAGGTGGGGCTGGAAACCGCAATTTCAGCGACGCTCATAGGTTCTACCTCCGACTGCTCTAAGACTGGACGCCTTTAGTCCAAGAGCACTGCCAGTGGGGAGATAAGAGCTAAGTCATTATAAATAAAGGCAATCGCTGCAAGTCATGGTCGCGCCTGCCGTCCACGTTTCGGAGAAGAGTCCGAAAATAGGACACGTCCGATCGCAGCTACTTCTTTATTTGACCTTCGTTCCCGCCGGAACAGAGGCATCGACGCTCAGCAGCGATGGCTCGCCGTCGATCGACGCTGCCAGCACCATTCCGTTCGACTCCACGCCCATCAACTTCGCCGGCTGCAGGTTGGCCACGATCACGATCTTGCGTCCTACTAATTCCTCAGGCGTGTACTTCGCGGCGATGCCGGCGACGATCGTGCGTTCTTCGTCGCCCGTGAAGACGGTCATCTTCATCAGCTTCTTCGACTTTGGCACGCGCTCGGCGGCGCGCACGTCGACGACGCGGAGATCGATCGCCATGAATTGATCGATGCCGATTTTCGCGGCGCCGGGCGCGATCGCCTGCGTCGTCTCAACGGGCGCGCCTGCGTCTGCTGCCGCCGCGGCAGCGGGTGCGGGCGGCGCGATGGGTACTTGCACTTCTGGCTTCGTCTCTTCCAATTTGCTCTCTCCTTGTGCGCGGACCGCGCCGACGTACGCTTCGATGTCGATGCGCGGAAAGATGGCATCGGTTGCGCGAACTGATGCGCCGGCCGGCAAGCCGCCCCACTTCAGCGCATCGATGCCGATGAAGTCGGGATCGCTGCCGAGCCGCGAAAGCGCCTCGCGAGCGGTCGATGGCATGAACGGGGCCATCATCACCCAGACGATGCGCTGTGCTTCGAGGGTGTTCCAGAGGATGCGCGACAGCGATTCGTCGGCGCCGCTCTCCTTGAATTTCTTCCACGGTTCTTTGCTTACGATGTAGCCGTTGACGGCGACGAGGAGTCGCCAGGCAGCATCGAGCGCGCGCTGAAAGGAGAGCTCGTCCATCGCTTTGAGGTACTCCGGCACGATCTGCTCCGCGCTACGCAGAAGCTCATTCGAAGGACAAGCCGTCGGAGGCGTCTTGCCGTCGAAGTACGTGTCGGTCATCTTGATGGCGCGCGACAGCGTGTTGCCGAGATCGTTCGCGAGATCGGCGTTGTAGCGGCCGAGGAACGCCTCATCGGAGTAGTTCTGATCCTGCCCGAACACCATCTCGCGCAACAGGAAGTAGCGCAGCGCGTCGGCGCCGAACTCGTCGATGATGTTGTACGGACGCACGACATTGCCGAGAGATTTTGAGATTTTCTGATTGTCGCGAAGCCACCAGCCGTGGCCGACGATTTTCTTCGGCAACGGAAGTCCCGCCGCCATCAGGAACGCCGGCCAGTAGACGGCGTGGAAGCGGATGATGTCCTTGCCGATGAGCTGCAGATCGGCGGGCCAGTCGTGATCGAATCGCCCGTGCTCGCCGCTGCCGAAACCGAGCGCGGAGATGTAGTTCGTCAGCGCATCCATCCAGACGTAGATGACGTGATCGGGATGGCCGGGAAACGGAATCCCCCAGGTGATTGATGTTCGCGACACGGAAAGATCGCGAAGTCCCTGCTCGACGAACGAAACGATTTCGTTCATGCGCGTCGGCGGATAGATGAAACCGGGATTGTTGCGATAGTGCTCGAGCAGCGGCCGCGTGTAGCGCGACAGTTTGAAGAAGAAGTTGCGCTCGGTGGTCATCTCCACCGGGTGGCCACTTTCGTCTTTGCCGTCGCGCACCTGGTTTTCCGGAACGAATGTTTCTTCGCTCTGGCAGTACCAGCCGGAGTGCTCGCCGAGGTAGATGTCGTCGGGGTTGCGCTCCTGGATGCGGCGGATCAGCTCGAGGACGCCGAGGCGGTGACGGTTCTCGGTGGTGCGGATGAAATCGTCGTAGCTGATGTCGAGCTTGCGCCACAACTCGTGGTGTTTGGCGACGACGCGGTCGGCGAGCTCGATCGGGAGGATCCCTTCCTTCGCCGCGGCGCGCTCGATCTTCTGCCCGTGCTCGTCGGCGCCGGTGAGGAACCAGACGTCATCGCCCATGCGGCGGCGATGGCGGGCGATGACGTCGGCAACGATGTTCTCGTACATGTGCCCGATGTGCGGATCGTCGTTGACGTAGTGAATTGCGGTGGTGATGTAGAACTTAGCCATGGAAGGGGCGGGATTGTAGCGCGGCGGAGGGAGAGTGCGAGAGCGGGAGTATCGAGGAGAGTCGGGTATGACTGCGCCAGCTCGGTCGTATCAAGCGAAGAGAAGGTTTGCCATCAGATCGCAAACAAGACTCAACGGGGCCTTGGTCCTTCCAGCATTTTCTAGAAGTTCAGCAACAAGCCGACGCTTCATCGGCCACCCTCGTGGAGATGGGCACTCGGGTGATGGAAGGCTTGCGTCAAATACAACGTGCGCGCGGAAAGGAGCATAACGGGGGTGGCGTGGGGATAAGTGGCAGTAGGATGGGATGGATGCAGCTGAGGAAGAGACTGAAGGATGTGGCAGGATCAATCGGTGAGTTCCTCTTCGGGCTCGTGAGTCACTGGCTCGGGTTCGTGGGTGGAAGTGCAGTCGTGGGTGCCGGGCTGGGCTTTTACGAGCGTTTCGTTCACCCGTTGCCAAACGTGTACTACGTGGGCATGCTTTTCTTTGGATTCCTGGTGGCGGCCTTTCTGACGTGGAGGGGAGAGCGAGATACGCGTGAGAGGTTTGAAAAACACCTTGAGGAGTTATCGAGGCATCGTCCGTGGATTACAGTCGAGTACTCAGGCACTTGGAAGACGGATGAGGAGGACGGGGAAGCGTTTGTTCTCGAGTATCTCCGGTTCAGGAACGCGGGAGAGGTGCTCGCAGTGAATGTCCAGGTGCTGCCGACAAAGATAAGGGTCACAAACGATTACGTAACGGATTTTGCAGTTGAGCCTGTTCCGAGCATCGCTCCCGGTGATCCGCCCGTTGAGCGGCGCATTATTCTGGAGGGCAAGTTTGCTGCAGCGAGGCGATTCCTGCACGCGCCGAAAGAGATGCCGCTTGGGATACCGATTCTCGTTGCCTGCGATGACCGAGGCGGCCGAGAGTGGATGACGAGGCACGGGATTGTTCAATGGAAGGCGTGGGATTTTCTGACGGTCGAAGCGATTGTCGATGATGGTGAGCTGGGCGTGAAGTGGGTGGACATCTCGGAATCCGAGTTGCTAGACGGCTAAACCGGAAGCGCCTGCACGAGGCAAGCGAATGCACTGGAGCACTAGGGTGGGTAACCGGGTCGAACACCAGTCTTAGGAAACGAGGCTGGTGTTCGACGCTGTAAGGTATTCGACGCTGAGTAGTACTACGATTTCACGGCACGCTCGCGCACCTCATCGGCTTCCTGCGGCGTCTGCGGGTGCGCTGAAGACGGCGACGATTCTGGAAAAGAATTCACCAGTGCGACAATTGAGTCCACCCGATCCTTCACGTAGGTCGCGGAAGTGTTCCCCTCCCCCCAAAAGAAAAATTGTCGTGCATGATCATCAGGCATGCGAACGACCTCTTGGAAGTGTTCCATCAGGCCGCTGATGATGGAGTCGATGATGATGCCGGAAAGGTATCCTTGGTCGTTGATGAAGGGCTTCATTGCTGAGAGTCCTTTCTCGCGAACGGCGAGGAGCCGCTGATAGGAGTCGCCGAGGAGCTTTTGGTCGTTGGTGTCATACGGGTGGACGATAATTTCCATGTTCGTCATGAGGGTTGTTCCTTTGCCGAGAGGAAGACTTCCAATCGACGATGAAGAAATGGACGCCGGAGAAAACCCCAGCGCCCAGGTTGAAGGTTAGTGAAGTGTGCCCGATTCAGGCACCTGACCGATGGCCGACGGTACGTGTGACGGCTGGATCATCCCGACAGTCTGCATGAACTGTACGACCTTGCCCGCGTCGCCAGTGATGGTGATCTGGCAGTTGTCGAGCTTGCAGTTCACGAGTTGGGCGTCGCCGCCGACATAGAAGAGGTGACACTTCACAAACTTGCAGTTGATGTACGCGGTCTGCGAGTCGATTACTACTTCTTGGTCCTTGATCGTTTTACTGAGTAGTGTGTTCATGATGAATGTAATTCCTGATCTACCATTGAGAAAGCGTTATGGCAGGCACTGGTGAGCGCTTGACTCCGAGAGAGAAGAACGATTACTCTCTTTCTCGGTTTCCCCAAGTCCCCGGTGGTGACTGCCCCTTGGATCACCAAGCCCGCAGTTGACGCTGCGGGCTCATCCATCCACTCCTCCATTCAAAACCTCCTGTGCTCTTCGCTAGCGACGCGCTGGAAGAGAGGTATTCGCGTCTATCCGCGTGGCGGACAAACTACGCTTGGCGGATTGAGTTGTCAAATCGAGACAGTGACGCCCTTGAGTCTCGCGCGCTAAGGTATGCCCATGTACCCACAATCAAGACACTTATAGCAGAAGAACGACGATCGAGTTTGGTTCTACATGCTGTAGAATTGCACAGGATTTTGTGCTGGTAATCCGCGCGAATTCCGCAGGTTTTCCACCGCGTTTTCCGCAGCGGAAGCCTCGCAGAACCCTTTGGATTGGCCAAATTCCGTAGAATGCACAGATCGCTGTGCATTTCGAACTGCGACGGAGTTCGGGTTGGTCGCTTTTCTTGCGGAAAACCTACTTAAACTCCTAAATCCCGGATAAAACGGCTTCAGCAGCCCCATTCGTGGCGCCGGCATCGACATCGCGTTGGTCATGCGGTCCTCGACGGCAGCGTGGCTCTACTCGTCGGCTCGGTGGCTCGTCCAGTCGTGGTACCCCCTTTCGAGGAACATCCCGCGGTTGTGGTCGTCCAGTTGCCCGTAGTCAAGGCTCGGGCGTGTCTGTTTACCTGGGCGAGACTTCTGCGCTGATCGGATACGACTTTCACGGTATTCTGAATGCAGAGGTTCAGAAAAGAGCCATGGCCAGCGGTGACTCGCTCGGCATTTCCGGCATCGGGCCCGGCAAAGTGCTCGATGGCAAGTACGAGATTCTCACTCTTCTCGGCGGAGGAGGGATGGGTGACGTGTTCAAAGCGCAGCACGTCCATCTGAACGTCTTCCGCTGCATCAAGGTGATGAAGGAGTCGATGCTTGCCGACGAAGGCTACCGCGCACGTTTTCTGCGCGAGGCGCGCCTGGCCACGCAGATTCATCATCCCAACATCGCAGTCGTCCACGATTTTTTCATCGGCGACGGCGGCAGCTACATGGTGACGGAATTCATCGACGGCACCACGCTTCGTCAATGGAGCCGGACGAATGGAGGCGCGTTCCCGTTGCCGCTTGCCGCCGACATCGCCGTTCAAGTTCTCGCCGGTCTCGATCACATTCATCGGCGCGGACTTCTGCATCGCGATATCTCGGCCGACAACGTCATGCTCTCCTACGACGAGGACGGTTCCCTCCTCGCGAAGATCATCGACCTCGGCATCGCCAAAGACGTCAACACGCCGTCGGGCGAAATGGCCACACAGGCGGGGATGCTGATCGGCAATCCGAAGTACATGTCGCCCGAGCAACTCGGCAGCATCGAGGATGGCGAGCAGCTCGACGGCCGCGCGGATCTCTACGCCCTCGGCGTCGTTCTCTACGAGATGCTCCTCGGCGTTCCTCCGTTCGCGAGCGAGACGCCGCAGGGCTACATCATGAAACACCTGACGCAGCCTCCTCGCCGATTCCGCGACGCAAAGCCGGACGGCGACTGGTCCGCATCGCTCGAGGCCGTAGTTTTTCGTGCGCTGGAGAAAGATCGCCGCCGCCGTTTCGCCGACGCGCGCGAGATGTCCGCGGCGCTGCAGCCGTTCCTTTCCGCACCGGCAGGCACGCTCACGCGCGAGGCTGTCATGCGCCTGCGGCGTGGACCGTCAAAGACGTTGTCAACCTTCAACCCCGAGGTGGAGTGGAGAAAGACGAAAGCCATCGACACGATCTCCGCATACCGCGACTATCTGGCGAAGGCTCCCGATGGATCGGATACGACGGAGGCGAAAGCGCGGCTCTTCGAGCTCGAGTTGATCGCAACGGTGCGATCGAAGGAAGCAGACGGCGATCGCAATGCGCTGCAGCGGCTGGCACAGGCGCATCCGCCGGGATCACTGGTCGGCGATGCAGCGCGGGAAGCGCTGGCCCGTGTGGCCCGATCGCCCGAGCGCGAACAGGAAGAGGAGCGCGCCTTTCAGCAGGCGTGGGAAGCGGGGACAGCGGCGGCGTGGAATCAATTCATCGAGGAGCATGCAGGTTCGCCTCGAACCGAGGAGGCGAAGCGGTGCCGTCAGGAGGCGGTCGATTTCGAGCACGCATCGTCGGCGGATACCGTAGTGATGTGGCGTGCGTTCCTGAAATCGTGGCCGGAGGGACGCCACCGGCTCGATGCGGATATCCGTCTGCGGGCGAAGAAGTGATGGACTGGTCACCGGTCACAGGCGCGACTCGCTTCGCTGATAAACTTTGATCATGCACGTCGTCTTGCAGGGCCGCCTTCATCACTTCAGTGCGCGCACGCTTCTGTTGTTTCTCGCTGCGAACGCGCAAGAGGGAACGTTCGACGCTGAGTCGGGAGGGGAGCACGCGCGGCTGGCGTTGCGCGAGGGGCGTGCAGTCGGCGCGGAGGCCGCGGGTGCGTCCGATCCCGTCGACGTCGTGGCGAGGATGCTTCAGTGGGGCGACGGCACGTTCACGTTTCTCGACGAAAACGTGCTTGCCGAGGATTCCATACCGCTCGGTATGGAAATCGAGTCGCTCATCGCTGCTGCCGATGAGCGTATCGCGGAGGCGAGGCGAGTGGCCGAGCTGTTTCCCGACGACAGCGTCCGCTTCCGCGTGGTCAATCGTCCGCCGGGCGAGATCAACATCACCGCGGAGGAGTTTCAGATCCTCTTCCAGATCGGCAGCGGCAAGTCGCTGGCGCAGTTGAAGAGTGAGGGTGGGCGTGCCACCGCCGATCTCTATCCGATCATCAAGCGGTTGCAGATGACGGGACTCGTCGAAGCGGCAGGCGATCCCGATGCCACCGCGCGCGACGCGGCGTCGCCGAAGACGCGAGTTCCGACGCCGGCTTCTTCGCCGGCTCCCACTCCTGCGCTTTCGCTGGAAACGGAGCCGCCTCCACCGGCGCCTTCGATGTCGCGAGGGACCGTGCTGGCCCCAGCAGTCGTTCTTCCTGCGTCACCGCCGCCCCCTGCGGCACCGCAACCGGCACCCGAGCCTGCGCCCGCCGCGCCCGCAGCGACATCGCCGTCGCCGTCACCGACGGTGTCAGGGTCCTCATCACCCCATGCATCCGCTGCACCGGCAACGGAACAGGTTGTCGCCAGCGTCGGTCCGACCCTCAGCTCGAAAGAGGCGCCGCTCGTGGCGACGCTCACGGCGGACGACGGCACGATGCATCCGCTGCTCGAAGAAACGTCGACGATCGGCCGCACGGCGATCAACGCAATCGCTCTGCGCGATCCGAGCGTCTCCGCGAAACACGCCCGCGTGATTCGTTCCGCGGAAGGTTTCACGATCGAGGACATCGGAAGCCGCAACGGAACATTCGTCAACAGTGAGAAGCTGACCGGCAAACGCCTCCTCGCCGAAGGGGATCTCGTCCGTTGCGGCAAAGTCATCCTGACGTTCAACCTCGCCTCGGATGTGAAGAGAAAGCAGTCGACGGAACGGGAGATGATGAAGTAGGAGGTCTTCGCGTGTGGAAGGGACGTCTTTTCGATGTCGAATGTTGAATGTTGAATGTTCAGTGTTGAATGTTGGGTGCTGACGTTCAATGTTGGATGTCTCGACTCGCGCCTCTCCTCCTTTCATTCAACATTCAACACTCAACATTGAACATTCAACGTTTCGTTTTTCAATCAGCAGCCTCCGGGCATGAACGCGCCCCGAAGCTGGTATCGTGTAACACACCAAAAACGTCATGCAGACCCTCGATCTGATCATCGTCGGCTCCGGCCCCGCCGGGCTCGCGGCGGCATCCCACGCACAGACCAACGGACTCTCGTACGCGCTGCTCGAGCGCACCGATCATCTCGCCGACACGATCGACGCGTATCAGGCGCGCAAGTACGTGATGGCGGAGCCGATGCTGATTCCGGCGCGCGGCGAAGTGCCGTTTCAGGCAGGCTCGCGCGAGTCGATTCTCGCCGCGTGGAATGGCCACGTCAGCCTGAAGAAATTGAACGTCGTTTTCAACGCCGAAGTGAAGTCGGTGAAGAAGGAAGGGACGAGGTTCAAGGTCAAGGCGGCGAAGGGCGATGAGTTCGATGCCGCCAACGTCATCCTGGCGATGGGAACGCAGGGCAATCCGCGCAAGCTTGGTGTGCCGGGCGAAGATCTGCCGCACGTTCGCTACCGCCTTGTCGATCCGGCGCAGCATCGCGATCAGGATCTGCTCGTTGTCGGCGCCGGCGATTCCGCGCTCGAGATTGCGATCGCGCTCGCGGACGAGAATCGCGTCGGTCTGATCGTGCGCGGCACGGAAATCACGCGCGCCAACGATGTCCTGATCAAGGAAATCCTGAGCCGACAGGCTACGGGACAGATGACGATCTACTTCAGCGCCAGCGTGAAGCAGGTCTATGAGGGATACGCCGATCTCACCGTGCGCGGAGACGTCACGCGTGTGGCCGCGGAACTGATCTTCCTCAAGCTCGGCGCCGACGCGCCGCGCAAGTTCTTCGAATCGATCGGCGTCACGTACAGCGGGCAGGGGAAGGACTCGCGTCCCCTCCTCAGTGAGGTGCACGAGTCGAGTGTGCCGGGGCTGTATCTCATCGGTGCAGCCAGCGGACGCGATCTCATCAAACTCGGTATGAATCAGGGATTCGAAGTGGTCGAGCACCTGATGGGCCGCGCGGTCGAGCCGGCCGACGAAGCGGTGCTCAAAGAACGGCTGCCGTTCTGGGAAGGGACGGTTCGCGAGCGCATCGCCATTCTGCGCAAGCGTGCGCCGCTCCTTGCCGCTGCCGATGAGCAGCAACTGCGCGAGACGTTTCTCTCCGCGCGGGTTCGCGAATATGCGAACGGCGAGATCATCATCCGTCAGAACGACTACACGAACGATTTCCTCATCATCGCCGACGGCCGCGTCGAGCTCTGGAAGACGCCGGAGAAGAGCAACACGGAGGTCAAGATCGTCGAGCTGACGGCGGGCAATTTCTTCGGCGAGATGAGCTTGATCTCGGGCCGCCGCCGCACAGCGACGGCGCGCGCCGTCGGTCCGACGCGCATCATCGAGATTCCGCGCAAAGCCATCCTCAAACTCCTCGGCGCTGCCCCGCGTGCAAAGGCTCTTGTCGATCAGGCATTTCTGCTGCGCGCATTCGGCGGCTATCTCTTTCCCGGCATTCCGGAGGCGCAGCTCGGCGAGCTCGTGGAGCTGGCCGTCGTCAACAATCTGGCCAAGGATGCCATCGTTTTCAAAGAGGACGATCCTGCCGACGCCTTCTATCTGATCCGCAACGGCATGGTGAAGATCTCCAAGAAGTCGGGCGACAAGGAAGTCGTGCTGTCGTACCTCGTGGCCGGCAATTTCTTTGGCGAAGCGGCGCTGTTTTCCGATGCCGATCGAACGGCAACGGTGACGACGATTTTTCCCTCCGATCTGATCAAGCTCTCGAAGAAGGATTTCCAGAATTTCCTCGGCGCGCATCCCGATCTTCGTGAAGCACCTTTGCGCAAGCTCGAAGAGCGACGCATATCGAGTCTCATCGCCGATGCCACTCCTGGCTCCGGCAACATCCTCAACGACCTCATTCGTGAGGAAGTGGTCATGGGAACGCAGACGCTCATCATCGACGAGCACAAGTGCATCCGCTGCGGCAACTGCATCGCCGGATGCGAAGGCGTTCATCGCGACGGACAGGCACGTTTGTCATTGACGGGCATCAAGTTCTACAACCTGCTGGCACCGAATTCGTGCTGGCAGTGCGAAAACCCCATGTGCATGCTCGACTGTCCGCCCGACGCGATCGTGCGCGATCCGCGCGGCGAGGTCTACATCAAGAGCAATTGCATCGGCTGCGGCAACTGCGAGCGCAATTGCCCTTATGGAAACATTTTCATGATCCATAAGGAGCCGAAGAAAACGATCTTCTCCTGGGTGGCGTCGCTCTTCGGCAAATCGCACGAGAACGAAGTCGAGCAGACCGTGGCTGTGAAATGCGATTTATGCCGCGAGATCAAAGGCGGGCCTGCCTGCGTGCGCAGTTGTCCGACTGGGGCCGCGATTCGTTTGACGCCGGAGGAGTATCGCTCGACTCTTGAAGAGCTGGTGATCACGCGCGGGGAGAGGTGAGGTAGAAGCGGAATGTTGAATGTTGAATGTTGGATGTTGAATGTTGAATGGTCGCCATTCGCGCATTCAATGGTGAATATTCAACGTTTGGTATTCGGATTTTCCAGCGCCGCTCCACAAATGCCGCCCGTCCTTCATTCAACATTCAACATTCAACATTCAACATTTGACATTCGGCCTTTCCCGGAGCGAGCGTGCCAATAGCCCGCTCCGGCGTCGCCTGGCGCCGCATTTTCTTCGTCCTCCTGATCGCTGCCACTGCGTCGTTCATCTGGTACGCGCAGCGCGAATATCCGCACGGCGGCTCGCGGATGGGGCTCGTCTACGGAATCGCAGGCTTCTTTCTCTGCTTCCTGCTGGCGTTCTTCGGGGTTCGTAAGCGCTGGTACCGGTCGACGTTCGGGACGGTCGAACAATGGATGCAGTCGCACATTTATCTCGGCATCCTCGTCCTCATCATTCTGGTATTTCACACAGGCGGACGCTTTCACGACAAAGTCGCGGTTGCGACGTTGATTCTGGTGGCGATTGTCGTCTTGAGCGGAATTCTTGGCGCGATTCTCTATGTAACCGTGCCGCGGCTATTGACCGAGGTGGAATCGAATCTGACGGTTGCAGAGATCTCGGATCAGCTCAATCAACAAGGAAAACAGATGGCGCGCATTGCGTCGGGGAAGTCGGCGCCGTTTCAGCGAATTTACGATCAGCTCATACGGGAAGCGGCGCCGGGTTGGCTGGCCGGTTGGCGTCTGCTGATTGCACGCATGCGCAAGGCAAAGACGCAGACTGCCGACTGGGCCAATCTCCTCGGCCTGGTCCAAAAGGATGAACAGGAAGAGCTGCGGCAGATGCTGGTGGCGTCGCGGCAGCGCAAAGAACTGCTCATCCGGCTCATTTATCAACAACGCTATAAGAACATCCTGGAGTTCTGGCTCTACATCCACATCCCATTTACGATCCTTCTCCTGTTGTTTGCCATCGTGCACGTAATCGCCGTGTTCTATTACGGGAGGATTGCGTGGTGATGCGCGGTACCCCCAGGAACCCCCGGCTGAAGCCGGGGGCTAATGATCTCCCTAGCGCCTCGCGAGCGATCCCAAGATCCGGAGCCCCCGGCTTCAACCGGGGGAGAGCGCGGTGAGTTTCGTCATCCAGCGAGCCGCCGGCCGCGGGCTGGCGTTGACGCAGGTCCGTACGCCGATGCTCCGCATTGGACGCGGCACGAATGCGGAGCTCCGTTCCGAGAATCCGGCGGTCGCGCTCGAACATGCGGTCATCGAGTCCGATGCCAATGGCTTCACGATCACGGACAAAGGAAGCATCACCGGGACGTACGTCAACAAGCGGCCCGTGGAGTCGGCGCGCTTATCGCGCGGCGACGTGATCGAGGTCGGCGACCTTCGCATCGAAGTGCAGGTGATCGAGCCGGGCAAGCCGCTCTTCATCCGCGTCAGCTCGACTTCTGCGACTGGCGGCGTATTCATCGGCGATGAGGACGAGTCTATAGCGCCGGCTGCGGGCACGCGCGGTGGCGTGCTCAAGGCGCCGAAGATCGACTTCGCCGATGCCTTTCGTCTCAAGCGTGCGTGGCTGACGAAACGATCCCTTATCGCCTTTCTTCTGATCGTCGCGTTTCTCGTTGTGGCCGAGGTGACGAAACCGGAGAAGCAGGAAGCGTTCATGCCGGGTGGTGTCTCGTCCGCGCATACACGCGCGAAAGACGCGAACGGCGAATCGATCGCGAAGAACTGCCGCGCGTGCCACGACCCCTGGCGCGGCGTCTCCGATGCGAGTTGCACGGACTGTCACGGCAAATTGCCGCACGCGGAACAACAGGTTGGCGCGCCGGCATGCGCTGACTGTCACTCGGAGCACCGCGACGTGGCGAAACTCGCGGCATCGGCGGATGCGACGTGCGCGTCGTGCCACAGCAACCTGCTCGCGCATGTCAGGAACCCGGAGGCTGCGAGGCCAAAGGAACTTCTGATGATCACCAGCTTCGGCGATCAGCATCCCGACTTTTCGCCGCGCGCCGATCCAGACACGCTTCGCTTCAACCATGCGCTGCACCTCAAGGCTGGCGGCATTTTCAACGGTGAAGGGCGGCGCGAAGAGCTGCAGTGCGTGCAATGCCACAAGCTTGTCGAATCAAAGGGGAAGGCCGATCCTGCTCCGCTGCGATTCCGTGATGCTTGCCAGCGCTGCCACAAGCTCACCTTCGATCCGCGTTTTCCGGACGCCGAAGTACCGCATGGCGGCAATCCCGCCGACGTGTATGGCTTCATCCTGGCGACCTACGCAGGGAATCGCGACATCATCGGCAAGAGCCCGGAGGAAGTCCGCCGCATTCTCACCGCGCGGCCACCGTCAACTCCGGATCAGGGTGCGGTTCTCAACGCGGAGCAGGTGGTCCGCGTCAAGTGCAGCAAGTGTCACGACCTCCAGCGTTCCGGGACGCGACTGGCGGCCAGACCGCCCGACATCCCCGCGCGTTGGCTGCTGCATGCGAAGTTCACGCACACGCAGCATCGGAATCTCGCTTGCGAGTCGTGTCACGAAAAAGCGCGGCAGAGCGTGAATACTGCCGACGTCCTCATGCCGCTGCGCAAGGACTGCACGGGATGTCACGGCGGTGCATCGGCAAAATCATCGAGTAGTTGCGCGACCTGTCATGAGTATCATGAGCGCTCAAAGCTGTTGTTGACGAAGATGGCGCCGGCGTTCAAGCAACGCCCGCCACATGCGTTAAAGGATTTCGGAGGCGGATCGGGGATGCTGGAGACCGTGTTGTTGTGGGCCATCGTTCTGTTGCTGCTGGTGGTGCTCGTACCGGCGGGACTGGCTCTGTTCCAACGAATTCGCGCCGGCGAGCTCGATCGCGCTGCCGGCGTGCGAGGTGCGCCGTCACCGCAAGCTCCGACGGCGAAGGTTCCTCCTTTGCAGCCGTCCGATCCTGCGGCCGCCGCTCCGGCTTCCGTTGCTCCGCCAACACCTGCGGCGAAAGCGGATGCCGATTCCACGCGCATGGCGCCGATTCCCGCGCCGCAGCCGGAGGGCGGCTCGACGGTGATGGTGCAGTGGTACGGCTTGATTCAGTGTACGAGCGGTGCACTCGAAGGGCAGCGCTTCATTATTGAGGAAGCAGGTCTTTATATCGGTCGCGATCCTGCGCTTTCACAGGTTGCGATCGCCGACAACCGGATATCAAAACGTCATGTTCGAATCGTTCCGCGTGATGGTAAGGTAATGGCCATCGATCAGAATTCGACCAACGGCACGTTCCTGGGGAAGGCCGGCGGCGAACGACTCACGGAGCATCAACTCAAGCGAGGCGATGTCCTCGTACTGGCAGACAACGCAGCCACGTTCGTGTATCAGATTTAGCCGACAAGGGGAGGGAGACCGCGGATGCGTCCGAGTGTCATATCGATCCTCATTTTTTCGGTCGCCACGATTTCGTTTGCGCAAGGCCGTACGACCGGAAGGCGCACGAATCCGCAGGCGATCGTGCCCGATCCTCCCTCGTGTGCGATTCCGCTGAACGCGGTATCACCCGATGTCTGCACCGACGGAACGATCGGCCTCGGGACTCCGGAATCCTTCAACGCCATCTCCAAGGCCGAAGCGAATGCAATCGTGCGCGCCGCGGCAAGCGCGATCGCCGGCGACACCGCAACGATCGCCATCGTCGATCGCACCGGCCGTCCGGTGGCGCTCTTCCGTCAGGCCAGCGCCAACCCCTCCAACGATGATCTCGCCCTCGGCGTCGCCAGAACCGCCGCGTTTTTCAGCAACAGTCAGGCGCCACTCTCCTCGCGCACGGTGCGCACGATTTCGCAGGTCCACTTTCCGCCGGGCGTCGTCAATGCGCCTGTTGGTGCGTTGTACGGCATCGAGCAATCGAATCGCGGCTGCGATCTGAACGCGCTCTGGAATCCGAATCAATGCATCCCGCGCGCGAAATCGATCGGACAGTTCGCGTCATTCACCGGCGCGCCCAAACCTTGTGCAGTCACGGATCGATCCGGCTGCGGTGCCGGACTCGTCACCGGAAAAGTTCTTCCCGATGATCCGCCGTATCCGCAGGAAGTCGACAATCGTCCCATCCAGGCCGGCGGCATCCCGCTCTATCGCATTCTCGACGTCAGCGCGGTCAATCGCGGCATCGCGCGCACCGGCAAACTCCTCGGCGCGATCGGTGTCGTCGGCATTCCCGGCGATCCGCAACTCAACGAATTTGCCGCGGTCACCGGCGCGTTCGGCGCGCTCAACGCGAGCGTGGCGCCGATCATCCCGCTGCCTAACTATCCGCTGCCGGAGCCGCAGAACGTCTTCATCGACGGGATCCGCCTTCCGTTCATCGGACCCGATCAGAAACTTCGCTTCAACTCCGACGGTCTGCCAGTCGGACTCCAGCAGTTGACCGGGACGTCGCCGGGTTCCGCGGCCGGATTCACCGCCGGTACGTTCGTGTACGGTCCGTTCAATGGCGGATGCGCGCCGAACGGTTACCTCGTCGGACCGAACGCCAGCTCGTCCCCGCTGGGGCTGACCGCAAGCCAGGTCGACGCGATTGTCCAGCGCGCCGTTGCGGCATCGAAGAAGACGCGCGCACAAGTGCGCTTGCCGCTGAACAGCTACTCGCGCATGGTCATCTCCGTCGCCGATCTCGACGGAACATTGCTCGCGCATTACCGCATGCCCGACGCGCTCTTCGACGCCGTCGATGTCGTTCCCGCGAAGGCGCGCAACGTCGTCTACTTCAACAGCAGCGATCCGAATGTCCGCAACGACATCCCCGGCGTTCCTGCCGGCTACTGGGTGACGACGCGCACGCTCGGATTCGGCGCGCAGCCGTTCTATCCGCCGGGCATCGACTCGAGCGTGTTCGATCCGAAGCCCGGACCGTGGTACTCGACGCTGTTCCTCCCGAACATCGCCAAGCCGTGCAGCCAGGGATCGCAGGCGCCGAACGAGAATCAGAACGGCATCACGTTCTTCGGCGGCGCAACGCCGCTCGTCGTCAACGGCAAACTGGTGGGCGGGCTCGGCGTCAGCGGCGACGGCATCGAGCAAGATGATTACGTCACCTACCTCGGCGCCGGCAGTTTCCTCCCGCCCACCGACAAGTGGGCCGATCAGATCAAGATCAATGACGCACGACTTCCGATGTTCAAGTTTCCCCGGAGCCCCGAAGGTGTCACGGAGTGCGGGGGGAAACCATGCTCGTAGTTCGTAGGTGGAGCGCTGGCGTCTCGCCGGCTGGCCCGCGGGCGTCCCGCCTGCGAATCGTTCTTCTACTCGCTTGCTTGCTCACCACTTCGGTCTTCGCGCAAACGACAGCGATCGTCATCAACGACGATCAGCCCGTCTACGCCGAAGGGGTCCCGTTCCTGTTGATGGGAACGTCCGCGCCCGGTGCGGTCATCGCAATCTCGATCGAGAAATCGGGCAACGGACAAACGACCGCCGATTCTACGGGCCATTGGACGCTGGCGTGGACGCCGCCCGTGAAGACGGGAACGTGGACGATCACCGCGACGTCGGGCGGCGTCACGGCCACGCAACTTCTTCGCGTGCAGCTTCCCGGCAACGTCCATCGGCAGCCGATCATCGAGCCGGTCGTTCGTTACGGCACGCCTGAGATTCCGCATCCGGAGGCGTATCAAGAGATGACGGATCGGTGGCGGATCGCGCCGCCGCCGTACGAGCTGACCGAGCCCGCGCATGGACGCGCGATTGGCAAGCGGGGAGCGACGCTCGATCCCTACAACCAGAATCTGATCAAAGGCGATTTTCCGATCTTCGGGAAGGATTGGTTCTTCGCCTTCACCGGAATCAGCGACACGCTCGCGGAGTCGCGCACGTTGCCGACCCCGTCGGGCGTCAGCGCGGTCAAGCCGACGTCGATCACTGTCTTCGGCAAGGACAATCAGAATCTCTTCAATGAGAACCTGATCGCGTCGTTCGATCTCTTCCAGGGATTGACGGCGTTCAAGCCAATCACGCAGCGGTTCAAGGCGACGGTGATCGCCAATCTGAACTACGTCCATCTGCGCGAGAACGGCCTCGTCAAACCGGACGTGCGCCGCGGTACGTCGCGCACCGACGGACAGCTCTCATTGCAGGAGTTTTTCTACGAGCGGAAGCTGGCGGATGTCTCGCCGAACTACGACTTCATCTCGATCCGCGTCGGCTCGCAGCCGTTCAACAGCGATTTCCGCGGATTCCTCTTCAACGACACGAACCTCGGCGTCCGCGTCTTCGGCAACTTCGCATCGAATCGCTATCAATACAACGTGGCGCTCTTCGATCGTCTGGAGAAGGACACGAACTCCGGCCTGAACACGTTCGAACTGCGCGATCAGCAGGTCGCAATCGCAAACATTTACATGCAGGATTTCGTGTTTCGCGGGTACACGCAGCAGTTCAGCGTTCACTACGTCCGCGACGAAGCGACGTTCCACTACGACCGCAACGGAATCCTCGTGCGTCCTGCTCCCGTCGGCGTCTTCACGCCGCACGAGATCCGCGCCACATACCTCGGCGAGTCAGGACTCGGTCACATCGGACGATTCAATGTCGATCACGCCGTCTACTACGTCTTCGGTCACGATGATCTGAATCCGATCGCCGGACCCGATCCGCGACTCAAGGCTGGCAACGGCGTGCGGATCGGCGCGGGCAGCGCAGCGCTGGAAGTTTCCTACGATCGCGACTGGCTGCGCCCACGGGTCGCACTCTTCTACGCCTCGGGAGACAAGACGCCGCGCGACCGCAAAGCGAGCGGCTTCGATGCGATCTTCGACAGCCCCGCCTTCGCCGGCGGCGGTTTCTCATTCTTCAACCGGCTCGGGATCCGGCTGGCAGGGACAGGAGTGGCACTCGTCGAGCGTGGCTCGCTGCTGACGAGTCTGCGCAGCTCGAAGGATGAAGGGCAGCCGCAGTATGTAAATCCTGGAGTCCAGATCGTCAGCGCTGGCCTGGACGTCGACGTCACGCCGCGGCTCAAAGCGATCTTCACCGGCAACTACATCCGCTTCGATGCAACGGAATCGGTCGAAGCGATTCTCTTCCAGGGGAACATTCACAAACAGCTCGGCGCCGATCTCTCGCTCGGGCTTCGCTACCGGCCGATGCTGAACCAGAACATCGTCATCGTCGGCGGTGGTGCGGTCTTTCTGCCGGGCCGAGGATTCAAAGATATCTATGAGAAAGACCGTCCTCTTGTTCACGTCTTCACGAATGTGATTCTGACCTTCTGATGAAAAACGAAATGAATAAAAACGACTGTCATTCCGAGCGGGCGGGTGTGCGGGGGGCGAGGAATCCCCTGCCCACGCAGCCGAAAGCGTACTTCGGCAGGAGATTCCTCGCTGCGCTTGGAATGACAGCGGTCGCGGTTGCCGCGACGGTAGTCATCCGCGCGCAGTCGTCGCCGGAATTGCCGCCGCTCATGCGCCAGACGCAGGCCGAGGCTGACGCGAAAAGCGTCGGGTGCCTGACGTGTCATCAAGGCATCGAGCCGATGCATGCGTCGGCTGCCGTCAAGCTCGCCTGCACCGATTGCCACGGTGGCGACGGCAACGCGCGCACGAAAGAAGCCGCGCACGTCAAACCGCTGCATCCCGAAATCTGGAAGACGTCCGCGAATCCGCAACGCACCTACACGGCGCTGCTGCAGGAGCCGCCCGAGTTCGTGAAGTTCATCAATCCCGGCGATCTGCGCGTTTCACAGGAGACGTGCGGCGCATGTCACCAGCGCCAGGTCAATGCCGTACCGCGCAGCACGATGACGACGTCCGCCGTCTTCTGGGCCGCGGTCAGTTACGCGAATGGACTTGTGAGCCGGAAGCGGGGACTTCTCGGCGAGAGCTACAACCGCGACGGCCGCGCGCAAGCGCTGAAGCCGGCGACGCCACCGACTCCTGAGCAGATTGCCAAGGGCGCGATGCCGATCCTCGTTCCGCTGCCGCGGTGGGAAGTGTTCCAGCCCGCCGAGTACTTCCGCGCGTTCGAGCGTGGCGGCGTCTCCGGCAGCAGCTCGTTCCCCGACATCGGCAATCCAAGTCCCGAAGCGGACGCAGGCAGGCCTGATATCAAGCTGGGAAGCCGCGGCCGCGGTACGGGACTGCGGATCTCGCCCGCGCTCATCAATCTCAACAAGACGCGTCTCAACGATCCGCACCTGTCGTTCATGGGAACGAACGATCATCCCGGCGACTATCGTTCATCGGGCTGCACTGGATGTCACGTCGTCTACGCCAACGATCGCGATCCGCTGCACTCGGCGGGCTACGGCCAATTCGGCAACACCGGACTGTCGATCACCGGCGACAAGTCGATTCCGAAGAACGAGCAGGGCCACCCGCTGCGTCACCAGTTCACGCGCGCCGTGCCGACGAGCCAATGCATGTCCTGCCACATGCATCAGCCCAACTCCTTCGTCAACACCTACCTCGGCTACACGATGTGGGACTACGAGTCGGACGCGTCACTGCTCTGGCCGAAGAACCAGAAGTATCCGACGCAGGCCGAGCGATTCGCATCGCTCAACGCCAACCCGGAAGGCGCCGCGCCGCGCGGCCTCTGGAGCGATGAGAAGTTCCTCGAGAACGTCAGCGGTCTCAATTCGCAGGCGAAGAACACGCAGTTCGCCGACTATCACGGCCACGGCTGGAACTTCATGGCCGTCTACAAGCGCGATCACAAAGGTAACCTGCTCGATGCGGACGGGAAGCAGGTGTCGTTCGACGATCCCGCCAAGTTCCGCAAGGCCGTTCACCTGCAGGACATTCACCTCGAGAAGGGGATGCACTGCGCCGATTGCCACTTCTCGCAGGACGAGCATGGCAACGGGCAGATCTACGCCGAGTACGGGAACAACATCGAGATCGAATGTCAGGACTGCCACGGGAACGTTGATGCGTACACGAATTTGCGCACGTCGGGTCCGGCGGCGCCGAAGGGTGGAACCGATCTGCTGACCGGTACGACGCCATTCGGCCAGCGGCGCTTCATCTGGATCAACGGCAAGCTCTATCAGCGGTCGATGCTGAATCCGGGCATGCAGTGGGAAGTGATTCAGGTGAAGGACTCGATCACGCCGGGCAACGCGCACTACAACGAGAAATCGGCGTATGCGAAGACGATCCAGCGTGATGGAACTTGGGGTGCCGGCGCCGGATCCAATCTCGCGCATGCCGATGCGAAGATGACCTGCTACGCCTGTCACACGTCGTGGATGACGTCGTGCTCCGGCTGTCATCTGCCGCAGGAGCAGAACGCGAAGACGGAAGTGCATCACTTCGAAGGTGGAGAGACGAGGAACTACGCCTCGTACAACCCGCAGGTGATCCGCACCGACGCGTTCATGCTCGGCGTGAATGGATCGACGAAAGGACATCGCCTCGCGCCGGTGCGTTCGTCGTCGGCGCTCGTCATCAGCTCGACGAATGCGTTGAGGGACAGGATCTACATCCAGCAGCCGCCGATCTCATCGCCCGGATATTCGAGTCAGGCCTTCAACGCGCACGTGCCGCACACTGTCCGCACGCGCGAGACGCAGGGCTGCGGTAGTTGTCACGTCACGAAAGAGAACGACAACAACGCCTGGATGGCCCAGCTCCTATTGCAGGGCACGAACTTCGTCAACTTCATCGGACGCTACGCGTACGTCGCGGAAGGGAAGGGCGGGTTCGAGGGCGTCTGTGTCACGGAGTGGGACGAGCCGCAGGCGGTGATCGGATCGTCGCTGCACAAGATCGTCTATCCCGACTTCTACGCGAAACATCAGCAGAACAAGATGGAGCTGGAGGAAGCGCACGAGCATCACGGCGACTCGCGCTCGCTGCAGATGCGCGGAGAGTTCATCTACAGCGCGAATGGCGAGGAAGGCTTCAGCGTCTACGACATCGCCAACATCGATAACAAGGATTTCTCCGAGCGCATCGTGTCAGCACCTGTCTCGCCGATCGGCCAGCGCACGTTCGTGAAGACGAAATTCGCGTCGGCCGTTGCGCTGCCGACGACGATGCCGGTCGATCCGACACGCAAGACACAGTTCATCCCAGAGAATGAAGAGCAGCCGATTCATCCGCTCTACAAGTACGTGTATGTCGCCGACCGCGAAGAGGGTCTGATCCTCATCGATGTCACGACGCTCGCCGATGCAAACCCGTCGAACAACTTCCTGACGCGCGCCGTGACGTTCAATCCCGGCGGTGCGCTCAATGGCGCGCAATCGATCTATGTCGCCGGCCGATGGGTGTTCATCGGCGCGGAGGGCGGGCTGGTGATCGTCGACATCGACAAGCCGCTCGCCCCGCGGATCGTCGCTACCGTCCCCGAGCTGAAGGATGCGACGGGAATCGCCGTGCAGTTCCGCTACGCGTTCGTGAGCACGCGCGAAGGGCTGGCGAGCGTCGACATCACCGACCCGAGCCATCCCCGCGTCGCAGGGCGCGTAGCCATCGCCGACGCGCGCAGCGTCTACGCCGCGCGCACGTACGCGTATGTGGCCGCCGGTGCACGAGGAATGGTCATCGTCGATGTCGAACGTCCGGAGAAGCCGTCGATTTTGCCGTGGCACGACGATCTTTCTCACGACGCCAACGATGTCAAAGTGGCGTCGACGAACGCATCGACGTTCGCCTACGTCGCCGATGGCAAGTACGGCCTCAAGGTCTACCAGCTCCTCTCGCCGGAGTGGACGCCGGGATATGCCGGATTCAGTCCGGAGCCTGCGCCGCGGCTCGTGGCCACGCGTCACACGCACGGTCCCGCGCTGGCGGTATCGAAAGGACTCGATCGCGATCGCGCGGTCGACGAGGGCGGCAACCAGGTCTCGATCTTCAACCGCATCGGCGCGCGCCCGATGACGCTCCCCGAAATGCAGCGGCTCTACCTCCGCGACGGCCGTCTGTACACCGTCAGCGAGACGCCGACTTCGAAGCCGGTCACGAGGTGATGACGATGAAACGAGTGATGATGTTTTTCGCGCTGACGTCGGTAGCACTGACTGTTGCAGCCCAGAAGCCGGCGAAGCCGCAGGCTCCGATCCCCGCGACACCGCAACCGGTCGCGCCCGCCGCGCCTGTGCCAGCAACTCCGCCAGCGGTACCCGGACACTTCGACGGCGTCGCTTCGTGCGCCAACTCGGGATGCCACGGCTCCACGCAACCGCTCAACGCCGCGCCTGTTCTGCAGAACGAGTACTACACCTGGCTCAGTAACGACCGCCACGCCCAGGCTTACAACGTCCTTTTCAGCGATCGTTCGGCCCGCGTCGCGCGCAACATGCACCTCAAGGGAAAGGCGTATCAGGAAGCCGTCTGCCTCGATTGCCATTCGACCAACGTCGCCTCGCGCCTGGTGTCGGGCAAAGTAGACATCGAAGACGGCGTTCAATGCGAAGCGTGTCACGGTCCCGCCAGCGGCTGGCGCGCCGAACACACGATGGCCGGCTGGACGCACGAGCAATCGGTCGCGCGCGGCATGGTCGATCTTCGCAACCTCCCCACCCGTGCCTCCGGCTGCATCTCCTGCCACCTCGGCAACGACAAGAAAGAAGTCGATCACGAGTTGATCGCGTCCGGCCATCCCATCCTCGCGTTCGAGCTCGACAACTACACCGAGACGATGCCGCCGCACTGGCGCCGCGGCAAAGACACGCGGAGCGCCGAGACGCACGGCGCGCGCGCCTTCGCCGTCGGACAGGCCGCCGCGTTCAGCCAGTCGCTCGACAATCTGGCCCGTCACGCGAAAGGGGAGAAGTGGCCCGAGTTCTCCGACATGAGCTGCATCAACTGCCACCATTCGCTCGAGTCCAGCGGATGGCGTCAGGAGCGCGGCTGGCCCGGCCGCGCAGGACTTCCCGCGTGGAGCCCGCAGCATTGGGCGGTACTTCGTCTGCTCGTAGGACGCGCATCGTCAACTGCTCGCGCGCAGCTCGACAGTGACGTCCAGCTCATCGCCTCGCGCGTGGGACGGATGAACGACACGTCGGGCGTCGCACAGGCCGCCGCCGATGCGCGCCGCGTCATCGACGGCGTCACGCCGCAGATCGCCGCCCTGAGCTGGCGCGATGACGACGTGCGTACGCTGATGCGCACCATCACCGGCGACACCGATTTCATCCTCACGTCCGACGTCCACTCCGCCGAACAGAGCGCCCTTGCCCTGCAAAGCCTCGCCTCGGTGTTGACGCGCAACAATCCAAAGCTGCTCAAGAGCCCGATGACGGACGCGATCGACGCGCTCTTCGCCGAGATCCAGAACCGCGAGCGCTACGAGCCGTCGCGTTTCGTGCAGAAGCTGACGGCGTTGCGGGCGGCCCTGTAAGGAAGCGGAGCGCGAACGGATATCCACCACGATGCGCCCGGCGACGCTCATCCGCTACGCAGCATGGAAACGCCGGATATCGGCGGATCCACAGCGCCGCGCCGTTCGTTCCGCTCTTCCGCCGAGATAGAATCCTGCGCTACCCAACTCCCGCCGGGTGGAACACGATCGCTACACGGCGCAGGTGAAGTGAGCGTTGAGTGGCTGAACGTCTGGCAGGCTACGTCGATTTCTTCGCGACGTCAGTCGAGGCCTTCCGGCGTCGTTTGCGCCTTGGAGTTTCGATTTCGCACCATGAGTGGGGCTGAAGCCGCAAGGTAGCTTGGCCGTACTTGGCTGTACCCGTTACACTTCTCTGATGGGTGCACCCGCACGAGCGGCGACATGGTTCGGCGTTGGCCTCGCGCTCCTTGGCCTCGGCAGTACGGTGGTTTTGCAGAATACCGCACCCGCGGTATCCCATATGGGGTGGCCACTCCTGGGCATCGGCCTTATCTGCGTAGGAGTGTCGGCACAAATCTGGTTTGCGCGAAACGAACTGGCTCCCGTTCTTGCGTCAAGTCAGAACACGCTGTCAGAGACTGTTCGCGATGCCCCGCCGAACATCGTGGCGGACGGTTATTACGTTCAGGCTGCACACGTTGATCACACGCGACACGTGAAGCTCGGCCATGGAACACGATTCGATCAACCGTACCTAGCGGCGTACGTCGACTTTCGAAACGGCCTACTTCGCGGGAGGAAGGTCGGCGACGCCTACGACCTGACGGCCGAAGTGCGGCTCTCCTCGAAGACTCTCACTCGCGATGTCCATTGGGTCGGCTATTGGCGCAGGATCGTTGAGGCTGAGGCCTCCGCGATCACACTGACGGCTGGTGGTGCAGCACGAGCGCTGATACTGGCGCTTCGCGATACGAATACGGGCGTCGTCTACGCAGTGGAGGATGTGAGTCCCGCCGGACACAACTTTCCCGTGTCACTGATGGGACTGTGGCAGCCCGGGTCGCAAGACGAAACCTATGTGCTTACGGTACTCATTGCACGGGAAGGAACGGTTCTCACGGAAGAGAAGTTTGTTCTTCGCATCGGCGAACAGGGAATCGAACTCCGTCGGCCGTAGCTAAACGCCACCCAACTTTTCGCTGGAGCCGACTTCGGCCCAGCGTCTGATACGCTTCCTCTCACGTTCCTCGCGTGCGCCGAAGCGGCTCAGCTGGAGACGTTAGGCCGCCTGAAGCCCGAGTGTTTCCGCGCCTGCTATCATTCGTGCCAACGCATGACTTATTCGTTAGGGAAGGTTTTTATCTCGCACAGCGCGCCAGACAAGGAATTCGTCCGCGGGCTGGCTGATCGGATTGAAGCGGAGGGTTTTTCTCCGTGGCTCGATGAGCGGGATCTTGTCGTTGGTGACCCACTGCCACAAACAATCGCTGAGGCGCTCAGGAGCGCCCGTGTTGTGCTGGTTGTCATCTCGCGCGCGTCGGTCGCATCGCGTTGGCTGCGTTACGAACTCAATATCGCAACCGACCGCATGATCAAGGGAGAGTGCCGCGTCATACCAATAGTCATCGAGAATGTTCCTCTTCCCACCGAAGTGCAGGCACTTCTCTACGCGAATTGTCGGGAGTCTCTCGATCAGGGCTGGCCAAGCATAATAACGGCGCTTCAACACGAAGACCATCGCGCGACGAAGGAGCTTGGCTTCTGGGCACAGGCCACTCGCCTGATCGAGAAGGTCTTCGCGCACGGCTATACGTTTTCACTGGCCGAGTATGGCGGCGAGGACTACAACGTCGTCTACGTGAAGGCCCGAGATCACCAAGGCGAGGAGTTGACAATTCCCTACGAAACAATTCAGTCGCATGGCTCCGAAGTGACGCCGCTTGGCGAAGCCTGGTGGAACGACTACTCCGGCGCAACCGAACGAATCGGCTTTCCATATTCGCTGATCGTAACCAATCGCCCCCTCGACATTCCTCTCGACCGAGTTCACGGTGCAACGTCGCGCGTGGGGTTCAAGAGTAGCGGTGACCACGGCTACGAGTTTGGCGAACACCACGTCGTCTTCGTTGATCTCTCCGGAGTTGAAGACGAAGGCGAGCGAAAGCAAACGCTCAAGCTCGCGAGAACTTTCATCAGAGACGCAGCACGAGAGCGCTTCCCTCAACCGGCGGATTAACTCTGCGCTGCACCGGATGTGGAGCCGCGACATGCTGGGTCCCGAGTGCGGTACACTTCTCCGTTAGGCGGACAGATGAAGCGCTGGAGGTGCAATGAGAATGAACGCGACGTTCTTGTTCTTGGTGAGCTTTCTGACAGTCTCGGCCCAAGCGCAGAGCGGGAGCACCTCTGTTCGGCTTGGCAGGCTCGTAGTGGAAGTCGGCCTCTCTTCAGATGAACTTATTACGCGGGCAGCTAATGCCAAGCAATACCTTAGCGTACCGAAAAATATGTCGCCCGACACTATCGTTGTCTGGGAAAACGAAGTTGTAGACAACCAAACTCGGATGCTTGGGTCGGTTGTTCTGAAGAATGGGGTTATCCAACACATCTTCAAGAAGTGGACCCCTGAACAGCCGTCACGCGATACGGATGTGGGGAATGCGATCTTTTCGGTCGCCTCCGACTTCCTGGCCGCGCATCGTACGCAATGCACTTTAGCAACGAGGGTAAGCAACTCGCCCGGTCAACAGGAGCAAACAGTCACAATCGCCTGCGGGCGCCACGCCATTGATATTTCAACAGTGAGAAATGACGAATTTCGCGTGATCAGCACCGATGTCACCGAGTGGGTGCATTAACAGCCCGAACCAAAAGGGGAAGGCGTAATGAATGACTTCAAGCACGTCCTAAACGTCTCCGATGAGGAACTTCTGGATCGGTGGAAACAAACTTTCAGCGCCAATGGGTCGTTTCCGGAAGACGTGAAAACGGAGGTTTTGCGACGCGCGATTCTCCGCGTTCACGGTTCTTCGAAGCGCCTTGAAAGGCTGACCACCGTTCTCATATTTCTCACGATCGTCTTGGCTCTTCTCGCAATCCCTCCGGTGATCGAGGTCTTAGGTCGCTTCACTCACGGTGGCTAGCACTGAATTGTCAAGGAGGGGAAAGCTGCCGCGAGTAGCCGCCGCCCAACTCGTCGCTGCGCCGGACTTCGAGCCGCGCGTTGCTGCGTCGCGAGTGCGTTTCCATTTCGCGTGCGGCTCGAAGCCGGTGAGCTTCAATCCGTTATGGCGACGCTGCTCGGTTGAGAACGTTAGCCCGACCGGCAGTAGAATGGCTTCATTCGACACCTGACGCTCTATGCGGTGCTGTTCTTCTACTCTGGCGCTCTGCTTGCGGACGGCGGTCTTGACCGCGCGATGAAAGATCTGCGCTCACTCACGACCGCATTCGAGGCCTACAGCATCGACAACGACGGCAACTATGCACCTCCAGACGGTCAGCGCGAGGGAGTCGTGGCTGATCTTGGCCATGCGCTCGAAGGGATCTATCCGCCTGTCGAAAGCAATCATCCCGATCCCTGGGGACATCCGTATCGCTTTGTCGTGTCGGATTCGCGTCATGCATATGCCATGTACTCCCTCGGACCAGATGGCAAGCTCGAAGCTTCGGTCGAAGCGTTCCTCGGACGACTACGAAAGGACAAGGTGTCCGAGAACGAATTAATCGAACAGCATGCGTCGAGCAATATCGTCTTTGCCTCGGGGATGCTCGTCTTCGCTCCGAGGCGCGTCTTCTCCGAAATGCGACGCGCGCGGGGCGAGCAACAGCCGATCATCACCCATTCTCCAGGAAGGGAAAGCGATCGCGATTTGCAGATTCTCGCCACGGCGATCGAAAGCTATCTCGAGCACAATGACGGCCTTCCGCAGCAGTTCCGAGGGAGACGCGTGAACGCGGCCGCGCTCATTCCGATTCTCACCGCTCCTTCCGGCTACCGTTTCGCAGGGATCGATCCATGGAACCACGCATACGAAATCGCGGTCAGTCCGTCGGGCCGGCGCACTGCCGTTTTCACGCGCGGCGAACAGAACACGATCCCACCCGAGCACGAAGCATTGATTGCACGCGTCCTACGCGGCGAGATCGCCGATGTCGCTACGAGCTACGACGTCAATTTGATCATTACGTCACTCGTTCCGACCATGAAGTAGGGATTTGGCGCTGTGTCTTTTCAACGGTCGAAGCTCGGAGGGTTGTTACCAGCCGCCTAACTCGGCGCTGCACCGGGCGTTGTGCCTGGGGTGATCGAGAGAGTCAAAACCGTTTCACGCGGAGACGCGGAGGACGCGGGGTTCTTGCTTTTCTCCGCGTCCCCCGCGTCTCCGCGTGAAACGGTTTTCGGGTTTTCAAGAAGCGACGCAAAGTCCAATCGCCGCTCGAACCGGCCGTTGAGCTGACGCCGGGCTGAACCGTCGGCACTCTCTTCGCATTGCGAAGGACAACGTCCCGCGAATTGTTTGTGAGCGCTGGGACAGGGAGAGCAATTCATGACAAATCGGACTCGCGCTACGTTCATTCTTCTCTTTGCACTCACCGTCGTCGGGTCGGCCGCGGCAAGCACGATCGTGGTTCCGGCAGGGACATCGATTCACTTCAAACTGCGCAATCGCATTTCGACGGCCACCGCACGGTCCGGCCAAACCGTGCCGGCGTCGCTGACGGCGCCGATCGTCGTCAGTGGCGTGACGGTAGCGAGGGCCGGCTCTCCAGCCGAAGTTCGCATCAGCAACGCCGAGGCGTCGGGGAGGATCGGCGGATCGGCGAAGCTGACGTTCTCGCTCGCCTCGATCACGCTGGCCAATGGCAACACCGTCGCCGTGCGAACGCGCAGCTACTCGCGGGAAGGGCGGGCGCACGTGAAGCACAACGCCACCTACATTGCCGGAGGCGGCGTCCTCGGCGCGCTAGCCGGTCAGGCGATCGGGCACGATCGTGACTCCACGGCGAAGGGAGCCGCAATCGGAGCAGGCGTGGGAATCGCGGCCGCAGCCGGAACGGGCAAGTTCGACTTCTCGATCGAGGCGGGGCACCGGTTCAGTCTGAAGCTGCGGAGTTCTGTACGCGCGGCGCTGTAAGCAAAACCGTTTCACGCGGAGACGCGGAGACGCGGAGACGCGGAGGAGCGGAGAAAACCCACTCCGTGTCCTCCGCGTGAAACGGTTTTCGAATTACGCTCGATCGCGAAACATCAGCCCTTGCGCAGCAGCACGTTCGTGATTACGTCGTTGTAGAGCACGACGAGCATCAGTGCGGCGAGCACGGCGAAACCGGCCTGCTGGATGCGCTCCTTGACGCGGAGCGAGAGATCGCGCCGGGCCACGCCTTCGATCATCAGGATCATGATGTGCCCGCCGTCGAGGACCGGAATCGGCAGAAGGTTCATGACGCCCAACTGCAGCGAGATCATCGCCATGAGCGCGACCATCTCGATCCATCCGCGGCGAAGCATTTCGCCGGAAATCCGGGCGATCGAGATCGGCCCGCTCAGTTCCTTCACGCTTCCTTCCGCCCGGAATAGCCGGCCCAGCGTGATGAACGTGTAGCGCAGCATCTTCCAGTTCTGCGCAACGCTGTCTTTGATCGCCGGGAAGAACGCCAGCTTATGAACCTCAGTCGGTGGCATGAAGCCGCGGTACGGGTCCATTGGGTCGGGCTTGGCCGCGGCCAGCGTGGCGTGAAACCGCGCCTCGCCGCGGGCGACATCGAGCGCGATGGCGGATCCTTTCGCAGCCTTGACCAGCGGATCGAGCTCCGATAGTTGCGATACCGATCGTCCGTTCACGCCGACGATGCGATCGCCGGTCCGCAGTCCGGCTGCGGCCGCCGTCGAGCCAGGCTTGACGTGCCCGACCGTCGTATCCAAATAGGGCAGGATGCCCGCACGTCCGACGGGACCGAACTCGCTCGTCTCCTTGTCCGGCGTCATCGTCGTCGTGTGCACCTGTCCGTTGCGAATGTAGTCCACGCGCAGCAGCGAGCCGGCATGCATCCCGATCGCGAGCCGCATGTCGTCCCAGTCGTCGATCGTTTCCCCGTTGATCGCCACGATGCGGTCGCCGGTAGTGAGTCCGGCGCGCGCTGCCGGTTTTCCGGCCGTCACTTCGCCGACGATGGGGCGGATGATGAGCGTTTCGTTTCCGATCATGCTGATCGCGGCGACGAAGCCGACCGCGATGAGCAGGTTCATGAACGGCCCAGCAACGAGAATCAGGAATCGCTGCCACTTCGGCCGCGAGAGAAACTCGTCGGGATTGGCGGGCTGGTTCTCTTCCGGTGTGTCGCCGGCCATGCGCACGTAACCGCCGAGGGGGATGAGGGAAACGCGGTAATCGGTCGAGCCGCGCTGAAAGCCGAAGAGCCGCTTGCCGAATCCGAAGGAGAAGACCAGCACGCGGACGCGGAACAGCTTGGCCATGAAGAAGTGTCCCGACTCATGGGCGAAGATGAGGAAGCCGAGGACGAGGACGAACCCGAGAAGGTTTGTGGGGATGTTTTGCATAGAGGCAGTGGATCAGTAGATTAGTCGATCAGTGATCAGGAAGCACAAGTTGGGCGTTCGTCGATTAGCAGTCGCGCAGTCTGCTCGACTAATCCACGGATCTACTAATCGACTCCTGTGCAACATCAATTCCTCTCGCTTCTTTCCGTGCCCAGCGATCCCAGGACAGAGCGTCGTCCACCGACGTGATGGGCGCAACGCTCCCGGCGTGCCGGTCGAGTACGCGCGCTACCATTTCTACGATTCCGGTGAAGGGAAGTTCTCCCGCCAGGAATCGCTCCACGGCGATCTCGTTGGCGGCATTGAGGACTGCGGGCATCGACCCGCCGGCACGGCAGGCGTCATACGCCAGCGTCACTGCCGGGAAGCGGGCGTGGTCGACACTCGTGAAATCGAGCGTACGGATCTTCGCCAGATCGAGCCGCGCGAACGGCGCAGCGATGCGCTCCGGATAGAGCAGCGCGTACTGGATCGGGAACTTCATGTCGGTCGTCGACAGTTGCGCCATGAACGATCCATCCACGTACTCGACCATCGAGTGGACGATCGACTGTGGGTGGATGAGGATGTCGATCGCATCCGCCGGCATGGCGAAGAGATGATGGGCCTCGATCACTTCCAGCCCTTTATTCATCATTGTTGCCGAGTCGATCGAGATCTTGTTTCCCATCTTCCAGGTGGGATGGGCGAGTGCGTCGGCGATGGTGATGTTCTCGAACGTGCCGAGGTCGCGCCGGAGAAACGGACCGCCTGATGCCGTCAGGACGATCCGCCGGACCTCGGCATGCGAACCACAGCGTAATGCCTGATGCACGGCGTTGTGCTCGGAGTCGACCGGCAGGATCTCGCCGCCGTTCTCGGCTGCGGCGCGCGTCATGATGTCGCCGGCCGCGACGAGCACCTCTTTGTTGGCGATGCCGACACGCTTGCCCGCTTTCAGCGCTGCGTACACTGGCGGAATCCCCGCCGCGCCGACGATCGCGGCGATGACAGCATCCGCCGTCGACATCGACGCGACCGCTGACGCACCATCGGCGCCGCAGACGATCTCGACGTTGCGTTTGAGGCGCGCGCGTAACGCCGCGACATCATCCGGATTGCGTACGGAAACCAGCTCCGGCGCATAGCGCTCGATCTGCGACGCGAGGAGATCGAGATTGCCGCCCGCAGCGAGTCCGACGACGCGCAGCTCGTCCGGAAACGCGTCGACGACGTCGAGCGTCGATCGCCCGACGGAACCGGTGGAGCCGAGAATGGAAATGCGTCGCATGTTTTTCTTCGAGAGATCTGAGAAACAGTGATCAGTGATCAGAGATTTATCAGAGATCAGAGATCTGAGAAACAGTGATCAATGATCAGAGATTTATCAGAGATCAGAGATCAGAGATCAGAGATTTGTCAGAGATCAGAGATCAGAGACTTATCAGAGATCAGAGATCAAAGTACCGAGAACAGAGATTACTAAAGATCAGAAGTCAGATCTCGCGGAAAGTCTTCTGATCACCGATCACTGATTCTCTGATCTCTGTTTTTTCACGCCGACATAATCTTGAAGCTCTTGAATTCGTGCAGGATCAGGAACCAGTAGCCGTACAGAATCGGTGCTGTGTAAAAGATCGAATCGAAACGGTCGAGAAAGCCTCCATGTCCCGGAATGAGCGTACCCGAGTCTTTCACGTCTGCCGAGCGCTTCCACATCGACTCGGCCAGGTCGCCGATCACGCCTGCCACCGACAGGATCGTTCCGGCGATGATCACATGGATGATCGGGAAGCTCCGGAAGAATGTGAAGTGGATCACGAGTGCTGTGGCGTTCGCGGTCAGCACGCCGCCGATCAATCCCTCCACGGTTTTCTTCGGGCTGATGCGCGGCGAGAGTTTGTGTTTGCCGAACATGCGGCCGAAGTAGTACGCACCACTGTCGCCGAGCCAGACCACGAGCAGCAGAAAAAAGACCAGCTTGGGACCATCGGGGAAATCGTTGTGCAGCCGGACGAGCGAGCCGCCGAGCATACCGACATAAAGCGTGGCCAGAATGGCGACCGCACTCGACGGCAGCGACTTTTCCAGATCGCCACGCGATACGACATACGACGCCGGGATCAGGAGCAGCGCAACGAATACTCCCATCTCGACGGAGATCGGCTCGAGGATGAATGCGGCAATGATGAAGAGCATGATCGCGATGCAGAGCGTGATCGGCAGGTTGTAGCCTTTGCGCTTGCCGAGGTCGAGGAACTCGTAAAGGGCAAGCGCGGCCACAACGGCCATCGCCCCATCGAAGACATACGGATGCGCCCAGCCGACGATCCAGACGGCCAGGGGAGCAGCGACGAGTGCGGTCAGCTCACGTTTCATGGTGTTGGCGGCGCCGCTCGTGAGATCGGAGAGCAGAGATCAGAAGATCAGTGATCAGGGATAAGTGATCAGAGATCGGGAGATCGCGTTCAGTGATCAGAGACGAGTGATCGGTGATCAGGAGATTCACTGTCCTGATCACTGATCTCTGATCACTGATCACTGACTCAGCTCTGTTTGCCATCGGCCTCGATGAACATCTGCGCGTCTGACTCGTCCACTGCGCCGTAGCGGCGGTCGCGCGATTGGAAGTCGATGATTGCTTCGAAGAGATGGCGGCGGCGGAAGTCGGGCCACAGCACTTTCGTGACGTGAATTTCCGCATAGGCGATCTGCCAGAGCAGGAAGTTGGACACGCGCAGCTCGCCGCTGGTGCGGATGAGAAGGTCGGGATCATCGATGTTGGCTGTGTAGAGATGATCGGCGAAGAACTGCTCGTCGATCTGTGCGTCGCTCATCTCCCGCTCACGCAGGACGGCCATGATGCGATTGACGGTGTCGACGATCTCGGCGCGTCCGCCGTAGTTCAGCGCGATCTGGAACAGCAGCCCACTATTCCTCGCCGTCTGATCCTCGGCATACTTCAACTCGCGCTGCACCGATGGATCGAGTCCTTCGAGACGGCCGATGGCGGTGAAGCGGATGTTGTTGTCCATCAGCGTGGCCAGCTCTTTGCGGAGGTACTCTTTGAGCAGCATCATCAACGTGGCCACTTCGAATCGGGGACGCTTCCAGTTTTCGACTGAGAACGCGTAGAGCGTGATGACGCCCAGCTCCAGCCGCGCCGCCGTCTCGACGATCTCGCGAACCGCAGCGATGCCCGCTCGATGCCCCTCGACGCGCAACAGGTTGCGGGAGCGCGCCCAACGGCCGTTGCCATCCATGATCACGGCGATGTGCCGCGGCAGGCGTTTGAGGTCGACCTTCTCGAGTAGCGTTTCCTCGATCGAGCCCGGTTCAGCGAGTTTTCGCAGATCAATCATCTGGAGCGGGGGATGGTATCGCAATCCCGCGCGAGGCGCGCCGTGGGTTGTGTTGCGGGAGTCGGCAGTCGGGAGTCGGGAGTCGGAATAGAATCGCAACATGAGTGAACCGCGCCGGCTCCATCGTTACACCTACGCCGACTACCTAGGGATCGAGATGTTCTCTACAGGCAAGCACGAGTTCCTCGACGGCGAGATCTATGCGATGCCGAGTGGTTCCGAGGATCATGCCGCTCTGGCAGCGGAGATGGTTCGGGCGCTCGGCAACGCGGTTGGCGATCAGCCCTGCCGCGTACTCACTTCGGACCTGCGGATCTACGTCGAATCGGTTGGGCTGGCGACGTTTCCCGATTGCACGGTGATCTTCGGTCCGTTGCAACAGCACGAGCCCAGCCCGAACGCAACGGCGCTCAACCCGGCGCTTCTCGTCGAGGTGACCAGCGACTCATCGGAAGACTACGACAGAGGAGCGAAGCTGGAGTACTACCGAACGATTCCGACGCTGCGCGACTACGTAATCGTCTCGCATCGCGAGCGGAAGATCGTCGTCGAAACGCGTGGAAGTGACGGCACGTGGACGTCGCGCGTTGCGGTGAACGGGGAGAGCATCAAGGTTTCCGCTCTGAACGCGGAGTTGGTCGTCGACGAGATCTATCGCCACAGTTCGGTGCGGTGATTGGACGCGTCGGCATCTCAGCGCGACGGCCTTAACTAAAGGCATACGTTGAAGTTGCTGTCATCCTGAGCGGGCAAACGGCGCGAGCGCCACTGTCGATGATGTGACACAAATCTCAATCGACCGTCCTTCTCCCCACGCGCTTCTCAGCGTGGGGAGAAGGTGCCGAAGGCGGATGAGGGGCCGATGCAGAATACGCAGCTCTTGTTTCACGGGTGTCATTAGAAGACAGCCGGAGCCGCCAATCGCGCTCGAGCCTTCAATGCAAGATCTGGCGGCATACGGCGAAGGATCTCAGCCACGCCGCACATGCCATAGGCCTCGATTTGGAGATCCTTCGCCGCCTCCGCCGCCAGATCGCGCGGCGCGAGCGGTCCGAGTTACGCATGGCGGCTACGGCTGTCTCAGGATGACAGTATGCATGTCAGCGCGACGAACCCCCCCAAACGCGATAACTCACCGAGGCCGTGCCGACATAAGCGCGTTGAGCTGGTCGAACAGGGCAGCGCCGGCGAGACTCTCGAACGTTCCTGTCTTCGCGATGTCCTGCGCCGCGCGGATGAATGCGCCCCAGGCGACGCGCGCCAGTGCGGAGCCGACGGAGATGCGGCGCACGCCGAGGCCGGCCAGGTTGGCCACGGTGAGATCGGCGCTCGGCGATGAGACCAGTACGTTGACCGGCTTCGGCGCCACGGCCATGACGATCGCCTCGATCTCTTTCGGATTGCGAACACCCGGCGCGTAGAGACAATCCGCACCCGCATCGGCGAACGCGACAAGCCGGTCGATGGCGACGCGCGAAGCATTCGGCTCGCCGACCAGCCATGCTTCGCAGCGCGCTGTGAGAACGACTGGGATGGACGACGCGTCGATGGCCGCGCGCGCGGCGCGAACGCGCTCGACGGCGTGAGCAAACTCGTAGAGCGGAGTGGCGTCATCACCGGTGGCGTCCTCGATCGAAAGACCGGCCACGCCGGTGTCGATGCAGCGCGTCACGTTCACTGCGACCGACTCGGGGTCGTCCGCGTAGCCGTTCTGAAAGTCGGCGTTGACGGGGAGAGGCGTGGCGGCGACGACCTCGCGGATGTGATCGAGCATCAAATCGCAAGGGATCGCCGCCACCGTGTCCGGCAGCCCACGCGCGAACGCAACGCCCGCCGATGTCGTGGCCAGCGCTGGAAAGCCGAGGTGTTGGAGATAGAGAGCGGTGCCAACGTCCCACGGATTCGGCAGAACGAAGCAACCTGACTCGTGCATCGCCCGAAAGCGGGCTACGGTGAGTGCGTGGACGGAACGGTCGTCGATCATTGCGCAACCGTATCAAGATTCAGGGACGAGGGATGAGGGACGAGGGATAAGGGAAAAGGGATAAGGGATAACGAGGGACGAGGGATGGACAGAGGAGACGAGCGACACGTAGTGAAAAGCCAAGAGATCGCGCTATTTCGTGGGGACAGACGAGCGTTGCGCGTTGTCATTCCGAGCCGGCGGAACCGCGGGGGGCGGAAGGGCGGTGGGAGCGGTGAAGCGCGGAGAGGAATCCCCTGACGATCGGGAAGGAGGCGCTTCGTAGGCAGGGGATTTCCCATCGCGCTACACCGCTCACACCCAACCGTCCACCGCCGCGGTTCCGCCGATTCGAAATGACAGAATCGCTCAACCCTCGTCCCCGTTACGCTACGCAGCATTACCCCCCGTACACCGTTCCCTCTTCGACAAAACAGAGCGGGTTATGCCATGGATCTTCTGCGTAGAACGACCGCTCCCCCCACGGCCGCACGACGATGCCGCCGCCGGGAGCGTCGTGAACGCTCTCGCGCGAAAGGCATCCGAGCGATTGTGCGCGCGCGAATGCGGCGTCGAGGTCCTTCACCGTGAAGTAGAGCGCTTTCGCAGCCGTGTGCGGAGCGCTTTGCGACGAGACGTCGAGCACGGAGAGGGTTACCGGACCGCAATCGAAATAGCAGCGCGATCCGGCCTGTCGGCGTCCCTGCACGTCGAGCAGAGTGGAGTAGAACGTCACCGCGGCATCGAGATCGCCCACCTCGATGTTGAGTCTGAAGAATTGCGGCACGTCACTGCCAGCGTCCTTTTCAGTTTTGTTCATTGCGTCCTCCTCTGTGTTGCTCCTCAGGGCTTTCGTGAGAACCAGGCCAGCCAGTCTTTGACCAGCTCCAGACGTTTCCGTTCGATCCGGTAGATGCGCATGCGTCCTTGTTTCTCATGACTCAGCAGTCCCGTCCTCTCGAGAACTTGGAGGTGGCGCGTGGTCGTCTGCCACGCATGCGCGAAGACTGAGGCGATCTCTCCCGCCGTCATCGACCCACCGTTGAAATGGATGGTGAGAAGCACGCGCCGCCGCGCGGGATGGGCGAGCGCGCTGAAAACAGCCTCGTAGGCGTCGAGCCTGGCCCTCGAGTCGCGTTTCGCCACCCGGTGATTATTCAGCCGCGCCGCTGAATATGTCAAGCAACGATCAGCGTGTCGGCTGAATAACGTCTTGATACGGACCTTGAGCCTGCCTTGGGCACGCCCGCCCATCTGTGATATTTTTTTTCCAGCGCGCCCTTAGCTCAACTGGACAGAGCATCAGACTTCGGATCTGAGGGTTGGGGGTTCGAATCCCTCAGGGCGCACCAATCGTCTTGCCCACGTTCTAGGAGCGGATGAAATCAGGTCCGCCGTGAATCTCATCCGACGGATCGCGCATCTTGACGCGCAGAACGTAGTCGAGGGCGATTGCGAATCCCTGGCGCTCGCGCAGCGTGGCCAGCAGCGGAACCGAGAGCGCGGCGAAGAAGAACGCGGTGCTGCCCCAACCATTCGGATGAATGCCGAAGTAGAGGGCGGCGATCCCGAAGAGGATGGGGATGCGGTCGGTGATGATCATAAACATCAGCGTGTCGCCGTAGTCGCGCTGGTAGAGGAGATGACACTCCGAGCAGCGCTCGTACGTTTTGAGGCCGCGCCGGAAAAGTTGGCCCTCGCCACATCGCGGGCAGCGCCGGCGTAAGCCGTTGCGAAGGGCGACCTTCATCGGCGGATGTGTCTTGGGGTCGGGCACTTTGTCGATAACGGCTCCGTGGCCGGGGCGATTCCGGGATCTCGGGAGAGACGGTTCACGCGGAGACGCGGAGACGCGGGGAGAGCCTTCGCGTGAAATGCCTTTTTCGGCCGGCCGCCGGGCGCGCTCCTGTATGCTTTCGGCTTCTTGAATATCGCAGCGGGAACGCGTCTGGGTCCTTACGAGATCGTCTCGTCAATCGGCGCAGGCGGAATGGGCGAGGTGTGGCGTGCGCGCGATACGCGCCTCGACCGCAGCGTGGCCATCAAGGTCCTGCCGCGCGAGCTCGCCCAGAACACGCAATTCAAAGTGCGCTTCGAGCGCGAGGCCAAGGCGATCTCGCAGCTCAATCATCCCAACATCTGCACGCTCCACGACGTCGGCGAAGAAAAAGGGACGAGTTACCTCGTCATGGAGCTGCTCGAAGGGGAGTCGCTGGCCGATCGTATCGAGCACGGACCGATGCCGCTTGTCGATGTTCTGCGCTACGGCATCCAGATCGCTGATGGGCTCGACCGCGCCCATCGCGCCGGAATCGTTCATCGCGATCTGAAGCCGGGCAACGTCATGATCACGCGCAGCGGTGCAAAGCTGCTCGACTTCGGCCTGGCCAAATCGAGCGGCGCGCACGTTGTCGAACCGCCACCTCCCGACAGCGAAACGGAGTTGCGTGCCGACATGACGAACCGTACGCCCCTGACGGCCGAGGGGACGATCATCGGGACGTTCCAGTACATGGCGCCCGAGCAGCTCGAAGGAACTCCCGCCGACACGCGCACCGACATCTTCGCCCTCGGCGCCGTGCTCTACGAGATGGCCACGGGACGTCGTGCGTTCCAGGGAAAGACGCGTACGTCGCTGATCGCGGCGATCGTGAGCGCACAACCGCCCGCGATTACGAATGTTCAGCCGCTGGCACCGACAGCCCTCGATCATGTCATCAGCACCTGCCTGGCGAAAGATCCGGACGATCGATGGCAGAGCGCGCATGACGTGGCGCAGGAACTGCGCTGGATCGAGACGAGTGGTAGTGCGGTGCCTGCGGTCGCGCATCGATCGTCGCGGCTCTGGATGGCTCTTGTCGCGGTCGGACTGATCGGTGCGCTGGTTCTGGCCGCGCTCTACGTGCGCGAGCGCTCGCGGGCGGAAGAACCGGTGTCGTTTTCAATCATCGCTCCGCGCGGCTATTCGATCGACTTTCAGGCGCTGTCACCCGACGGCAAAGCGGTGGTATTCATTGCCAGCAATAGCGCCGGAGAGCAGTCCATATGGGTGCGCCGTCTCGATTCCGTGGACGCGGTCCGGATCAGCGATGCAGCGCCGGGCCTCAACAGTCTCTTCTGGTCACCCGATTCGAAGTGGATCGGGTTCTACGATCGTCAACGGATCATGAAGGTGTCCGTGCAAGGAGGGGCGCCGGAGACGATCTGTTCGAACTGCGTGTCCTACGGTGTGGGGGCGGCGTGGGGGAACGATGGGACCATTCTGTTCGCTCCCCGGTTCGCCGAGGGGCTGTTCCGCGTGCCTGCGAGTGGCGGAGTGCCGGTGCGCGTCACGTCCATCGATGCATCGCGCCGTGAGACCCTGAACGGCTATCCCTCCTTTTTCGGCGATGGAGATCACTTCGTTTATCTCGTGCGCACCGTTGCCGACGTGAAAAGCGACATCGTCTGCGGAAGTCTCAGTACAAAAACGAAAGTCCTCATAGGGAAAGCCGACGCGTTGGTGGGATTCTGGAAGAAGAACCTTCTCTTCGTGCGAGACGGTGCGATGTACGGACAGCCGTTCGATGTTGCTGCCATGAAGCTCACCGGTGAGCCGCGGAAGGTCCTCGACAACATCTTCTACGATGAGGACAGCGCAAGCTCAGGTGCCACTGTGGCCACGAACGGCGCTTTGCTTTACGTCCCGTCCACGAACTGGCAGCGCAAGACCGAGGTTGGTTGGTACGACCGGGGCGGGCGGATGGTCGGCAAACTGTTTGACGACGTCAGCGTCGGTGGCCTGGCCCTCTCGCCGGACGATTCCAGGATCGCCATGGCGAAAGTGGATCCGAGAAAGGGGGCTCGCGATATTTGGGTCTACGACATCAATCGCGGCGTTCGCACCAAAGTGACTTCCGGTCTTTCGAATCACGCGAATCCGACTTGGACGCCTGATGGTCAGCGAATCATTTTCGCTTCCGACGGCGATGGGATGTACGACATCTACTCGCAGCCGGATGATGGCACCACCTCTCCGCAGCCGGTGTGGAAAGGAGGCGACGACAAGCATCCGATGAGCGTGTCGCGCGATGGACAAACGCTGCTTGCCACTCTTTTTTCGGCCACGACTCGCGGCGACCTCTGGACCGTTCCGCTGAACGGACAAGGCAAGCCTGCACCGCTCATCGCGTCGGAAGGGAGCGAAGGTGACGCGGCCTTTTCTCCGGATGGACACTGGGTCGCCTATGCATCCGGCCAGTCAGGGAAGGAGGAAATCTACGTGCGAGCGTTTCCTTCGGGAAGGTCCGTACAGGTTTCCGTCGACGGAGGGCACAACCCACTCTGGAGTACAGATGGATCGGAGATCTATTTTGTGACGAGTGATGCAAATCAGTTCGCAGCATCCTTCCGCGGCAGCGGCGGAGTGCCTGAGCTAGGCAAGCCCGAGTTGCTGTTCCACGGTTCCCGTACGATGACTTTGTGGATTCCCTCCCACAAGCCTGGCCGCTACCTCGGCGCCGTGCGATCGGCACCCGAGGAGATTGACGTCATCAATTTCACAACCGGCTGGACCGAGAAACTCGAGCATTGATCGTTCTCATGGACTGACGCAAGGCAGGACACGCGTCTCCGCCCCTCCCGCATCGACGCCCAGCAGATGGCCGAGCGTTTTGGCGAGGAAGGTCGGCGCGACGGCGTCGTCGAAACTTCCGGCTTTGATTCCCGCGCCCCACAGCATGAGCGGAACGTGCTGATCGGCTTCGACCGGCTGACCGTGCGTCGTGCCCGTCGGCGGCTCGGAGTAGTTCCAGATGTAGCCCGCCTTCAGCGTGAGCAGCACATCGCCGGAACGGTCGGCGCGGAACGAAAGCCGCATCGCCGCTTCGAGCGGTGACGCGTTTGGATTCGACATCTGCAGCTCGCTGTTCGTGAAGGCAGCGGAGACGCCATCGATGGTCTTGACTGCATCACGCATCGCACGTTTGACGCGCTCCCCATCGAGCTTCAATTCGCGGACGCGCGCCCAGTTCACGTAGAGGGCCGGCTCGTCGAAGTAGGTAATGAATCCCTTCTCGACAGGCGTTGCGTCGCTGACGTGCACGCCGAGCCTTGCCGCGATGCTCTTCTCGAGCGCTTTCCGTTGCGGCGTCAGCTCTGCAAATGTCTTCGCAGTCTTCTTCGGGTTTCGGAAGTCGACGCGGCCCGCGGTTCGTCCCATGTCCTTTGCGACTTCAGGGATCGATTGCACGCCGTGGTCGGCGGTGATGGCCAGCGTCCAGCGGTTGCCGAACTTCGCGTCGAGATCGTGGAAGAATTTCTCGAGATCGCGGTCGGTGCGGACAACGGTATCCGCGGCTTCGAGCGAGTCGGGTCCGTATGCGTGGCCGAGATAGTCGGGCGACGAGAGACTGACGAAGAGGAGATCGGGGTTGCCGTCGTCAGTGCCGAGGTTCTCGGCGTCGATGAGTTTTTCGGCGAACTGCAGGACGAGCTGATTGCCGTAGGGCGTATAGGTCACCGCGTCGACGCTGCCGATCGGATGCGGAAAGGCGACGCCGAGACCTTTCTGGTCCGTCTTGAACTTGCGGAGAGCGATCGGATCGTGCGTGATCCTCGCGAGCTCGCTTGCGGGAATGAAGGCCGACTGTTGCCAGGCCGTGTGTGTGGCCACGAACGGCGGGATCGTGGCGTTGAAGCTATCGACGAGCGGCTTGTCGAAACGGTAGTAGGCGCTGGAGACGAAGCCGGGCAGCTTCGGATCGAACCAGTAAGCGGCGTTCGCTTTGCGTCCTGCCATCAGAATCGCGGCGCGGTCTTTGAGCGAGATGCCGTAGACCTTCGACTTGTCGTAGCGCTCCTGCAGGCGGTCGCCGAGCGAGTCGGATGCGAGGTTAAGCGGTGAGTATCCGCCCTTCGCGCGCGGATCGGCGACGCAATACTCAGCCGCGCCGGTGCGCCGGTCGTACCAGTTGTTGGCGACGATGCCGCTCCCCGCGGGAACGTGACCGGTGCCAATCGCTGCATGTCCGGGCCCGGTGTAGGTGACGGAGTAGGGATAGAGCGAATGCGTGAAATTCGCGCCGCGCTGGAGCACGCGGTTGAATCCGTCGGGTGCAAAGTACGGCTGAAAGCGCGTGATGTAGTAGTAGGGAAACTGGTCGACGGAGATGACGACGACGAGGTCCGGGCGGGCGGGAGTCTGCGCGGCGACAGTTGACGCGCAGAAGAGAAGAGCGATGGTCAGGCGTCGAAACATGGGCGCGAGTTTGCGTGAGGGAGCGCGCAGGCGCAAGTGGCTTTTGAAAACCGAATGTTGAGTGTTGAATGTTGAATGTTGAGTGTTGAATCGTTCTCACTCGTTCCGAGTTAGAACGACAACCATGAACAATCAATATTAAACATTCAACATTAAACATTAAACATTCAACATTAAACATTCAACATTAAACATCCAACATTAAACATTCGGCCTTTCACTTACCGCCAGCGCTGCCCATGGGTAGAGCAGCGCCGGCGGCGGAAGAAAGCTACTGCGCCGGCACGTATGTCGGGTCCTGCGTCTGCATGTCGACGACCGAGCCGTACGCCGTGATCCGTCCGTCGCCGTCGATGACACGGATCGTGATGCGGGCGTTGTACGCCGTGCCGACGCCGAGTTGCTGGAGCACGCGGAACTGGCGGTACTCGTTTGCCGCGAGCGGGATCTGAAGCTTCGGCGCGACCTTCGCGTCGGGGAGGAGCACGGACACTTCGACGGTGGCCGGCTTCCCGCTCACTTCGGCGATGCCGAGGTTGGTGCGGTAGCGGGTGGAGTCTTCGACCTGCAGGACGTTGAGCGTGCGGCCGCCTTTGCCGACCGCATCTGCGGGAGTGATCGCTCCGATGAACTGACCATACGTGCCGCCGCCGTCGATCTGGTTGTAGGTGCGGCCGGTGACGACGAGGTTCGTGTCGGTCAGCGTGTCGACATGCAGCGCGCCGCCGAAGTTCGTGACTCCGAAACGCGATGCGAGGACGTTGTCGAGGATTGTGATCTCGCCGGGATTGATCGAAACCGACCGCGAGATCGGATCGCTGCTCGCGCTTCCTGTCTGCGGATAGAGCGTCATCGTCACGTATTGCGGATCGGTGCCGGCGTTGAACACGCGAAGGTCGGTGCGCCAGTTCGCGAAGCTGCTGGTGATGTCGGCGACGCCGGGGAGTACCCAGGTTCGTGCGGGCGTCTGCGCGAGCGGCGTTCCGGTTACGAGTAGAGGATCGGTGGTCTTGTTGTCGACGACCGACGCGTAGGCGATGATTTTTCCTTCGCCGCCGGTGACCTTCACCTCGATGCGGCCGTCTGCGAGCGTGATGTTCTTCGACGCCAGAAACGCGTTGAGCTGCTGTTGCTCGCCGGCCTTCAGATCGAGAGGCAGATCGAGCAGATTCTTTCCTGCCGCGTCGAAGACGCTGACGAGCACGGACGCCGGCTTGCCCGACGCTTCGACGATGCCGAGGTTTGTGCGATAGGCGGAGGATTGGGCGATCTGCTGCATGCTGAGGATGCCTGTGCGCGCATCGCCCGAGACTTTGCCGATGAAGTTGGCGAAGGGGATGGCCGGAATGTACTGACCGAGCGTGCCGCCTGCCGATTGATTGAACGTGCGGCTCGACGCCACCGTCACCAGCGAGACATTCACATCCTCGGCGTTCGGTGCGCCTTTGCCGCTCGTGTTCAGCGGACGCACTTCGAGCACGCCGTTGGCGGCATCGCCGAGCGCGCCGACTCCGTACCAGTTCTTGACGATGTCATCGAGCGCGGTCGTGTCGCCCGCTGCGATCGAGATCTGCGTCTGCTTGATCTGCGTCGTGTCGCCGCCGGCAGGCGTGAAGCGCAGGAGGTAGTTGATCTTCTGCGCCGCCGTGTTCGTGATGCGCACATCGGAGCGCCATTGCGAGTTGATGCCGTCGAGGTGGCCGACGGAGGGGATGATCAATGCATTCGCCGGCGGTGTCGAGAGCGTCGACGGCGAGACCGGCGTGACGACGCTGATCGAGACGGGGACGGAGACCACGGGCTTCGTATCGAGCGTTCCCACTTTTCCGGCCGTGCCGAGCGTGAGGATCACGGTGGCGGTAAAGGTTCCGTTCGGAAGGTCGGCCGGGTCGGCGCTGACCTGCAGCGTGATTCCCTGTGGCAGCAGAATGCCGGTCGCCGGCGAGACCGTCAGCCACGGTTCGTCGGTGGCGGCGCTGTATGGCGTGGCCGGACCCTGGCCCGGGATGAAGACGTTCTGCACGACGATCTTCTTGTTGTTGATGTCGACCGTGGCGCTGTTGTCCTGCGTATTGATGGCAGGCACGGGAATGATGACGACGCGCTCAGAAGCGGAGAATGGGCCGCCGTTCTGGTTGCAGCCGCCGAGTGCGCGCACGCGGTAGAAGAACGCCGTTGGTGCCGTCGCGCTCTTCGTGAACGTCTTCGAAGTTCCTGCGACGTTGAACGTGGTGGCGTTGTCGAATGCGGCGGTCGCTGCTTCCTGCAGTTCGTACGTCGTGACGCCGGGAAGCGCGGTCCACTGCACGGTGTACGTCTGACCGGAGGTGTTCGTCCCTACGACCGCGACAACCGGCGCGTCGAGCGAACAGACGTTGATCGTGCGCGTCGCGGAAGTGAGATTGCTGCAATTCGGAACGCCGATGGCTTGCACGGACCAGACGACGGAACCGCTGGCGATGGGGAGCGTCAGCGATGTCGACGCCGTCGATCCGATCTCCTGCGTCGACGCACCGTCGATCGATGCGAAGAGTTTGTAGCTCGTCGCGCCGCTGACTGCGGTCCATGAGAAGGTGACGGGCGAACTGACGGTGGCGCCGGCGGCAGGCGTGATGAGAGCGGGCGGCTGCTGGCCGCAGGAGCCTGGTGTGACGGACGTCGCGGCACTTGCGCTGTCGTTTGCACTGTTGGTGTCGGTGACTGCACTGGTCACCTGCGCCGTGTTGGTGACGGAGCCCGAGGTGGCGGTGACGGTGTAGGTGGCGGTCGTGCTTGCACTCTGGCCCGATACCAGTGTGCCGATGTTGCAAGGGAACCCACTCGAACAAGCGCCCGTCGTGACCGTGAACGAAAGGCCCAGCGGCGTGGGATCGGTCAACGTCACATTCAGGGCGGCGTCCGGGCCGTTGTTCGTGACCGTGATGGTGTAGCTGACGCTGGAGCCGGAAGCGGCGGAAGCCGGACCGCTCTTCGTCACGCTGAGATCGGCGTTCGCTCCGAACGAGGTCGTCGCCGTGGCGCTGTTGTTCGGGAGGAACGGATCGGTAGTCGTGCTCGTCACGTTCGCGGTGTTCGAAATGCTGCTTCCGGTGAATGTCGGCGAGACGGTGAATGAACTGATGATCGTCTTCGACTGGCCGGCGGTGAGCGTGCCGAGTGCGCAAGGGAAGGCCGAGACGCACGCGCCGGTATTCGAGACGAACGTTGTGTTCGCGGGTGTGGCATCGGTCACCGTGACGCTCGCAGCGTCGGAGGGACCGTTGTTCGTGATCGTGATCGTGTAGGTGAGCGTTGATCCGGCGGTCGATGACGCCGGTCCGCTCTTCGTGATGAGGAGATCGGCGCTGGCGTTGATGGTCGCCGTCGTCGCATTGCTGTTGTTCGACGCCACGGTGTCCGTGGTCGGCGATGAGACGCTTGCGGTGTTCGTGATGCTGCCCGTGGCGCCCGGTGAGACCGTGTAGGCCGACGTGATCGTGATGACTTGTCCGCTCGTCATCGTGCCGAGGCTGCACGGGTACGTGGTCGTGCAGCCGCCGGAGTTGGAGACGAATGTCAAGCCCGCGGGAGTTGGATCGGCAACCGTGACGGAGGCGGCGGACGATGACCCGTTGTTCGTGACGACGACGCTGTAGGCGATGCTCTGGCCGGCGATGATCGAAGCAGGACCCGTTTTCACGACGGAGAGATCGGCCACCGGCGTGATCGTGACCGACGACGACGCCGAGTTGTTGCCCGTATTCGGATCGCCTGTCGTTGCAGAAACGTTCGCGGTGTCGACGGCCGGGCCGCTTGCGGGCGCGGTCATCGAGATCGTCAGCGGCGTCGCCGCGCTGCTCGAGGGAATCGATGTTGTCGACGTGCAGGTGACGACCGATCCCGATTGCGCGCCGCAAGTCCAGCCCGTGCCGGCGCCGGTGGCGCCCGTGACACCGAACGGCACCGTGTTCGCGACCGTGATCGTTCCGCTGGTCGCGTCCGGACCGCCGTTGGAGACATTGATCGTGAACGAGAGCGGCGATCCGGCGTTGACCGGATTGCCTGATGGCGAATTCGAGATCAGGAGATCGGCAGCGGCCGACACCGTCGTGAACGCCGCGCCGGTGTTGTTGTTGGAAGTGTTCGGGTCAAACTCGGTCGCGGACACGGAGGCGCTGTTCGAGATTGTGCCGATCGACGTGGCGGTCAGCGACAAGCTCACGTTCACAGATTGATTGGCAGCGAGCGAACCGATCGCGCACGTGACCGTCGATCCTGATGGCGTGCAGGGGCCGACCGAGGTCGCGCTGGAGAACGTCGCGTTGGAGAAGGTGTCGGTGACGCTGACGTTCGTCACCGGCGTGGGGCCGTTCGTAATCGTAATCGTCCACGTACCGCTCTGACCATGCAACAGTGATGGGGGCGCGGTCTGCGCGATGGAGAGATCGGAGCTGGGAACGACCGCGGTCAAGCGAAGCACGTTGGGGGATCCCGACACGTAGGCGGACTGGAAACTGCCGCCACCTGCGAACGCCGGTGTGTTGTAGGGCGTGATGAAATCGCCGGTGCGCGAGGAGAACCGGAGCATGTCGAACGTGTTTCCCGCCGATGGCGTGAAGCCGTTGAAGAGCGTCACGTTGAGGTTGCCGGCGAGGTTCACGCTGCCTGCGGAAGCGTCGACGACGTCGTAGGTGCCGCCCGGTCCGGGACCGCCGATCTTGAGGTTCATCGCCCCGGATGCACCTTGGGAGTAGGGACCGTTCAGCGTGATGATTCCTGCGGCGGTAGGAGAGCCGGGTGCAATCGTGCCCGCGCTGTTGTTGACAGCGGCGAAGACGGTGCCGTTTCCGGTGAGTGAGCCACCGGCGAGCGAGATCGGCGTCGGCGAGGAGATCGATCCGCCCAGAAGATTCATCGATCCGGCGGACTGCGAGAGTCCGCCATTGAACGCGAGTTGTCCGGCGTTGGCGTTGATCGTTCCGGTGTTTGTGACTGATGGCGCAATGCCGAGGCTGCCGGTTTGCCCGCGTTGCAGGATGCCCGCATTAGCGATCGCGTTGCCGCCGCCGGAAACGGCCAGCGATAGCGTTGCATCGAGATTCAACATCGCGCCGGACGCGTTCGTGATCACGGCGCCATTCATCAGAGTCAAGCCGTTGGTGGATGCGCCGTAGGTGACGGTGCCGTTGTTGACGAGTGGGCGCGTATTGAGCGTCATCGCCGCCGTGATTCCGTCGATGATGAAGTTCGACGTGGGGCCGACCGTGAGCGTTCCGCTTCCGCTGATCGTGCCGCCGGTCCATTCGGAGAGCGGAGACGTACCGGTGATCGTGATCGTGCCTGTGCCGCTGAGTGTCGCCGTGTTATGGACGTTGAGGGTGCCGACCGTCGCTGCTGTGTTCAGCGTGACGTTGGCGGAGCTCACGGTGAACGTGCCGGGGGTCACGCTGGTGCCGGCGATGGTGGATGTTCCTCCCATCAATGCGATCTCACCAGCGCCGCTCAGGGTCGAACCCGCGCCGAAGCTGTTGCTTCCGAGAAAGGTGATGTTCGCGCCCGACAGGACGTTGAAAGAGCCGCTGTGCGTGCCTGCCGCGCTGAACGCAAGCTGCCCGAGATTGGAGGCGACGGCACCGTCGTTGTTAAACGGAACACTGAACGTGCTCGTGCCCGTTCCGGCGGTCTTATTCAAAGAGCCTGTATTGTGAAAGAGCGGGGGGGTGGCGCAATTGCAGGTGAGGTTCACGTCGCCCTGAACGGCGAAGGTACCGCTATTGGTGAAGACGGCGTTGTTCCTGAGTTGAAGCGAGTTTCCGCCGTTCTGGTAGTTGACTGTGGCCGAGTTGCTGAACGCCCGGAGGTCGAGAAAGGAGCCGGAATTGTTCGACATCGTGAGCGTGCCGTTGTTCACGGTCGAGCCGGTGCCAGTCATCGTTCCGCCGCCCCAGGCGTTGCTTCCCGTGAGCGTCAGGACGCCCGAGCCGTCGATCTGTCCGGAGTTGAACGCAAGGTCCTTGAGCGAGTAGTTGGCATTGAAGGAGACGGTACCGCCGGTAACCCAGAAGCCGCCGCCGCTGCCGCCCCACGTTCCGCCGGTGACGGTGAACGCCGAGCCGGAACCGAAGTTGATGGAGCCCGGTGAGACTGCATCGAGAGCTCCGTTGCTCGTTCCGGCCAGGAGGCTGAGCATGCCGCCGCTCGACTTGATGAGGCCCGTCGGGTTGTTCGTGATCGTGGGAGCGATGCTGGACGAGCCCGAAGCCTGCAACGTCCCGCTGTTGACGATCGTGGTGCCGCCGCCGAATTGAAGAAAGGCCGAGTTATCGGTCATGTTGAGCGCGGCGCCGCTCTGGTTGGCGATCGATGCGGTGCCCTGCAGAGTGAGCTGGTTGCCCTGTCCGCCAGTAAGCGGGTGATAGGTGATCGCGCCGCTGTTGCTAATGGTCTTCGAGAAGAGCGCGAGGGCTGACGACGATGTGCCGGGGACGAGCAGATTCCCGCCTGAGGCGACGACGAACTGGCCGGAGCCTTTCATCGTGCCGCCGTTCCACGTGTAAGTACCTCCGCTGGGAACGGTCAGATTCGCCGATCCCTGCAAGGTGCCGCTGTTCTGGATGAAGTTCGTGACCGAGCTCGCAATGTTGACCGACACGACCGCACCGCTGCCGTTGATGCGCAGCGCGCCCGGCTGGCCGTTGTTGAGCGAGCCGCCATTGAAGTTGAAGGTGGCGTTGAAGAAGTCGACGAAGTTGGTCGACGACGTAGCCTGCAGCGCGCCGCCGCTTAAGGTTCCGCCGTTGTTGAAGATGATCGTGCTGCCGGACGTTGGTGAATTCGCGTCGGTCGTCCCCGCGGACTGGGTGTACTGAACGTCGAAGCGGAATCCCGACCCGCCAACGGTCTTCTTCACGGTTCCGGAATTGTTGAAGGTGTTGATGCCGGCGCCGTCAGTGAGCATGGACCCGTCGCTCTGGATGTCCAACGTACCGGTATTGTTGAAGGTGGAGCTGCTATCGAGACTGAGGGGCTGCGTGACGGCAGACATCGTTGCGTTGCCGGCGTTGTCGATGACGTGCGTGGTGATGCTACGCGCCGAGCTCTCGGTCGTCATGTCGAACGTCGTGCTTGCGCTGATGCTTGTGTGGCCGATGCCGCTGAGCGTGCCGCCTTTCCACTTGAGCGTGCCTGGCGTGGTAACGGTGAAGAGCGACGGCGTTGAGAAGATGCCGCCATTCACTTCGAGGTTCGTGTTGTTGACCGTCATCGGGAAGCTGGTGGCTACCGTTCCCGAGCCGTCGATGGTGACCTTGCCGCCGCTGAACGACGTTCCGCTCGCCCATGTATACGTCGATGAAAACGGCGTAGGGAACCACACCTCGGTGCCCGCCGACATCGTCCAAGGCGCGCTGCTGGTGCCTGCGGCATCAATGTCCAGTACGCCGCCGGTGATGGCGACGCCGGTGCCTGCGTTGTTGAACGCCGGCTTGACGATGAACAGGCCGCTGTTCGTTTTGTTGAACTGGCCGTTGTTCGTGATCGAGACAGCCGAGCCGTCGGTGTCGATCGTGCCGCTACCGATGGCGGTAAACGTTCCGCTGTTGATGATCGACGCGCTGTTTTTCAGGGTCAGGTTATTCGTGGGGGAGTTGTAGACGACGGAACTGTTGTCGTTAAGCACGCGGCCGTTCAGCGTCATCGGTCCTGCGGAACCGGTGATCGCCAGAACGCCAGTCGACGAGACGTTGAAGGGACTGCTGCCGGTGATCGTTCCGCTCGTCCAGTTCGATGCGCCGAGGATCGTGACCGTGCCCGTGCCGCCGAGTGTGCCGCCGTTGATGTTGAGGTTCGGCGCGCCGCTGAACGATGTGGCCGTGTTGATGTTCAGCGTGCCACCCGCGACGTTGACGGTTCCGCTGCCCGAGAAGGTGCCGCTGGTGTCGAACGTTCCAGCCGTAAAGTTGATGGCGCTGCCGGCTCCGGGTGCGATCGGGCCTACGGTCGCGCCGTCCGCGGCAATGTTGAGCGGACCGGAGGCATTGTTGGCAAGGGTGCCACCAGGAACGCCGCTGTCGATGGAGGCGAAGATCGATGAACCGTTCGTGCCCGCCGTCTTGGTGACATTGCCGCCTGTCCCGAGCTTGAGCGTCCCCGGGGAACCAGCGGGGCTGAGAATGTCGTAATCTCCGGCGATCGAAAGCGAGCCAGTCACCTGGAAGAAGCCCGCGCTATCAATCGTCAACAGGTTGGCGGGGGCGTACGACATCGTCGCCGCGCTGTGCAGCGCTGCGTTCAAGGTCATTGCCGAGACGGAGCCGTCGAAAATCATGGCGGCGCTGCTGGGAATGACGAGCGGGCCGGTTCCGTCGATCGTTCCTCCCATCCATTTGATGCCGGAATTGGCGGTGACGGAGGCGTTGAAGGTTTGCGTGCCTCCCTTGAACTCGATCAGCGAGCCTCCACTAAAAGACGTTCCGCTGCTGAACGTGTTGTTCCCACCGAATGCAATGAAGTTCGATACAGATCCTGTCGTGAAGGAACCGGTATGCGTACCTGGTCCGCTGAGTCCGATGCTGCCGCCGGATGGTGCCGAAGCGGTTGTAATCGTGCCGGCGTTGTTGACGCCGGCAGCGATGACACTGAAGGTCGAACCGGCGGTCTTCGACAGCGTCCCACCACTGAGAATGTTGATCAACTCCGAGGAGGTCCCGTTGATGCTTAGATCGTTTTGGAGGTTGAAGGATGCGCCGCTGAAAACATGGATCTTGGCGCCGCTGCTCAACGTGAGTGGATTCGATCCGCTGTAGCTGAGCGAACCGAAGTTGAAGAACGCAAGGCTGGTGATGGCCATCGAGCCGGTGGTGCCGGTGAAACTGGCGCTGTTCGACCAAATCGAGCCGGCGCCGTTGATCGTTCCTCCATTGAATGTGAATGTTCCGCTGCCGAACTGCATGCTCCCGGCGCTCGTGAACGTTCCCCCGTTGACCGTGACGTTGCCAGCGAAACTACTGATGGTCGCTCCCGAGACCGTGCCCATCGTGCCACCGGATGCAACGGTGAAGGTGTCGCTGCTCGTGGCGGTGCTGGAGTTGTCAAGCGTCAGCGTCGAACCGCTCGGAATCTGGATCGGAATGCTCGTGCCTGAGATCTGAACGCTGACCGCGTTCGGAACGTTGACGTCGATATTCATCGTAAAGCCGTTGAGGCCAATGATTGCGGTGTCGCCCGCGCTCTGTCCGGGATACGTCGTTCCCGTGCCCCCATTCCACTTGGTGACGTCGCTCCAGTTAGTAACCGGCGACGTGCTGGTGAGGTTGTAGGTCGTTGCGCTGGCGTCGGTGGGCGTCAGTGCCATGGCCGCGAAAAGCACGAGAACGGTGACCAGCGTCGCGCCGAGTGAGATGCCGACGATGCGGCGGCTCCGCTCTCGTGCAACCACGTCTACGGTGCTCACAGCGATCGGGGATGAGTCGGCATTCTGTGTCGGCATAGCGGCACGGAGCTCCTATGAGTGCTTGGGATCGAAAGGCGCGGACCTCGCCTCAGCAAATAATGTTTGCTGCGATTGTAGGGTACATGATCGGCTCGTTCGAAATCGTCGACCGTGACGAATCGCACGGATTTCGAAAAACGCGAGTCCGGAGCGGCGTATCATTTCCTCAGTGTCCGGGTTCCTCGAAGCGATCGTGACCCTGTTGCCGGCCGACGCGGGAGGTCGTGTCCGCCCAATCGCGCCTCGCGATGGGAACTACTGTCCCTCGGTGCGCATAGCGCTGCAAGATGCGGCGATTCCGATCCGCGTGATCGAAGGTCCGCCGTGGATCGCGCCGGGTGAGGATGGACGAGTTGTCGTCGAGATCGAGGCCGAGCATGCCGGATTCGCGGCCGGCGTCGAGCTGGAGTTGGTCGAAGGACAGCGGGTCGTGGGCATCTTGACCGTGGTGCGTTTGTGGCGCGAGGCTTCTTAATGGGGGAGTGGGGGTGGGGAGTTGGAGCAGCGGCGGTGCGATTCGCGCGCGGTCCGACGATTCATTCGGCTGTGAATTGCGAGACAGCGCGACCGCGCTGTCTCGCTACCACACCCCACACCCTACACCCCACTCCCCCAAGAAAATCACCGGCTCGCTACGTTCGCCGGCGCGAGCTTCTGCGCGTCGCCGATCATCGTCAGGAAATCGCGGCGATACCCTTCGAAGTCGCGGCCGAGCGATTTCTGCGCGAGCTGACGCACCTCATCGAAGTTCGAATCGCCTTTGTGCTTCGAGTCGCGAAGCAACATCCCGAACTCCGCGACCGCTGCGGCGAAACGCGCGTTGTCCGACGCCGATGACCAGGCGGATCCCGAATCGTGCACCGCGTACGTCAGCAGTTTCGACGTCTCGCTCTCCGGCTCTTTGTAGCGCAGTTTGAGCGTCAGCAACTCGGCCGACGCGGCGGCGGCGTGCGTCGACTGATATTTCAGCGGATCCACGCCGCTGGCCGTTGCGTCCGGAGCTCCCGGCGGCACCAGCTCGTAGAGCGCAGTCACCGAATGGCCTGCGCCGATGTCGCCCGCATCCTTGGCGTCGTTGTTGAAGTCTTCCTTGCGCAGGAGCCGGTTCTCGTAGCCGATGAGGCGATACGACGCCACCTTGGCCGGGTTGAACTCGATTTGCAGCTTGACGTCTTTCGCGATCGTAAAGAGCGCCGCTCCCATTTCCTGCACGAGCACCTTCCGCGCCTCAGCCAGCGTGTCGACATACGCGTAGTTGCCGTTGCCTTTGTCGGCCAGCAGCTCCATCTTCGAGTCTTTCGTGTTGCCGGTGCCGAAGCCCAGGACGGTGAGGAAGATGCGGTCGCGGCGCTCGGATTCGATCAGCCTTTCCAATTCGCCGTCGCTCGACGCGCCGACGTTGAAATCGCCGTCCGTGGCGAGGATCACGCGGTTGTTGCCGGAGTCGAGGAAGTTCGCGCGCGCCACGTCGTAGGCGAGCTTGATTCCCGCGCCGCCCGCGGTCGAGCCGCCCGCTTCCAGCGCCTGAATCGCAGAGAGGATCGTTCCTTTGCTCGATCCGGGAGTCGACGGCAGCACGAGTCCTGCGTTTCCGGCGTAGACGACGATGGCGACGCGGTCCTTCGGACGGAGCTGATTGACGAGAAGCTCCAGCCCCTGCTTCACGAGCGGCAGCTTGTCTGAAGACATCATGGAGCCCGAGACGTCGATCAGAAAGACGAGATTGTTCGGCGGGAGATCGGCGGTCTTCATCCGCCGTCCCTGCAGTCCGACGAGGAGCATGCGGTGCTGTTCGTTCCAGGGACAGCTCGTCACCTCGGTCGTCACCGAGAACGGCTGTGTGCCGGCCGGATCGGGATAGTCATAGGTAAAGTAGTTGACCATCTCCTCGATGCGCACGGCGTCGCGCGGAGGCCGTTGGCCGTCGTGGAGGAAGCGTCTCACGGTGCTGTACGCGGCGCGGTCGACGTCGACGGAGAAGGTCGACAAGGGGTTATCGGCGGCGCTGAGAAACGGATTCTCGTCAATCCTTCCATACTCCTCGGTATTGAACTGTTCATCCTTTTCTTCCGCCACAATCATCGCGTGGCTTGCGTTGCTGATCGAGCCGCCGATCACACCGCCCACCACGCCCCCAACGACTCCTCCCGCAACCTTCCGGCTCGCGGTGCCTCCGGATGCGATGAAATACTGCGTCTCCGGCGCGGCGACTGGCTGCTGCGCTGCGTCATAGCTGGCGGGTGCGGCCGTCGACGTTTTCGGCGGCGGCGGCGCGAGCGCCGGTTGCAGCTCGCTCTTGCAGGAGACGAGAGCGAGAGTCGTGAAGAGCACGGCCGAGAGAATGAGAACGGCGCCGTCGAGGGCGCTGCGCATTTGCCGCTGTTTCATGAGGGTTCCTCCATTTCGTCCCGTTGGACACGGAGGAGTCAGCGAAGGAAACCAGGCGCTTGTTCGATCTTCGTTGACGGATGGCGCTTTCTGCTTTCGCGGAAGAGAACAACCCCTCATCCGCCTTCGGCTGTGCAACCTGGAACATAGGTAACAGTTTAGACCGGGAACATAGGTAACACATGACCGAGGGGCCGTTGGGTTTGATTCTCGATCCCCTCTCTCTCTTTCTAGTGGTAGAGGCTGTGGGAGATGTGGGAAACGCGGGTGGTGGGCCGGGGGGCGTTTTCCAAGTCCTGTGGGAAGGCGCGGCCTCATCGCGGCTTTCCACAGGACGTCAGCTTCCATGGCCTGCTTTCGGGTGGCACTTGGAAGTATTCCACTCCGGATAGCGGTATGGCGGTAACTACGCTGTGCCGGATGTTGTCGTAGACGCCGTTGCCGTCATCGAAGGTCTGGGGCGATCAAGATAAAGCCGGTGTTCTCGTTCCGAGTGGTAACCCAACTCCAGGGGGCCGAAGCGAAGAATGGAGCAGCCATCGTCGATGGACTCAAACGCAACGACTTCGCCGACGAGTGACTCGCTCAGAAAGAACCACTGGCCTTTCCACCGGATCTCGCCGCTGCTCCGAACTTGTCGGAGAACGCAGGTGGATGGATACTGGATCTCGGGGAGTCGCTTGGGGTACTCGCGCGAAGAGCGCTCGTAACTGCGCACAGGTGGAGTCTGGCCGAGAGCTTCATGCGGACGGATGTGGTTGAAGCGATCAACAAAGGTGTCGAACTGAACCTGCTGGCGGCGACAGTTGGCGGCAGGCTGGGCACATGCTTCCTTCTTGAGATCTCGATGCATGCGTTCAAGGCGCCCGTTCTGCTGCGGCTTACCGGGCTGGATGAGCCGCGGCTCAATGCCCAGGCGGATCCAACGCACCGACAACTTCGAGAGACGCTTGACCGAGTTGGACGAGAACGGCGTCCCGTTGTCGGAAAGAATGGCATCAGGTAATCCGTGCTCGCGAAAGAGCCTCTCGAACACAGGCCAGGTTAGATCGAGAGTGGTCGCACGCAGTGCCTGACAACCGATGATGTAGCGGCTGAACGAGTCCGCGACGGTCAGCGGATAGCAGTAGCGCCGGTCATTGGTTCGGAAGTGACCCTTGAAGTCGGTGCTCCATTGCTGGTTGGGACGTTCGATCGGCACCGCCGCCGGACGACCGGGGTGCGGGAAACGCCGTCGAGGGCCCGGGTGATTGATCACCATTCCGGCCTGTTTGATCCATTCATGAACCACGCTGGCCGCCGGCCATTGCTGGTCGGGCGCGATGTCGCGCAAATAGGCCACGATCTTCCTCGAGCCCCACTGAGGATAATCGAGACGGACGTCGAGCACGGCGCTGATCGTCTCCGAACTGATCCAGTGCTTGCCGCCGAGCGGCGCTCGCGAGTGATCGGCCAGTCCCGGCCAGCCACTCTGCTGGTATCGAGCAACCATCTTGTACCCAGTCTTTCGACTTACGCCGTGCGCGGCACAAAGCAGCGACATCGTCGTCTGTCCTGTTCGTACCAGCTCGTTGTAGTCGAGCATGAACTTCGCTCTTTGATCGGTCACACTCGTCGCCTTCCAAGGCATCGTCGTTCTCCTCGACGCCTCTGAACCGGTTCCCGACTGTTACCTATGTCCCCGGACCGATCTGTTACCTATGTATCAGGTCTGTACCGCCACCTTCTCCCCCCCCGAAAGCGTGGGGGAGAAGGAGCTCGATTCGAGAGTTCGTAGATTGATCAAAGGTGCGACAAGAACGCGGGCTGAAGTCGGTAGTTTGTTGATTCACTCGATCTCTTCCATCGGTGCCCTTCTCCCCCCGCGCTTTTCAGCGGGGGGAGAAGGTGCCGAAGGCGGATGAGGGGGTGTTTCCTTTGCTACGCCGATCGAATAAACCACGACGAGCCCGTTATCGTCGCCGCGAATGATGCTGTGTCGCGCGGCGAGGTGGAGCAGGAACGACAACGCGCGCCGGCGTTGCACGCGGCACGGCTGCCTGCGCGTGCGGTCCGGGGTTGATGACGCCGAGGTAGTGCATCTTCAATGAAGAGGCGTAGGCGCCGTAGGCAAGCTCGCGATTGATGAACATCGCGTCAGGGGAGCGATAGACATTGCCATTCTCAACGTAGACAAACGTTCCCGCGAGCTGCTGTTGGATGAACTCGCGCGCCGCGGTCTCGTCCTCGGAGGGGACAGACACGTTGGCCAGATGGACGACTTCCTCGCGGCCGCCGATGTGGTCGACGACGATCGTGCGGCTGTCGGTCACGCGGACAAAACGGGCCATGGGGACCGCAGCGATTGCGGCCTGAGCTGAAAATACGAGAGACACACAAAGAATGAATCGTTTCATAGTCGTTTGTGTGGTGCGGAAAAACGGAGAGCCAGCCGCGCGGAGGGCGGTCTCGGGTGGGAAGCGGAAGGCTAACATGGGTGTGAGACAATCTGCAACTGGTATGTCGGGACGGGAGGGGAAACGGAAACCGCCGCTGCGCGCGAGCTCGTTCAAGTCGGTCGCGCTGCTGATGCTGATTCCGGTGGGCGGCGTCCTCCTCTTCTTCTTCTGGAGCTTCCTCAATAACGCGCTCTCCGAAGTCAAAGTCCCGAAAAAAGATCAAGAGCCGGTGATCGCCGCGTCGACGATCGGCGTGCCGCATCGTGGCGATATCGTTCTCATCCTCGATGATGTCGGCTTCGATCATCAGCCGCTCTCGGAGGCAATGACGATCGATCCAAACGTAAATTTCGCCGTCCTCCCGAACGGCAAACGGTCGGCGGATTTCGCAGCCACACTGCACGGACGCGGCTTCGAGCTGCTCTGCCATCTGCCGATGGAGCCGGAGGGTTTTCCGCGCATCTCACCGGGTGAGGGAGCGGTGCTGACGACGATGTCGGACGCCGAGATCGCGCGCACGACGCGTACGAACGTCGACGCGATTCCGTTCGCGCGCGGCGTCAACAATCACATGGGATCGCGGGCCACCGCGGACCGGCGCGTGATGACCGACGTCCTCGGTGCGCTGCCGAAGGGGATGTACTTCATCGATTCGCGAACGACCGGCAGCTCCGTGGCCGGCTCTGTGGCGCGAGCATTGAGTGTGAAGACCGCGTCGCGAAGCGTGTTTCTCGATGACGCAAAGGACGAAGCGGCCATCCGCCGGCAACTCGCCGAGCTTTCGAAAGCGGCCTCCGCGCACGGCGTCGCCATCGGCATCGGGCACATGTATCCGTCGACGATCAAAGTGCTGACCGAGGACGCGCCGGCATTGCGTGCGAAAGGATTCCGATTCCGCCGAGCGAGCGCCGTCGTGGAGTAAGAGTCAACGCGGCAACGGTACACTCCGCGATCCATGCTGCTCGCTCTCTTTTTGATCGACCTCGCTGCCGGGCTCTATCTCTTTCTTCCGCTCGTCGGACGGCGCAACGCCGGTGTGAAGTTTTATCGTCTTATTCTCATCACCAGCGGCGCGCTATCGCTTTGCGCGTATCTCGCCGATTTCGCGGCACACGGCGGCAAGTTTCGCATTCACGCGTTGCCGGTGATCGCGCTGACGATCATCGTCTACATCACGCTGCGCTACCCGAAGCGACTCGTCTTTCGCGCGCCCGCCGCACTTCTTGGCGTCGCGTACATCGTGCTGCCTGTCGTAGCGTGGCACGAGGCGACGCAGGCATCGATCGCCTGGTCGATCGCCGGCGCACTCTCCAGCGTCGCCCTCCTCGGCAGCGTCAGTCTCGCCATGCTCCTCGGGCACTGGTACCTGGTCGTGCGGGGCATGGCCATCGATCCGCTCAAACGCCTTACGATCGCCACGCTTGTGGCGACCGGCGCGAAGATCGTCGCCGTCACGATCGCGATCGTTGCGGGCGGCGTCTGGTATGAAGTCGCGATCCGGCAGGGGATCTTTTTCTGGATGCGCGCGGGATGGGGATTGATCGGACCGCTACTGCTCTATCCGATGGTGTGGGGAACGGTAAAGATCCGCTCGACGATGGCCGCAACGGGGATTCTGTACGTCGACGTCGTCGCGGTCGTCATCGGCGAAGTACTCGGCGCGTGGCTGAGCGCGATCGCGCATTTGCCAGTGTGAGAGCAATGGACAATTGACAATGGACAATTGACAACGAGGCGACTTTTCCGTTGTCCATTGTCAATTAACCATTGTCAATTGCCGCCGTGTCCTTCTTCCGCTCCCGGTGGCGCCGCGCCGTACACATGGCGATCGTGGATCACGAGGTCGAACGGTTTGAGACGCGGGTTCGGCGGATATCCGCGATGCACGGCCTGGCATTCGTAGCAGACGATGACGTCCTTCACGATGCGCCAGACGATGTAGTCGAGAATCGTGACGCCGAGGAGTGAGAGGCCGTACGTCCAGGGGACGAAGATCGAGCCTACGACGACGAGCGCGATTCCCGTCTTGCGGTTGAAGTCCTTTTGAAAATAGAGCTCGTCGTGCCCGCACGCGGCGCAACGGTCGATGAGTGCACCATCTGCCGGCGCAACGATCGAATTCGCGACGCCGCAGAAATCGCACGGCCGCGACGGCTCGCCGGCGTCACGCGCGAGGCGTTGCTCGCACTCAAGGCAAAGGAAGTTGACGGCGGGCATGACTGTCATCCTGAGCCGGCGAAGCGCGGTCGAAGGACCCCCCCTCAATTCTGTGCAGCGTAGGCGTTACGAAAGAACATCGCAACGAAGCAGGAGGTCCTTCGACCGTCCTTCGGCGGCTCAGGATGACAGGCAACTACTCCTTCTTCGCCCGTTCCAGGTACCGGTTCTCGCTCGGGTCGACGATGATCTCTTCGCCTTCGCTGACGAACGGTGGCACGAGCACGGTCACGCCGTTCTCGAGTTTGGCGGGCTTGTACGACGCGGACGCTGTCGCGCCCTTCACCTGCGGCTCGGTCTCGGCGATGCGCACGCGGATCGTCTTCGGCAGCTCGACGCCGATCGGCTTGTCTTCGTAGAACTGCACCTGCAGCTTCACGCCGGCATCGAGCCAGGCCGCGGAGTCGCCGAGGTCGTCGCCGGAGATCTCGACCTGCTCGAAGTTCTCCGTGTTCATGAAGTGATGGGCGTGGCCGTCGGAGTACATGTACTCCATCTCATGCTGGTTGATGTACGCCTGCGTGATCTCGTCCTGCGAGCGGAAGCGGTGCTCGAACTGGTTGCCGGTGCGCATGTTGCGCAACTTTGCCTGCACCATGGCGCGGAGGTTTCCGGGCGTGTGGTGATTGAACTCCATCACCCTGCAGAGATCGCCGTTGAACAGAATGACGATCCCTCTGCGAATGTCGTTAGCCTGCATGAAGTGGTGAATCCTTTCGCTGATAAACTCCCGGCCCTATGAGCCGGATGATTTCGATTTCTCTCTGCGTGGCCGCGGTTCTCGGATTTGGTTGCCGTCCCGGAGCCGAACGACAAACGGACGCCGCAACGAACGATATTCCAGTGGGCGTCTATGCGGCCACGAGCGGCTCGGAGGCTGCCTTCGGCCAAGCCACGGTGCAAGGCATCAAGCTGGCTGCGGAGGAGATCAACAACTCCGGCGGTGTGCTCGGCACGAAGATCCGCCTCGTCATCGAAGACGATCAAGGAAAGGCGGAGGAAGCAGCGTCCGTCGTGACGAAGCTCATCACCCACGACAACGTCCTTGCCATCATCGGCGAGAACTCGTCGAATCAGTCGCTGGCGGCGGCACCGATCTGCCAGTCTTCGAAGGTACCGATGATCTCGCCATCGTCGACAAATCCGAGCGTGACGAAGAAGGGCGACTACATCTTCCGCGTCTGTTTCACCGATCCGTACCAGGGGAAGGCGCTGGCGATGTTCGTGCGCGCGAATCTGCACGCGACCACGGCCGCGATCCTGCGCGACAACAAGAACGACTACTCCGTCGGTCTCGCGGAAGTGATCCGCAAAGAGTTCGAGAGTCTGGGCGGGGAGATCGTGGCCGAGCAGAGCTACAGCGGCGGCGACAGCGATTTCCGTCCGCAACTCACGGCGATCAAATCCACCAATCCGCAGGTGCTTTTCGTCCCCGGCTTCTACACAGAGGTCGGGCAGATCGCTATCCAAGCCCGCGACCTCGGCATCACGGTTCCCATGGTCGGCGGCGACGGCTGGGATTCTCCGACCGTGATTCAGATCGGCGGCAAATCGGTCGATGGCTGTTACTTCTCCGATCACTATTTCGTCGGCGAGCCGCGTCCGGCGGTGCAGAAGTTCGTAGCGGAGATCCTCAAGCGATCGGGCAAGAATCCCGACGCGAATTCTGCGCTGGGTTACGACGCGCTCTACACGCTGACGAACGCGATCAAGCGCGCAGGTTCGCTCGACCGCAAAGCGATCCGCGATCAGATCGCCGCAACGAAGGAGTATCAGGGCGTCTCCGGCGTGATCACGATGGGACCGGATCGCGATCCGATCAAGCCCGTTGCGATGATCAAGATCGACGGCGGAACGACGCACTTTGCGGGATGGATACAGCCGTGATTGCGGTGGCGAGGTGGCGCGGTTCCGTGGTTTCGCGGTGGCGCAGGATCGAAAGAAGTTAACTGTCATCCTGAGCCGCCGATGTCCCGGAGGGGCTGAGGACGGTCGAAGGATCCCCTACGATTTCGCCAGAACCCCTGCGATTTCGCGCTTGAAAGTTTCGCCCTCCCTGTGATCAATCGGGGGTCCTTCGACCGTGCTCCATCCCTCCGGGGTTTCGCCGGCTCAGGATGACAGCTGTTCCTGAGCCGCCGGACTCGGCTGCAACAGCTTCCGCGCTACCGCGATCCGATGCGCCGGTAGCGCGCGTTGATTAATGCGTACGCGCCGTACGCGGCAAATCCGAGACCGGCAGCGGTGAGGATCCAACTACCCATCGGGAGAGCCCACAGTTGCCGGAGCGCTCCCGACACTCCTTTCGCTTCGGCAGAATGGCGATGAAGGGCCGCTCGGATGAGTGAGTATCCGATCACGCCGAAGACGATGCCGCGCGCGACCACACCGAAGCGCGAGATCGCGAGGATGGCCGCACGGTTCTTCGCAGAGACGCGTGCGAGATTGAGCTGCTTGGCCAGTTTCGCTCCGAAGGCGCGGTAGCACTGCACAGCACCATAGATGATGATCGAGAGCCCGGCCACGATCACCGCGGCGTAGCCATACGGATGATCGAGTGCGCGCGCCGTCCAATGGCGGCTCGTGGCGTCGCTGCCTTCTCCACTTCCACCCTGATGAAGAAGCATACGGATAATGGTGTAGGAAAGTGCGCCGTAGAAAAGCCCGCGCACGATGCTGGCGGCGCGAATGATCATCCCCTTTGTGTCGCGGCCGTGATTCTCGGCGTCGGTGATCGCGCTGACCACGCGCCAGACCGCGTATCCCACCAGACCGGCGGCGATCACCAGCAGCATTGCTCGTCCGAACGGTTGATGGGCGATGAACTGAATGGCATCGCGCCGATCGGCGGTCGTGCCACCGCGATGAAGACCTGCCGCCGCCGTGAGAAATCCGGCAGTCACGTAAAGCACGCCTTTCGCTGTATAGCCGAAACGCGCGAGTTTCTCGATCCAGGGTTTGGTCATCGTGCGGAAGGCACCGCGCGACTACATTTCAATCTGCGCGCCTAACTCGATGATCTGGTTCGTCGGCAGCGAGAAGTACTGGGCGGCGCTCGAGGAGTTGCGCATCATCCAGCCGAAGAGGCGCTCACGCCAGATGGCCATGCCGGGGCGCTTCGTGGCGACGAGCGTCTCGCGGCCGAGGAAGTAGCTGGTCGTCATTGGGTTGAAGGATCCGATCTGCGGGGCGAGACGGCCGAGGTAAACAGGCAGATCGGGATCTTCCATGAACCCGAATCGCAACACGAGCCGGAAGACGCCCTCGCCGAGCTCCTTGTATTCGAATCGTTCCTGATCCTGCAGACGCGGCGATTCCTCCACGCTCACGCTGAGCAGAATGACGCGCTGATGAACGACTTTGTTGTGTTTGAGATTGTGCAGAAGCGTGGTCGGAACACCGTCGGCCTGGCGTGAAAGGAAGATGGCCGTGCCGGGAACGCGCGGGATGCGGCCGCCGCGCAGGTCGCGCAGCAGATCGTCCGTCGACAGCGTCGTTTCTTTGAGCCGCTCGGCCAGAATCTGACGACCGCGCGCCCACGTCGTCATCGCGGTGAAGATGATGGCGCCGATCGCCAGCGGGAACCAGCCCCCCTCTTCAACCTTGATGATGTTCGCGCCGAAGAAGGCCATGTCGATGATGATGATCGGAATCGTCAGGCTGAGCACCGCGATGAGCGACCAGTGCCACCGCTCGCGCTCGACGATGGCGAGGAGCGCGGTCGTGATGCCCATCGTCGCGGTGACTGCCACGCCGTATGCCGCGGCGAGCGCGGTGGATTCCTTGAACGCCAACACGAGGCCGATCGCGGCCACCATCAGCAACCAGTTCACCGAGGGAATGTAGATCTGGCCGATCTCGCGCTCCGAGGTGTGGCGGATCTGGATGCGCGGCACGTATCCGAGCTGCACCGCCTGCCGCGTCAGCGAGAACGCGCCGGAGATAACGGCCTGCGAGGCGATGACCGCCGCCACCGTGGCCAGAATCACCAGCGGGTACTTCGCCCAGTTCGGGGCCATGTGGAAAAACGGATTCGGAATGGCGGTCTTGTCGTGCAGCAGGAGCGCGCCCTGTCCGAAGTAGTTCAGGAGAAGCGAAGGAAAGACGATCGCGAACCACGCCAGCCGGATCGGCTTCGCGCCGAAGTGCCCCATGTCGGCGTAAAGCGCCTCACCGCCCGTGACCGCGAGAAAGACGGCGCCGAGCACGAGAAAGCCATGAATGCGATTGACGAGGAAGAAGTGGATCGCGTGCGAGGGAAGGATCGCGAACAAGACGCGTGGCTCGACGATGATCCAGCGAATACCGAGGATCGAGATAACGGCGAACCAGAGCATCATCACCGGTCCGAACATCGCGCCGACCTTCGCCGTGCCGGCACGCTGGACCACGAACAGGATGATGAGCACGACGACCGTGATGATCTCGACGTAGGGGCCGAACACCGGCGTCGCGACTTCGAGGCCTTCGATCGCGCTGAGCACAGAGATCGCCGGCGTGATCATGCCGTCGCCGTACAGGAGTGCGGATCCGAAGAGGCCGAGGGCGATGAGGATTGCCCGGCGGGTCGATTGCGACTCGCGCGTGCGAGCGAGCGACATCAGCGCCAGGATGCCGCCTTCCCCGCGGTTGTCGGCGCGCATGACGAAGACGAGGTACTTGAGCGAGATGACGATGATCAGCGACCAGCAGATCAGCGAGAGGATGCCCATGATGTTGTCGGGCGTGGCCGCAACGCCATGCTTGAGATGGAAGCATTCGCGCAGCGCGTAGAGCGGGCTCGTGCCGATGTCGCCATAGACGACACCGAGCGCGCTGAGCGAGAGGATGACGAGATAGCGTCCGCTGCTCTTGCGGTCGGGAGAACCTTCCATCGGGCCGGGGGAAGGTAACACGGAAAAGGGTGTGGGGTGTGGGGGAGTGGGGAGTGGGAAGCGTGAGTGATGTGGGAGAGTGCAAAGGAATACAACCGCCGGATTGATCGATAAACCGCTCGACGGGAGTGTCGGGCCTCATCCCACGCCCCACCCCTCGCACTGCCCAACCTCCGCGACACACCCTGTGTTATATTGACCGACCCCGCGCTGTCCAGCGGGTTGCGCCATGATCGAGATCCAGATCGTTCCGAGCGACATCCGGCGTCGCGTGCGCTATATCTTCTTCGACAAGCGCCGCGTTGTCGCTGCGCTCATCGTCCTATCCGTCGTCCTCCTCGGACTCCTCGGATCCATGGCTGCCGCACCGACCGTCATCCGGCGCGTCTACAAAGACAACTACCTCAAGTCGATGCGGGACGAGCGCGACATCCAGCGCGAGCGTTTGCAGGAAAACGTCGTGCAGATGACGTCCGTCGAGAAGAGCCTCGAAGAGCAGCGCATCCGGGTCGAGAAACTCATCACCATCTACGGCCTCGATCGTTCCCTCGGCGCCGGCGGTTTCTCCCTGCCGTTCCACCGGAAGTCCGATCCAAACGATCTCCACATCGATGACGCGATGCATCGCGAGACCGCGCTGCGCACGGCGATGCGCCGCCTGCAGGATCAACTCGAGCAACTGTCGCGCTACGAGACCGCGAATGCCGATCTGGTCCGGCACACGCCGTCGATTCTTCCGGTTCCCGCTGATCAGTTCGTGCTGACGTCGCCGTTCGGCATGCGCATCTCTCCCTTCACGCGCGCCGCCGACATGCACAAGGGCCTGGACCTCTCCGCCCCGACCGGCACTCCCGTTTACGCGACCGCAGATGGTGTGGTGAGTTTCGCCGGACGCTATCCGTTGCGCGACAACGTCTCCTGGTGGCGCTTCGGCAACGTCGTCGTCATCAATCACTCCGACCGTTTCATCACGATCTACGGACACTGCGACACGGTGAAAGTCCGTGCGGGCCAGCAGATCAAACAGGGAGAGATCGTGGCCACAGTCGGATCGACCGGCTGGAGCACGAATTCGCACCTGCACTACGAGGTCCGGAGCGACTTCGAACAGCCGGGTGCGTACGTCCCGATCGATCCGCGCATTTACATCCTCAACTATCAGTGGCCTAATGAGGCAGCTCTTTTGATGAAGGCTCGTACGAGCAAGGATTACAAGGACTTCGATCCGCTTCCCACGGCGTTTCTCGGGCGCAGGAGGGTGTGAGATGAGCAGCAACGCCGCCGACCAGGCGAACTTTCCCACGATGATCATCCCCCGTGGCACGGAGATCCGTGTCAATCAGACGGGACAACTCTCGATCAAGACCCCGGGCAACCTCGTCATCCAGAACTCCGGCACCTACTCGGAGATCGAGTCGACCAACGGATCGATCCGCATCGAAGAGAACGTGACGGTCGAAGCGGTGAGTATCCGCGCCGGGCAGGCGTGCTTCATCCAGGGCACGCTCACCGCGTGGAAGGTTCACGCCAAACGCATCACACTCGAAGAGCGCGCCCGCGCCTTCATCATGCTGCAGGAATCTGAGCACCTGGACATGGCGAAGAACGCGCGCCTCGTCGGCAACTTCGCCAACGAGAAGGAGCTCTTCTTCATGATGGGCAAGTTCAGCCCGCAATTGAAGGAGCTGCCTGGCTCGGTCGACCTGTCGACGCCGTCGACGATTGAAGGACGCGTTCCGGCAGGTTGGATTTCGCCAGCCTCGCAGCCCGGGACGACACCGACGCCCGCGGCATCCCGCGACGAGAATGGCGATCATCTGCGCATCGCGCAGTCGCTGCTCGAGCGCGAGATCGCCCGCACCGATCTCGCTCCTGCCGAGGCGGAAGCGCTGCGCGAAGTGCTCTACGCACTGCGCGAGCGGAATGTGACGCGAGTCGGCGCCATCTACCGCGGTGCGTTTTCCGAGCTGAAGACGCAAAGCGACGGCGTCCGCCAGGCGCACGAACATCTGGACGGCTACTTCGGCGGACGATAGTTGCGCTGCGCGCGTTGCCGGTTAGTTGCGCTGCGCGCGTTGTCAGTTGTCGGCCTCCAAATTGACGATCCGAGATCTTAGCCCCCGGCTTCAGCCGGGGGTTTCCGAAGCCCCCCAATTTTTCCCGAGCCCGCTTCAGCGGGCGACAGATGAGGAACTGTTTACGAAAGTGCCCGTGCCGAGCTCGAAGCCCGCGATCATCGCGGTCCGAGGAATGATCTCCAGATACCAATGAGCGCGTTGCGCGCCGGGGAAGTTGATGAAGGCCCAGTTGAACGAATCGCTGACGCTCTTGATCGCGCGAACGGAAGACTGAAGCAATGCCGCGAGCTCGCGCGGTTCCATGAGCTCGTTCTCGTGCGCTTTCGGTACGATCCATCGCTGATACGCGAAGCGTGCGCCGCGCGGCGCAATCCATCGATAGTGCTTCGACTCGCCGATCAGCGTGTGTTCCGCCAGGTCGCACAGCGGGCACGTCGCCGCGTGGGCGAAGGCCTCGCTCTCGCGCGCGATGCGCGGCGGGATGAACGGCACTCCCACAATCTGCGAGTGCAGATGCGGAATCGATGCGCCGGCCATCCGTCCGTGATTCTTGAAAATGCAGACATAGTCTGACGCCGCGGCCAGCGCGCGGTAACGCTCGAAATACATCTCGACAACACGCTGCGCGTGATCGGGAGCGAGCGCATCGAACGTCTCCTCGTGTGACCCACTCTCCACGACCACCTCGGCGTGCTCCGTCGGCGGATAGCGATTGGGAAAAACACGGATCCGCCACGGATCGCCGTCGCGCGCAATCTCCGGCGGCGTTTCGCTCTCCGCGCCGGGACAGAACGGACAGGGAGCGCCTTCGTACACATTCGGCCGCTCGTCGCGCTGCGGCGCGAGAATCACCGGCTCTCCGGTGATCGGATTCCGTTCGATCACGAACGCTCCAGCCGGACGGCGACGCGGAATCGCTGCACGACTCCGTAGAGCGCAAAGAGCAGCACGACGACGGCCAGCCATTCCGCGACGGTCAGCGATGCGAAACGCAACGACTGCCATCCGCTGGTGAAGAGCGTGTACGAAACGATCGGGAGAATGATGATGCCGAGGACGAACTCACCGCGGCCGATGGACTCGTAGCTCCGCTCGCCGTACGTCGCCTCGATCTGCGTGCCGATGTAGCCGTTGAGCATCGTCATGATGATGCCGGCCATCGCAAGCGGCTGGCGAACGTGGTTGCCGTAGAGCCAGCATGCCGCGAGCAGCGTGTCGCCGGCGCGGTCGGCGCAGTGATCGAGAAAGTCGCCGAATCGCGACGTCTTGTTCTGCACGCGGGCAACGATCCCGTCCATGGCATCGGCAAATCCGCTGACGGCGATGAAAACGATCGCGATCAGGAAAAGCGGCGGATGCTCGTCGCCGTACGCCAGACACGCCGCGCCGATCAGGTTCAGAACGAACGCGATGTACGTGATGGCGTTGGGAGACAGCGGAATCCGCCGCGCCAACGGCGTGAACCAGCGAGCAAGCCGCTCGCGCCAGGGGTGCATGAAGGGGATTGTATGGCGTTGCCGCGGGAGCCGGGGGTCGGAGCGACGGCGCTGTTCTCCGACTCCCGACTCCCGAAAACCGACGACCTCAATAAATGATCACGGTATCGTGTACGTTTGCGATCTGGTAGAGCTTCTCGATGTCGGCGTCGCCGACGCGCACGCAGCCGTGCGAGACCGACTGGCCGAGTTTGTCCGGCTCGTCGGTGCCGTGGATGCCGTAGCCGTTGCCCATCTCCAGACGATACTTGCCGAGGACTTTGTCGTAGTGGCGCTGCTTCGTGTCGACGGGAGGGACGATGACCGCGTCGCCAGCAACGATCGTTTTGCCTGGCTCGAGCTCGCGCTCGACGCCGTTGCTGACTTCGACGACCGTGTTGCCTTTCACCTTGAGCACCGGATTGCTGGCGTTGTTGTTGCCGCCGGTGAGCCACGACCACACGCCTTGGTCGGGTTTGTTCGACACCGGTTGTCCGGTGCGGGAGTCGATGCTCTGGCCGGGATTGAGATGAACGACGCGCATCCCGTTCTTGTGCGCCTGCTCGACATAGTGCCAGTCGGGAGGAACCCATTGCGGATTCTCATCCTTCGAGATGATGTGCAGCTTTCCGATCGGCGTGTCGAAGAGAATCGTTCGTCCGTCGACTGCCAGCGTCGTTCCTTTGCCCGTCGAGCAGACCGCTTCGAAAATCGTCTGGCCGTTGCGGCGTACGTAGAGCTTGTTCTCCGCGGTCGAGACAAGGATGGTCTGCCCGGTGTCAGGAACATCGTCGGTCTGTTTGGCGACGTCCTGCAGTTTCGACTGCAGCGCGTTCACGCCCGCAGTTTTCTGATTCGCACTTTCGCGGAGTTGTCCCACTTTGTTGCCGGCGCTTGCCGTGATCATGCGGTCGATCTCGGCTACGCGGTCGAGCCGCCGGCTGTCGCGCATGTTGATCGTTTCGCCGGCGATCGCGAATGCCGCCAGTCCGAATGCCAGCACGAGAAGAGCCCAGGAGCCGAGAAAACCAATCCAGCGTTTCATTAGAAGATGTAGACCCTCGTCTGATTCGTGATGCGCGGCCAGATCGCGGCAAGGTCGGCTTCCGGGACCATGAACGATCCCGGCTTCGGGCCCTGCAGCGGACTGTCAGGCGGCGGCGGTGAGTGGATGACGTAACCATTGGGAAGAAAAATCACGTAGCGTCCCAGCCCGTTGGGAACGGCCGGTCGCTCGGCCGGTGCACGCTCGCCGCGCATCGCGTAGACCCATTCCGGGACCGCCCAGGGCGAGCCGTCTTCTTTCCCCGTGACGCTGAAGCCCCCCTTTAGTGGAAGGAACGTCCATGTTTTTCCAGTCGGTGATTTGATCGTCTTAGCCCCGCCGATCTGTACGTCAGACTCGCGCACGACGGCCGGCCCGAGGCGGAATTGCAGTTTCTTTTTCTGCGTATCGATCGAGATGTAGAACTCTTCACTCTGCAGGCTCTGCAGATACTGCATGCGCCCGTCGATCTCGTGCTTGAGCTGCGCTTGCGTGAGGTCCATCTGCGAGAGCTCGTCGCGCATCCGGTTCAATTCGGCGGGGGAGTTTTCATTGCGCTGGAAGAGGATCGCGGTCTTGTCGTCGAGCACGTCGCGTTGATGTTTGGCGTACACAAATGTTGCCGCAGCGATGACGAGCAGGAGGAGATTCAGCCAAAGGGGCGGGCGCGGAAACGACCGCCGTTCGCGCCCATGCGGGCGAGGATCGGACATTTGGCGATCTCAAGAGCGAGGGCCGTGCCAGATGCCTTTAGCAGGGAGAGCCTTTGAATCGACCGAGGCCGCCGTAAACTGATCAAGTGGCCGTCGATTCAGCGATAATCGGAACTGCTATGAGAGTTGAGTCCATCGCACTCGATCTCGACCGCGTCGCGATTGAGACCTACTGCCGCAAGTGGCGGATCATGGAGCTCAGCCTGTTCGGTTCGGTGTTGCGCCCGGACGAGTTTCGTGACGATAGCGATGTGGACTTCCTCGTTACCTTCGACGAGGGGGCGCGCTGGACTCTCTTTGCTCTCGTCAAGATGGAGGGAGAGCTCCAGGAAATCGTCGGACGAGAGGTCGATCTTGTGGAAAAGATCGCCGTCGAGCGGAGCCCGAATTACATCCGCAGGCGCCACATCCTCGAGAATCAGAGGACGTTCTATGTCGCGTGACGAGTGATTCTTCCTTGTTCTCCGCTCTCTGATCACGGTTCTCCCGAAAGTGTGTCCTGCGTCACAAACCAGCCGCGGCCGCTGCGTATAATCCCGCCAACGACATGCAGTTCTAAAAAGGGGGCGTAGCCCTCTTTTTTGTTTCAGGGGCGTAGGCCCCTTTTTCATTTTGGAGGAGTCGATGAGACGACGCGGTTTTCTGCTGGTGATGTTCCTGCTGATGCAGGTGATGCTCGCCGGCTTGCTGTTCGGGGACGACGTGAAGGCAGGCAGTGCGAACGGCAACGCAACCATCACCTCGGGCACTGCGCAGGCTTCGTCTCTTACTCCGGCGCCGGCGAACAATGCTCCCTCCAGCCGCCGGCGCGCGGCTCCTCCCTCGAAGTCGGAGCCGGAACTGCAGGTCGAAGGGACGATCACCGCCGCGTCCGCGACGTCGATCACAGTTCACGACTCGCACGGCGCCGATGTCGTGCTGGCGCTGACAACGATCACCGTGATCCGCAAAGGCGACGCGACCATCGCCGCCGCCGATCTGAAAGTTGGCGATCAGGTCCACGTCAAAGCAACCTCCGCGAACAACGTCAACACGGCGACGCAGGTGGTGGTGCAGACGGCCGAACCAGAAAACAACGAGCAGGAGATCGAGGGAACGATCAAGGTTGCGTCGGCGACGTCGATCACCGTTCATGACTCACACGGCGCCGACGTCGTCATCGCGTTGACCGCAACCACCGTGATCCGCAGAGGCGACAAGACGATCGCCGCGGCCGATCTGAAGGCTGGCGATAGGGTTCACGTCAAAGCGACGTCCGCAAACAACCTCAACACCGCCGTCCAGGTTGTGGTGCAGGGCGGGGACGACCAGCATCCGCTCGAAGTCGAGGGAACGATCACGGCGGCGTCTACATCGTCGATCACGGTGCACGAGGCGAATGGTGCCGACGTCATCCTGATGCTGACGGTCAACACGATCATCCGCAAGGGAGACACCGCGATCACCGCCGCCGATCTCAGAGTTGGCGATCGCGTCGAAGCGGCGGCCATTGCGCAGGGCACGGTCAACACCGCGCTGACGATCCACGTCGAGGTTGCGAAAGCAGAATCCGCATCGCTGTCGGGAACGGTGAGCGCGATCAGCGGCTCGCAACTGACCGTGCACACAGAGCATGGCGACGTCACGGTGAAGACCGATTCCTCCACCATCATTCGCAAACAGGGAAAGACGATTGCGGTCAGCGACATCCGCACTGGCGACGGCGTCTCGTGCTCCGGCACGGTCGCTGCCGACAGCACTCTGCTGGCGAAACAGATCGAGGTGCATGGCCACTAAACGAAAGTTATCGCCCGAATTTCAATTCCAGTTTGCCGGGCGTCCGGGGCTCCGTAAGAATGGTTGGATGGGGCAGCATCGAAGGTCGTGCCATCCATTCTGCGGAGCGCCGGAGTTTTGATTGCGTACCGAGTCAATGCTGGGATGTATCGGCCCGATCGGGCGACGAGGCCTCGAGAGAGCCGCCATCGGGCGTCTCGCGCTTTCTGTCTGTTTGCGATTCATAGGATTCGTGCCCCCCGTCCCAAGTAAAATCATCGTCTCCCATGACCCGCGTCTTCGTCGCGTCGTCTGCTGCGCAACGGCTGGATGCTGCGCGCGCGTTTCTTCTCAGTCATCCGCCGGCGACTGAAGTCGTCGTTGTTTCGGGGAACCGCGGGGCGGCGGATGATCTTGTCCGCTCGATCGCGGTGCAACGGCCGGCGACGTTTGGGTTTCATCGCTTTTCACTTACGCAGCTTGCGTTTCGGATCGCGGTCGGTGAGCTCGCCACGCGCAATCTCACGCCGATCACGCCACTTGCGGCGCAGGCGACGGCGGCGCATGTCACCCACAAACTGGCGACGGCGCGAGCGCTCGCGTACTTCGCGCCGGTCACGGGCTATCCCGGATTTGCGCCGTCGCTCGTATCGACGATCAACGAGTTACGGCTTGCCGGAGTGGATCCCGCCGAAGTCACGGACGAGCTGCGCAACCTGATGGGAGCGTTTGGCGACGAGATCGGCGCGAGCCATTTCAGCGATCTATCGATCCGCCTTGCGATCGCGACCGACGTTCTCCGCCGCGAGCCGCCAGCGATCGCTCGATCGCCGCTGCTGCTGCTCGACCTCCGCGCCGAATCGAAGGCGCATCGCGATTTCGTTCGCGCGCTCGCCGAAACGTCGTCCGACGTTTTCGCCACGATGCATGCTGCCGATGACGACAGCCGCAAGCTCTTTCCCGGCGCGACCATCGTTCATCCAAAACAACATCCGCCGGCATCGAGCTTGGAGCGTCTTCGCGCGCATCTCTTCGCACAGGAACCTCTCGCGCACGCCGAGTTCGACGACTCGGTCGTTTTCTTCTCCGCGCCGGGTGAGGGGAGGGAAGCCGTCGAGATCGCGCGCGCGATCGTCGAGCACGCGCGCGCCGGAACGCCGTTCGACGAGATGGCCGTCTTCCTCCGCACGCCGGCGAAATATCAGGCGCATCTCGAAGCGGCGTTCGCGCGCGCGAACATTCCCGCGTACTTTGCGCGCGGTTGCCGCCGGCCCGATCCTGCCGGACGCGCGCTGCTCGCGCTTTTGGCGTGTGCCGCCGAGGGGCTGAGCGCGAAGAGGTTTGGAGAGTATTTGTCGCTGGGGCAAGTGCCGGACATCGCCGATGACGACACGTGGCGCGCGCCGGAAGAGGAGAGTCTGCTCGACGAAGCGCAACTCGAGATCGAGGAGCCGACGCCGGGAGCGCCGGTCGTTGCCGACGACGACGCGTCGTACGATGGCAACCTCCGGCAGCCGTATCGATGGGAAGAGCTGCTCGTCGAAGCCGCCGTCGTCGGCGGAAGAGAGCGCTGGCAGCGACGTATTCGCGGACTCGAAGAAGAGCTGCGCCGGCGGCGAGACGAAATCGCCGGCGACGAACCGGAGTCGGGGCGTATCGTCGTCATCGAGCGTCAACTCACGCGCCTCGGGCACCTCCGCGACTTCGCGTTGCCGATCATCGAGCAGCTCGACGCGCTCCAGCACTGCACATCGTGGCGCGATTGGATCGACGCGTTGCGCGCGCTTGCAGGCGCAACGCTGCGGCGGCCCGACCGCGTGCTCGAAGTGCTGACCGAGCTCGAGCCGATGGCGGAGATCACGCCGGTTCACATCGACGAGATCCGCATCACGCTCGCGGAGCGACTCAGCTCGATCGAGTTGCGCCCGCCGAAGCGGCGCTACGGGCGGGTGCTCGTCGCGCCGATCGACGACGCGGCCGGGCGTTCCTTCGACGTCGTCTTCATTCCCGGGCTCGTCGAGCGCGGCTTTCCGCAGAAGGTCCGCGAAGATCCGCTGCTCCTCGACGACGCGCGCCGCGCGATATCGGAGGAACTGCAAGTTCTCGGCGATCGCGCGGCCGGAGAGCGTCTGCGATTGCAGCTCGCGACCGGTGCGGCGAATCGCGCGTTGTACGCGTCGTATCCGCGCATCGATGCCGGCGAAGGGCGCTCGCGCGTCGCGTCGTTCTACGCGCTCGACATCATCCGCGCCGTCACCGGGCGGATTCCTGATCACGAAGAGCTCGAGCGGATGGCGAACCGCGCCGTCGGCGCGCGTCTGGCGTGGCCCGCGCCGGAGATGGCCACGTCCGCGATCGATGATCTCGAGCACGACCTGGCCATCCTCCGGCCGCGAATCGAGATCCGCGATCCGAAGGAGCAGGCGGGCCGCGCGCGGTATCTGCTCGAGCTGAATGCGTATCTCCGTCAGTCGTTGCGCGCGCGCTATTCGCGTTGGGAGAACAAGGCCTGGAACCATTACGACGGCATCACGCGCAAGGCTCCGGGAATCGCCGACGCGCTCGATCAGAATTCGCTGAAGGTGCGGCCATACTCGCCGTCGGCATTGCAGCGCTACGCCGCATGTCCGCATCAGTTTTTTCTCAGCGCCATCCAGCGCCTCCAGCCGCGCGAAGTGCCGCAGCCGCCCGTGCGGCTCGATCCGCTCACGCGCGGATTGATGATTCACGAGATGCACGCGTCGACGCTGCGGCGATTGCGCATCGACGGAATGCTGCCGCTGACTGCGGATCGGATCGCCGATGCGGAGGTCGTGCTGCATCAGATCGTCGACGAGATTTCCGAACGATGGAACGAAGATCTCGCGCCGGCGATCCCGCGTGTGTTCCGCGACGAAGTGGCGATGATCCGCACCGACCTCCGCCTCTGGCTTCGCGACATCGCCTCGGAGCCCGAGCGTTGGATCGCAGAGCGCTGCGAGTACGCGTTCGGCTTGTCGCCGCGTGATGAATACGATCCCGACAGCGCGCACGATCCCGTCCGGCTCTCGGGGCAGTTTCTTCTGCGCGGATCGGTCGACCTCATCGAGCGCCGCGCCGTCTTCGGCGACTATCGCGTCACCGACTACAAGACCGGATCGAACCGGACGAAGAACGATCTGGTAATCGGCGGCGGAGAGACGCTGCAGCCGCTGTTGTACGCAATGGCGGTCGAAGCGCTGCTGGGTGGAACCGTCGCCGTGTCGCGGCTCTTCTTCTCGACTTCGAAGGGTGGATTCACGAAGAACGATGTCGACATCAGTGAGCGCAGCCGCGAAGTGATCCGAGCCATTCTTGCGGACATCGACGATGCAGTGACGGGCGGTTTTCTGCCACCGGCGCCGCGCCTGAAGTCGAACGCGCGCCGATGGAACGCGTGCGACTACTGCGACTTCATCGCAGTGTGCGGTCCGTACGAGCCGGAACGTGCGCGGCGCAAGAATCCCGATCGCATCGACGCGCTCGAACGGTTGAGGGACGAGAAATGACGCCGCTCTCCGACAGCCGCGAGCGGGACCAGATCCGCAACGCACTCGATCGCAATGTGCTCGTCGAGGCGGCCGCGGGCACGGGCAAGACCACGGAGCTGATCGGCCGGATCATCCAGACGATCGTACGCGGCGTCGCGCGCGTTCCCGGCATCGCGGCGTTGACGTTCACGGAGAAAGCGGCGGGCGAGTTGAAGCTTCGCTTGCGCACGGAGCTGGAAAAAGCGCGCGCGACTGCTTCGAGCACGGAACTTCCGTACATCGAACAGGCGCTCCTCGAACTTGAAGAGGCGCGCGTAAGCACGATCCATACGTTCTGCGCCGATCTGCTTCGCGAGCGGCCGGTCGAGGCAGGCGTCGATCCGGCGTTCCGCGTTCTGGCCGAGCCGCAGGCCGATCGCCTGCTTCGCGCCTGTGTCGATTTCTGGATTCAGAAGCAGCTCGGCGATCCGCCCGAGGGATTGCGGCGGCTTCTGAGACGCATGCCGCGCCGCGACGACGGCGATCCGATCGAAACGGTGCGCCGCGCAGTGCTGGGACTCGCACAATGGCGCGACTTCACGACACCGTGGCGGCGCGAGGCGCTGGATCGATCGACCACGATCGCCGAAATCGTCAACGCGCTGCATGCGTTCGCCGATCTCCTGCGCGATTGCGACAACCGCGCAAACGAGAATCTCTTCCGCGATACGCAGGCCGCGCTCCGTCTGTCCGACGAGATCCATCGCTTGGCCAGCCTCGGCCCGCTGGACCCTGACGAGAACAATGACGAGCTGGAGGCGCAGCTCATCAACCTTCTCCGTCCGCCGTTCACGCGCGCGCGCGGGGCGAGCAAAGGACGATTCGGCCCGAATACGAAACGATCCGACGTGCGGGCGGCGTACGACGCATTCCTTCCCATGCTGCGCGCGTTTCAGACGCGGGCGAATGCCGATCTTTCCGCACTCCTCCACATCGAGCTGCGCGGCATCATCGACGACTACGAAGAGCAGAAGCGCCGCCTCGGCGCGCTCGACTTCGTCGACCTGCTGATCCGCGTGCGCGATCTCTTACGTACGAATGCCGATGTGCGCGCTCACTTCCAGCAGCGCATCACGCACATTTTCGTCGACGAGTTTCAGGACACCGATCCGATCCAGGTGGAGATCCTCATGCTCCTCACCAGCGACGATGCGTCAATCTCCGATTGGCGTGCGGTGCGGCCGAAAGCGGGGAAGTTGTTTCTCGTCGGCGATCCGAAGCAGTCCATCTACCGCTTCCGCCGCGCCGACCTCGGCATGTACGCCGGCGTCAAAGAGCGGCTGCGCGAGTCGGGCGCGCTCATCCTTCCGTTGCGGACGAGTTTCCGTTCCGTTCCCGACATTCAGCGGTTCACGAACGCGGCGTTCGAAGAGGTGATGAACGGAGATCCCGAGTCGCAGCAAGCGGAGTACGTCGCACTCGAGCAACATCGGAGTGCGCTGTCCGATCAACCGTCGCTGGTCGTGCTTCCGGTGCCGAAGCCGTACGGCACGACGCGCTTCGGCATCACCACCGACGCGATCGAAGAGTCGCTTCCCGACGCCGTCGCCGCGTGGATCGAGTGGCTCCTGCAGAAGAGTGGATGGAAAGTCACGTCGCGCGAGAGCCGCGATCCGCGTCCGGTCGAGCCGCGCGACATCTGCATCCTCTTCCGCCGCTTCGAGACCGCGACGTTCGACGGGAAGCGCATCGACGTCACGCGAAGCTACGTGCATGCGCTCGAAGCGCGCGGAATTGCACAACTTCTGGTCGGCGGCAAGTCGTTTCATGGACGCGAAGAAGTCGAGACGATGCGCACGGCGCTGGCGGCGGTGGAGTGGCCGGAGGACGAGCTGTCGGTGTACGCGACGCTGCATGGTGCGCTCTTCGGCATCACTGACGAAGAACTCTTCGAGTACCGGCATCGATACCAGCGGCTCAAGCCATTCTCGATCCCCGACGATCTTCCGCCGCACTTGCAGCCCGTCGGCGACGCGCTCCGTTTCATCGCCTCGCTGCATGGCGCACGCAACTACCGGCCGGTTGCCGAAACGCTCCGCCGCCTCCTGACCGAAACGCGCTGTCACGCCGGTTTCGTTCTTCGCCCGTCCGGCAAACAGGTCCTCGCGAATGTCATGCAGCTCATCGAACAGGCGCGCGTCTACGACGAGTCGGGCGCGCTGTCGTTCCGTGGATTCGTCGAGCAATTGATCGAAGAGGCCGAGTACGGCCGAGCATCGGAAGCGCCGGTCCTCGAAGAGGGGAGTGAAGGCGTGCGCCTGATGACGGTGCACAAAGCGAAAGGATTGGAGTTCCCGGTCGTCATCCTCGCCGACATCACGTGCAATCAGACGCGGGCGACGGCGTCGCGCTACGTCGATCCGGAGCGCAACCTCGCGGCGATGGACATCTGCGGACTGACCCCGAACGATGTGATCGATCATCAGGCCGATGAGCTTGCGCGCGATCGCGCGGAAGCCGTTCGGTTGACGTACGTAGCGACGACGCGTGCCCGCGATCTACTCGTGATTCCGGCAGTCGCCGACGAGCGCCGCGACAGCGAGTGGCTATCGATTCTGAATGATGCGCTCTATCCGCCGCCAGGTGCCAAGCCGGCCGTTCGCGCCGCCTATCCGCAGTTCGGAAAGGATGCGACCTCGCGGCCCTTCGATTTCATCGCCCGCGCCGACACGACCGTCAAGACGGGAACCTATTCGTTCGACACCTACGAGCTGACGTGGTGGAACAGCCTCTCCTTGAGACTCGAGGTTCCCATCGCCCTCGGCATCCCGCAGCAGGAGCTCCTCGGCAAAGATGCGCCGCCGGGATTGATCGAAGCGGACACGCAGAACTACCAGCGATGGCGCGACGATCTCACGTCAGTGATCGGCGAAGCGTCGTCGCCGTCGATCGTCGCGCAGACCGCGATCGAGCGATCGGAAAACGCGGCGCTGCCGGTGCCGGAAGTCGAAGTGATCGCGCTCGCGCGTGATGCGGTCGAGGCGCGGGGCAAACGCTACGGCACGCTGCTCCACGCGATTCTTGCCAGCATCGATCTCGATGCGGATGACAACGTCGTCCGCCGTGCCGCTGAGTTGCAGTCGCGGATCCTCGGCGCGACCGCTGCGGAAGTCGACAGCGTCACTGCGGTCGTCTCCCGACTGCTCGCGCATCCGTTGATTCGCAAGGCATCGCGTGCATCTGCGCTACGCCGCGAGGTACCGGTGACGTTGATGTCGGCGGATGGCCTGGTCGAAGGCAACGCCGACCTGGTGTTCGAAGAGGGAGGCCAGTGGACGGTGATCGATTTCAAAACCGACGCGGAACTGGCCGGTCGCCTGGCCATGTACAAACGACAGGTCGGCATCTACGCCGCAGCAATCGGAAACGCGACGGGCGCAAAAGCAGTCGGCGTGTTGATGCAGGTGTGATGGCGCGGGAGTCGGAGTAACGCGACCCCCGACACCCGATCCTCGACCCCGCAACAGAAACACGTGCATAATTAACGAACGATCATGTTCGGTGTCGTTGCCGTGGCGTACATCACCGTTCTTTTCGCCGAGCTCCTCGGTGACAAGTCGATTTACACGATCAGCAGTCTGTGCACGCGTTTTCGTGCGGCGCATGTCTTCGCCGGAATCAGCGTCGCGTTCGGAGCGAAGATGGCGGTGGCGGTGCTCGCGGGCCGTGCCGTGGCGCGATTTCCCGCGGGGATCATCGCCGCGGTCAGCTCGACGATGTTTCTGATCACTGCCATTTTGCTCCTGCGCCGGAAGGAGCGCGATGGAGAGGACGCGAATGCTCCGCCGCCCGGCTGGCGCCGCGCAACGGTCGTCTCGTTCGGAGCCGTGTTCCTCACCGAGTGGGCCGATGTCGGTCAGCTCACCGCCGCGGCGATCACCGCCCGCTTTGGTCACCCGCTTCTGATCTGGAGCGGCGTGACGGCAGCGATGATGACGAAAGGAATCGCTGCGATCGCGCTCGGCTCCGCGCTACGCCGCTGGTTCTCGGAGAAAAGCCTGCGCTACGTCGCCTTCTCGCTCTGCCTGCTGATGGCCATCCTCGCCGCCACGCGCGTCGAGCTGTGAAGTTTTCGTTGAGGTCTGCGAAACGTATCGCCATCGCGAGACGAGCGTTCTCGGCTTGCCATCCCGCGGGCCTCTCATTACCCACGTCAACCCACGCGCAGTTTGGCAATTGCAGCATGGTGTGAGAAATGCTCGATAACCCATGCGGAACCCCAATTTCGCACACCTTGGAGATCTCGGATACCTGGAATCGAGCGCCTTCTCCCCCCGCGCTTTTTGCGGGGGGAGAAGGTGCCGAAGGCGGATGAGGGGGTGTTGGATCGGAACAGACACGATCATCGGCGAGCGTTTCTCGCGTCTTGAGGGTCCTTGCGGTTCGTGAAGAAGGCGATCGATCAAACGTTGCGCACTCCCAATTGGACTGCGGAAAACGCGCGCAACCGTAATCCTCGATAATGCGGACGATGACCCGCGCCAGAATGTTGTTCGCCGGTTCGATCCTCGCGCTGCTCGCGTTCGCGGCCGCGGCGCAGGAGCCGCAGCCGGCGCGTATTTCCGCGACGTTTTTAGCTGCCGATGGCGGTGTCGATCTTGATTTTGCATGGCGCTCCATTTCGGGCGACGGAGCACAGTTTCAATCCCCGGAGCTCGACGACGCGGGCTGGATTGCGGTGAACCCGCGGCTGACGAGCTCCGATCTTCCGCCCGGCCGGTGGACGGGCGTGGGATGGTTTCGACGGCATCTCCTCATCGATCCGTCGCTGCAGCGACGCCCGGTTGCGTTGCGCATCGCGGCGCCGGGACTGGCGACGGTGTATCTCGACGGACGTGTCGTGCTCAGTTCCTCACGTCATGGCGCAGCTCCGGAGATTCCGTCGCTTCGGAGCGATGGATGCATCATCCGTTTCGAAGGCAATCGTCACGTTCTCGCAGTCCGTTACGAGTATCCAAAGAACGCGCGCCGCCTGCCGGCAGGTATCGGCTTCCGGCTTTCGCTTGGAAGCGCCGGGTTCCTTCCCGGCAATGTGGAGCAACCGGGCTGGGTGGCAGTACTTCAGGGCGCGGTCATCGCTCTCCCGATTTTTCTCGTGCTGTTGCACCTCGCGCTCTTTGCATTCGACCGCAGCGCGCGCGAGAACCTCTTCTACGCAGGCGAGATGCTGGCCTTCGCCGTCATCGTCGTGCGCGAGTATCGCTTCAACATCGTGCAGGGCGACATCGAGCGCCAGCTTCTCGATCATGTCAACCTGGGCGCACCTCTGATCGCGTGCATGTTTGGTCTGCTGACCTATTACGCCGTGCGGCTGCATCGTTTCCCGAGGAGCTGGAAATTGTTCGTGGGGAGCGCGGCGGTTTTGCTCATTGCCTGTTACGTTCTGCCGGGCGCCACGGAGTACATCTGGATGACGTACTTCCTCGCGGTGATGCTGGAGGTGGTCCGCCTGGAGCGCCGCGGAGCGACCCGTCAAAGAGAAGGTGGCCGATTTTTTATCGCGACACTCGCGGTGTTCGGCGTGGCCATCGTCCTTCAGATGTTCGTGAACTTCGGCGTCTTCGAATCGGTCGCCGGCATTCGTCAGGTCTACCTATTCGGAATCTTCGCCTCCGCAGTGGGCATGTCGCTCTATCTCGCGCGCACGCTCGGACAATCGCGTGTGATCGAAGCGGAGAACGCCAGGAGGAGCGCGGAGTTGGCGCAAGCGCGCGAGCTGCAGCTCTCGATGTTGCCGCGCGAGCTTCCCCGAATCGCCGGTCTCGACATCGCCGCGACGACGCTGCCGGCGACGGAAGTCGGTGGGGATTACTTCGATATGCGGAAGGGGGAGGACGGAAGCGTTCTCGTCGCGTTCGGCGACGCCACGGGCCACGGACTCGCCGCAGGGATCGTCGTGACGGCGGCCAAAGCGCTCTTCGCGTCACTCCGTGCCGACGAACCTGTCGGATCGCTCCTCGGCGATTGCGATGCTGCATTGCGCGCGATGCAGATTCCGACGCTACGCATGTGTCTCGCACTCTCGCGGATCTCGCCGCGCGAAGTCGTCGTCGCGTCGGCAGCGATGCCTCCGATTCTCATTCATCGCGTTTCCACCGGCGCGATCGAAGAGCTTGGCGTTGGCGGACTCCCGCTCGGCAGCCGGTTGACGACTCGATACGCCGAGCGGCGCGCGACGCTCGCACCGGGCGACACGCTGCTCTTCGCCAGCGACGGTTTCGCGGAGCTCACGAATGCCAACGGTCTTCAGCTTGGATACGGAGGCGTAGCGGCGGCGTTTGCGAACGTCGCGAGCTTGCCAACATCCAGTCAGATTGTTGAGCAACTCCTCGGTCAGGCGACAGCGTATCGCGGCGCGATTCCGCAAGGCGACGACATCACTTTCATCGTCGTGCGGGTGATGCGGTCCTCATGAGCGGATCGGTTTCCGCAATGAAGTCGACAGGACTCGCCGCGGTCCTCTTGTAGCGCTTGGAAACGCGAACCCAGATGAGCCAGAAGATCATCATCAGGACGACGAGGAGCACCGGAACCTCGGGAATGTGCGTCGCGCGGATGGCCGGCGTGAACAGGGATGCGCGCAGTCCGCTTTTTCGCATAACCGGGTCGCCTGCGGTGCCGAGGAAAAAGGAGCCGGTGGCGATGAAGAGTGCGACGCACATCCGCCAGAGGTGGCGAACGAGACGCTGTACTCCTGAGACGCCGCCACGAACCAGCATGCGTACGTCGCCTAAGACAGAGAGGAGAGTCGCCGAGCCGAAAACCGCGGCCGCGATTGCGCTGGCACGATGCGCCGCGTGCGCATCCCTCAATCCGAAGTACAGGGCGATTGCGCAGACGGCGAGTCCTAACACCAGCAGCCCGACCTCCATCGATCCCGTTTGATTGCTTTTTCGCCATACGGTCAGCCATGCCGTCGCCACGAGATAGAAGGTAAAAAGCCCTGCCATCACATTCATCGGCTGCGACTTCATCAGCGCGATCGTCGCGCCACCACCTGCCATCAGGAGCATTGAGATCACGAAAACATCGCCGGTCCTGCGATGCATAAGGGAACCCTTTCGTACAAAGAGGGCTGCGAAGCCGGCGAGAACCGCGATCATTCCGGCGCCGATGTGGATGATGAGCAGAGGTGAATAGGTCATAGGAAAGGGTCCTTTTCGCGGCGATGTGAGCACAGGTACGCGTTAGTTAGTTACGATGGGTTCTCTCAGGCCTTTGATGAGAAGCCAGAGACCGAGGCCGACTTCATAGAAGAACATCGGCGCCATGTAGGTCAGGCCGATTGCCTCTCCCATGCGTGGAAAAAGAAGAACGGTCAGTGTTACGATCGCCAGGACCAGCGACGCAAAGATTCCCCATACCGCCACGCCGCGCGGTATGTAACGCGATTTAAGCCAGAGGTAGCTGAAGACGGTCGATCCCAGTCCGAGAAAGATGAATCCGACCTGGAACCCGGCGGCCTCGATGCTTAGGAAGAGGCGCACCAATCCCTGCAATTGTTTTGTGTCGAATGCGCGCAAGTAGTCCGCGCCACTCACGAGCCTCAAGATGGCGAAGTCATTGAGCATATTGACGGCGAGAATGGCGCAGTCGACGAGCCGCCATGCCGTCGCCAGAAGGGCGACATTCCTGTTGACCTGACGGAGGACTACGTAGAGCGCCACGGCGAGAATGGCATCGCTGGCGAATGTAAGAAGATGAATGACGCTCCCAATGCGAAATAGCCGCTCATTCGCCGCGATATTGATCGCTGTCCGCGCCGCATCGCCTCGGACGATCAACGGCGCACGCGCATAGATCTCTGCGAAAATCGCCGTGGCCATCGCGATGAGATAGACATAGCCAACGACCTTGGCCGCAGTGTGTTGGGCCGGTTCAATGGAGGGGAGTCGGACTGCGAGCCCGCCAGTAGCGGCTGTCATACTGCCTCCCCAGTCACAATGAGCGCGATGGAATGGAGCGGCGGGGTCATTAAGGTCTGTGAGGCCGGCGGATGAGGGGCGACTTCCGCGGTTTTGATGCGAGGGAGCCACATTCCCATCGTGGCCACGAAAATCCCAATGGCCATGACGATGGTCAGCACAAAAAGAAGACCGGCCGTTGCGAAGCGGCCGATTGCGTTAGACCGCTCCTGCGCATGCATGTAGATTTCGAGGACGGCAAGTGGCAGCAGGTATTGTGCAAATGTCAGGGCTGTGATGAACGGTCCGTCAAATGTCTTCGGATTGAATCCGACAGGTCCTTTGTTGATGAAGAGCCAGAACATCAGCCCGACACGAAAGAACCAGACGCCGCCGACGGCCAGAAAGAGTCGAAGAGCCCAGCGGCGGTGCGTCTTGAAGTCGCGAACCATCGCCGTGCGCAGGGCCATCGCCGCACAGATCAGAATCAGAATCGCGTTGATGCTGACCGCCACGTATTGCAAGCCGGCACCGGCGAAGGTTCGTTTCGCCCAAACCAGGGATAGACCTGTGATTCCCATGACGAACGCCGAGAGCACGTAGATCCGGCCATTCCAGCGATGAAAGAGGGGAAAGCGCGCGCGAACGGCAGGAATCAACTGCAGCGCGCCGCTGAGCGTGATCGTCGCCGCGAGCAGGAGGTGCGCGACAAGCGCGGCATTACCCAGCGTGTTACCGGCTGCTAACCCATGTTTGTTCCAGGCCGTCCAATCTCCTCGGGCCGCCGTGCTGGCATAGACCACGGCGATGTAAAAGGCGAAAATCCATTGTCCGGCGACGGCAGTGAAAAACCAGAAGCGCGCCGCGGTGTTCAATGCCGTATTCGCGGTTGAAGTGAGGTCGGCCCGGCTGGTCAATGCAAACGTAGTCATAGCGATGCCCTCCGTATGACAGAGTGGTGAATGGAAGCGCAGAAGGAAAATCAGATGGGCTCGCGATTACGTCGCAGGCGTACCGCTGCCACGAGACAGGCGGCGGCGAACATCAATCCGAGCCATAAGCCCGGTGCGGTCAGGAACCGCACTGGATCGAGTTGGGTGAGCTGGTCCAGAATTCCGCTGCCGCGTTCCGCCGGCGACCTGACGAACGCCTCCAACATCGCGCCGATCGCGCGGTAGCGCAGCAGCGATGCAAAATAGGTCGTCTGAAAGACCATCTTTTCCAGCATCATGACAACGAGCGGCGGTACTGCGGCCCATAACAACGGGGTCCGCTTCGCCCACGCAGAGATCAAAAGCAGCCAGCAATAGATCGGTGCGAACCAGAGCACATGGACCGCCATCCCGTAGATCATCACCAGCGGCTCCTGAACGAATCGGTATTCGCTCCATAACGGGGCTGGGCTCATGCCGTGCGCCAACAGCGCGGCGTGGCTGAACATCAGGAGAAAGAATTGCGCGAGCATGCCGAGGGCAAGGCCGATCAGCGGCAGGACAATGAGAGGGATGGTCGCCTTGGAGAGGACCGTGATGCGGTCGGAGACCGGAAGCGATTTCCAGAAGAGAATGCTGCGATCGCGGCGCTCGCCATGTAGTGCGTCGAGTGCATAGAAGATCCCGACGAGGAACGTAATGAACATGATCGGAGCGGGAACCAAGCTCAGTGGCCGGACGACCATCGTGTGCTGCGTCGCCGAATTGTAGGCAGGCAGCGACTGGATCTTGCGGGCGAGACCGATCAGGCCAAAGAGCGAGCCAAATAGAACGAATGCCGCGACGATGAGCGGGACGAGATAGATCGAACGGTTCTCCCATATTTCGCGCCGCACCGACCAATACATTGGTCTTACAGGCGCAAGGGGAGTGGATTCATTGAGTGATTCCGAGGATGTGCTCATGGGCGGGCTCCCTGACCATCGCGGCTCATCACGGCGACGAAAAGATCGGCGATGCTCGGCGTACGCACATCGCCCAGCTCTGCAAGTTGGTTCCGGTCGGCGCGGTCAAACAAAAGGATGCTGCGCCCGAAGACTTGACGCTCCTGAATCGGCTGAAGTGCTCGCGCGGCGGCGGCATGCTCCGGCAGCACCATCACTTCGGCATAGCGCGACTCGAATTCCTCCATGCTGCAATCGAGCACGATGCGGCCGCGGTCGATGAACATGAGATCGGTCAGAACGTCCTGAATCTCTTCGACCTGATGCGTCGTCACGACGATCGTGCGGCTTCGATCGAAATAGTCATTGAGGAGCGTGTCGTAGAACTGCTTGCGATACAAAATATCCAGTCCGATCGTCGGCTCATCCAGCACGAGCAATTTCGCGTCGATGGCCATGACGATCGCGAGGTGCAGTTGCGTCACCATTCCCTTCGACAGTTCCCTCACCTTGCTCCGGCGCTTGATCGTGGTCTTGTTCAGAAAACTCTCCGCTTTGGCGCGATCGAATCGCGGATGGACGCCGGCCACGTAATCGAGGAGTTGCGAGACGCGGATCCAGCGCGGCAGCACGGCTACATCGGCGATGAAGCAGACATCGCGCACGAGCGCATCGCGCTCGCTCCACGGCTCGTGTCCCAGTACGTTCAATTCCCCCTGGTATGGAGTGAGCCCGAGAATGGCGTTGAGCGCTGTGCTCTTGCCGGCGCCATTGGGGCCGATGAGGCCGAGGATGCGGCCTTCTTCGACGTGAAGGTCGATGCCGTCGAGTGCGACGGTCGCCCCATAACTCTTGCGAAGGCCGCGAGCTTCTATGCATGCCATGGCGTCAGCGCTCCTTCTTTCTTGCGGACTTTGCGCGCGGTGTGGTGAGCAACTCCTCGGCGGTCAATCCGAGCCTGTGGATCGTTTCCTGAATCCGCGGCCATTGTTCGGCGAGGAACTTCTCGCGCTCGGCTCGCAGAAGCAGCTCGCGCGCTCCGACATTGATGAACATTCCCCGGCCTCGCTTCGTCTCGACGAGCCCTTCGTCGACCAGTTGTTGGTAGCCCTTCAGGACCGTGATCGGATTGACGCGATACTCGGCCGCGACGGTGCGCACGGATGGCAGCGGATCGCCTTCGTTCAGGACGCCGTCGAGCATCATGGCCACGACGCGGTCACGGAGTTGCCGGTAGATCGGCTGGCTGTCGTTCCATTCGCGGTCCATGTCGTGTTTTTCCGGATTGCCCTCAAAAGCGTTATCAGGTGATGTAGTTAACTACAACACCAGTTCACATGCAAGCTTTTTCTTTTGGGCGCTTCGAAGGAGTGCGGAAACAGCAGGCTGTTTTTTCGGACGTGCAACGTCTGGCCTGACTTCGCCTTCGCTCGCAGTATGCTTGCGCGCTTTGGGAGGCTTCACCGTATGGCTCTTCGCCGTCGCGCTGTCCTTTTCGTTGCTCTCGCACTCGCGCCTTTCGCGTTCGCGGTCACGCCCGCGAAGGGTCCGAAGGCTCCGGCGTTCGCGCCGATCGACTACACACACCGCACGCTCGCGAATGGACTCGACGTTTACGCGATTGAGAACCACGCCACGCCGACGGTGTCGATCCAAGTCTGGTACCGCGTCGGCTCGAAGAACGATCCGGAAGGGCGCAGCGGATTCGCGCACCTCTTCGAGCACATCATGTTCAAGTCGACCGCGCACATGAAGGCGGAGATGCTCGACCGGCTGACCGAGGACGTCGGCGGGATGAACAACGCGTACACGCATCCGGATCGCACCGTCTACTACGAGATCGTTCCTTCGAATTACCTGCAGACGCTTCTGTGGGCGGAAGGGGAGCGGCTCGGATCGCTCAACGTCGACGAGGCCACGTTCAAGTCGGAGCGCGATGTCGTCAAGGAGGAGTTTCGCTTCCGCGTGCTGGCGCCGTCGTATGGCCGCTTGAACTACGCGATCACGAAGGACTCATTCGCCGTGCATCCGTACCGGCGCCCGGGCATCGGATCGATCGAAGAGCTCGACGCGGCGACGATCGCCGATGTTCAGGCGTTTCACTCCACGTTTTATCGCCCCGACAACGCGGTGCTCATCGTCGCCGGCGATTTCGATCCGAAGCAGCTCGATACGTGGGTCGATCGCTATCTGGGACCGATCCCGAAACCGGCGACGGCAATCCCGCGCGTCACGGTGAGCGAGCCGGCGCGCAGCGAGGAGAAGCAATTCGCGGAACATGGAGCGAACGTTCCGCTTCCGGCGGTTGCATTGACGTGGCTCATTCCCTCATCACGAAGCGACGACGCGGAGCCGTTGCAGATCCTCGATGCGATTTTGTCCGAGGGCGATTCGTCGCGTTTGTATCAAGCGCTCGTTTATCGAAAGCAGTTGGCGCAGAGCGCCGGCTCGTCGGCGAACTTGCAGGAGGATGTGGGACTCTTTTCGGTCCGCGCGGTGATGGCCGGCGGCAAGAAATCGGAGGATGGGATCGCCGCGTTACGCGAAGAGATCGCTGCGCTGGCCGCGAAACCAGTGAGCGCCGCGGAGCTGGAGAAGGCGAAGAACCTGATTATTACCGGTGCTCTTCGCGAGCGGGAAACGAACGACGGCAAAGCGGGTGCGCTCGGCGAGGCGATCACGCAGAATCACGATGCGTCGTACGTGAATCGCGGACTGACGCGCATCGAAGCGGTCACCGCCGCTGACGTGCAGCGCGTCGTTAGGAAATATCTCGTCGACGCCAAAGCCGTTGTCATCACGTACACCTCGGAGGCGAAATGAAAACGATCGGCGCAATGAAGATCGTCCTTGCCGCCGCTGCGGCCATGCTTGCGATGCAGCCTGCGATGTTGGCGCAGGTCGAGACCACACCGCCGCCTCCCGCCGCTCCGCGCGAGGTGAAGGTGCCGAAGCCGGCGGAGAAAACGCTGGCCAACGGGCTTCGCGTCATCGTGATCGAGAAGAAGGGCGTGCCGCTCGTCGCCGCACGGATGCTGATCCGCAATGGCGGTGAGGCCGATCCGGCGACGCTGCCCGGCGTCGCCGACATGACCGCGTCGCTGCTCACGAAGGGAACCGCAACGCGAAGCGCGGAAGAGATCGCGCGCGGAGTGGAGGCGCTCGGCGCCACGCTCGATGCCTCGGCGGGTTGGGATCAATCGTCGGTCGAGATCAGCGTGATGTCGTCGCGGTTGCCGCAGGCGATGGCGTTCATGGCCGACGTGGTGCGCCATCCGACATTCAAACAGGAAGAGATCGATCGTCTGCGCACGCAGAACATCGACGCGCTCTCGGTGGCGATGAAGCAGCCCGGCAGGCTGGCGAGCTTCGTGGCGTCTCACGTGATCTTCGGCGATGCGCCATATGGTCACAACCTCGGCGGTACACCCGACTCGCTGGGCCGCATGAAGCGTGAGGACATCGTCGCGTTTCATCGTGATTACTACCGCCCTGACAACGCCGTACTGATTCTCGGCGGCGACATCGGCGCGGCGAAGGCGTTCGCCGCCGCGCAGGAATTGTTCGGCGGATGGAAGGCGGCGGCGGGGTCGCATCCGAAGCCAGCGGCGTCGATCAGGGAGTTTCCTTCTCCTCACGTGGTCGTCGTCGACATGCCTTCCGCCGGCCAGGCGGCCGTCGTCGCCGGCCGCACGGGATTGCGCCGTGCCGATCCAGCGTACTTTGCGTCGCTCGTCACGAACGCAGTTCTCGGTCTTGGATTTTCGTCGCGGCTCAATCAGGAGATTCGCATCAAACGTGGACTCAGCTACGGAGCGGGAAGCACATTCGATCTTCGCCGCGATACCGGTCCCTTCACTGCATCGGTGCAAACGAAGAATGAATCGGCGGCCGAGGTCGTGGGACTGGTCATCGACGAGTTGAACAAGCTCGGGACGACCACCGTCGCGGAGACGGAGCTCGGTCCGCGCAAAGCAGCTCTGATCGGAAGCTTCGGCCGCGCCCTGGAGACGAACGCCGGTTTGGTGGGCCGCGTCGGCGCGCTGGCGTTGTACGGATTGAGCCTCGACGAGATCAACCGCTACATCAGCGGCGTGCAGGCGATCAGCGCGGCCGATGTCCAGAAATTCGCGGCTGCGCACCTCGGCGGCAACGACGTCAGCATCGTCATCGTCGGTGACGCGAAGAAGTTTCTCCCCGCGCTGCAGCAGCGCTTCAAGAACGTCGACGTGATTCCGATCGACGCCCTGGACGTGAGCGCGGCGACCTTGCGGAAGGCGAAATCGTAGGCAACGTAGGTCGGACTCTCCAGTCCGACCCACTTTCTGCTTGATCGGACGTTAGTCGGAATTCGGCTGTTCGCTGGCCGCCAACTGTTCCCGGGCCGCTTCGAAAAAATCGCCATCCAGAATCTTCGCGATCACTTCGAAAAAGTTCAGCGAGCCTGGGAGCTGTTCCGTGGAGATCTCGGTTTCGCGTGACTTCATATCTACCTCCATGCCCGGGGAATGGTCTGGCGTCGTTACGGCAACGTGCTCAGAAATATCCGAATGAGGTATAGCATGATGTGGACTTCCCCGCAATGTTCGGAGGACTGAGAAACCGTTTCACGCGGAGACGCGCGCGGAGATGGGTTTACGGCAATCCGCGCTTTGTCGTCAGGTAGACGGCGAATGATCCGAGCCAGTGGCCGCCTTCGTAGTGCTCGCCGGTCACGGATGCGAGTCCTGCTTCGCGATGCGCGTTGGCGATCTTGCGAATCGACGCGATGCGCGGATCTCCTTTCGGCAGGCCGGACGCGATGCCTTCGAGCATCCAGGCGCGGCTGAGATTGAGTCCGTCGAGGTGGGCCAGCTTTGGATCGCTCGGATCCGTCACCACCTCGGGATGCAGCGACGATAGACGCGGAAGAAACGCGCGCAGCCACGCTGCGAACGGTTTCGGCGGCAGCACGCGGCGCATTACGTCCGCCTCGGCGATGCACGGCGACAGAAAATCTTCACCCGAGGGTTCGTAGGTGAGGGGACACGATTTGTCGTTCGTGTAGAAGCGCTGCGCGGCATCGCGTGCGAGTTGTCTTAGCGCGGGATCGTTTGTTGAGTCGATGATGAGGCCGAGGGCGAAGGCGGTCTGACTGTGCTCGCCGGAGCGCACGGGATGCGAGAGTTTCGGGAGCCAAGCTGCGAGACGCTCGTTGGCTGCTTGTTCGAGCGGACGAAGATTCGATGAAAGCTCGCGCCCGAGGGGATCGTTCCATTCGCGCAACTCGGCGGCGAGTTGAAGAAGCCACGCAAGTCCGTACGGCCGTTCGAAACTCGCTCGGCCGTCGCCGCGGAGATAGGCGGCTTCCCGTGCGATGTTGTCCATCGTCAGGCTTCGTTTCAGCGCGGCGCGCGCGTTCGCGGCGAATGATGCGTCGGGAAATGTTCTCGCCAGTCGCGCGAGCAGCCCGTGACCGTGCACCGATGAATGCCAGTCGTAGCATCCATAGAACGCCGGCGTCAGCATGCGCGGTGGGGCGACGTCTTTGTCGCTGTTAAGATTGTGTCCGATCTTGTTCGGATACTCCTTATGCACGCACGCGAGGGCGAGATTCGCGAATCGTTCTGCGGCGTGCGCATCGAATTCAGCAGCCTGAAGGGACGTGGCAGCGAGAAGGAGTGCGGCAAGTGTCAAGCGAATCATTCGCGGAATGTACAACGTGTGGGGGTGGGAAGTGGGAGCGGGGTGTCGGGGCGGAAAAAAAGTGCGCCAACTCTGCTTCGTTTACTGAACGCACCATGGGCTGCAACGTCATCGGCGATTCAGATCGGTCGCCGCCAGATCGCGCTTCAATTTCAACGAGTCGGTAAGAAAGCGCGCGATCGCACGTGGAATCGTCCGAAGAGGAAGGCCTCGCGATGAGCTACGCGTGCGGCGGTATGAGACCGGCACTTCGACGTATCGAAATCCCCGCCGGACCGCCCGGATGACGATCTCCGTCGAAATGAATCCGCGGAAGTGCAACGGACCCGCGATCACTTCTTCGATAACGCTACGGTTGTACAGCCGCATCCCGCTGTCGGCGTCGAATGCCACGATTCCGAATACGCGACGAACGAAGAGGTTGAGCGCCGCGGAGAAAAAACGGCGATAGCGCTGGTCCGTGCGATTTGTTTTTCGGCCAGTGATCAAATCGGCGGAGTGGCGGCGATCGTAGAGCTTCCAGAAATCCTCGGGATCGTGTTTCTGTCCGCCGTCGCAAACGAAGACAAAGTCTCCGCGGGCGCGGGCAACGGCGTTTCGGACTGCAGCGGTATACCCGAGACGCTCGGCGCCACCGACGATTCTCAGGTTGTGGTAGTGCTGTTGCACGGCCTCGATTCGCTCGCGCGTGCCATCCGAGCTTCCGTCTTCCGCGACGATGAGCTCCGACAGCGGAAGGCGAGCGAGAACTTCCTCCCGGAACGCCGCGATCTCCGCCTGAATCGACGCCGCCTCGTTGTGCGCCAGAAGGATGATCGTGATCCGATCGCTCATGGCTGCCAATCTGAAAAGTGCGTACCGCCCGAATAGACTTGTACGGTGCGCTCGCGCGTATCGCGCGTTCCATAGATTTCAGCCGGCGTCCACACCCGTTCGCAGTCGAGAATCGTGTTCGAAATACGGCCCGATCCAAAACGCGCGCGCAGTGCTTTGGTTGAAAAACGAAACTGCTGCACACCATCCTCTGTGATGTTGGCGACGCCGAGGAAGATCGTAGCTTGGCTCTCTTCATCGCGAAGGCTGACGCGAACGGGCATCGAGCTCCAGTCGGGATGAATGCGCCGCAAGTCAGACAGCGGAGCAGCGAGGCGGAGATCGAGATCCGAAGTTCCGAGCGTCGCGAACAACTCACCTCGCCTGCCCATCCAGCGAAACGGATTCTCCCATTCGAGAAAGCCGGTGACCCAGAGATCGAACGGCGCCGCGCCAAAGTCGATGGTCATGGGGATGTGAGTATTGACGAGACTTCCATCGGGGACGCGCACGTATGGAACCTTCTCGCCGATCTCCTGGGCCCATGCGTCAAGCAGCGGGTTGAGACGGTTGCCGTCGGCGTGATCGCCCACCCGCAATCTCTTGCCGTCCGAAAGCAGATTGGTCAACACCGTCGGATCGATCGTCCGGTCCCACTCATCGAACCAGACAATGTTTTTCGGAAGCTCCAGCGGAGCAGCGGCTTCAAGGCGATGGACGAGCAGTCGAAGCGTCGCCATGCGCCGTCCATAGCGGGCATAGAGCGCCGCCGGAAATCGGTGAAGCATGGCTTGCCGGTGCATCGTGAATTCGCTGCCGATGCCTGAAATGAGAGCGCACACGAACACGATCCGCGTAACCCGCGGCCAGCTAGACAGTGAGATTGAAGAGGCGACCGCGCCGGCGAGAAGCGCCAACGGAATGAGCAGCGGGTAAAAATAACGGTCCGCTTCGATGAAGTGGTAATACGACACATTGAAGCGATAGAGCCCGATCAGCAGCAGAAGAATGATCGTCGGGACGGCAGTGAGTGCTGCGACGACCGCCAGCCGCGGCGCGCCGTTGCGCCATAATGCGGCCAGAAGCGCAGCGATGATCGAGCCTGCCGCAATGCCAATCGGGACTCCGAGCAGCGCAGTCGATCGACCCCAGTCATCGCCAATCACCGTGAGACTCGGAAAGAAAAGGCGGTACGGAGTCACCAGTAGCAGAAAGATAGCGCGTGGCGCGCCATGCACGATGTTCATCTGCACGTTCATCATGATGAGGCGCGCTCCTCCGGCGACGACGAAGGCGATCGCCCCGAGACAGAAGATCGTGAATGGGCCGACGGGCCTGCGGGCGCCTGCACCGCGCCGCTCGATCTCGTCAATGACGGCCGGCAAAAGCGCCATCGGTGCAAACGATCGCCAGAACAGCAGCGCCAAGAGCACGGCGATGCCGGCAATGATCCGCCGCGCCCGCAGGTGTCTGCGCCACGCCAGAAGTGCTGACGCACCGGTGAGCGCAGCGAACGCGATCGGCACTCCCGCTCCCGACGGACACCATATCGACATTGATGAAAAGCCACAGGGAAGAACGTACACAACAGTCGCCGCAACGGCGGCACGCGGCGTCCCGCTGTAACGCCATGCGATCAGCCCGATGCAGACGGCCGAGCAGGCGTGAACCAGCGCCGTCGTCACGCGCCAGAGCGTGGCGTTCAGACCGAACAACTTCAGGTAGAGGAGGAAAAGGAGCCGCAACAGCGGCGCGACATGTTCGTCGTGCGGAAGGAGAAGGGCTGACCAGAGCGAGCGTTTTCCCGCCAGAACCGCGGCGGTGACATTGATGAATTCGATGTCATCAAGTGCGAATGCAGAGCGGAACGTCGGGTAGTACAACGCGAATGTGATCGCGCTCGCAAGCACGCTCAGAGCGAGCAGATACCGCAGCGGCATCGCGGATGCCTGGTTTTGCCTGACCTGATCCATGCTCTCCGTTCGTATCTCTTTGCGCGTCGTTGCCATCAAGCGTTTGCTAAAGTGCGGGGTGGCAGGCCCCTCCCCGCTTATTCGCTACGCGACTTCCACTCTTCTTTCTCGACCTTCCACGCGCCGTTCTCGCGGACCATGGTGATCGTGCCGCGCGAGATGTTGTCGCCGTCCTTGCCGGTTGCCAGGAGCGTGGCGTTGTTGCCGTCGATCGCGCCGCCGGTGATCTTCAGTCCAGTCGGCTGCATCGCCTGCAGCAGCGGAAAGAGTTTTTTGAAATCGGGATCGGACGATGCTTCTTTTGCCCGCGCAGCGCTGACGCCGCCGAGGAAGGACTTCATATCGCCGGCGGTCAGATTCTTGAGGTAGACCGTGTAGGCCTTTCCTGGCTCGCCGCCTCCCGCGGGAAGGGGCGTTCCTTTCAACGTTGGCGGCGGAGGAGGGCCGGCAGGTTTGCCGATCGGAAGGTCGAACGTCGCGTTGTATTGGTAGTGCTCATCGAAGAAGTCGTCCGGCTTGGCCATACTCACGCTGCCGGCAACACGCGTCGAGGTCATCGCGGTCAACACCGCTTTCTGCATGCCGACGCCTGAGAACTGCTTCATCTTCTTGAACGCGGGGCTGAAAACGGTCGCGCTGATGATCTGTTTGCTGTCATCGAACGTTGCCGTGAAGCCGCTGAGCTGCTGCTTGTCCTGCGCCTGCATCAGTTCGATGCTGTCCGACGCGGCGGCGGGGGAGAGCTCCTGATCGGTCACGATCAACTCGACGACCGACTTCGCCTTGTCGAACGGACTCTTGCGCGTCTGCGCGTACGCATGTTTGAGCGCAAAGGTCTTGCCATTGGCGGTGAGAGAACCGTTGACGCTGCCGGATGCGGCGAGCATGGGCAACGAAACGGCGATGAGCAGGAAACCCAGGAACGATCGGAAACGATGCATGCTCCATAACCTCCGGTTGTCTGATGTATGAGAGAGACCGCAAAGATACGGCGAGCGAGTCAGTGTGGCGTGCTTAGACCAAACCTCGGTCGCGCAGCTCGCGTTTGACGAATGCGTAGAGAATCGGCGCCATCACTACACCGCCGACGCCGAAGGCGGTCTCGCCGATCAGAATGGCCATCAGGATTTCCCAGGCCTGCGAGTCGGTCTCGCTGCCGACGATGCGCGAGTTCGTCAGGTATTCGAGCTTGTGAATGATGACGAGAAAGAGCAGCGACGCCACCGCTGTGCCGGGCGAGACTCCCAACGACAGAATCACGATCACGGAGTTCGAGATCAGATTGCCGAGGACGGGGATCAATCCGCAGACGAAGGTCACGAGGACGATCGTCGTGGCGAAGGGAAGATGTTTCCCGAAAAGCGGCAACGCGACGAGCAGATAGAGGCCAGTCAGCGCCGTGTTCAGAAACGAGATCTTCACCTGCGCCGTGGCGATCTGAGAAAACGCGCGTGTAAAACGCTCCACCTTCTGTTCGAGCATCTCGCTGAGAGTGCCCGGAATGCGATTCGGGTGATGGGTGACGTGACGGAAGAAGACCATCACGGCGAGCAGCATCCCCATGAACAGGTGCACCACGCCGAGACTGACGGTGCTTCCAGCGAGCTTGAGGGCTTCGGCATGTTCCTTGAGCCAGCCTGCCATCGCGGCCTTGATCGTGTCGGCGTCCGTCATCACTTCGGGGATGATCTGCTCGCCATAGTCGCCGAGCCAGGCGCGGGTCGACTGAAGAATGTCGGCCATTTTCGTCATCATGGCGGGAATGTTGTCGACGTGATGGCGAAGATATGAGACGAGCAAGGCCACCACGCCGATCACCACTCCGCCGCCGACGAGCGTCACGAGGATGAGTGCCAGTGGACGGGCCGCGGCTCCCGGCATCCTCTTCGAGAACGATTGCGAGAGGCGATCGAGAATGAGATAGAGCACGAGCCCGCCGACGACGGCAGGAACGAGATGCCATACGAGGATGTAGGCCATCAGCGCGCCCATCATCAGCCAGGCGGCAATCTCTTCGTTCGACGGGCGCGGCTGTGGAATGAACGGCGCAGCCTGGTCAGTCTCGGTCGAGTCGGAGGGCGCAACGGGGAATGGATTCGAGCTCATCAGTTTTGATTGTAGACGCAGGGTCAAATAATACGCATCATGTGCAGATACGGCGTGGAAGACATGGAGTTGCCGGTTGCAGGATCGCATGTGACAATGCCCGAGGGTCTGAGGCGTCATCTAACGATGGATAAGCGAGTGTTCAAGCACCGCGGTGAGTTCGCGCTGCGGCAAGTGGGAAGCGAGAGCATCCTCGTTCCGATCAAGAATCGCGTGGGCGAACTTGACTCTGTCTACGTATTCACACCAGTCGCAGCGCGGATCTGGTCGTTGCTCGACGGACGCGATATCGACGCAGTCGTCGAGGCAATTGGCCAGGAGTATGATGTTGACGAAGGGGCCGCGCGCACCGATATCGGCGAGCTTCTGGACTCGCTCGAGGCGGCAGACCTCATCGGGGAAGTTGCGGCGAAGTTGGGGGAATGATGGCGATCGAGACTGGGACGTACGGCGACTTCAGCATCACCGTTCACCAGAAAGGGGAAATCACGCGTGTGCCTCTCAACGGCACGGTCGAGGTTACCAATCGTTGCCCGCTGGCGTGCTCGCACTGCTACAACAATCTGCCGATGAACGACATCGCGGCGCGCGTGCGCGAGCTCTCGACCGATGAGCACAAGCGCCTGCTGGATGAACTGGCCGAGCAGGGATGTCTCTGGTTGCTTTTCTCGGGTGGCGAGATCTTTGCGCGGCGTGATTTTCTCGAGATCTATGCCTATGCCAAACGCAAGGGCTTTCTCATCACGCTCTTCACGAATGGAACGCTCATCACGGAGAAGATTGCCGATTTTCTCGCCGAAACGCCTCCTTTCGCCATCGAGATCACGCTTTACGGAGCCACTCGCGAGACCTACGAGAAGCTGACGCAAGTGCCCGGTTCTTACGACAAGTGCCTGCGCGGGATCGATCTTCTGCTGGAGCGAAACCTTCCGCTGGCGCTCAAGACGGTGGCAGTCTCGCTGACCAAGAACGAGATTCCGGCAATGAAACAGATGGCGGCCGATCGCGGCGTTGCCTTCAAGTTCGATGCGATGATCAACCCGCGCATCGACTGCTCGTCCAGTCCGCTGGCAGTGAGGCTGACGCCGACGGAGATCGTGGAGCTCGATCTCGACGACGTCGAGCGTGTCTCCGAATGGAAGCGGTTGGCCGAGGAGCTGTCCCCGCCGGCTTATGTTGAAGGAGCGTCTCGGGGCCTCTACGAGTGCGGCGGCGGCGTCAACAGCTTTGCGGTTGATCCATATGGCGAGCTCTCCATCTGCGTGCTCTCTCACAAGGATTCGTATAACGTTCGCGATGGTAATTTCCGGGAAGGATGGCAGGACTACATCCGCGGAGTGCGCTCGCGAAAGATCACGCACCCTACGAAATGTACGGGTTGCGGTCTCAAATCGATGTGCGGCATGTGCGCGGCAAACGGAGAGCTCGAAAACGGCGATGCCGAGTCGCCGGTCGATTTTCTTTGCCAGGTTGCGCACCTGCGGGCGCTGACGCTGGAGATTCCAATAAGGCCACACGGCCAGTGTGAATACTGCGCCGGTGGTACCGGTCACGAGATCGTTCGCCAGGCCGCCGACGCGCTCAAGGAGTGTGAGGCGGAGCGAATTGCCGCAATTCCGGTTGCTCCCGAGCACGCGGCAGCCGGTTGTGGCTCAGGGGGCTGTGCCAATTGCTAGAAGCAGAACAGATGTCGCTGAAGCGAGGAGAGCGCGATGCAAACGCAGCAGAATAAGGAAAAAAAGCCGTATGAGAAGCCCGAGGCGAAACGCTTTCCTCTTCGTCCGGAAGAGGCGGTGTTGGGATTCTGCAAATCCAACGCGTCAGCGGGACCGTCTCCAAACGGTTGCCGCGGTGCTTTTGCCTGTTCGTCTCCCGGCTCGTAGATTCGATGTCGTCGCCTGTTGATCTCATCAGCATCGCCGGGATGTTGCTGCGCGTTCGGTATGCGGTCGAATCTGTGCGCCGGCCGCTCACGGAAACGACCGCACGCTTCGCGGTCAGCGCGTGGGATGGCGACACTGATCTCGATATCGTCATTGATGAGATGCCCGCGGACCTTCCCGCCCCGGGGAAACTACTCTTCGATTCCGGCGCCGTCTGGCGAATGAACGAGTCGGCGGAAGGTTTTCGAATCGACTGTCACAGCGCGCTCTTCGGTGACAAGCCCTACAAGGTTGCGTTCTTCGATCGCGATTTTTCCCAGGCGCGCATTCTTGTCCGATCGCAAGTGTTCATCGAAGGAATGCACGCTCTTGATTATCCGCTCGATGAAGTGATGGTCTCGCATCTCCTCGGCCGCAGCCGAGGGGTGGAACTGCACAGTTGCGGCATCATCGACCGCGACGGCCGAGGCCACCTCTTCGCCGGTCAGTCGGGAGCAGGGAAGTCGACAACCGCTCGAGTATGGCTCGCCGACGGCGACTACCAGATCGTCAGCGATGACCGCGTCATCGTTCGCTTCACGGACGGCGAGTGGCGCATGTTCGGAACGCCCTGGCACGGAGAAGCGAAGCTCTCTGCGCAGGCATCGGCTCCGCTGGCAGCGATCTATCTGTTGACGCAGGCGCGTCAGACCGAGCTGATTGCGCTTCCGCCTGCACAGGCCGCTGCGGCGCTTTTCAGCTGCGCATTTCCGCCATTCTATCATGCAGGCGCGGTGGCATTCACGCTCGCATGTCTCGAGCGTCTCGTCCAGGAGATCCCCGTCCGCCGATTGCGCTTCATGCCTGACCGCAGCGTGATCGATTGCATCCGGAGCGCCGCGTGAGCCCATTCGAGCGGGTCTTGCGCGATCTGTTGACGGAAGGTCATGTTGCCCGATTCCGTGCTGTGGGCGACAGCATGCATCCGGCGATTCGCGACGGCGAGCTGGTCGATATCGTTCCGTGCGACGTCTCCACGCTGCGCCGCGGAGACATCGTTTTGGCAGCGATGACGCGTGGACTGACCCTTCACCGCATCGTCCGCATCTCACCGGACTCGATCATTACCCGCGGCGATAACGCCAGCGGCGACGATGGCTCCATCACCTCCGCAAGCATTCTGGGGCGAGCCATGAATCAGACAACGCGCAATCATCAGTGGCGTTTTGCCGCCAGATCGGTGAAAATAATACGTTTCGCCGCGAGCGTGGTTCGCCGGTTGCGATCGGCGCAGCTTCGGTTTCAGCGATAGCACACGGTCCGATTCAAGAAAAGAACGAAGAGAGAGCGCACTCGGCTCGCGGCTGAGGCCGCGGAGAGCGGTGAGGGTGAATGTGGGCTTCAGTCGGGCTCTTCTGTGTGGCATTGACCCAGCTCGAGGCTGGGCGGTCACGGAATTTTTGCGATTTTGGGTACGTATTTACTACGCAACCCCTAATAACATTCCGACGCCAAAGTTGTCCCGATCAGCAGCCAAGAGTCGAAAGCGATTCGATCCGGAGCCCGAAAGAATCGGGCGGCCGGGGTTTTCCCCTCTCGGTCGCCGGGAAGGTTCGTAGCAATAGGAGCCAGGTATGAGGCCGTCGTCATTTCGTTTTCTTTACTCGGTGATGGCCGCTCTGGCCGTCGTGTTCGCGTTCGCTCTGCCGGCAAGAGCGCAAGTGGTGTTCGACGCCGCCTCTAACGCGACGCCCGCGACGGTTTCAACCGCGAATCCGGTCCCAGATGCTAACGGAATACGATGGAACCATACGACGGGCTCGGCGAAGAAGATGTATCTCACCGTCGGGATCTCGATCAGGTTGAGCGGCGGTACCGCGTCCGTTGGCAGTGTGACCTACGGCAATGAGGCCGGCGGCCCGGTACAACTGATGACGTTTCTGGGTGCGGTAAGCAACGGAACGTTAACGCGAGCCGAGATCTGGGGCTTGGCGGCCCCCACTGCGGGAACGCACGAGATCAAGGTCCTGGTCAACAACCCCGGCGGCCAGAACGTCGTCGTTGTCGCGGGTGCGAAGTCGTTTTCGAACGTCTTCCAGACCGCGTCGGTTGGAGCCGCTGCGACCAATACCGGCACAACCTTGACTCCCACAGTTACCGTGCCCGTGGCCTCGAACTCTTCAACATTCGATTATGTCGTCGATGCCGTCGCCTACAACAACAACGTCGCGCTCACGCCTGGTGCCGGTCAGACGAATACCTACAATCTCACGAACGCTGCGCCGGTGTTTTCCGGCGCGGGCAGTATCGAGACGGGATCGACGGGCACAGTCATGTCATGGACCGCGACCGGTGTTGCGGCGGCATGGGCAACTGTGGCAGTCCCACTTCACTCGGCCAGTCCTCAGCTTCTCTTCGATGCGGCCAGCAGCCCCGGCGTAGCAACGAATTCCGCCACCAATCCCGTCAACGTTTCGTGGAGCCACGTGACCACGACCGCAGCGAACCGCTACGTGATCGTCGAGGTGACGATGCAGTGCGGCAACACCGCTGGAAAGGTGGTCGCGAGCGTGACCTACGGCACTGAGGTGGGCGGACCGAACCTGGCGATGACCAGGATCGGTGCGGGCCAGACCAGTTCCAACAATCACGTCCGCGTGGAAATGTGGGGCGTGATTGCCCCTACCAGCGGAACGCACACCATCACGGCTTCAGTAACCAACGCGGGCGGCACAACCATCACCGTCGCAGCGGGTGCGCAGACATTCAGCAACGTTGATCAGAGCACCCCGCTGGGTACGACCGTCGTGGCCACGAACACGAGCACCGTTCCGACCGTGGCGGTTACTAACTCAGCATACGACTATGTGGTCGACGCCGTGGCTTTCGACATCAATACCGGGTTGACTCCAGGCCTGACCCAGGACCAGCGGTTTCAAATTACCAATGCAGTGACGAACAATTTCACCGGTGCGGCAAGCGGATCGAGAGGCTACACGAATACCACGATGCAGTGGGCCGGTTTGAGCTCGGTTCGTTGGGCCATTCAAGCCGTGCCTCTCAAACAGGCGGGCGTCATCGTCACGAAGACCACCACGGCCGACGTCATCAAGACCGGCGACAGGATTACCTACACGCTGACGGCGACGAACTACGGTTCGGCGAGCGCAGCAGCCGTGACGATCACCGATAACATTCCTGCGGGAACGTCGTTCGTTTCGCAGACAGGCTGTAGTGGAACGGGTCCCGTGACCTGTAACGTTGGAACGCTGCCTTCGGGCGCGACCTCTGCAGCGTTCACGATCACGGTCGTACCGAATACTCCCGGTACCGTATCGAACGTTGCCACCGTTACCTATACCGGAGCGACGAATCCGAACTCGTCGGAGACCGTCCGCACACTGGTTGAAGGAAGTATCTGCGCCAACCCTGGCAAGGATGGTATCGGCGGCACCCTTGCTGGCGTGAAGAACGATTACTGGCCCGGGACGGGCAATCCAACTGCCGGAGCGACGACCATGAGCGTCGGCGCGCGCACGGCAGGTGGCCTCGGAAGCACGATCACGGCGGGTGATCTGCTCATCATCATGCAGATGCAGGACGCCGCATTCGACACGAGCAATGATGAGACATACGGTGAAGGTACAGGCTCGACGCGCGCGACCGGTACAGGAAGCGGCGCCGCGGTCTCGCTGAACAATGCCGGGCGCTGGGAGTACGTTATCGCTTCGAATACGGTTCTCGCTGCCGGCGGTGCGTTGACTTTCACCGGCGGCGGCGCGGGAGGCGGTCTCCTTTACACGTATACCGCCCAGGCATACGCCTCGAGTACGACGCAGGGTCAGCGCACCTTCCAGGTCATCCGCGTTCCGCAGTACAGCACGGCGACGCTCGGTTCGACGCTGACTGCACTGCCGTGGAACGGCGCGACTGGTGGCGTACTGGCGATTGATGTCAGCGGCACGATGGCGCTTGGAAGTGCCACGGTCTCTGTAAATGGACTCGGATTCCGTGGTGGTGGTGGGATCAAGTTAAAGTCCGGAATAGCGTCGACGGCGGGATACCTCTTTACCGATTTCCGTACGCCCGCCCCCGATGCGACGTTGACGACCAATACGGCGAACGGATCGAAGGGCGAGGGGATCGCCGGTACGCCGCGCTGGGTCTACCAGAGTGGATCGGCGATTGGCGCTCCAGGTGTCAACGCACCACTCGACACGGGCGTCGAGGGCTATGTGAGCGGCAGCTTCGGAAGGGGCGCGCCCGGCAATGCGGGTGGCGGCTCGACAGACGGAAACCCAGCCGGTGACAACGGTTTTAACAGCGGTGGCGGCGGCGGCGGCAACGGCGGCAACGGCGGTCCGGGCGGCAATAGCTGGTCCAGCAACAAGCCTTCCGGCGGACAGGGTGGCGGCGGAATCACGCCCAAGCTCACGCGCATCACGATGGGTGGCGGCGGCGGTGCCGGCACGACGAACAACGGGTCGGCGACTGACGCGACCGGAACCCCCCTGGCGGACGATAACAATGGCCCGGGGACGACGGCCTCCGCGAACGGTTACTACAGCAGCGGCGCGAATGGCGGCGGCATCATCATCATTCGCGCATTGCAGGCTACCGGTACCGCCACGCTGACCGCGAACGGCTTCAATGCCTACAACACCGGCCGCGACGGCTCCGGTGGTGGCGGCGCCGGCGGATCGATTCTTCTCACGACGCAGATGGGCACGATTACCGGTGCCACGATCCAGGCCAAGGGTGGTAAGGGTGGAAGTGCGTGGTTGCAACAAGCGCCGGCCGGAAGCCCCGGAGAACGGCACGGCCCTGGCGGTGGTGGCGGCGGTGGCTACATCCTCCTTTCGTCGGCCGCCGCGTCGACGGATGTCTCCGCCGGCGGCAACGGTTTCACCACCTCGGCGAATGATAACTATGGCGCCCAGCCAGGATCGCCCGGCATCATCGAAATGATATCCGGCAACAACGTCCTTCCGGGCGGCGATGGCGCGACCTGTGCGATCGCAGACCTGGCGGTGACGAATGTCGTCAGTCCCACGTCGGTTGTCGGCGGATTGAACCTCACCTTTACCCAGACCGCGGCAAACAACGGTCCCAGCCCGGCAGATGGCGTCGTTTACATGGCGCCGATCCCGGCCAATAGTTCCTTTGTGTCGTTCTCAACGCCTCCTCCCGGCTGGACCTGCGTATTGCCGGCGGTTGGTGCTACGACAGGTGCCGTCATTTGCACGACGCCTACAATGAATTCCGGCGCGACGGCAAACTTCTCGCTCGTGGTACGGACCTTCTCGGCCGCTCCGGGGTATGTCGTGTCGGAGACGAACTCCATCTCCAGTAATACGACCGACTCCAATCCCGCGAACAATCAGGCCACGGCTTCCGCGATCCTCGAGGCTGGTTCTCAGACCCAGAACGGCGACAACGTCGATATGGCCGTCACGATCTCCGAAAGCACGGCTTATCCGAACGTCGGGAACAACATCAATTACACGCAGACCATCTCGAATCTTGGGGACGTGGCGGCGAAGAATCCAACCTACACGCTGACCACCCCTCCCAACACGACCTTCCAATCGCTTGGGACTCCTCCTGTGGGATGGACGTGCATAACACCCGCCGTCAATGCAACGGGCACGATCAGTTGCAGCAGCAGCACGCCGCTCGCCGCGGGAGCGTCGTTCAGCTTACCGCTCTCATTGAAGGTGACGGGCGGGATCGGGACGCCCATCACAGCATCGCCGTCCGTTGGTACCAGTTCCACGGACACGTATATGCCGAACAATACGGCGAGTGTCACGGCAACGCCGGTCGCGGCAGGTGCCGTGGATGTGGCGATCACGATCGCAAACAGCCCGAAGCCCGTATCGCCGGGACAGAATTACACCTATACCGTTGTGGCTTCGAATAATGGACCGCCCACGGCGGCGACGAACGTTGTGACGATTCCCCTGCCGCTCGGAACGACGTTCCAGTCCATGCCGGTGCCTGCCGGATGGGCGTGCTCGACCCCGGCGGTCGGTACCAACGGCACGATTACGTGCAACATCGCATCCCTTGCGGCTGGCGCCACTGCCACCTTCCTGCCGGTTGTGAAGGTAGACAACAGCACGGTTGCGGGAACGGTGCTTAACATTACGTCGACGATCAGTACGGCCACCACTGAGACAATCACGGCGAACAATACGGCGTCGACCTCCAACCTCGTGGCTGCACGCACCGACGCCGATGTGGCCATCGTCAAGACCGACTCGCCTGACCCAGTCGGCGTCGGTCAAATGGTTACTTATCGATTGACGGTTACGAACAATGGTCCGGCCATCGCGACCAACGTGACGGTCAGCGACACGCTCCCCGCGAGCATGCTCTTTATTAGCGCGACACCAAGTATCGGCTCGTGCAGCGGGACGACGACGATCACCTGTACGCTCGGAACGCTTCCGGTCGGGAACTCGCAGTTCGTCAACATCATTGTGCAGGCAACGGCCACAGGTACTTTTTCCAACACGGCCACGGTGACGGCCACGCAACCCGACCCGGTGCCGAGCAATAATTCCTCGACTGCGACAACGACGGTGCTCGCGGTCACACTCGTTCGCTTGCGCGACTTTACGGTGACGCAGGATAAGAAGAACGTCTTGATCACCTGGCAGACCAGCTACGAGTCCGACAACCTCGGATTCAATGTCTATCGCGATATTGGCGGGCAGCTGACGAAGATCAATAAGCATCTCATTGCCGGCAGCACGTTCCAGTCAAAGAAACATGACGTCGACAATGCCCACGTTTATCGTCTCGGCGATAAGCTCGACCCGGGCACGTTTGCGCAATATTGGCTGGAGGATGTCGATACTGCTGGCGTTCATACCAAGCACGGTCCTATCTCGCCGACACCAGGTGCTCCCTCCGGCCCGCCAAACGCCACGTCTCTTCAGGGCCTTGGCGACGGCGGAGCGGTATTCGATTCGCCGGATGGCTTCGGTGCAACTCACGCCACCACGCAGGAAGCGGCTCTGCCGGCGCAATACACACAACAACTCGTTCTCGCGGCCGACAATGGTCTGAAGATCTTTGTCAGCAAGGAAGGGTTGTATCGCCTGACGCGTGCGGCGATGGTGGCCGGCGGTTTCGACCCCGGCTCGGATCCGAAAGCGATTTCGTTGTATATGCTCGGTGCCGAGCAGGCGATCATCGTAGACGATGGCGGCGACGGTAAGTTCGACAGCAATGATGCCATCGAGTTTTACGGGTATCCGCTCGATTCGATCTCCACCGGCGCTCGTACGTATTGGCTCCGTGCCAAGAAGGGGAATGAGAACCGTATTGCGTCCTCGCCGAACAATGGCGGCGATCCCATTACGGGAAGCGTTCCCTATCGATATGACCGCGTTGAGCGAAGTCTCTTCTTTGGATCTCTGATTTCCAATGGCGATGAAGGCAACTTCTTTGGCTCGATCATCGGCGACTGGACAACGATTGAGCCGATGACCGTCGGCAATCTCGATACGTCTTATGGCGGCAACGCCCAATTCGACATCGGCATCCAGGGCGGACTCGGCGTCACACACCGCATTGATATCACCATGAACGGTCACGAGCTCGGCGTGGTCACACTGGAAAAGACGGAGCAAAACAACTACACCTTCCAGTTCCCGCAGTCGTGGCTTGTCGCCGGGGAGAACGACGTCGCCCTCACTTCATTGAACGGCTACGACGATGCCAGCCTGATCGTGAAGGACCGGCTCACGTATCAGCACCTGCTGCGCGCGGATAATGGCGCACTTGAAGTCAGTCTGCCGGGCGGCAGGGCCGTGACCATCGGTGGATTCGGATCCAATGCGGTTCGCGCCTTCGACATCACGGATGCACAGCATCCAATCGCGCTCCAGGTGGCCGTTGCACCCGATCCTCAAGGTGGCGTGGCCGCAACATTAACGACGCCTCCCGGAGCTTCGCGCACCATTCTTGCCGTCGACGACACGCGTCTTCTCGCACCGGGAGAACTGTCAGCCAATGTTCCGTCGTCGTGGAGCGATACCAACGGCAACAGCAACGGCTCTAAGGGTCCGGCATCGCTTTACATCATCTCCAATAAAGCCTTTACAACCGCAGCCGCGTCGCTGAAGACAGTCCGCGACGGCCAGGGAGTCTCGACGGCCATTATTGACGTCGACGATCTCTACGACGAATTCAACTTCGGCATTCGCGCTCCTGAAGCGATCCGTTCGTTTTTTGCGCTTGCGTTGACCTGGAAGCGTCAGCCCACTGGCGCCATTCTTCTCGGTGACGCCAGCTTCGATCCCCGCGATTACTACGGCATCGGATCGGTCGACTACGTTCCTACGAAACTGGTGGTGACGTCGTATATGAAGACCGCATCGGACGATTGGTTCTCCGACTTGAACCTTGACGGCATCGCCGATATCCCGATTGGCCGCATTCCTGTGCGTACGGCCGAAGATGCGGCGCTGGTAATTGGCAAGATCACATCGCGCGGAACGCCGAGCGGCACCTGGGCGAAGAATGCGCTGTTTGTGACGGATGTCTCCACCGACTATGACTTCGCCGGGGTTGCTACATCCCTGAAGAAGCTTATGCCGTCCTCATTGACCAGCCAGACGATCGATTTCACCACGTCATCGTCGCCGCACAACGATATCGTGAACGCAATGAACAACGGCTCGCTGCTTACAACGTATATCGGACACGCTTCAGTCGATATGTGGGCCGTATTCGTGTTTACTTCAGCCGACGCCACCGCGCTGACGAATGGCAACCGTTTGCCGGTCGTTATTGCTATGAACTGCCTCAATGGCTATTTCCACGACCCGTTCAGCGACGGAATGGCCAAGGCGCTTATGAAAGCGCCCAATGGCGGAGCCGTCGCGGTTTGGGCGTCCTCGACGTTGACCCAGCCGGATCAGCAGGCTCAGATGACCCAGTCTTTGTATCAGCAGATGTTCCGCACCGACGTAAACCTCACTCTGGGTGAGGCCATGATGCGCGCGAAAGTCGCCGCGACGGATCCCGACGTTCGCAAGTCGTGGATCTTGTTCGGCGATCCGACGATGAAACTCCGTCCGTAAGTAAACGCGGTGAGCAGGACAAGCCTGCTCACCGCGTTTTCGAGGAGGCTGTGAACGAGCGCTACGCCATTGTGATTCCGGCCCTGAACGCAGAGCGCAGTATTGGCGCGGTCGTTCGGGCCTGCAAGAGAGAATTGCCGGACGTCGTCGTGGTCGACGATGGATCAAGCGATGGTACGGGCAGTCTGGCGGCGAGCCAGGGAGCAGTCGTTCTGAAACACCCGCGCAGACGCGGCAAGGGCGGTGCGATGAAAACCGGATTCGCGTGGGCTCTCGATCACGGCTTCGACGGTGTGATCGGCGTTGATGCCGATGGTCAGCACCGCCCCAGCGAGATTCCGAAGCTTCTCCGCCGCCGCGCCGAGAGTGGCGCGGACATGGTCATCGGAGGCCGTTCCCATCTCTTCGGTGAGATGATTCCCCGGCGGCGCCGCGCGAACCTGTTTTCGACGTGGGCCATCGCCAGGATGTCGCGAACCAGAGTGACCGACTCCCAGTGCGGGTTTCGCCTCTACTCGGCCGCTCTTCTGCGGGCCGTCGATCTGAATACGGACGGCTTCGAGATGGACAGCGAGGTCATCGTGCGGGCGGGCCGGGGTGGATTTCTGGTCGCAATGACCCCGATCGAGATGGATGTCGTCGACGGGACCGCAACAAGTTATTTCCGTCCGGTGCACGATACGTTGCGCATCGCGTGGACAGTATTATGCGCCCGCTTCTTCTAATCGCAACCTTCGCCGTGTAAAAGGTAGCGAAAAGGATGATTCTTTTACAGCGGTTTGATGAGGCCTTCCCGCCATCGGCTTAGTCTGCTACCATTCCTGAAGAGAGAGTTTCGTCCGACGTCCCCGGTCAATTGCAGAGAAGGAGATTCGTAAATGGTTCTATCCAAGACGCGTGTATTGATTGCCATCACGATGACCACGTTCATTTTACTAGCGGTCAGCGCCAGCGCGGCCGCTCCGGCCGGTCCTGTTGGCCCCGTCGGCAACACATCGCATGTCAGGACCATCGTTGCCCTCAGCGGCCCTGCCGCCCCCTCTGGGCCGGTGAATTCGCAGCAGTGCTGGCACTGGAAGCTGGGCGATAAGAATGATTCCGGCACGACGTGGATCGAATCCAGCAACGCCTACCTCTACACCGGCGCGGGGATTCAGTTCACGCCGAACAAGTTCACCGCACCCGAGGACTTTGAGGTTCCGAGTCCTGACCTCGCCGGCGTCATCGGAGTCGGAATCTCCAATCCGAACTTCATTCCGCGTAGCATCGACGTCTTCTATTCGTTCCTGCCGCTGTCGCGTTCCACCGCCTCCTCGCTGCAGCCGCCGCCCTCGCTGATCGGCCTGACGTGGTTCAACGGCTATACGCCGGGCAACCGCTTCCCGTTCTCCGAGCAGACGGTGACGACCTATCCGATGTTCGGGCAGCTCAGCTACAACGCCTTCTTCCCGCCGCTCAACGAGAACACGCGTTATCTCGTCTTCGTGAAAACCGGCGCCAACGGCAACGGCAACTCAGGTAACAATCGCGGCTTCGCGGCCGCAGGCGTGATCTGTTTCAATCGTCTGTAACGGTTCAACTCCCGACGCGATGCGCGCGTCCCGACAATTCCTGATTGCGGCGGCCCTTGCGGCCGCCGCAATTGTTTTTGTCTATAGCAACTCGCTCCACAACACCTTCCACTTCGACGATCACCACGTCATCGTCAACAACGTTTTCATCCGGAGCCTGCAGAACGTTCCGCTGTTTTTCCGCGACGCCCACACCTTCAGCACGCGCGCCGATCACGCCACCTACCGGCCGCTGGTGACGCTGACCTACGCCATCGACTACGCAGTGGCTGGCTCGCTCGATCCGGTCGCGTTTCACGTCACCCAGATCGTTCTGCTGCTGATGATCTGGGGAATGCTGGTTATCTTTTTTCGCAAGGCGATCGACGTCGCGCGCCCTTCGCCGCGCAACGAATGGATCGCGCTGGCCGCGGCGACGTTGTGGTCCATTCACACCGTCAACACGGAGACGATGAACCTGATCTCCGCGCGATCGGAAGAGCTCTCCGCGCTCGCCACGCTGGCCGCGTTTCTGCTCATTCAGTTCTCGCCGCGGTCGCGCCGCTGGCATCTCTACCTGATTCCGATCGCGATTGGAGCGCTGGCCAAGGCGCAAATCGTCATCTTCGCCCCGCTGTTGCTCGTCTATCTCGTGTTCATCGAAGGCCGGAGCGTTCGGAAGAGAGCGACGTGGACCGCGATCATGCCGTCAGCCGTCGCCGGCGTTGCTCTTCTGTTTGTACTGAACAGGATGAACTCGCCGGAGTGGATCCCAGGCGGCAACTCGAAGTGGCACTACTTCCTCACGCAGGGCTTTGCCTGGATGCGCTACACGCGGCTGTTCTTCGTGCCGGTCGGATTGACAGCCGACACGGATTGGAAGACGTTCGAGAACTGGTACGACCCGCGCGCGATTGCCGGCTTCGTATTCGTTGCGCTGCTCATTGCGCTCATTCGATATAGGTCGCGGCGCGATGGCATGCGGCCGGTTGCGTTCGGTCTGTCGTGGTACGCGGTCGCACTCCTTCCGACGTCGAGTCTCTATCCGCTCGCGGAAGTCGTGAACGAGCATCGCGTCTTCTTGCCGTACATGGGTCTCGCCCTGGCGGCCGTCTTCTCGCTCGACACGATTTTGGCCTTGCACCGGCGGCTGTTTGCCGTGATCGCCGTCGCGGTCATCATTGCGCTCGGCGCGGGAACCATGGTGCGCAACGAAGCGTGGGCAACAGAGGAAACTCTGTGGAAGGACACGATCGGGAAGAGTCCGGAAAATGGCCGCGCCCTGTTCAGCTACGGGCTGTCGCAGATGGCAAAAGGCAACTACGCTGTGGCGAAGAGTTACTACGAGCGGGCGGAGAAGATCGATCCGGCGTATCCGCCGCTCGAGATCAACATCGGGATCGTCGAAGGGGCGTTGTCGAATAACGCTGCCGCCGAGAATCACTTCAAACTGGCGATTGCATTGAGCAATGACGTGGATGGTCATTACTACTACGGCCGTTGGCTCGTCAGCGCCGGCCGTGCGCCCGAGGCGATGTCCGAGTTGACGTTGGCGTCGCGGATCGACGCGGCGCGGCCCGAGCCGCGCATGCTCCTGATGAAGTTGTGGGCCGCCGCCGGCAATGCCGCGGAGCTCGAACGGTTGTCCCGCCTGGCTTTGTCCTACGATCCGCGCGATCGTAGTGCGTTGGCCGTGCTGGCCGGATCGGTTCCGATCAGCAGTCCCTGTCGCGGTTATCAGGAGTGTTTTGACCAGGGCTTGCCGGAGATCGGCGGCAAACAGTTTCTCGATGCGGCGCTGTCGAATCGCCAGGCGATCCGCTACGACTCCAATGCATTCGACGCATGGACGAACCTGGGCTGGTCGCTGGCGCAGATCGGACTCGACGACGAAGCGGAGAAGGCCTTCCGCCACGCGATCGAGCTGCGGCCGAATGAAGAACGCGGGCGAAACAATCTAGCGTGGCTGCTGGATCGGAAGGCACACCGCGTTCAGTGAAAGTCGTGGCTGGCTACTTCACCGATTCCATCCAGCGACCAGAATTTCTCCGCGCGCACGGAACACTGTCCGTCCTCGTTCTGGAGGATCCCTTCGACGATCAGCCCCGGCGACCCGACGATGAGCGCGCGATGATCGCGAAAGAGATCGGGCTTCACGATCGCTTGTGAGATGCCGGTTTCGTCTTCGAGCGTGAGAAAGACGAATCCCTTGGCGGTACCCGGACGCTGCCGGACGATCACAGCGCCGGCGGTAGCGACACGCCGCCCATTGGCCAGTTTCGTCAGTTGTTTTGCACTGAAGACGCCGTCGCGTTGCAACTGCGGGCGAAAGTGCGCGAGCAGATGCGGGCCGGTCGTCAGACTCATCGCCTCGTAATCGGCGAGCGTCTCTTCGCCGGCGGACATCTCCTGCAGCGGCGAGGCTGTCATCTTGAGCCGCCGATGCCCCGAAGGGGCTGAGGACAGCGAAGGACCCCCTTCTTTTAAGTCGCTACCGGCTGGGGGTCCTTCACCGTCCTCGACTCCTCCGGGGTGTCGGCGATTCAGGATGACAGGGCTTTCTTCAAACAGTTCGCCTGCAGGTTTCGCCGCTTGCGCCGCCTGCCATAACGCGGCGCGGCGTTTCAGACCGAGTGATGCGAGTGCACCGGCGAACGCGAGTTTCGTGAGCTGATCGCCTCGGAGCATTGCGCGGCGCGCGAGATCGTTCGCATCACAAAACGGCGATGCCGTTTCGATTGCTCGCGCCGCCGACTCGCGCAGTCCCTTCACGAACTTCATCCCCATCCGCACCGCGCCCCCTTCCCAGCGGCAGTGCCAGCCGGAGTGATTCACATCGACGGGTAGGACGGTCACGCCGTGACGCTCCGCGTCTTTGATCAGCGTCGCCGGATGGTAGAAACCCATCGGCCAGGCGTTCATCAGCGCGATGTAGAACGCTGCCGGATGATGCGCCTTCAGATACGCGCTGGCGTAGGCGATCAGCGCGAAGCTCGCCGCATGCGATTCAGGGAAGCCGTACAACGCGAAGGATGTGATCGACTTCACGATCTGATCCTGCGCCGGCAGATCGATCCCGTTCTTCGTCATTCCCGCGCGCAGTCGCTTCTCGATCTCGCCCATTCGCTCCATCGACCGCTTGAAGCCCATCGCGCGACGCAACTCTTCCGCTTCGCCGCCGGTGAAGTCGGCGGCCACCATGGCGATGCGCAGCAACTGCTCCTGAAAGAGTGGAACGCCGAGCGTGCGCCGCAAGATTGGCTCGAGGCAAGGATGCGGATATTCGAGCGGCGCTTTGCCCTGCCGCCGGTCGAAGAACGGCTTGACCATCCCGCCGACGATCGGACCGGGACGGATGATCGCCACCTGCACGACGATGTCGTAAAACTTCGCCGGTGCATTGCGCGGCAACGACGCCATCTGCGCTCGGCTTTCCACCTGGAACATCCCGACCGTATCGGCCTCGTTGAGCATCTTGTAGACGCGCGGATCGTCCTGCGGAAGATGGGCGAGATCGACATCGATCCCTTCGTTCGTGCGGATGAGCGGGATCATCTCTTCGATCGCCGCGAGCATGCCCAGGCCGAGCAGATCGACTTTGATGATGCCGAGGTCGGCACAATCGTCTTTGTCCCATTGGATGACGACACGGCCGGGCATCGCTGCCGGCTCCAGCGGCACGACTTCATCGAGACGTCCTTTCGCCATCACCATGCCGCCCGAATGCTGTCCGAGGTGTCGCGGCAGATTCTGAATCTGCATCTGCAGACGCATGAAGTGCTGCACGCGGCGATCTTCGGGATCGAATCCCGCGCCCGCCAACTCCTGCGGCATCGACTCGGCCCGCTCGCGGATCTCGCCGAAGTTCCAGGTGCCGAGCGTTTTGGAAAGTTTGTCGGCCTGTTCGAGTGAGAAGCCAAGCGCTTTGCCGACTTCGCGCGCCGAGGAGCGATCGCGATACGTGATGACGTTCGCGGTCATGGCTGAGCCATACAAGCCATACGTTTTGTAAACGTGCTGGATGACGCGTTCGCGTTGATCGCCCGACGGCAGATCGAGATCGATGTCCGGCCACTCTCCACGCTCCTCGGACAAAAACCGTTCGAAGAGCAACTCCATCGACACGGGATCGACGGCGGTGATGCTGAGCGCATAACAGACCGCGCTGTTTGCCGCCGAGCCGCGGCCTTGCACGAGGATTTTCTCGCGCTGGCAGAACTGGACGATGTCCCAGACGATGAGAAAGTAGCCGGCGAGGTCGAGTTTCTCGATCGTAGCCAGTTCCTTCTCGATCTGCGCCTGCGCTTTTGCGGTGAGAGGACGGAAGCGTGTCGTCGCGCCGTTCCAGGCGATCTTGCGGAGGAATGACATCGCCGACTCGCCGGGCGGCAACGGATACTCGGGGAATTGGTAGCCGAGGTTTGCGAGCGTGAAGTCGAGCGTATTGGCGAGCTTCCAACTGTTGTCGAGCGCCTCGGGGAGATCGGCGAAAAGCTCCGCCATCTCATCCGCTCCTTTGATGAAGCGCTCGCGATTCACGCCGAGGAGCCGCCCGGCGCTGTCGACATTGCGGCCTTCGCGGATGCAGGTGAGGACGTCGTGCAGTTCTTTGTCACCGGCACGCGCATAGCGCACACCATTCGTGGCGATGAGCGGAAGCCGGAAACGGCGCGCGAGATCGACGAGAGCGATGTTGCGATGTTCCTCGTCGCGGCGGTGATGACGCTGCAACTCGATGTGCGTTCGTCCGCTGAAGATGCCGCTGATCTTGTGCAGCAGTTTTTCGGCGTCGTTGAGACCATCCTTCGCAAGCGCATGCGCGATGGGTCCTTCATCGCCGCCGGTGATGCAATGCAATCCCTCGGCGTGTTTTTCGATGAGATCCCACGAGAAGCGCGCTTGCGCTTTCGGCCGATCGAGCGCGCCGGCCGTGAGGAGCTTGCAGAGATTGCGATAGCCGGTATGGCTTTCGACGAGAAGTGTGAGGCGTTGCTCGCGTGCATTCGAGCGCGCCGCATCCATGCGCGTGAGTTTCAGGCCCGGCGTCGATTGTTCGTTGTCGAGCACGACCTCGGCGCCGACGATGGCTCTCAATCCAGCTTTTTTCGCCGCGCCGTAAAAGCGCGGTGCGCCGTAGACACCGTTCGTGTCGATGAGCGCCATCGCCGGAATGTCTTTTTGCGCGGCGAGATCGATCAAATCCTCGGGCAGACTGGCGCCGTCGAGGAATGAGAATGCACTGGCGGATCGCAGCTCCGCGTAAGGACGCGCTTTCTGTTTCAGCTCAGGCCACGCCCGTTTGCGCACACGCTCCTTACGCGCGCCAGCCGGCACGTGGGTGAGAAGGAAGGAGTCGAAGTCGCGCGAGGGCATGTCTTGTAAAGCAGAATGTTGAATGTTTAATGTTAAATGTTTAATGTTGAATGAAGACAGTTCAGTGTTGCGTGTTAGGTGAATGGCCACGATTGGACGAGGTCGCGGCGTTCTTGATGATTGCTGTGAGTATCCCGACGATCTGGCCTGCTTCATCGATAAGCGGAGCGAGGCGTTCTGCAGAGACGCCACGCGTGGCAGTGAGAAGGCGAAGCCAATAACGGGTTTCGCGTGCTTCTTTAGCGGCGATGCTGCACTTTGAGATGAAATCCGGCTTGCTCTGTGCCGCGCTAGCTTCTTCGAGATTTGCCCCAACGGATGTTGCAGAGTTGAGCAATTGCCTGGCGATCGTTCGCGGCACGAGTGATTTTCGCGCTATGTGATCAACGAGACGAATTACGCGACATGCGAATTGATAAGAACGATCCTGTATCGATTGCTCGTCCATCGGCTCTCCATTCAACATTCAACACTTAACATTCAACATTGAACATTCCGGTTTCTCAAACCCTTAACAGAACCTACATCTCGTACCGCGCATCGACGAACCAATCCTCACCACCACGAAAGAGTCGATAGACACCGCCGCGCTCGAGCTCAACATCCCAATACTCGCGGACGTCGGGCCGATCGCTCCACCATCCTTCTTCCACGCGCCACGGTCCGGAGCAGATGCGCACGGTGCCGGCGATCTCGATCGTCGCGCCGACTTCGATGCGTTTTGCGGAGTGGGGAGTGGGGAGTGGGATGTGGGAAGGGGCGGTGCTGCGGATCGACGCGATCTGGATTTCCTTGTCGGATGTTTCGCGCGTCGTCACTTCGACCGCGATTGGTGGACGGAATGTGCGAACGGCGAGCAGTCCGCGGGCGCGTGATGGTGTGCGTCGCACGTCCGGTGGTGGAGGAGGATCGAAGTCGCTGATGGCGTAGCGCTCGGGAAGATGTCCATCGACGGTCATCGGCATTCCCACGCGGTGATCGCCGAGGAGGGAGACGAGCTTGGCGATGGTGGTGGCGAGTTTCTCCGGCGACATCGCAGCCGGTCCGAAGAGAGAGAGTTGCGCGCGGCGCGGGCGATCGGGATGCGCGACGAACGAAAAGCCGGCCACCGGTGCGCCGGGCGGCGTCTTCTCCAGATCGAGCCGCATCAACGTCAGCATCGTCTTCACATCGCGCGTCGGTGCGGGAAGGTCGATGCCGCGCGCGTCGTAGCCGTCGGGATCGAGCGTCAGCGTGAATTCGAGTCGCTTGCATGCGAAGCCCTGAATCTCCATCCGTTTCGAGAGCCGGTCGAGTGCGGCGTTGGCGATGAAGAGAAACGGTTCGAGCGCGACGAGCGGCCACTCCAGCTCCATCCCTTCGCGAAACTCAGGCGGCATGGCCCGCGGCATGAGCGGACGCGGATCGATCCCGCGTGCGGCCCAATGGAGCTCGCGTCCCACTTCGCCGAGCCTGCTGGCGATCTCGCTCTCAGGAAGACGGGCCAGCTCACCGATCGAAGTCAGTCCGAATCGCTGCAGCATCGCCGCTGCTTCGAGAGCGGGCGAAAGACGCGTGAGGGGCAGGGGAGCGAGAAACGATCCTTCTTCGCCGGGCGCGACGACGTTGGGCGACTTCGGCAACTCCGCCGCCACGCGCGCGGCCAGTTTGCTCGCCGCGATGCCGACGCGTGCCGGCAGCGAGATCGCGTCGCAGGCACGGATGGCAGCGCGGGCGAGACGGAGCTCTGCTTCCGGGGAGTGGGGAGTGGGGGGTGGGGAGTGGGAGCTTTTACTTTCGCGGAGGTCGCTTTTCGCGAGTCGGGTGTCGGAGACGCGGTTGTCGGTTGACGGTTGTCGGTTGTCGGAGATTGTCGATCTCGGATTGTCGGTGGTGCCCGGCGATCGATGGTTCTGAACGCTCGAAAGAGGTTTATCAGCAACGAGCGAAACGTCGCTCCGACTCTTGACTCCCGACTCCCGGTTTCCGCAGTCATCGCTCCCACTCCCCACACCCCACTCCCCACACCCCACATCAACAAAATGCCTCTCCATCCCCGTCACATCGAGAAAGACGATGCCCTCGCCCGCATCTTCGACGCGTGGCGAAAACGACTCCGCCACTTCGAGCAATGCTTCCTGTGCGGTGCGCTCACATTCGACATCGCGGCTGCGCGCGATCAGCTTCGGCAGGAGTGAGCGCGCCTGTGCCAGCGAGAGTCCGGGCTGAATTCCTTTCTGTCGTGCGCGCCGCGTGGCCGCGACGACGTGCGCGTTGTTGCCGTTCCCTTCCACGATGGCCACTGCTTCGTTGAGCAGATCAGGCTCGCTGCGCAGCCGCGCGGCCAGCACGAACATCGGGACGTAGAAACAGGCCAGACGAGTCATGAGGCTTTGCGTGAGGGGGTGTGGGGAGTGGGGAGTGGGGGATGGGCTTCGCGGGAGTCGTTCGTCGTTCGTCGGGAGTCGGAGATAGAAGCCTCGCGCACGTTGCACGTCGCGAGACGTGAATTGGAGAAAGAGGCGTTGCGAGTGTCATTGCTCGCGTGTCGAGAGTCGATCGGGTCAGCGTGAACGCCGGAATGCAAATCATCAAAGCTCCGACCCCCGACTCCCGACATCCGACTCCCGTCAAGAAATACATCGCTTTGTCTGCCACTCCCCACTCCCCACTCTCCACTCCCCAACACACTCTCTTCACACCGAAAGAAAACAGGCACACTCTGTCCCGGCCGCAAGCGACGATGCTTCTCCAGTTTCAATCGGGTCTCGATTCCGGCGAGCACGCGCGGTGCGTTGCCGCGGCCGAGCCAGCGCGCGTGCGCTGCGTATGCGAGGATCATCGCTTCTGACGTCGTGCCGGTGAGTGGATAGGGAGCGGAGACGAGGATCGTCGCGCCGTGCGTTTCCGCGACGCGCGCCAGGCGGACCCACGCGGCGTCGGGCACGCGGCGGCCGGGCGGGCGCGTGATACCACTATCAATGATGACGAGTTGAAAGCCGGTGGCGCCGAGCATCTCCGCCGCCGTCACCATCTGCTTCATCGTGCGCGGCCGGGCCCAGAGGAGACGTCGCAGATCGACGCCTGCTGCTTCGGCGAGTTGCGGATCGAAGCCGTCGCCGGCGTCGATGAGCGCGGCAGCTTCGCCGATGCTCGTCGCCGCGGCAAGCGTGGCGATGACAATCGAGAACCTCCCGCCGCGTCCCGCCACCTCGGTCATCTTCCCGCGCGAAAGTCCGCCGCCGAGAAGCGCATCGAGTGGCGCGATCGTGGTGGGGAGGATTTCTTCGCGCCGCTGACGGGCAAGCGAGCGCACCAATTCCGATCCGCTCGTTAGCTTCGACGCGATCGACGCTTCGAGACTCGCCCGCAGATTGCGAATGGCGTCATGCTCGCCGGGCGGAATGGGGGGTGGATCGGGGAGGGGGCGGAGGGGCGAATCCACTCCTCGTGGAGTGATGATCGGAGCTGGGATCGAGGTCTGGAGGAGCTGGAACTGCGTGTCGAGAGTACGAGCGTGTACGGCCATGGGGAGTCGCGAGAAGTAACTTAGGCGCGAATGAGGCGTAAGTCAAATCCATTTTTTTCGTATACTTTCCGTCTGCTAACCGAAAATTTTAGGAGAGAATCACTTTTTTATGATAGAGTCGGATTGGAAAGTTGAGCTCTTTGATTACCGGGATGAGAAGGGTCGTAACGACGTCAAACGCTGGATGTTGGAGCAAGAGAAACGGCAGCGTGCGCAAGTGAATTTGAAGCTCGATATGTTGCGCAAATACGGCAACGATGTAGGGTCTAACGTGCTCTTGCGAATGTCAGCGACGATCTTCAAGCTCAAGGGAAAGACAAAAGGAGTTCAGCTCCGGCCGATGCTTTGTAAGGGGCCGGTCGATGACGATAGAGAGTTCACGATTCTGATCGGAGCAACGGAAATCGATTGGAAACTGGTTCCCGCCGATGCTGTCGTCAGGGCCGAACGCCGCCGCGATGAAATCATCAGGGATCCTAAGGGAAGGCGACAGAAACATGAGCGAGTTGACTGACCAGCTTCGAGTCGAACTGCAAGACCGCGAGTATCGGGAAGGATATGACGAAGCCTTACTCGATCATCGAATCGCGACGCAGATTCGCGTGCTTCGAGAGCAGCGTGGGCTCACGCAGTCTCAGTTGGCGGAAGCCGCGGAGATGAAGCAATCCAGAATCTCAGCGATGGAAGACGAAGACTACGGCTCATGGTCCGTCAACACGCTTCGCAGAATCGCGTACGCGCTCGGGGTTCGCTTGAAGGTCGAGTTCGTCGAGTGGGGCGACATCCTCACCGAGGTGGAGACATCGGATCGCGCGCATCTGCAACGCCGTCGATTTGAAGATGATCCTGCGTTCACAAAAGATGACGTTGCCACGGTCGAGGAGTTGGAAACCACTCTGGCTTCCCGCTGAGCTGCCGTCGGGTAGCGCAACGTGCTCATCGAAAAAAGAAGTTTCAGGCGGAGACGCGGAGGGCGCGGAGGTTTTCTCCGCCTCTCCGCGTCTCCGCGTGAAACGGTTTCACTCAAATACTTGCGCGTCGACTCGTTCCGTCTACTGCTATAATCCCGCGTTGTTCTAAGGTAAATTTTTCCGATGAACGGTGATTACGATTCGACTACTACGGTCGAGATCTTTGGACAGACGTACAACGTTCGTGGAGAGGGAGACCCGAACTATTTAACGGAGCTTGCGCGGTTCGTCGATTCCAGGATGCGCGAGGTCGCAGCGCAGGTCGCTACGGTCGATCCCATGAAAATCGCCATCCTGGCGGCTCTCAATATCGCCGATGAGTTTTCCCGATTCCGGAAAGAGCGCGACAACGCGGTCGGTATCTGGATCGAGAAAACAGAGGAAATGTCGGAACGGCTCGGGAAGATCATCACCTGAGTCATATGTTTGAAGACAGGCAGTTTTCGGAGTCCCTGCAGAGTACGTGATGAACGATCTAACTCTTGAACCGATGCTTTTTTCTTACTTCGGGTGCTCGCGTCTTCGGGCCGCGTGCACGCCGTCCGCTCCGGTGGCAACACCGGGGATATGGAGACGGTAGCCAAAACGGCACGGGTAGAGCGCCCAACCTGTTTCTGCAGGTTCAAGTAAGAATCCAACACACGGCTCAGGCGGGGTTCTCCGAAATTTCCTGGCGAGAGAAACGCGCAAGCCTCCCGGAACAGAGGGGGGCAGTTTGAATATCAATGGATATGTGATTGCAGTGCTCATCGGCGTCGCGGGTGCGTTCGTACTCGCCGCTATCTGGGCAGCCGTTTTCCGTAAGCGTGGTGCCGCGCAGATCGACGAGGCACGCCGCAACGCCGACCGCATCCTCGAGGATGCCCGCAAGGCTGCCGAGTCGAAAAGTAAGGAAGCCGATCTCGAGGTCAAAGAGAAACTTCTGCAGATGCGGTCGGACTTCGACCGCAAATCGCAGCAGCGCAACGACGAGCTGAAAACCAGCGAGCGGCGACTGCAGCAGAAGGAAGAAAACCTCGACAAGAAAACGCAGCAGCTCGACACGCGCATGGCTGAGGTCGAGAAGCGCGACCGCGCGATCGACACGCGTGAGAAGACACTGGAGCAGCGCGAAGGAGAGCTCAGTGAGCTCATCGAAGCGCAGCGCCACAAGCTCGAGCAGGTTGCCGGCCTTACCACCGAAGAAGCCAAGCGCGAGCTGATCCGCGGCATCGAGAATGACGCCAAGCTCGAAGCGGCGCAGATCATCAAGCGCATCGAGACCGAGGCGAACGAGCAGGGTCATCTCAAAGCGCGCAAGATCCTCGGCATGGCCATTCAACGCATGGCCTCCGACTATGTCGCGGAGAACACTGTGTCCGTCGTCGACTTGCCGAGCGAGGACATGAAGGGACGCATCATCGGCCGCGAAGGACGCAACATCCGCGCGCTCGAACTGGCCACCGGCGTCGATCTCATCGTCGACGACACGCCGGAGGCGGTCATCCTCTCCGGCTTCGATCCGATCCGCCGCGAGATCGCCCGCATCTCGCTCGAGCGCCTCATGCAGGACGGCCGCATCCATCCCGCGCGCATCGAGGAGCTGGTCGAGAAGGTTCGCCAGGAGCTCGATCAGAAGTTGTTCGAAGAAGGGGAAGCCGCTGCCTTCTCCCTCGGCATCACCGACATCCATCCCGAGGTTCTCCGACTCCTCGGCCGCCTGCGCTACCGCACGTCGTACGGTCAGAACGTGTTGATGCACTCGCTCGAAGTGGCGCAACTCGCCGCTCTGATGGCCGTCGAGCTCGGAGTCAATGACACGATCGCCAAGCGCGGCGGATTGCTGCACGACATCGGCAAATCAATCGATCGGGAGATGGAAGGAACCCATCTCGAGCTCGGACGGCAGGTGCTCGAGAAGTACGGCGAGAAGCGCGAGATCATTCACGCGATGGAGTGCCACCACGGCGACTACGATCCGACGACGGTCGAGGCCGTGCTGGTCAATGCGGCCGACGCGCTGTCTGCTGCGCGTCCGGGTGCGCGGCGCGAGATTCTCGAAAACTACGTGCATCGTCTCGAGCGTCTGGAATCGATCGCCAACTCGATGGAAGGCGTGTCGAAGAGCTTCGCCATTCAGGCCGGGCGCGAGCTTCGCATCATCGTCAACGCGGAGAAGATCACCGACGAGCAGTCGATCTGGCTCTCGAAGGATGTCGCGCGCAAGATCGAAGCAGAGTTGCAGTATCCGGGTCAGATCAAGGTGACGGTGATCCGGGAAATGAGAGCGGTGGATTACGCGAAATAGTTAGCTCTTAGTTCTCAGCTCTGAGTCTCTTAGGAGTGACGGGCTGGGAGCTGGAGTGAGCGCGAAGCCACTCGAATCTCGTCAGATGATCATCACAATTTCGTTCCCCTAACAGCTCAGAGCTAACAGCGATCCCCTCAGAAGTCAGAAAAAACACATGATCCGCATCCTCTATATCGGCGACGTCGTCGGCCAGCCGGGCCGCAAGGCACTCCATCAGAAACTCAATCACGTGGTCGATCGGGAGAAGATCGATTTCACGATCGTCAACATCGAGAATGCTGCCGGCGGCTTCGGCGTGACCGAGGCGATCATGCATGAGCTGAGCGAGCTGCCGATTCAGGCCTACACCTCCGGCAATCACATCTGGGATAAGAAAGATTTCGTCGACAACTACGATCACTACGAGCACGTGATTCGTCCGGCCAATTATCCGCAAGCCAATGCCGGTAAAGGCCGCGTGATCCGGCAGACGGCGGCGGGCGTGAATGTCGCGGTCGTGCAGGTGATGGGGAACGTCTTCATGCCGCCGTGCGACAACCCGTTCTACGTCATGGAGCGGGAGTTGAAGGAAATCGGCGACGCAGCGAAGGTCATCGTCGTCGACATTCACTGCGAGGCGACGTCGGAGAAGCAGGCGATGGGACGGCATCTCGATGGCCGTGTCTCGGTCGTCGTCGGCACGCATACGCATGTGCCGACCGCGGACGAGCGGATCCTGCCGATGGGCACCGCGTTCCAGACCGACGTCGGCATGACCGGCGCGTACGACTCGATCATCGGCTTCCGTCCCGATGAAGTGCTCTATCGCTTTCTGATGAACACGCCGAAGAAGCTGGAAGTGGCCAAGCGCGACATCCGGCTTTCGGGCGCGATGATCGAAGTCGATGAGACGACGGGCCGCGCCGCGAGCATCATCCGCATCTCCGAGCGGGTCGAGGACTAGCCTTGCGCCTCGGCGTCATCACGCTCGGGCATGTGCACGCCGAGGAGCTGGCGGCTCTCACGCCGCATCTCGATCACATCGAACAGCTCGTGCTGGACGTTCCGTTCACCGATTCGCTGTCGAAACATCGCGCGGAGCTCAATCGCGCGGTCGATGCTGCTTCCGACGACTGGCTGCTCGTCATCCGCGAGCGCGAGGTCGTCGATGATGCGATCGCTGCGGAGATCACTGCCGCCATGCGAGCGCAAACTGCGTGGGGTTTTCGTATCCGTTCGGTTCCGATGTACGACGGCAAGCCGTTGCGGATTGGAGTTGAGGACGGCGAGTTGCGCTTGTTTCATCGCCGGCATCTGCTGCGCCGCGGCGAGCTCGGTGTGCAGGGTACCGTCATCCGATTGAACAATGTGCTGCGGTCGATCACGTTCGAGTCAGTGGAAGCGCATCGCGCCGATCTGGCGAAGAACGGCGTGCCGCACTCGGTCGTCCGGCGGCTGTTGCTCTTCGTGCATCACGTGATCGTAACGCGCGCGCACGACGCCAGCACGCTGCGCTATCTGTGGATCGAGGCTGGATACGATCACGGTATGCGGGAGTCGGGAGCCGGGGGTCGGAAGTCGGAGAAAAGGTAGGTCCCGGTAATGGGGTCAGGTCGAAAGTGAAAGTGACGGGAGAGAGATGGTAGTTCTTGCGACACTCAATCTTCCGTCACTTTCACTTTCGACCTGACCCCATTACGCGCCGGCGTCTGATGCTCTTTACGAGCAGCCGCGGCTTTCTGGTCATCGGCGCGCCGCCGCTTGCTTGCAGCGGACTTCTGACTTGACGCCTTGCGCCTTCGTCCGAGATCTCCTCTTTGTGCCGGCGTCTTTGCCATCATCTCTCCCGATGACACAGTGTACCGGCAACTTGATCCAGCAGACACGAAGTGCTGCACACAATCCCGACAAGCTACTGCCGCCGCCTCACGCCAACTGCTGTTGCACTGTCGGACGATCCGACAGCGCCCGCAACGTTCCGTTCGCGCGGAACTGGCGCGGCGACATCCCGAAGCGTTCGCGGAATTGCTGTCGGAAGTAGTTCTCCGAGTCGAAGCCGCAACGACGGGCGATTTGCGACACGCGCATGTTCCCGCCCTTCAGCAGCCGTGCAGCTTTCTCGAGCCGCTTCTCTTTCAGGAAGTGGCTCAGAAGCCTGCCCGTCGTGCGGTGGAAGCGCCCGGAAACATATTGTCTCGTGTAGCCGAGCTCCTTCGTTACCGCTTCGACTGTCAGCTCTTCGTCGGCTTTCATCCGGCGGCGGACTGTCTTGATCAGAGCGCGCAAGAGGCCATCCATGTCGGTCCTCCTCGTTGAAGCGCCAGGCGAGCCGCTGTACCCTTGTGGTTCAGCGTGCCGGTCCAGCTATTATTCGATTTAATTGTGTCGCCATTGTAGCCCAGATTGGGCGGGAGTTGCTGTGGAAGAGTCAACTTTTATGCGCAGCGTCACGTTGTTCGTCGAATTTGACGAGGAGGAGCTGGCCGCGGTGAGCCGCTCCATGGTCATGAGCCGCTTCGCGCCGGGCGATGCGATTCTCGAAGAAGGCAACGCAAATCGCGCGTTGCACGTGCTCCGCAGCGGCCGGATCCGCGTCTCCCGCCGGGTCAGCGACAGCGAAGTCTCGCTCTGCGATCTCGTTGCCGGTCAGACATTTGGCGAACTTTCGATCATCGAGGACGGCGTAGCGTCGGCCACGTTGCGTGCAGTTTCTGACACGGAGGTGATGTCGATGCCGATGCAGTCGCTGGCGCAGTTTCTTCAGCAGCATCCTGCCGCCGCGAGCAAATTCTGGCGCGCCATTGCCATCGAGCTTCGCCGGCGGCTCCTCCAGACCAACGACGTCGTCAGCAGCTACTTCGAGATCAATCGCAATCTCGTCGACAACCCGACGTTCCGCGAAGCCTACGCGATGTGCAATCGGTAGCCTCCGAACTCTATCCTGAGCGGCAGCAAAGGATCTTTAGTGCAGCCGCGCTCCTCTCGTTATCGGCTCATCACGCGCGGTCGCACCGGAGATCCTTCGCTGCGCTCAGGATAGACTCACCCCATGACCTTCGCGCCGATTCAGAAAGAAGTGGACGACTACATCGCGCAGTTCAAGGAAGGCTACTTCCCGCCGCTGTCGATGCTGGCGCGGATGACCGAGGAGCTCGGGGAGCTGGCGCGCGCGCTCAGTCATCATGCCGGTTTCAAGAAGCCGAAGAGCGGCGAGGTTGCAGGAGAAATCGCGGACGAGTTGTGCGATCTGATCTTCGTCGCGGTCTGCCTCGCGAATTCTCTCGACATCGATCTCGATGACGCATTCGCCGCGGCGATGACGAAGTATCGCGTGCGCGATGCCGATCGCTGGACGCGCAAGTAGACGTCTCGATTTCCCACGCATGTTACGATTTCACCAACGATGCGCGCAGTCTCCCTATCGATCGCCCTCCTTTTCCTCGGCGTAACCCTGCAGGCGCAGGTGCGTCTCGTCATCAAAGGAGACGGGAAAAAAGTCATCTCGAACTTCGGCGCGAACGGTCCCGCGAAGAGCAATGACTGGAGCTGGTGGGCGAAGCAGCGCGACCGCCGCTCGAGCTACGACGCGTTCATCGACCGCTACGCCGCGCAGTACCGTGTCGATCCTATTCTCGTCCGCGCCGTCATTCAGGTCGAGTCGAATTTCAATCCGCAATGCGTTTCGAACAAAGGGGCGCGCGGTTTGATGCAGCTCATGCCGGAGAATGCGCGCGAATACGGCGTGCGGAATGTTTTCGATCCCGAGGAGAACATCCGCGGCGGCGTGCATAATCTTGCCGATCTGCTTGCCCGTTACCGCGGCGACCTTCACCGCGTGCTCGCCGCCTACAACGCCGGCTCCGGCGCGGTGGCGCGATACGGTGGCATTCCGCCGTATGAAGAGACGATGACCTATGTGAAGCGCGCGCTGACCGTCTACTACGGAACACCGTACGACCAGGGCGTCGGATTTGCGGGTGGCGGCAGCCGCGGTGGCCGCAAGCTGACTGGCGGATTCGGCGCGCGCGTAGTTCCCATCGTCGCGCTGCTTCCCGGTATGCGCTACCTCGGCACCAGGTAGCTCCCAGCGGGAGCGGGCATCACACTGCTACAATCGGCGCCGCATGCCCGAACGTGATCCGCTTGTCGCTCCGCCGTTCGACCAGGGCGTCTTTCTTCTTCACTACAACCGCGGACGCGAAGCGTTTCAGGAAGGACGCTACGCCGAAGCGCGGCGCGAGCTCGAGAACGCACAGAGGATGCGGCCCGACGATGCCGACGTGCTCAATCTTCTCGGACTCGTCTACTTCAAAACGAACGCGTTTCCTGAAGCGGAGGTCATCTACCGGCGTCTGGCCGAAGAGAATCCCAATGTCTTCATCCTGCATTCGAACCTCGGGTTGATCCTCTTCAAGCAGGGGAAGCTCGACGAGTCCGAGCACTATCTGCTGCGCGCGATCGAGCTTCGGCCGAACTACGCGAAGTCGCATCTCTATCTCGGACTTCTCTATCGCCAGCGCAGGAAGTACAGCGTGGCATTGGAGCATCTTCGTTTCGCCGGCGCCGACAAGATCGTGCGCGAAGTGGAGTCGGAGATCCGGCCGCAGAGTCCTGCGCCCATTCCGCTGCCTGTGGTCCCGGCGCCGCCTCCGCGGAGTCACACGACACAAAGAATCAACACGCAGAAGATCGTTCCGATCAAAGACACGATGCCCGCCGGCGTGAAACCGATGGTGACGCAGCCCGGCAGCGTTCCCATGCCGGGAGCAGCGCCGGCGCCGAGCGCGCTCGATACCGCCCACACTGCCGCGCGCAAGCTGCAGGAGGCAGTCGATGACACGCAACTCGCCGACGACAAGCGCCTCGACCTCGCGCACAAGATCGAAGGGGCATCGAAAACGTTCACGTTGCACGAGAACGGATTTCTCGAAATCAATTTCGGCCGCAGCGTCCATGTGAAGCGCGGCACGGTCTCGAGCTACTCCGGCAATCTCAAGTTCGTCGCGGAGTCCGGACTCCTCGGCACAACGGCACAGACTCTGGTGAAGGCAGTAGGTCAGGGAAAGATCTTCGTTTATGAGAAGGGGCGTAAGACATTTCTGCTCGATCTCAATGAAGAGTTCATCTATGTCGAGGGCAGTAACCTGCTGGCGCTCGAAGACACGCTTACGTACCGCGTCGAGCCGATCTATGACAGCACCTATCAGCACAAGATCGATACTGTGAAGATATTCGGCAAGGGATCACTCGCCATTTCGACACATATCGAGCCGCTCACGCTGCGTGTTACACGCGAATATCCATTGTCGATCTCATCGAGTGCGCTCGTAGCCTGGACGGGCAATGTGATTCCGACAGTAATGGACGACAAATCGCTCGAGAATGTAATGATCGAGAACGTGGGCGATGCCGGATTCAAGATCCGTTTCGAAGGCGATGGCGTCGTTGTAAGCGAGCAATAGATTTACCGTTTAGCCATATATCCGCCTGATCGGGCGGTACAATCTCCTGTATGGCTAAAAGCGATCAGGCTCCTGTTGTAGCCCCGGGTGAAACTTGGTCAAAAATCACGGTCGTTTTGCTCGATCGTCACGTGGCGTATCTCGACCGCATCGCGGTTGATATTCGCCTCCAGCGTGGTGTGGCAATTTCGCGCGCCGAGCTGATTCGCGGATTGATCGAAGCGTCATCGAAGACTAGTGTCACACTCTCCGATGCGCACGACAACCCGGAGATGGTCGAGTTGCTGCGTGGCGCATGGGCGCGCGGCGTCTCGCGGAAACGGCGCTAGGCAGGAGGATTGGGGTCAGGTCGAAAGTGAAAGTGACGAAGACGCAGCCGGTTTAGAAACACAAGAGTCTTTCGTCACTTTCACTTTCGACCTGACCCCAATCTCTCTCTCTAAGACGCCTATCGTTTCCACAATTGCTGCGAAGGAATCCGCAACGCGCGATTGAATTTCGACGATGCGTTCTCCCAGGCCACGATCTCCGTCAGCTCGACGATCGCATCATCGTCAAAGTTCTCGCGCACGCGCGCAAACAATTCTTCGGAAATGTCGCGGCCAGTAATGGTCATGGCGTCGGCATATTCGAGCGCGAGACGCTCGATATCGTCGAAGAGTGATGACGACTCCCAATCCGATAGTGCGAGAAGTTTCTCGTCCGCGATTCCGAGCGCGCTGCCGACCGCAGCGTTGATGTCCTGTCAGAATTCGCAGCCGTTCAAGAATGCCACGCGGCGATTGATCATCGCCGCGAGCCGGCCGTCGATCAACCCTGAGGCATCGAGTCCGCTCCACATCATCCGAATGCCTTTGAAGATCGATGGACGCCGTGCGTAAATCTGATGATTGAGCAGCGGCGCGCCCCACAGTTTGGCCTGGGCGTCCAATACTGCGCGAATGGATCGATCGAGTTGACTGATTTCAGCCTCAGGAACGCGCGCCATCGATCACCTCAGCTCGAAGAGTTTGCGTCATCGTACACTTCCTCCGATATGCCTGAATTGCCGGAAGTGGAGTTGTACTGCCGCTACTTTGCCGAGCACGCGCTTGGCCGCCGCGTCGCCGCCATTCGTGTGCTCGATGCGCGCATCCTGGGCGTTCGTGAGCCGGCACTTCGACGCGCGATCGCCGGACAGAAATTCGTCCGCGTGCGCAGGCACGGGAAGCATCTCTTCGCCGATGCGGGAAAGAGCTGGCTTCATCTTCACTTCGGAATGAGCGGCGATCTCGCGTTCTATCGGGATAAAGAAGACGCGCCTCGATTCGCAAGAGTCATTTTCGATTTCGACGACGGGACGCATCTGGCATACGACGACATGCGCCTCTTCGGCGTCGTCGGCATCACGCCCGATCCCGATGCGTTCATCGCCGTGCATCGTCTTGGTCCCGATCCACTCGAGAAGTCGTTCACGCTGCGCGACTTTCGACGAATCGTAGACGCCAAACGCGGCGTCGTGAAAGCGCTGCTGATGTCGCAGGATGTCATCGCAGGCATGGGGAACCTCTATGTCGACGAGACTCTCTACCGCTCGGCAGTTCATCCGCGACGGTCGGCGAACTCTCTTTCTGACGCGGAGATCAAGACGATCTTCACAAACATGCGCGCCATCCTGAAAGAAGCGATTCGCTTCAAATCGCGCGGCGGCGACTATCCCGGCAGCTACCTCGCGCAGCATCGAGAAGAAGGCGACCGCTGTCCACGATGCGGCGGCACGATTCAGCGCACGGTCGTGTTTGGCAGGACGACGTACTTTTGCGGGAAACATCAGACGATCAAAAGAGCGCGAGGACAGCTGTCATCCTGAGTCGCCGATGCCCCGGGAGGGCTGAGGACGACGAAGGACCCCATTGTTTTGTGCGGGTGGGCTTTGAAGAAACCCGGCAATCAAGTAGGGGGTCCTTCGACCGTCCTCCGGCACTTCGTGTCCTTCGGCGGCTCAGGATGACAGTGCACTCTCCCGGGCATCGCTCTTGCGGACTCGAATCTGTATGAGCACTGAAGCAGTCTTCGACATCATTGGAAATCAGAAGTGGCTGGAATCGACGGCCGAGTCACTCTCGAAAGCAGTTCGGGAATCGTTCCCTGGCGATGCCGGAAAGTCGATCAAGAACGCGTTGCATGGAACCTGGTTCGGACATCCTCTTCATCCCGCGTTGATCGCGATTCCAGTCGGCGCCTGGACCGTGGCGATGATCCTCGACTCGATGGAGAGTCTCAGCGGACGCAGGGAGTTGCGCGCGGGCGCGGATGTGGCAGTAGCGATTGGACTTCTTGGCGCAGTCGGTTCTGCCGTCACCGGCGCGACCGATTGGTCGGAGACTGACGGACGCGGAAAGACGATCGGCCTTGTTCATGGCCTGCTCAACGTCGGAGCAACCGCGCTCTATGCGACGTCGTTCTTCATGCGCAAACAGAAGAAGCAGCGCTCCAAAGGAGTCGCGTTATCGATGCTCGGCTTTGCCATCGCCAGCGCCTCCGCGTACGTCGGTGGTCATCTCGTCTTCGGCGAACAGATCGGCGTCGATCACACCGCGACGCCGAATGCTTCCGAGCCAGAGCGATTCCGCGTCGCGATTTCCACCGGCGACTTGAAGGCGAACAAACCGACCCGCGTCACGGCCGGCGACAACGACATCGTGCTCGTCAAACGCGGCGACGACATCTTCGCCCTCAGCGCTACCTGCCCGCACCTCGGCGGCCCGCTCGACGAAGGGAAGATCGTCGGCGACGCCATCGAGTGCCCTTGGCACGGCTCGCAGCTCGCGCTCGAAGATGGTCACGTCGTCAACGGACCGACGACGTTCCCCGCGCGCTGCTACGAAGTCCGCGTTCGCGCCGGCAATGTCGAAGTGCGCGCCGCGAAAAAGGGCACGTCGTGAGTGGCGATGACGACGCCATCCGCCAACTCGTCGACGAGTCGGCAATCGCCGTCCGAAGCAAGAACGTCGATGCGCTCATGTCAGCCTTCGCGCCGGACGTTCTCTCATTCGACGTCGTGAATCCACTGCAGTACTCCGGTTCAGAGGCCGCAAGAGAACGAGCGGAGCAATGGCTCGGATCGTTCGAAGGGCCGATCGGATATGAGGTCCGAGACTTACGCATCGACGCCTGCCATGACGTTGCCTTCTGTCACAGCCTCAACCACGTAAGCGCCACAAAAAAGGACGGCGAGAAACTCGAGATGTGGTGGCGCGCCACCCTTTGCTTCCGCAAGTTGGACGGCCAGTGGAAGGTCACCCATCAGCATAATTCGGTGCCCTTTGATCCCGAGACTGGCAAGGCCTCGATGGATCTCAAGCCGTAGCGACGGCAGCTTTGATCACCTCGTTGCGCGCGATCAGCATTCGTCGCAGGTAGGAAGCGAGAACGAGCCGGTCGACGATGCTTCCGAGGATGCCGAGAGGGGAGGCGAAGGTGAGGACGTCGGTCATCTTCGTACCGTCCGCGACGGCTTTGAAGTAGTGATCATGAACAAACGAGTGAAAGGCGCCTTTTTGCATCGAGTCCTGAAAGTAGTTTGGCCGGTCGAACGCTGTAATTTTGGAGGTGAAGCGCTGCCGCACTCCGAAGTGCCGCGCCTCCCACGTCACTTGCTCGCCCATCTCAATCAGCCCCGACGTTCTTCCTGCGACGGCTCTTTCGCCAGTTCCCGTCATTGACGTGACATGAAGGTCGAGATCGCGCGACGCGTCGAAGCAGCGCTCCCGTGAGGCGGGAAGAAATGTTTCGATTGCGATGACGGGCATATGCTGCGAACGCTAATGGCGGCGGCCTGGAAAGAGTGGAAGAACTCGTGACCGCATCTTCGTCAGTTCAATCGTGACGAGTGCGCCGCGTTCGAGCTCTCGATAATCGACCAACGCAGTAGCGACGAGTTCACCGATCGCTCGAGGTATTGGGTCCTGGGTTCGAACCTGAATCGCTCGGACCTTCTGCGTTTGTCGCGGCGAGGATGTTGCCGAAATCAAGATCGTGCGTGAAGACGGTGAACCCGTTCTCCAGACAAATTTCATGATCCTTGCGTCTATTGCTTTGGGATCGCCGGTGTCGAACCAATGCCGTGCGGCGATTCCTTTTGCGGCAAGAAAACCGACCCACTCCGGAGTCAGGTTCATATCAATGAGAATTTTCACTTCGCAAGCAGCACTTCGAATTCATCGGAGCGCCAAGCCGCGTACGCCAGCGCCTCAGAAATATCCGCGGCTTCCAGATAGGGGTACAAGCCGAGAACCTCTTCTCGCGAATGACCCGAAGCGAGCAGGCCGACGATCGTGCCGACGGTGACGCGCAGTCCGCGGATGCAGGGGCGCCCACCCATGACCTGCGGGTCCGCGGTGATGCGCGCGAGATCGTTCATCGGCAGAGTATAACGCCGTCAACGGATTTCCTCCGCCGTGCATGCACTAGCAAGCAGCTACGATAGATCCACCAACAGCGGCGGCGTTGCTTCCTCCTCGCGCCCAGCGATCTCCAACGCTTTTTCGATCACCGCCATCTGCCGCGCCGCATCGTGCGGACGATCGAGCGGATAGCCGTGGCGAAACGGCACGAACAGCGCGCGCGGCGGACGAACTTTCTCTGCCACTTCGCGAAGGAGAACGATACAGACCGTCGTGATTCCGCGGCGCTCCAATTCCGCAGCGATCAGACTGACCGTCTGACTGCACATCGGTCAGACGGGAACGAGAAGCGCGACATCGACGCCGTCCTCGACGAGCAACTGTGCCGCAGCTGGGGCGGTCTCGTGGACGAGCCGGCCCGGAGCCGTGATCGAGCCCATGAACGAGAGATGCCGCTCGCTTACGCTGCCGATGCGTCCGTCGCGCGCGAGCTCGTGCAATCGATCGAGTGGGAAGGCGAGGTTGGGATCGGACCGGATGCCGCTGTGGTCGAACGCCTCGCTGCGATGCGTGTCGATGAGCGAGGCAACGTTCGCGTCGCCCGGGATCACGCGGAAACTGACGTCGCCGCCTTTGACGTCGTCATCGAACGGCTGTTGTCCGGGCATCACCAGTCCGGCGGTCGTGACGAGCGCAACCTTCGCATCCGCCAGCGGCTTGCGAAGCGGCGCCCACGGAATCGGATCGATTCGCCGCCAGCGGTAGAGCTTCAGGAACGTCCTGATGGCGAAAGAGAACTCGGACGTGTCGCCCACAAGCGCAGTCTATCGCGCGATCGCGCGCGGATCGCATGGCTCAGCGTGCGGAAGCCGTGCGGCCTGATCCGCCCGCTCAACCTCGCGTCTACATCTTCTTCAGCAATGCCTTCCAACGCGTCCACGCTTCGTCGCGCGCTTTCTTGTTGCCTGCATACGCGGTGCGTGCGGCGTCATCGGCGCTCGGCGGAGGCGGCGGCGCATCGCCCGCGCGCATGAAGCCGTGTCCGGCACCTTCGTAGGTTACCGGCTCGTAGACTTTGTTGGCCGCTTTCATCAGCTCCGTCGTCTTCGGAATCGTGGCGCCGATGCGCCCGTCCTTGCCGCCATAGAAACCGTAGACCGGCGCTTTGATCTTTGCGATCGCATCGGGCGAGTCGGGACCTTGTCCGTAGAACACGAACGCCGCGGAAAGGCTCGGCCTGTTCGTTGCGAATCGGAAGGACTGACCGCCGCCCCAGCAGAATCCAGAAACCGCAACCTTGCCGTTTGCCGAAGGGAGTTTCGAAACGTAGTCGGCGACAGCGTTCAGGTCGGACGTGATCTGATCCGGCGGAAGCGCACCGATCGCTTTCACCGCCGCGTTCGTGTCGCCGATGTCGCTCGTTCCGCCGCCTTTCGGTCCCATCCCCGAAAGGAGATCGGGCGCGATCGCGATGTAGCCCGCCGCCGCAACTTCGTCGGCTTCCATCTGCGCCCACTCGGTCAGGCCGAAGATCTCGTGGATCACGATCACCGCCGCGGCCTTGCCCTTCACCTCGGGATAGACGACGAAGCAACTGACCACGCGATTGCCCGCCTTGACGTTGACCCACTCCCGATGCCGCGGCGATGCCTCGAGATGCTGCTTCGCCCAAACGCCGCCGGCCATCTCGGATGGCGCAGTCGCAGCGGACGCAGCGTGCTCACTGTGAGGGGACGGCGGCGCCGGTTGCTGCGCGCAAGCCACCGCAGCGGGAAGCAGAAGCATGGCAATCGCAATCATTGTTTTCTTCATCGTTTCCTCCGGTCGAAAGGGAGATTCTAATTGCAGAAAGGAGGGAGCAGACAAGCTCGTCCGATCCTGATTTGCATCGTCCCCGTCACCGAAAGCTCGTTTCTGCGTAATACGCGTCATGAGAACCAAAACCATGACCATCCATCGCATTCAATTTGTGCTCGCGGTCCTGTTCCTTTCAGTCACTTCGTTTCTTTCGGCCGCCCCGGCAACTTCTTCAGCGCCCGCGGCGGGAGCCGCGCTCGCCGCCCCCAGTGCGGTTCCGGCCAGAGCCGCGGACGACTACGACAGCCGCGAGACGCGCGACAAGTTCCGCGAGCTGCTGCACTCCTATCCGCCTGCGGTCGGAATGGTGCTTCGTCTCGACCCATCGCTTTTCAGCAACGCCGCCTATCTCGCTTCCTATCCCGGTCTGGCGTCGTTCGTCGCCGCGCATCCGGAGATCGCCCACTCGCCTGAGTTCTATCTGCAGTCGGTCTCATTTCCTGCGGACACGCGGCAGGATGTCCAGCATGAGCACGTCCTGAACATTCTCGGTGGCCTGACTGCCTTCCTGGTGTTTCTCGTGGTCACACTGACGCTCGCGTGGCTGGTGAAGACGCTCATTCAACAGCGCCGCTGGAGCCGTCAGACGCAGGTGCAAACCGAGGTTCATAGCAAGCTGATGGACCGGCTGACGACAGGGGAAGAGATGATCGCGTATGCGCAATCGCCCGCAGGCAAGCGGTTCCTCGAAGGAGGACCGATCGCGCTCGATGCGGCGGAGGCGCCGGTGAGTGCACCGATCGGCCGCTTCCTCTGGTCGATTCAGGCCGGACTCGTTCTCTCCGCTGCCGGCTTCGGAATGCAGTTCGTCAGCAATCAGATGCCGATCGATGTCGCGCCGGTCGCGTCGGGATTGGGCATTCTCGTGCTGTCGGTCGGAATCGGATTCGTCCTCTCGGCGATCGTCTCGTTTCTTCTGTCGCGAAAACTTGGGCTCGTGCCTGCCATTGCGACCTCTGATGACGCGGCGCAGGCTTAGCACCCTACAACGACTATCATTAATGAGATGCCACTCATCGCTGACATGACCCTCTCCGAGCTCGAGCTTTGCTCGCAGTCCGAGGAAGCGGCAAATGCGAGGCCGATGGGGGAGGATGCGTTCCGGGCCTTCTACGAGCGGACGGCGCGGCCGGTGTGGGCATACCTGCGGCGGATCACGGGCGACGCGCAGCTTGCGGATGATTTGCTGCAGGAGTCGTACTACCGATTTTTTCGCGCGGCGGTTGCGCATGAAGACGAGACGCACCGCCGCAACTATCTTTATCGCATTGCCACGAATCTCGCTCGCGACCACGCGCGCAAACATCGACATGGATACGATGTCGCCATTCCGGACGAAGCGGGGCCGGAGCAGCTTCGCGATGAGAGCGACAGTGCCCACCGCGCCAACGCCCGGATGGATCTCGGCCGGGCGATGGCGCAACTCGGCGCGATGCAGCGGCAGATGATCTGGCTTGCGTACGCGCAGGGATCGTCGCACGATGAGATCGCCGAGGTCGTCGGCGTGAATCGTGGCGCGGTCAAAGCGTTGCTGTACCGCGCCCGCCGCAAACTTGCCTCCCTCCTGCGCGGCGATCCCCTCGGAGCCAATCATGTCTAAGAAACAACAGTGCGAGCGCGAGATCGAGATGTTCGATGCGATCAGCAGCGGCGCGTGGCCCGATGCCTGCGGCGAGTCGCTGCGCGTACACGTCGCACAATGCGAGGTATGTGCAGATGTGATCGAAGTTGCGGCCGCGCTTTTCGCCGATCGCGATGATGCCGTGCGCCACGCGGCCGTTCCTCCGTCGGGCGTCGTCTGGTGGCGGATGCAGCAACGAGCCCGCCGCGACGCCACGCAATCCGCGCGGCGCACCGTCGTCGCTGTGCAGGCCGCGGTCTTTGCCGCGGTGATCGGAATCGCGCTGGCTGCGCTCGTGCCCGCTCTGTGGAACAAGCTTCCGCAAGTTGTGGGGATCGCCTCACAGCTTCCCGCGGTCATCGCGCAATGGGGACTCCCGTTGATACTGGCGCTGGTGATCTGGCTGACGCTGGCGCCGGTCGCAGTCTGGTTCGCGGTGACGGAGGACTGAGTCGCTGCGCGGTCAGACGGCGGCGCTTGGCGCTACCATAACCGCATGAGTATTTTGCGCAAGTGGTTTGGCCCGAGCAGAGCGGAAGTTTGGCGGCAGTTGAGTGCCGCGGCCGGCGGTCGTTTCGCCGAAGGCGGTTTCTTCAAGAGCGACAAGGTCGAGGTCGAGCATGGACCGTGGATCGTGACGCTCGACAACTACACCGTCTCGACCGGCAAGGCGACGATCGTCTTCACGCGCATGCGCGCTCCCTACGTAAATCCCGATGGGTTCCGCTTCACGATCTACCGGCAGGGTTTCTTCAGCCAGATCGGGAAATGGTTCGGCATGCAGGACATTGTCGTCGGCGATCCGGTGTTCGACGAAGCCTTCATCATCAAAGGAAACGATGAGCGAAAGGTCCGGGCGCTGCTCGGGGACTCCAAGCTGCGCGAGCTGATTGCCGCCCAGCCCAGCTTCCACTTCGAGGTCAAAGACGACGAGCGCTGGTTCGGCAAGAGGTTTCCTGAGGGCGTCGACGAGCTCTACTTCCAGGTGACGGGCGTGATCAAGGACATCGATCGGCTGCAACAGCTCTTCGCGCTCTTCGCCGAGACGCTCGATCAGCTTTGCCGCATCGGATCGGCATACGAGAGCGATGCAGGCGTGACGTTGTAGCGGTTCCGCCGTTTCGGAATGACAACGCGTGGTGCTTTCGTCTGTACGATGAATAATCAGGGGCTAAGTAGTCAAACTCCTCGCAGTGTTTCGCGCAAAGGAACGTTCTCATCGGTGTGCAGCGGGAGGCTTGCTCGGTGGCTTCGGCGCGGCAGGCTTCGAGGCTGCGTTGCCGAGAACCTGCACCGACGTTACCAACGCGACCTTCTTGCTCTTCGTGCAATCGGGATTGCCCTGGCATTCATCGGCCATCACATTTTCCAGCGAGTACTTGAGCAGCAGGCGCTTTCCGATCAGCTTCGGCTTCTCGCAGATCGAGAAGTCGGCCATCTCGTCGAACACGACGCCGCGATCATCTTTGAGCGTGAGGTAGCAGGCCACGTCGCCGTTGACGGCCTTCGTCAGCGTGCCGACTGTCTTCTTGGTCTCTTTCCCGATCTTGACCGTGTCGGTGGCCGGCGTTGCGGCAAACAGTGGCAGTGTTGCCAACGAATACGCGAAGATTGTGCAGTGCAACTTCGTCATGAGCTTCATTTCACTCCTGTAAGCAACGATTTGAAAGCAGCCTGTTGTCCGGCGACCAGGGTGGTCACCTCGAGCTTCAACGTGCTCCTTGACCGATCGGACGCGAGGCAGACGGTAACATAGCGCCGAGGCTCTGGACACGATCGGGATCGTGTGGCTCAATAACGCGCATGAAAAGGGCCGACATTGCGATTCACGTGATTGCGGTGATCGCGTTGTTCACGGCCTCCGTGCTTCCTGCGGCAACGCCCGAACAACGCGCCGCGCTTGACGGCGTGTGGACGGGAACATCGATCTGTACGAATGTTCGTCCCGCCTGCCACGATGAGAAGGCGATTTATCGAATCACCTCAAAACCGGGCGGTGACAACCTCGTCGAAGTTTCCGCCGACAAGGTCGTCGACGGAAAAGAGGTGGTCATGGGAGTCATCTCGTTCCATGCCGACTATCAGCGACGAATCATCACGTCCGAGCTTATGAATTCTGGTGATCGCTTTCTCTGGACCTTCACCTGGCAAGGGAAGCGGATGACCGGTACGTTGAAACAGCTTCCCGCCGGGGATGTCATCAGAAATATTGATCTGAACAAACAGTAGGGTTGACAGCAGTCAGGTTTTCTTGGCGAGCCGCAGGTCGAACACGAATGACTCCGGTGGCGAGCGTTTAACACGCTTGAAATCTGGATGCCGCGGGTTCAAGAGGTAGTTGTTCTCGTGTTCGATGATGCTGCTCGGCACTTGCAACACAGCCGCGCTGCGATTTCGTAGCCATTCATCCCCCATCTCCTGCAATCGGAGAGGAGCGGGCGACTGCCGCCAGTTCGCCGGCAAATCTGCAACCTCAATGCGTGATACGAGCGAGTCGTTGAACGTACAGGAGAACAGGTCGAAACTGGCGAGAAGATCTCCGCGCTGAATGTTCGCGAAGACCTCGAGAACCGCCAACGACGCCGTCGCAGAGGTGTAGACGACCGCGCCGCCCGGCGAGCTCCATCGTCCGCCGTAAAGCCTGGCTCCCTCGCCGTCGAAGGCGTGTTTCACGAACCGCGACTTCACCAGCCGCCAGCTTTTGATCGTGCTCACGAATAGACGCCGTGCTCGATGCGGCCAACGAGATTCTCGATCTCCCGCGAGCCGAGCTCCGTTCTGGAGACCGCGAACGGTGTTTCACCACCCAGCGCGGGCTGCGGACTGAACATCCATTCGGAAGCAGCGTCGCGATCGCCCTCGAACAATTCCAACGCTCGTCCGAAGACACGTGAGACACGCAACAGCCGGTCCGACTCGTCCGGCAGAAATCGTCGCTGCAGTTTTCGCCGCGCCAGAGTTCGTGGAGAGATCTGGACCCAGTCGAGCAGTTTCTCAACTGGGATGTTTGTATTCCGTTGAAGATGCTCCACTGCTTCGTAGGCCAGTCCTCGGCCGGCGACTTTCATCAGATCTGGCCAGTCGAAGATGTGCAGTCCGAGGAGCGCGGCGTAAGAGTGCGCGCCCGAAGCGTCGTTCATGAGCGCCCGGAACCGCTTCAGATCCTTCGACTGCTTCGGGCCAGGCGGAGGATCCGGCATCGAGCTGTCTGCGTGCTTTGCCATCTGGCGCAATCATCTACGCCAATTGGCCTAATGTCAATTAACGCGCTTCGTTGTCAATTGCCCAGCTATGTGCTTCGTGCGTCAACACCGAGCGTGCGGTCTCCCCATCGACCCACAGCACCTCGTGATCGGGTTGCAGCCTCGATTGGTCAGGAGCGAGAACGATCGCATCGACGAACGTGCAGCGCTTTTCGAAATACGTCTGCTCCGTTTCCGACCACGCGAATTGCACGGCGACGCCGATTCGTGAACCGGCGCGGACAAGGAGGCCGCACTCCTCCAACGTCTCGCGAATGACGGTATCGGCGGGCTCCTCACCGGGGTCCATTCCGCCGCCCGGAAGATACGTCCCCTCGGGCGTCCGCACGACGGCGAATTCTCCGCGATCATTTCTGATCACTGCATACGCGCTCGGCCTGATTGTCGCCGACACCCCTGTCGGTGCGGCGCCGAATACGGGCGCGTCGCGCCAGTACGTTGCTACGCCGTCAGCTTTTCCCAATCGGTATCCGGAGCGTCCAGCGCCAGCGCCAACCCGCCATCGGATCCGACGAACACCGGGTCCTGCATGTGCGTCACCTTGCCGCCGCCGACCTGTTTGAGCGCATCTTCGAGGGTGCTGGCGAGGTTGCGAATGAGACCGCCGCCCCCCGAGAGAATCACGTTGTTGCGCACGCGCTCCTGGAACTCCGGCTCCACGCGCGAGAGCAGATCGAGCATCGTCTCGATCGTAGGGGCCACGAGCGTTTCGCAGGCGGCTTTCATCTCGTTCGTGATGTCGAGCTCTGTCGGCACGCCTTTCACCGGCGCGGTAACCAGGACGCGCGACGGCGCCTCGCCGACGAAGCTGTGTTTCTCTTTCCACTCGCGCACCATGTAGATCGTTACGTTCGCCTGCGGGTAACGCTCCTCGATCAGCTTGAGGAGCTGCGCATCGAGCGAGTCGCCGGCGATGGTCAGCGTGCGCTGATCCTCTTCGCCGGGATAGCGTCCCTTCATCACACAGAAGTCGGTCGTGCCCGCGCCGATGTCGATGATCATCGTGTGCAGCAGTGCATTGAGCCCGTACGCGACCGCGAACGGCTCGCTGACGATCATCAGACTGTCGACGATTCCCTTCATCGAGTTGCGCAGGTACTGTTTGTTGGTCCTCAACGCCGCTGCGGGGACGCCGACGACGGCGCGCACGTTCGAGCTGTCGACTTTGCCGTTCGAGCTGACGCCGACGAGCCGTAGCAGATGCTTGAGGAGCTCGCGCACCGCTTCGACATCCTTGTCCGAGCCTTCTTTGAGCAAGCCACGCTCGAGTGGACGATGCAGATCGAGCATCGTGCGGTTCGTCACCGCTTCGTGGCCGATGAGGACGTCGCGCTTGAGGACCTTCTTCGCCACCATGTCGGCGGGCCAGCCGACAAAGCTGTCGACGACGAAACGCTCGCCGTTCGACGCGGAGATCGCGCTGCGGGATGTGCCGAGGTCGATCCCGACGTGGAGGATCTCGGATTCGTTAGACATTAGGTTCCTTTCCTCTGCGGCGCGTCGTTCGCGCTGGCGTATGCATGGATTCCGTGAAAAAGCGCCTGCGCGATCTGCTCGCGGTATGCGCCGCTGCGCAACATTTCCGCCTCGCGTTCATTCGACAAACACCCGACTTCGGCGAGGATGGCCGGCATGTCGGTGGCGACGAGCACGATGAACGGCGCGCGCTTGACGCCCCAGTTCTCGAGGCCCGGATCGACGCCGCGCAAGCCGCTGAAGAGCTGGTTCTGCACGGCGCTGGCGAGGCGATGCGACTCGTCGCGGCGAACATCGGCATAGACGCGGTCGAGGAGTTTGCGCAGATCGGCCAGCGCGTATCCCGAGGTGAGATTCTCCGCAGCCGCAAGCTTGGTGAGCGTTGGATCGTTCGTTGGGCCGAGGTAGTAGGTCTCGACGCCGTGGTTGTTGCCCTGCGGAATCGAGTTGACGTGAATCGAGACGAAGATGTCCGAGCTGGATCCGTTGGCGATGTGTGCGCGCTCGCGGAGAGGGATGAGGCGGTCGTCGCCGCGCGTGACGACGACTTCGAATCCACTCTTGCGAAGCATCGTGCTCAGTCGTCGCGCGATGTCGAGCGTGATCGTTTTTTCGTTCACGTTGGAGCTCGACGAGGCACCCGGATCGGTGCCGCCATGTCCGGCGTCGAGAACGACGCGATGGACCGAGAGCGGAAACGCCGATGCGCTGACGCTTTCGATTGAATCGGTCAGAAGCGCGGGAGAGGAAGCGATGACGGAGGCTTGCTGCACTCGCGAAACGCTTGACGCGGCGCGTGGCGACGCAGTCGTTACCGTCGCCGAAGCGGGCACGCTGGTGTTCGTCAGGTACGCGAAGCCTGCGAGCATCAGAGGGATGATGAACAGCGGAGCGCGGCGCAGAAAGTAGGCGAACGTTCGGCGGGCCGGACGCAGACCACGAGGCGGAAGTCCGCGAATGGTGTCGAGATTGTCCGCCACCGCCTCACGCAGCGCCTGCCGCTTCACCCGCTCGATGTTCCCCACTCTCATTCCGCTCATTCTACGGGATTTGCGGGGTGGGGTGTCGTGAGCCGGGGGTCGGGGGTCGGAGCAGGGCAAAACTCCGACGCCCGAGTTCCTCGATCGGGAAGCGTACCGGGAGCTGGCGGAAGTTCAGCTACGACCCCCGACTCCCCAACATCGACCCCCTCACTTAGGCGCTACGAACACCTTCTCATCCACCGGCGCGCCCAACTCGATCGACGTGTATTTGCGCGTCGAGCTCTGGCCGCCGTTGATGCTGGCGACGCGAACGGTGAACGGAACTTTGACTCCGGCCACGTCGCGATAATCTTCGAAATCCGTTTGCGTCGGAAGGCGGCCGACGGGACTGTCAACCGTGACGACGCGGCGCAGGACGAGGCCCGTGGCCGCATCGAAGTAGAGCCGCTGGCGCGAATGCTCATCGATCGGTGAGCCGACGATCCACGCTTCGTGTCCGTCAACCGTTTCTTTCCCGACCACGCGTGCTTTGTCGGAGACTGTTCCGTTGAACGGCTCGTAGGCGCGAGCATTCGCCAATCCGAGCGCGGCATCCGCTCCGGTCAGCTCGTGAACTCCGCCTTGGCGTGCCGTCATCCAGGCGCTCGTCGGGCCGTACATCTGCGCCATCGCCGGTCCTTCCGCCGGTGTTCCGCGCATCAGGTAGCTGCCGCCGGAGCGATACACCTCCATCGGCATCGCCTGTCCGTTGCCGCCGATGCGCGACGCCTTCGCAGTCATCGGCGCAGTTGCAAGTTTCTTCGCGGCAGCCTCACCGCCGATCGCCGTCACGTATTTCGCGACCACGTCCTTCGCCGCCGGATACGCACTCCTCTCCGCTTTCTCCTCAGCCTCGGATTTCGTAGGCGGAATCGGCGGCACCGGCAGTGCGACCGCCAGCGACGGACGCTCCTTGCCGAGGTGACAGGTGTAGCAGCCGATGACGGTGTGGCCGTGGAAGCTCTTCTCGTTGAGATCGATGACCATCTTGATCATCTCGCGGGCGGTCTTCTTCTCTTCCTTCGCGTCGTTGGGGAAGTCCCACTGCTTTGTCTGCTCGTTGCGGACATGGCAGGCGTCGCAGTGGACTCCGAGGGAGGCGGTGAAATTGTCCATGACCGCGCCGAGCTGCCAGTCGGAGAGGTTCGTCAACAACTGTACGTTCTTCTGTTCTGCGTGTACCGCGGCTGCGGCAAAGAGAGCGATGACCAGGGCAAGTTTCCGCATGTAGGCTCCTTCAGATTCCGGCGTTTTGCGCGATGGAGAATAGCGCAAGGTTCGCCGTAACGGCGTCCGTTGTACATTACGTAACAATATGCACGAGCGTGTCGAGGTGCGGATCCCTTTCGCGACTCTATTGAAGGTGGCACTTGCGATCCTTCTTTGCGTCTGCGTCATCAACCTCTGGCCGGTGATCCTGATGATCATCGTGGCGATTCTGCTGGCGGTGATGCTCGATCCGGTCGTCGGCTTCATGGAGCGGCATCACGTCCGGCGTGGTCTCGGCGTCGTAGCGATCGCCATCTTCCTGCTGGCGCTGCTTGGTGTTTTCTTCGCGGTGACAGTTCCGGCCCTGAGCCGGCAACTGATCGACTTGACCAGGGCGCTGCCGCAAATCGAACAGAGCATCGCTAACCGGTTCCCGATCGTCGCCCCGTATCTGAAGAGTCTTCATGGCGGGCCGCCGCCGGAGCTGAAGGTGTGGCTCACGCGCGGGCTCGTCGCGGGCAAGTACGCGATCGAGCTCATCACGGCGATGATCTTCGTCCTGGTCGTCGCGCTCTATCTGCTGCTCGAAGGACGCCGTGCGTTCGAATGGCTCATCGATCTGGCGCCGAAGGACAAACGGCCGCGGTTGCGGCAGACCGGCGTCGAGGTGAGCGGAGTGATCCTCGCGTACATGCGCGGACAGGTCATCACCTGCTTCATCTGCGGGGGATGGGCCTATCTGGTCCTGGTGCTGTTAGGTGTTCCCGCCGCGCTACCGCTGGCGGTCATCGCGTTCATCGCCGATCTACTGCCGGTGGTCGGAACGATCGCGATGACGGTTCCAGCGGTGGTGATGGCGATGACCGCCGGTCCTGGCAAGGCGTTGCTCGTGTTCGCCGGCTACATGCTCTACCACTTCGTCGAGAGCTACTTCATCATTCCGAAGGTTTACGGATCGCAGATGCGTCTGTCGACGCTGACGGTTCTGCTGGCGATCATGGTCGGTGGGACATTGCAAGGCGCTGCCGGCGCGATCCTGATTCTGCCGTTCGTCGCCGCTTACCCGATCGTGGAACGGATCTGGCTGCGCGACAAATTGCCGTCGGACACGGTGGCGAAGCACGAAGAGTTAGCGGAGGAATGAAGAGTGCAACTCGATGTGCAATCATCCAACGCCGCCACGGCGGCGCAAATGTCAAAAGGAGAAGATCATGCCGAAGTTTGTCATTGAACGTGAGATTCCCGGAGCAGGAAAAATGACGCCCGCCGAACTGCAAGCCGCCTCCAAGCACTCCAACGACGTCCTCTCATCCCTTGGGCCCGACATTCAGTGGGACCACAGCTACGTCGCCGGCGATAAGATCTACTGCATCTACTCCGCCCCGAGCGAGGAGTTGATTCGCAAGCATGCGAAGGAGTCGGGATTCCCCGCAAACAAGATCACGGAACTGTCGGCAGTCATCAGCCCGAAGACCGCAGACGCAAACGGATAGATTTCTACAACAGCAAGGAGCATTGGATGAAACGGAAAGCATCGGCGGTCTGGAACGGGAATCTGAAGGAAGGGAAGGGGACGATCTCGACGGAGAGCGGCCTTCTCAGCGAGGCGCAGTATTCATTCGGAACAAGGTTCGAAGATGGGAAGGGGACGAATCCGGAGGAGCTGATCGCAGCCGCACACGCGGGCTGTTTCTCGATGGCACTTTCGGGTCAGCTCACGGCCGCAGGTACACCGCCGTCGCGCGTGGCCACGAGCGCCACAGTCACATTGGAGAAACTGGAAGCGGGATTCACGGTCACAGCGGTTCATCTCGATGTCGTTGCCAGCGTTCCCGGCGCCACTGAGGAGAGTTTCAACACCGCTGCTGCGAACGCGAAGAAAGGTTGTCCGATCTCGCGGCTGTTGAATGCGGAGATCACGATGACGGCGCGACTGGAGTCGTAGCGCGCGGGCCGGCCGCTAATCCGCTGTCATCCTCGCTGTCATCCTGAGCCGCCGAAGCCGCACGACTCCACGCTGCCCTTACAACTGGCAGGAGGCGCGGCGGAGGACGGTCGAAGGACCCCCTGCTTATGTGCCGGGCAGACTGGTGTCAATGCTCACGATGCGAGAATGAGGGGGTCCTTCGACCGTCCTCCGGCACTTCGTGTCCTGCGGCGGCTCAGGATGACAGCGATCTTCTCTTTACCGTCCCACGCAATTGACGCACGTCCGTAACGGCGCTACCGTATTGCGCCAACAAAAGGGGTATCTATGGCCGAACAAGGCACTGTGAAATGGTTCAACGACGCGAAGGGCTATGGCTTCATCGTTCGGGAGCATGGCGCGGACGTTTTTGTGCATCACCTCGCGATCGTCGGCGAGGGGTTCAAGTCGCTGGCCGAGGGCGACCGCGTATCGTTCGAAGTCGTGGAAGGGCCGAAGGGCTTGCAGGCGAAGAACGTCGTCAAGATCTCGTAGGACCGCGTCGTCATCGCCGCAGCAGGCGTGGAAAAACCCTTCTTGTAACGCTCCTGGCGATGCCGCGCAGGCCCGGATTTCGCGCGGTCATCCGCTTCAGGCGCCGTGCGATTCGCTGAATCAACGGACCGAATGATTCCCATTCCGCTTCGGCCTGCAACGCGCGGACATGGGCGTAAGGAATGTAGCGGTCGCAGACATTGGCCGGGCATCGCAGCAGAGTCGCGCGATCACCTTCTTCATTGCGGACGTAGTAGCGATTCCACAGATCATTACCCGATAACACATACCCGGCGCCGTTCAGAATCGCCTCCCACGTCTCCGGTTTGAAACCGGCTTCGATGACGATGACTCGTGGTCGCCAGATCGAGAAATCCACGCCGCGAAGGATCTCCAACTCGTGTCCCTCGGCGTCGATCTTGAGAAAATCGACAACGCGATTTCCGCAATGCTCGCGAACGATGTCGGCGAGCGGCCAGGTAGGCACCTGAATGCGCTCGAGGATGTGGCCGGCGCGTGCATAGCCGTCTGCCAGCTCCTGCGTCATCGTGCTGAGACCCGGCTCTGTATGATCGACGATGAGGTCCAGCGTTCCGAAGCTCTCGGAAACGGCGACATTGAGATTGACGTCGTTCGGCCGTGCATCGACGAGGCGCTGAAAAAACTGTGGCAATGGCTCAATGTTGACTCCCTGCCATCCCGACAGTGCAAAGTGATGCGTCACCGAGCCCACGACGGGATCGTGTGCGCCGACATCGACATAAAAGCCGCTGGACTGATCGCCGAAGAAACGGCGCAGCATGACGTCTTCCGCGCTTCCGGCGTACGAGACCATCATCCCGTTGTACTGAAGCGGCGTGTCGATCGCGGTCATCGTCGTCGCACTCACCGCGGCAAGCGCCGCGGGTTGCCGGGCTCGAACGACTTCTGGATGTCGTGCGCCGTCATGTAGTGCAGTCTCGCATTTTCCTGGTAGCGTGCGCTGTCGCCGACAATGCGATTGAGCACTTTCATGTAGCGCCGCTCGAACATGAATCGTTTCAGGTCGGGATAGAGGAAACCGGCAGCCATCAGCGCAATGGCAAACATATCCTCGAAGATTGGGACGAAGGGGAGCGCGATGATGATGCTGCCGATAAGCAGTCCGATCAACGCGAAGACGAAGCGCGCGGCCAGATCGCCGCCGCGCCAGATGAAGAAATTGTTTCGCTCCAGTTCTGACTCGTCGCGCGCTGCGGCCAGATACTGCGGCACGACGACGTCCTCAACTTCCTTGTCGAGCTCTTCCCAATAGGAAGCGGAGCCGCCGAATTCATCGTAGGCCGCCTTGATCTCCGCCATCTTTTCGGCGGAACAGGCGCGGACATCGCGGTCGAACGTCTCTTCTTCGAATCCGCGACGGCGGTGCTCGCACTCCTGTAACACCACATACACGACCTGCGCGTAGTCGTACTCGCTCCCAGCGATGTTGAGCATTACTCGTCTTTCTTCTGCTCGTATTGGATGACGCCGAGCTGCTCGAGGAGCTTGTTCCCGTCGATGATTACGTTGCCGTTCGGCAGCTTCGGGATCTGGCGAATCTCTTTCTTCTGCAAGGCATCGATCAGTTGCAGGCTGACATACGCGTCGCCGGCGCTGCCATTGAGCGCGGCACGCTCCTTTTTGATGCCTTGCGCTACTGCGCTCTTCTCGGAGAGCGTGGCCTGTGCGTCCTGCTGCTTGCGGACGACGTACGCGTCGGCCGCGCGCTTGGCCTGCTCGAAATCACCCTGCGAGTGTGTGAGTTGCTCCGTCAGGTCGGCGATCTTCTGCTGCAGGTTGGATTTGTTCGATTCCAGTGTGGCCAGGATCTGCGACTCGAGCTTCTCCGCCTGTTTCTCGGCCTCTTTGCGCTTGTTGATCAAGTTCTGATAGTCGGGCTTGAAAGAGAAATCGCCCAGGATGACTTGCTCGACGATCACGCCATAAGGCTTCATTTGCGTGGCCATTACCTTTGTTGCGTCGCTCGCGGCAGCAAAGCGCAAATCGGGGTTGTAATACTCCTCGGAATCGAGCCGGTTGAGAACGTCGCGCACATACGCGCGCGCCAGCGGCCGTACAAGACGTTCTTTCAGCGCGACGGTATTTGGCGCGACCGTGCGCCAGATGTAGGCCGCGCGTGTCGGATCGATTCGCCAGCGAACCGTCACGTCGGTCTCGATGTCGTTTCCATCGCGCGTCTTGAAACGCAGATCGTCCTTTTGCTTCCGGTCCCCTTCGGCAGCCTTCGCCGACATCACCAGGTTCTGCGTCGACGTGTCGTATGTCGCCCAGTCGTTGATGATCGGCGCGAAGAAATAGGTCGCACCTGGATCGGACGTTTCCGTCGATTGGGTGATCTTGTTGAACCGCACCCCAACCTCGGTTGCCTGCGTCGTGTGCGGCGTACAGGCGGCGAGCAGAGGCAGAGGTGCGATCAATGCAATTAGTCGTAGTTTCATCGTTCGCCTCAATGCTTACCCGTCACCCGGCCGATGTCCGTCGGGTCTTCACTGATATAAATCGGACCTTTGATTCCGTTGAGAATGGCCAGCCCTTTGCGCAGGCGCAGCAGCTTGTCCGATCCCGCACCCTCCATGGCCCGGTTGATTTCTTCTGTTCCCTGCGCCTCCGCACTCTTCACGAGCAAGTCCGCCTCGGCGTGCTTGGATCGTTCATAGAAGTCTTTCTGCGCATTGAGGCCGGTGATCTGCGCCTGAAACTCCGCGCTGCGCACATTGATCGAGTTCTGGCCTTCCGCCGCTGTCTGCTTCAATCGCGTATCGACCTCGGCCTGCTTCGCCAGGGCGCGGTTCGTCAGCACGGACTGATCCTGAATCTTCTTCTGCTCGGTCAATTGCTGGAACGTGTCGGGGTAGTCGTACTGCCGGATCAGCACGTCGGCAAGCTCGAGCCCGTTCTGCTTGAACTTGTCGGCCAGTTCTTTCTTGAGATCGTGGACCTTGGCGATGCGCTGGTCGCGGTAGAACTCTTCCGCGCGCAACTCGCCGAGGTGCTGTTTGATGGCGGGGTCGGTAAAGCGCAGGACGACGTTGTCCTCGTAGCCGCGCCCGAACCCGAACTTGGAGACGACGAGGAAGGGATCGGCGATGCGATAGAGAACCGTGACGTCGACGGCGACTGGATAGCCGTCGACGGTCGGCACGTTGATCGCCGCGACCGTGCGGTGGTCCGCGCCACGCTCCGTCTCATCGTTCGTGAATTCCACCGCCTGGATGTTGCGCGGGAACGTGCGGATCGTCTCGTAACCGGTGATGGCACGCCGGTAGCCGGGCTGGACGAGCTCTTTCTGCAAACCCTTGCTCGTGCCGAACGAGACCTGGCGGAGCCCGATCTGGTCGAGCGGAACATAGGTGATGAGGCATGCGCGCATCAGCAAGAGCGGGACGAGGACGACGCTGACTCGCAGCAGGAATCGTACGAAGGCTCCGCGGAGCGGCGGGAGTTTGATCGGAAACCTGGGCTTGAATCTGGGGGTCGATGGAGCGGATGTAGCGGACTCGAACATGATCCTCCCGAAGGCCTGCAGAGGATTCTACGTCGGAACTTCGGTTGGGGTTGCGGAACAGGAGAGAACGGTTTCACGCGGAGACGCGGGACCGCGGAGAAAAACCTCCGCGTCTCCGCGTGAAATGCTTTTCGTTTTTACTCAGCGACGAGAGAAATTACCTCACACCCAACGTCTCCTGAATGAACTTCCACATCGCCGCCCGCATGTGCGCGACGAGCGCTGGATCGCCGACGCCGTGGCGCGACTTCGGGTAGACCTGAAGCTGATACGGCTTGTTCGCCTTTTCCAGTTCGTAGATGAACTGAATCGTGTTCTGCATGTGCACGTTGTCATCAATCGTGCCGTGGAGCAGGAGGAGACTGCCGTGCAGGTCCTTCGCCGCCCATCGGGGCGCCGTTGCTTTGTAGCCCTCGGGATTGTTTTGCGGCATCAGCATCACGCGCTCGGTGTAGATCGAGTCGTAGTCGCGCCAGTCGGTAACGGTACCGCCGGAGATACCCGCGCTCCACATCTTGCTGTGCGTCAACGCGTACGACGTCATGAAGCCGCCGTAGCTCCAGCCGTTGAGAAGAATGCGCGACGAGTCAACGTACGGCTGCGACTCCAGCCACTTCAGTCCATCTTCGAGATCGCGCAGCTCCCCTTCACCCATCCGTTTGTACGACGTCCACGCCGACTCCATCCCTTTGCCGCTGGCGCTGCGGTTGTCGCAGACCCAGACGATCACGCCGTGCTGCGCCAGGAACTGATGCCAGAGATAGGTCGAGCCGCTCCACGCGTTGCGAACCTGTTGCGCATGCGGGCCGGAGTAGGTGTGCTCGTAGACCGGATACTTTTTCGACGGATCAAAGTTCGGCGGCTTGATCATCATCGCTTCCATCACGAAGCCGTCGCGCGTCTTGACCTGCATGAACTCCGGCTTCGAGATGTTCAGATTGCGCATCAACGGCGCTTCGTTCGCGTCGACGACGCGCACGCGGGAACCGTCATTCTTGTGCAGCGATGTCGATGGGGGAGTGGAGGCGTCGGAGAACGTATCGAGATACGACGTCAGGGCGGGATTGAAGTTGATGCTGTGCTGGCCCGGCGTTTCGGTGAGCCGCTTCAGATCGGTGCCATTAAGACGTACGCGGTAAAGGTCGCTGCCGAGTACCGAGCGCTCGGTGCCGGAGAAGTAAATCCATTCGTTCGCGGCGTCGATGCCGTGTAGCGTGCGCACTTCCCACGGTCCATTCGTGATCTGGCGGGTGAGCTTGCCGTCGGCGGCGTACTGATAGAGGTGTTTGAAGCCGCTCCGCTCGGTGAGCCAGAGGAACGAACCATCTTTGAGCCAGACGGGATTGCCGGTCGGCTCCGTCCATCCTTTGGTCGAATCGCGGAAAAGCGTTTTCGGCGCGCCCATGCCGCGCACGTCGGCGGCGTCGAGATCGAGCCACGTCTGCTCGCGGTTCTGTACCTGATAGATAACCTTCGAACTGTCGGGCGACCAGTCGACGAGCACGATGAGGAAGTCGCCGCTGCTGTAACTTTCCGTGCTCACTTCTTTCGGCGAATCACCCGCGGCACGAACGACGAATAGCTTGGCGATCGGATTCGGTGCACCCGCTTTCGGATACAGCTCCGATTCGACATTCTGCTGATACGGAATGTGGTCGACGACGGCGAAGTGTTTCACCGGCCGCTCGTCGAGTTGCAAATAGGCGATGTGCGACGAGTCGGGGCTCCACCAGTACGCGCGGAAGTTGCCGCGGCCGTAAACTTCTTCCTGATAGACCCAGTCGAGAATGCCGTTCTGGATGTTCTCGGTGCCGTCGGTCGTGAGCTGCCGCTCGCGCTGGCTGGCGACATCGACGACGAAAATATTGTTGTCGCGGACGAAAGAGACGGAGCGCCCGTCAGGACTGAACGTCACTTCCTCTTTCGCGCCGGGCGAGGAGGTGAGCCGCGTCATCGCGTCGCTGTCGAACGTGTAGAGGTAGACGTCGTTGGCGATCGTCAGCAGAACGCTCTTCTTGTTCGGGCTGTAGTTCCAGTTGCGCTGGCGCGTGAACCCCGAGGCCTCGTCCGGTGTGACGCCGGAGATCTTCTTTGCCGCCGCCTCGAGCTTCGCTGCGTTGAAGAGGACCCGCTTGTTCCCGGTGTCGCTCTCGATCACGGCGTGCTCGACGACTTTCCCCTCTTCCGTGCGTGGCCAGGCGAACGTCTTGTCGTCGAGCCAGACGAAGCCGCCCTGCGGCGTTCCCCCGAACGAGACGCGCTGCTTCGGATCAAAGACGTTTTCGAGCGTGAGATCGCGAATCGTAGGCTTGGCCTGCGGCGTCGTCTTGACGTCCTGCGCGGCGATCGGGAAGGTTGCGAGCGAAGAAAGGACGAGCGAAGAAGCAAGCAGGAACAGCGCGGCCACGATGCGTTTCATCTTCATGGCAGCAGGTTATATCGCGAGACGCCCACGGATGGAACGCTGGCGTCTCGCCGGCTGGCCCGGCGGCGTCCCGCCGCCGTCTGCGTTGGCAACTCCTAACGCCCGACGCTCTTTGTGCCCGGATCGGTTGAAGCCGAAAACGACTTGATGAATCGCGCCAGCTGCCATCGCCGCTCGACCGGCAAGCGCGACCAGGAGGGCATCCCCTTTCGGAGATCGCCATCCGTCAGGAACTGGACGAGCGCGTCATCCGACATTCCCTGAACCGTCTCGCGATGAAGGCTCGGTGCGCGCGTCGTCCCTTGCGCGCCGGCGCCGTGGCACGACGCACAGTGCTGGGAGAAGAGTTTCCCTCCCGCGCTGACGTCGTTCGTGAATTGCTCTTGCGTCATCGGAGCCTTCTTAGGCTCAACAGCACAGCCGCTACTCATCAGGAGAGCGGCGAGAGTAATCATCATCCATTGAGTCGATTTCATTGTGCAATCGTCCTTGAAGGGATCACCGGAAACTCGTAGGCAATTCCGAACCTTACGAGTGCACGGTTGCTGTTTGCGTTGATTCCAATCGACGGGCTGAGCCGGAGCGTCACGCCATTCGGGAGGCTCCACGCCACGACGGGAGCGAGGTAGTGCGAAGTTCCGGAAAGCGTGACCTGATGTTGCTCGCCGAGACCGCCATAGAGCTCGATACCCAGCGAGAAGTTTTCGCGACAGAGCGAGCAAGGGGAGGGAGAGGCCGCCAGCGCTAACGGGCGGCTGATGCCGGCTGCATACCCGAACTCGATCGGCTCGCCGTTCAGATTCTTCTCGGCGATCAGATTGCCTGCGAGATTCCAGCCGCGCACGTTGCTGGAAAGAATCAGTTTGGCTTCGACCTCTCGCTTTTTCTCGCGGCGCAGATCTTCCGCTGGCTCGAGTAGGCCGTGGAACGTATCGAAGCCAACGATCTCTTTGAAGATCTTGTCCGCGCCGGTGATGTCCTCGTACTCGATGTACAGAACGGGATTGACTGCATGCTCCTTCATCAGCAGCCGGAAGCGGTTCTCGAAGCGATAGCCGGTGAAGACGCTCCGTTCGCGGTTCGTCTTCTGTCCGTCCAGGTAGAGCTCGGACGTCCACCACCCGTTCACTCCGTACTCGACCTCGAGGGAGGAGGCGAGGAAACGACTTGCGCCTCCTTTTGGGAATCCGAGAACGGGATTGACGGCGACCTCGAGACTGCCCGGCTCCTCCATGTGATGCGTGTAGGTGAGGAAGTAGGGTGACTCCTGCGCGGGAGCATGCGGAGCGGCAGCCATGAAAACAAGGAATGGGAAGAGCGCCAATGAGCGGGCGCAGGCTCTGCGGAACGGCAAGGGGTTTCTCCTGGACTGGTAGTGTCTGACTTGAGACTGAGTCTCAGTTGCAGATGACAGCCTACACGTCCACTGTTTCCAGGTCAACCCCAGGGGTTTTCTCCGCTCCTCCGCGTCTCCGCGTGAAAAGCCTTTCGCCAACCTACGCCGGAATCGCCCCTAGCTGCTGCATCAAACTCAACTTGTCCAGCACCACGCGATGCTCGCAGATCCGCCGGTCGCGGATCGTCAGAATGTCGACGACCTCGAACCGCACACTCGATCCGGTGGCAGGCAAGCCGAGGAACGGCCCGCCATGCGTTCCGCGAAAGGTCTTGCGCGTCACGACGCGATCATCTTCCGCGATCTGTTCGCTGATATCGACCTTGAGATCCGGGAACGCCTCCCGAAGTGCCGCGAACAGCATCCGCACTCCTTCGCGATTCCCCGGCAGCCCCTCCATCGGCGTGTGATCGACAAAATCCTCGGAGAGCAACTCATCGACAACAGCAAGATCTCCCGCGTTCTGCGCCTCATCCACCAGCCTGCGAACGAGTTGTTTATTCTGATCGAGCGACATGACAGTTCCCTTCGTTTGCAGATAACTACGAACAGAAGCGGGGACTGGATTGGTGCCGGCCGAACAGAGAGAGTGTAAGATTTCCTACGTCTCTCCACCAATGATTGCGCCATACGTGAATGCATCGTCTCCGGACGGGAATACGGAGACTGTCGATCCGCTGGAGGAAGTGCGTTCCGCCTTCGAGCCGTTTCCGGCCGGCACTCTGATCGCCGGACGTTACGAGATCACGCGTCTCCTCGGGCGGGGCGGTTACTCGGCCGTCTACTGTGCGAGAGACCGCGAGCTGAAACGCGACATCGCTCTCAAGATCATTCGTCCCGAGCGCCTTTCATCGACGACAGAGCTCCGGCTGCGACGCGAAGTGAATATCGCCCGCGCCGCGCATAGTCCACACCTCGTCCGCGTCTTCGACCTTGGCACCGACGGCGCCACAATCTTCCTGACGATGGAGCTCGTCGATGGCGAGTCATTGCGGCAAAAGTTGGCGCTCGAGCAGCGGCTCGATTTCCGCGAGGCGATTGGAATCGCCGGACAGATGTTTCGTGGCCTCGAAGCGCTGCACTTGCTGAAGTCAATCCATCGCGATATCAAACCCGAGAATGTCCTCATCGCCGCGGACGGCACTGTAAAACTCGCCGATTTCGGATTGGCTCGCGGATTGGACGACGAACAATCGCGCGCAACAATGGCGGGCAGCGTGATTGGTACTGCGGACTACCTTTCACCGGAGCAGGCCCTCGGCCATCCACTGGACGAGCGCACGGATCTCTATTCAGCAGGCGTCGTTTTGTTTGAGATGCTTACGGGGGAGCTGCCATTCGTTCGCGAGTCGTCGCTGGGATCGATGATCGCGCGCATCGGCAAGCCTGCCCGCGCTGTTCGTTCTCTTCGATCGGACGTTCCTTACTGGCTCGCCACGGTCGTAGCCCGCCTTCTCGATCGCGATCCAGCGCGCCGGTACCGATCCGCAAGAGAAGTGATTACCGCGTTGGAGGGGCGGCGCGCAGATCTCCGCGCCTGGGTGCCGCGTGGCCGCACATGGGTTGCTGCTCTCTTGGTGTTGGGTGCAGTGATCGCCGCGGCTCGGTTCGGTGTGAACCGCTCACAACGTCGATTTGCGCGATTGGCTTCAAACGGCGATCGCGGAATTGTGGCGATCGGTCGGAACGGCGAGACGCTCTGGCGGCGTGACGGCGTGGACCCGGATATCGCTGAGCGGTATGCGCTGGTGCGAGGCCACCTCGATGAGCCGCCACTCCTCGCAACAGTTCTTACGCGCCGGAGCGAGATTGCGCTCCCGAACGTGTTGCTGCTCAGTTTTCTTGATACTGAAAACGGCAGGTTGGTTCGGCAGGTTCATCTGCCGGATGACTCTCAATCGTTTCCCAACGATTCCCGGCGATACAGGCCGTTCAATATCTCCAGCGCCGACGTCGACAGCGATGGTATTGATGAAGTGTTTATCGACTATATACAAGTCCCGGAAGCTCCCTCCTTCACGATTATGTACGAGCCCCTGGCGGACCGCAGCCGTATTTTGTTCCGGGCTGTCGGTCATCATGTCTTTGCAGGTCTTCACGATGTCGATGGGGATGGCCGGCAGGACGCATTGTTTATCGGGATCAATAACGCCTTCGATTGGATTAATACGCTGGCCGCGGTTCGCATCTCTCCATGGATTGGCGACATTGCTACGCAACCTGAAGTGACGGCATCGCCGGACATGGCGGACCGGCCTGATTATGAGACCAACATGCTTTGGTACACCCTGCTACCACGTTTGACGTTTCCGCACCGCGCCACAGCATCTTTGTCGTTCGACGACCGCGGACGGCGGATCGCGATCAAGACTCCCGGCCGGCTGATCGGCGTGACGATGGATGGTTTTCTAACTGGTGAGAACTCTCTCTTACCTTCGGTCCAGCGGAATGCTCATCGTCACCTTGCGTACGTTTCGTACCGCGAAGCGGAGCGACTCTCTGCGGTCGGGGCCACGGGTGAAGCTCTCGGCGAAATGAAGAAATCCATTGCCGAAGCACTTCTGGCCAATGAAACGATTCTCGTCGAGGTCATGCAGCGCGCGGATGCTGCGCTTCTCATTCGGAGTGGTCAGATTGCCGAAGGAGAAGGCTTGTTTCAGACTCTCTGGCAACGGTCGGAAAATGCGTCCGAAATTGCGTACGAGGCGGGGGTCGCCTACCACTTGCATGGCGATCTCGATCGCGCTTTCGTTTGGTATGAGCGCGGCTTGGGCCGTGGAGCGCGGATGGGTGCGGGTAAGGGCAAGCATGAATTCGAGCAGGGCATTCTCTTCGTGGTGACGGAAGGTCACCGATGGGCGGAGGCGACGACCGCCATCGAACGGTATCGGACTGCATACCCAACCAATGAGAACGACGCACGAATCTATGACGAATATGTTCGCTGGCGTCGCGGTGAGATTCCCCGCATCGACGAGATCCATGTGGATTGGGGCTCTACCGACATTAATCGTTACTGGCTACTTGAGTTCCGGCTTGCGCGCGGAGAATCGCCGGCAGTGCTCTTGCCGAGCGTCGAGAGCGAAGTCAACATCCGCTCGCAGCCTCAGTGCGTCTGGCGCTCGTTGCGCGCGGAGTTGATGTGGCGCATGCGGCGGCGTCCTGAAGCCTCTACCGAGGCGTCGCGCGCAAGGGACGCATTGATTACGGAGCGCAATTCGTCGATCATCGCTCGCGCCCATGCGGACATCATCCAGGAACGCTATGCGCGCATTGCGGGAGGGAAGGGCGGATGATCCGATTGGTGGTCTCGTTCGGCGATCGCGAGCATCGTTTCAACCTGTCGGACGATGCCAAAGGCACACTCGGGTCGGCCGCGGACAATGACTACGTCGTCGCCTGGCCCGGCATCTCGAAGCATCATGCCATCGTCCAGCGCTCCGGCGAGCGGATCACGATCAAGGACAACGGCTCCAAGAACGGGATCGTGATCGCGGGCCAACGCCGCGATCAGGTGAGCCTTGCGCCCGGCGACAGCGCGCAGATCGGCCGTGCCGCGCTTCGCATCGAGCAGCTCTCAACCTCGGACGCCGAAATCGCGGTCGCGTTCGACGGTCAATCGAGTTCCCACGGCACAGCGGGAGGACCGACGGATAGCGAGGGGATCGCAGGAATTGACGAGCGCGGAGTGGCGGCCGCTCTTCGCTGGGTCCGCGATGCCGCATCAAGCGCGCTCCTAACCTCGGAGCGGCGCAGGACATTGCTCGAATCAGCGGCAGCAATCGTCGCGGCCAGCGCACTCCTGATCTGTTCCGACGATGGCGACCTTGCTGTCGGCGAGATCGTCGGAGTGTTGCCCGCTGATGACGAAATCGACGCGCTCACTTCGCGTGGCGCGCGTGCGGAAAGCCGGTGGTTCTATGTGCCTTTGGGCGCCGGAATGATGCTGGCCACGCATCCCTCCGGCTCGAAGCGTTTCTCGATGTGGCAACGTGAGTTTCTCGGACATGTCGCCGATACGCTCTTTGCACCGGAGCGCTCATCGGCGGACCGTCTTCATCGGGCGGAAGCGAATGAGCTTGTTTTCCCGGCGGGCATGGTTCTCGGTACCTCTCCCTCGATGCTTCAAGTTCGCGACTCCGTTCGCATGGCAGTGCGGAGTGGTCTCCATGTGCTTCTGCGAGGAGAGAGTGGGACCGGAAAGGAGTTGATCGCGCGAGCCATTCACGATTCGAGCGGAGCGCGTGGTCCGTTCCGTGCCATCAATTGTGCCGCGATTCCCAAGGAGTTGTTCGAGGCGGAGATGTTCGGAATTCGCTCGGGGGTCGCTACAGGCGTCGAAAAACGCGCCGGACATTTCATTGAGGCGGAGGGAGGGACGGTTTTTCTCGACGAGATCGGCGATCTCTCGCCCGCGTCGCAGGCGAAGCTCCTTCGCGTTCTGCAGGAGCGCGAGGTGCTGCCGGTTGGCGCCTCGACGCCGGTCAGGATCGACGTGCGCGTAGTTGCATCGACGAATCGCGATCTCGAGGCGATGGTTCGTGGCGGCACGTTTCGCTCCGATCTCTATTACCGGCTGCGAGGCATCGAGATCGTTCTACCGCCATTACGGCATCGGCGCGAGGACATTCCGGCCCTGGCCTCCGCTTTTGCCTCGCGCGTTTCGAACAGTGCGGGGAAACGAATCCGCGGAATCAGCCGCAGGGCCCTCGCTCAAATAATCTCTTATGAGTGGCCGGGAAATATTCGCGAGTTAGAAAATGCCCTTGCACAAGCCGTAGCGCGTTGCTCTGGCGGTGGAACCATTGAGACGACGCACCTCGCCATTCCGGTCGAACAGCCGCAGGATGCCGGCACACTCCAGGCCGGCCGCCAGGCCGCTGAGCGTGATGCGATCGGCGAAGCGCTGACCCGCGCCAAAGGCAGCAAGACGGAAGCAGCCCGAATCCTCGGCATCAGCCGCCAGGCGCTTTACAAGAAGCTCACGGGCCTGAAGAAGTGGAGTGACAACCGGGGTTGACGTTATCGTAAAGAGACGTTGACGCCTCGCCCGCGGTTCGCTGGCTCCTCGGGTAGGTGCATCCTCGCGGATTCAATGATTTACGTGCTGCCGGCGTTGTAACTCCACGCTGGTACGCCGACTGCTCTCCAACCCGCAGTCCGTCAGCGATTCCATCTGGAGAAAGTAAAGATCGTCGGAATTGGAGGAGAGCTGTGTTCAATCGCGGTTTTGTATTTTTGGTCGTCGCGCTTCTCTCTATATCAAGTGTCAGGGGCGATGAGCCGATGTGTTCACGCAACTTCACTGCCGCATCGGATGGCGCCGGCTTCCGAACATTCGTCGATATCAAGATCAGTGAGAGTCGCGCAGAGATCATCGAGGATCTTGCCCAGCAGCTCGCCATCGAAGGATTCCAGTCCGTAAGCGCAAACAAGGAAATCGGCGTGATATCCGCCCAGCAGTTATCGGGATCTCCGCCCCGCCCTTGCCCGATCAATGTCACGGTGAAGCATCGGGGCGAGATGACACATATTGAAGTGGTCTTTCAATTGGGAAACGGCTTGAAGACTTCGTCTTCTGCCGTGCGGCAGGTGATGTGTCAGTTGCTCTCCCCGATATTGCCAGCGGGCGAGCGCGTTAGCAAAGAGGGCAAGGAGAGTGTTTCGTCGAGCGGCGTCTCGTTGGCCAGCGGCGAGAGGTGGATTTCTCTAACCGGCAGCGCCGGCCAGTTCCGGCAAGCCGGCTTCGAGATCGTCGCGATGTTCTATCTCGACTTTCCTCGAGCTCATGCTGCGGTGGCGACGACCGATAAGCGGCCGAGGATTCATGTCGTCGCAGAGCAAGAGCCGCAAAAGCAGTTCGCAATCGTCAAGCTTGATTCAGACGCCGACGAAAATAGCCGCTCACTCAAGATCGGCACGGCGCGGCGGTTATTCAAATCGATGTTCAGCGGGAATAACCATCTACCACCCGATCCTGACTGGACGCTCGCTTTTGAATCGACAAAGGGCGAGGGGGCGAACGAGTGGATTTTGACAGCGAAACGAGAGGTGAAGCCGGGCGAGTACGGGGTCTTCGATCTCGAGGGATACATTCTGTTTGACTTCGAAGTGAAGTGAGAAGGAGGGATCAAGTCATGTTCTGTGCTAGCTGTGGAAACCAGTTGGAGTTGGCGGTCGAAGCATGCGGAACGTGCGGGGCACCCGCCAAGACTCAGGCCGTGGTTCCCGAGCGCTTATCAAAGGCGTCGCGCGATGCAATGGGAGCGCTGAAACGCTTCGTCATCGATCCGGTCGGTGGTCTGGGGGCGGCGTACGAGGGCTTGGGCGAGCGAGGTGCGTTGGATGTCGGGATACTGCTCGCGATCGTGGCAGACTTCGCCCTCGTGATCGGAATGACCATGGCCGTCAAGCGAGCGATCGGCGTCTTCTCCCAGTACACACCGGGAGGCGGCGAGGGAAACGGCTTTGTGTTGTTCTTGAAAGAGCTCCTGCTGGGCGCGATCCCGATTGCCTGCCTTGCTATTACTCTCATTCTCATCCAGGCGGCGGCTCGAAACGGATTGCGAGGAGTTTCCCGCGCGCTCTTCATTGCAGGCGCTACGGTAGTGCCATTCGCGATGTTCATGCTTCTCGTCGGACTGATCGGCGTAGCGAACTTTGAAGTGGTGGCAATTCTTTTGATGTTCGCGCTTTGTTACACAATCCTTATCCTCTTTAGCGGTTGCCGCGATGTTCTTCGACTTTCCGCGGCCACCGCGGCGGTGTGTGTTCCGTCAATCCTGCTAATAACTGCGTGGCTCGCAAAGGTTGTCGTCGTTGCCGCCATGTAAGGAAGCCGGCCGAGGGCTGGCTTCACAAAACGGTTCCCGGATCACCAGGAGACAACATGTACAGAGCGTTTCTGTTGGCGGTTGTGTCATTCGTAGCTCTTTTTGGGGTGGGGTGCGGCAATGGCTCCGAGACGGGCGCGACCCGCGAGAAGTCGTCGGTGATGTCATTGATCTCAGATGCGCCTGATGCGACGAAACTCGGCGTTTTCGCAAGCACTAACGATGGCCTCAAAGAACTTGTGGTCTACGGGGAGCAAACCGGCACAGCCTCATACCGCGTGCCGCAGTTGGCCACAGCGCCGACCGCCAGGAATATCAAAGCACTCTATCTAAACATGCCTGGCACTGAGATCATGAGCTCGAAGGCTTTCGTAGTTCCGACAAGTGAGTTGCGCCAATCGTTTGAGGAATCGAGCGCCTATACCGTTCCGGTCAGCTTCGAGACCGTGAGAGGCAATCTCTACAAGGTGGTCGTGCCAGATCTCGGGCGTAGGGACGGTAGCGTACTGTTGTTCAAGGTGTCCATGCCGATGGGAACGGCGGACAGGCTCTACGCGATCAATCTCGGTGGTTAAGCCGTGATGCAGGGTACTCCTCAGATGATTGCGGCTGATGGCCTTCGATCAACCGCCGTGCGGAGCGTCGGCCCTGTCTTCGCTATCGGGGCGACCACGAACTTGACTGCGACATCGTCTACTCGAACGGAGCCTTCATCCAGTACCCGCAGGCGGTACAGGTGCAGTGACACGGCGTAGACACTTTGGAGGTTTCGGGATGAGTAAATGCAGACGCGCAATCGGGCTGGTGATCCTCGCCGCTCTCATTCTTCTAACCTCATGTGAGATCGAGGAGGCGGTGGCAATCAAAAGCGACGGTTCTGGCACCTATGTCGCCCGTATCACCATTGAGAAGCAGTTCGCCGCGGCCCTTCCCGAATTGAAAACCAAGGCGTTGCAGCAGGGGTTCCGTGTGACCGAGGAGGCGGGGACGGCAGAGGGAAGCGTGATCGTCCTGGCGAAGGATTTTCAAGATGTGTCGCAGCTAAGCGACGACAACGATCGCTACTCCCTCGCGAAGAGCGAGGGCGACGGGTTCCGACATGCCTATTCACTGACGATTTCTTGCCGTACGAATGCTTCGGCCAATGGATGGCAGAAGCGAGTGATGCGAATCTCAATGCCGGTGAAAATCAACACTGCAAGTTCCGGCAGTGTCAGTGGCCGCCATGTCGAGTGGGACTGTTCTTCAGGTGGCACTCTCGTGGTGGACGCCGCAGGCATCCTCTTCCCGTTCGGGCTTACGCCTGTTACGGGCGGCGTACTCACCGCCGTAATCCTCTTGATGGTTGTGATGGGCATCCGGACACGGCGTCCGGCGCGCTACCGATGCACTGCATGCGGCGTCCCTCAGGCTGCTGACGTTGCTTTTTGTACCGCCTGCGGCGCTAGGGCTTCGCACGAAAGGGCAGCCCCACCTCCCCGGCGAGTCTGGAAGCTCGTCGTCATTTCTGCGGTTGCGTTGGGGCTTGTTTTTCTTCTGATCGCCATGAATGTCTCGCTATTTCGTCGCGCATTCTCTCCACCTGCTTCGCAAGAGACGACTGCGACGCCGCCGGTCGCACGTGCCTCAGGAACGGCGATTCCCACTCCGGTCGGCATTGGCGCTGCGACGCGGCCGGTAGTCTCTGAACCCGGAATGGCGGCCGCAACGTCGGACACTGCCGCCGCCGCCACCGACACGTCTTCCACTGAGGCATCCGACCACCACACGATCATGATGCTTCATCTAGACGAGGTTGCCGGGGAGTATCTCAACGATTCGGGCGGACGCGGTTACGACGCGACTACGACGAGTGCCGTCGTTCCGGGCCGCGTTGGAAATGGGAGAAGACTCTCAAACGATGTGTCAAACGTGGCTCGCCAATTCATTACCCTCGGGAACGCATCAGCGTTCAATCCGACACAGGCTCTGACCTTTGATGCCTGGATTTATCCCACGTCGGGCCCGGAGGGATTGACCAACGGCATTCCGATCATCAGCCGCGAGGATAGCTGGATGGGGAACATCGCCTACATCCTGGAATTAGGCACACGACCTTGCGCACTTCATCTCTACGATGGTGACGTTAGCCTCTGTGCTGACGTCATCGTTCCGGTGAATTCATGGTCTCACGTCGCGTTCACGCTTGAAGGACATCGTGGAACAAAGACAGCCCGGCTTTACCTGAATGGCGTGGCGGCTGGGGAGCAGACGGTCAGCGGCTCGCTCAAGACAAATGCGCTGACCACGTATGTCGGGCGTCGCTGGGGCTCGCAAGGAGGTTCGCAATACAACCGCGGCTTCGACGGAATCATCGATGAGATAAGACTCGCCGACGTCGCGCGTTCGCCTCAAGAGATCGCGGCCGTCGCCGCGGAACATCCCCTGCACTGAAACGTTGATCCGCTCGATTTGATGACGTTCTCCTGCGCTTCATGGCCGGCACAAAGGAGACAGACATGCAAACGAAGGAAGACACCTTGGCGATACTCAGTGCTCTGCTTATCGTCGCCGCGTGCGGAAAGCCGGAAGGTACTCGCTACTTTCCGGAGCCAACCAAGGGTGAACGCAGTGAGTACAGCATTCAGTATATCGTTCCTGGCGGTACCGTGGTGAACGCGACAATGATCACGCGAGTGGCGGGCGAAGAGCCGATCAACGGCCAGCGGTATTGGAAATCAGTGTCGACTACAAGCGGAATTCCGGGTGCCGAGCAGAGCATCGTATACAAACGGTGGACACCTTCCGGGGTTTTCAGGATCGACAAAGCGGATTCTGCAGGCTCGACTCCCCCCGAGCACCTCGCCATACCGTTTCCACTTCAGGTCGGCATCCACTGGGAAGAAGTAAGCAAGTTTGAGACAATCTTGTACAAAGTTGAAAGCGAGGAAATCGTAGATTTGACTGGGAGAACGTTTCCCAATTGCATCAAGATACGGATCGCAGGAAAACTGGCCAGTGGGGAGTCAGTCGATGGATGGGAGTACGCAGCACCGGGAGTAGGTATGATTAAGCAAGTGCTCAAGTCCCCGAGGGGTACTATTGAGTTCACTCTAACGAAAGACGAGAGGTAGTGGAGATTGCGAGACACGTTGCGCGCAGTGCCAACGATTTTGCCCATCACCCTACAGAAGGGGATCGTTGTCGGACAGCCAGCCAGTCACAGCGAGGCCGGCTCGATGAGTGCTTCGTAGGCCAGAGGGGTCACACCTTTGCTTCGTCGAGGCCATCGAGGCCATCGAGGCCAGAGGGGTCACACCTTTGGTCACGCGGCAACGACTATCAAAAGCTGGGTTTTCGTCTGGAGTTTCGGACGCCAGCTTGTCAAGTCGCGTATGGAACGAACGACTATGGAGCCGTTGTTGACGAGATCCCGTTGAGCCCCGTGTCGAACGCGGCGTTCTGTGCCACGTGAGGGCACACCTCCGGCCTGCTGTTCACTGGAAACGCCAATTCCACCACTTCTTCAGGCGCGAAGCGCGGCGATGGCTCGGTCGTGTTGGTCAAGAAGGATGGTGTTCTCGCAGAACGCCATCTCGCATTGTCTTATCAGATACGAGATGTGTCCCTCGCTTCGCAATCGCAGGGACGCGGCGATCGAGCGGAGTGTGACCCAGCCCTCATTCCATCCCAGCCATGCGACCAGGCTTCGCAGGATGTGGCCTTGTGTGTGGCGAATGGTTTCGACAGTCTCGCCGGCCGCTTTCGCTACTGCCGCCATGACCTGATACATCTTCGGCCTGCCCACCGCGCGCTGCACTCGGGGATGATCGGTCGAGCGGATCCTTGTCTCCACCTGTGCGCGCATCGTCTTGCACCACTCCTCGGTGCCGAGGTAGAACTGATTGGTCAGATTCTCCCAGAGGCGATCTTCGCAGCCGATCTTCGCCAGAACGAAATCGCGGTAGAGCGGCTGGGCCGTCTCTTTCTTTTCAGCGAACAGGCGATAGACCGGATCGACATCGAGCCAGTCGGGCGCGATCTCCAGTCCCGCCGTGGCGCGATAGCTCGACCAGCGATACTCCTCGGGGCGCGCGCACATCTTTGCACGCACGGGATTGAGGACGACGTAACGGAGAACGTCGGCGAAGTACGCCTCCTGATCGACAAGAAGCGCTTTGAATCGTCCCTGGAAGAGATGGCCGCAGCGGCCGTGTGTTCGGTTGTACCAGTTGGCGTACCTGCTGTTGAGCCAGTGCATTCCCTTCGAGAGATTCGGTTCCGGAGTCTGGAGGACGAGATGAAAGTGATTGGTCATCAGCACCCACCCAGTGAGGGACCAGCCGAAACGCTTCACGGCAATGCCGAGGAAGATGAGGAACTGCTGGCGGTCGCGGTTGGTGCGAAAGATCGGTCGGCGTTCATTGCCGCGAGAAGTAACGTGGTACAGCGCATCAGCGAACTCGAGTCGTAGTGGTCTTGCCATAGTGCCACCGAGGATCCCTCGGCAAGGTCATAGCGCCGAGGAAATCCAAATGGTGTAGAAAAAGGGGCCAGGAAACTCCTCGGAATGGAAGATCGCCGCTACGATGAGTAGAGCGTGAAGAGGGATCGGATCGAAGTCGAAGGTGTGACCCCATTGTGGTGGCGCGCCATTGTCGTTATGTGTCGGGAATCACCACGCCACCACGCAACCACGAATCAATGATCGAAGGCCTGACCCCACGAGATCGGGTTTCCCACGGGCAATGATCAAAGGTCTGACCCCCCTCCATAAACCCTTATCCTCTTCTCCCGTAACGATGCGCGTCGACTCAATGATCAAAGGCCTGCCCCCACGGGCTTCCCCACCAATGACCCCACCGGCTTCCCCACGACGGGCTTCCCCAAAAGATCAAAAGGGCAGCCCCCCTTATGGCGCAACGATCACGGGTTTCCCACGGGCAATGATCAAGGGTCTGACCCCACTTCACACCCCTCCCCCACCACTTCCACACCCCTGTGATCAAAGGTCTGACCCCACTTCACAATGATCAAAGGTCTGACCCCACTTCACACCCCACTTCATAAACCACTTCATAAAACCCCACATCCCACGACCCTAAACCTCTGGATCTGGCCGGTCGCCGCAAGCGGCGGTGTGGATCGGGTCCCACCACTTCCTGCAGAGCCGAGGCGCATGCTTAAACCTTGGCTCCCGCGGCTCGCAGTGATCGACACTCCTCATGGCTTGGTCGACGGCGCGGTATCCATCAACCGAAGTCATGAAGTGTTCTGTCCACCGTTGCATTGTCTGCCTGCGGGAACATGGATGTAGAAGCCGAGATCCGACATTGCGAAAAGGAACTGCTGGTTGTTGATCAGAACCGGCTCATCCGACGGGGCGTTGATGAAGTTCCATCCCAGAAGCCAGTAGGGATAGATCTCACTGCGAGCGGCCAGGACGCGCACGATGAGCTCGGCGGCCGTCGGCCGCATCGTCTCGGGCGGAACCGCGGCCAGACTGATCGGTAGGCGAGTGATCGACCTTCGGGTGCGTTACTTCATCGCGAAGCTTCTGATAGCCGAAGATCGCTGCCAGTGTCTCGTCAGGCGTCTCGACCTTCCCTCTGCGAGCTCGGACGGCCACTTCTTGACCTTCGCTGCGAACATCGGCTTGCGGATCTGCTCGCGGATCGCATCCGCATCGAGTCCCTGCGCTTTGAGATGGCTGTGCATCGTCGTCTTCAGGAACGACTCGATCGAGCCGATGGCGGCATAGAGCGCAGCTTTGATGTGATGAAACCGTACGGTCCTGTTCGGAGCAGCGAGGCCGTCGGTCGCCGCCTGAACGAGCGCTGAAAAGTGTTCCCACGTTGGGTTCTGGCTCAGCCGCCGGCGTTGTGGTTGATCGCAGGAGATGAGGAGAACGTCGTCACACCCCTTACGAAAACCGCGTCACCACGAACGCGATGTCGTCGCGCATCTCCTCGGTGGCGGCGAAGGTGCTGACATCCTCGTAGATCTGATCGTAGAGCGTGTTGAGGTCGGCGCTACTGGATTTGTTGATCAGGGAGACGATGCGGTCGATCGAATAGAACTCTCCCGCTTCGTTGCGGCGGTCGGTCAGGCCGTCGGTATGGACGAAGAGCGTATCGCCCGGCGCGATTTGCAGGTGTTGTTCTTCGAAAATCATCGACGGCATGGCGCCGAGGAGGTGGCTGGGGGATTCGTGAAGGAGGGTCTGGCCGGTGCTGCGCTGATAAAGCAGGAATGGTGGATGCGCGGCGTTGGAGTAGGAAAGCCTGCCAGTGGCGTCGATGCGAAAAAGTTGTGCGGTCGCGAATTGCGTCGGCAGCGACACGCTATAAAGAAAATCGTTGAGGCTGGCCATGAACGATGACAGCGGCTTCGACGCGTCCGCCTCGGTGTGAATGTAACTCTTGAGCAGCGCGACCAGGATCGACGCCGGAAGTCCGTGACCCGAAACGTCGGCGACGAACAAGTACATCAGCTCATCCTGCAGAAAGTAATCGTAGAAATCGCCGGAGAGCATTTCGCTGGGAATGTAGGCGGAGCGGATCTCGATGCGCGGTCCGCGAAATATGCCGCTCGGCACCAGCGCTTCCTGAACGCGCCGGGCGATCTGCAGATCGCGCGTGATCTGTTGATTCAACTTGCGGAGCTGATCCTGATAGCGCTTCACGCGCAGCAGTGCGCGCAACCGCGCCAGAAGCACCTCGGTGTCGGAGCCCTTCGTGAGGAAATCATCGGCGCCCGCTTCGAGTCCTTCCACCACCGTCTGCGCCGTGTCCGCGCCGGTGAGCATCAGCACGGGAATCGTCTGCAGCAACGGATCGCTCTTGATTCTGCGCGTGACTTCGAATCCGTTCATTCCAGGCATGCGATAGTCGACGATGAACGCGGCCGGCGTGATGGCCTGGGCGAGCGCCAATCCCTCTTCGCCGGACGTGGCGGCGGAAACATCGAATCCGCGCCGCTCCAGAAAACGGCGAGTCACTTCCAGATCGTTCGTGCTGTCGTCGATCAGCACGATCCGCTCGCGTGGAGGGGTGGACGTCACGCTGTGATTCTACCCTTCGTCAGGCCGCACCTTGACCGTTCTTCTGCCCGGTGAGGCGGCAAAGGCCGACGACCGCAGTCGTGAACTCTCCGACGTCGAATGGCTTGGAGATCACGAGCTTGACGATGTCGCGGTCGAGCTTCGTCAATGACTGTTGGGAGACGGCGGACATGACGACCACCGGCGTTGTGATTCCGTTCCTTTTGATGAATTCGATCACCTCGTATCCGCTGGCCTCGGGGAGCATGAGATCGAGAAGGATCACCGCGTACTGCGCGACGCCGAGTTTCTCGATCGCCACAAGACCGTCGGCAGCGGTGTCGATGTCGATTCCGTGACGGCCGAGGAGCTTTTGCACGAGCCGGCGGATGGCGGGATCATCCTCCACGACGAGCGCGCGGCAATGGGGATCCTTTTCCAGCGGCTCGATTGAGGTCATTGTTCACAGTCTACCAAGGCGCGGCGGCCAATCGGGGGCTTGTTACATCCGAGTCACGGGCCTCGCCTCCCGCTAACCTTTTTCGAAAGGCATCGTCATTAGCTATGTGAGACGAACGGCGGCGCTCCTCCTCATCCTTCTTTCTCTGGCGATGGCCTGTCACCTCCCCGAGATCTCCAAACGTGCCGCGATCCGGGCAGTATCAACGTTCGTGCTCGAGTCCGCGATCGCTCTGCAGGGCCGTACGGTGCTGACGCAAAGCAGTGCGCGTCCGGCCCTGCAGACGATTTCGCGGCGCGCGGCGACGAAGTTCGCGACGCCCGAACCCGTGCGGCTTTGTACCAAGCGCGTGGTCGCACGAGTGTCCTCGCGCGTACTCGTCGCACGATGCCCGGCCGCAGCGTCGTCCGATTCTACGGCGCGCCCATTCCCGACATCTTGAAGACGACAGGAATGAGTACGAAGAGCTGTACCGCGTCGAAGATCCCGTGCGCGATGATGCCGGGAATCAGGTTCTTCGTCCGGTAAAACGTGAAGCCGATGATCAGCGAGATGAGCGCCACGCCGATCAACAGCAGCGGCTGTCCGAGTCCCGAGTGAGCGACGGCAAAAAGCACGGTTGAGGCGATGACGCCGATCCGCTTCTGAAGCCAGCCGCGGAAAAACGCTTCCTCGACCGTCATCGCCGAGAGGACGATGGCGCCCTTTTTCCAAAGTGGCAGCGCTGCCATCCAAGCCACCATCGGTGACGGTTGCGGATTCTTGGGGATGAGACCCGATGCGGTGAGGATGAGCGCGATGACCAGCGCGATCGAGAGCGTGATGATCCAGCCGCCGACGCCGACTGCGAATCCGATCAGGACAGCGTCTCCGTTGCCGCGCCGCGGAATGTTGAAGAACTCGCCGAGCGGCGGGCGGCGCGTGAGAAGCCACCAGCCCGCGAGAAAGACGATCAGAATCGCGTGCAGTCCGAAGAGCGAATAGAACGGCACGCGCGCGAGATCCTTCGCTGTCGGAATCCGATGCGACGCTCCAATCACGAGAGTGCTCAGCACGAACAGGAGAAGCCCGAGCCATAAGTAGGCAAGCGTCTTCGTCACATTCGACGAGAAGTGATCGCAGGAGAAAAGGTTGTAGCGCTCGTTCATCACGATCATTGCGATGTAGATGACGGCAATGCATAGGAGCGGGATCAGGTAGTGGCTCATCGGCGGCGCGGAGTGTATCAGGGAGGGAATCGTTTCATCGCGATCGCGACGCCGCCAAGGCCACTCAAATTTACCGGCAGCAGCACTCCTTCGATGGTGGCTGTGACGGCCGCGAGAACGACGGCACCTGGAGACGAACGCCGAACCTGACGTTGAATCCCTTACCGTGCTCGCTGAACGGCTGCAGGTGTCCGTTGCCAGGCGGTGGCGCTGGCGAGACCTGCGGCGATCCTGTCCCCGGCAGCCACACCACTTCATCTTTCCATTCGAACGTGATCGGGACTGATACGCCGTTCCCTAGTGGCTGCGTCACTGTCACCGCCGCTGAGAGATGCGTCGTCGCCGGCGGAAGCAGTTGCCGGTATACATCCGCCCGAAGAACGGAAGGCGCTGCGAAGGCATAGGCGCGCTGCGAGCGTTGGAAAAACCAGAGGTTGTGAGGTTCTGCGCGGTGTGTTTCCCGTCGTAGGTCAGTGCGAGGTCGATTCGTCCCTGGCGTCCACTGATCAAGGACGCAGTCTCCTGCCCATACACAGCCGACCATGTGAGCGTGTGTCCAGAAAGTTGTGTGACCGCAGGTTGTAGTCGAGGGTGAGTGATTGGCCACTGTCCTTCGCAGTAGAGCCGTCGAGTTGTGCGGACGCTGCGCTAAGAAAATCCTTCAGCGCCGTGCGTACCGGCAATTTTGGCGCGCTCGGTCCGGTGGTCGTTGCGCCAAGCGCGGCCTGTGCCATCTCATAAGCGCGTGTCGTAATAAGGCGGTGCAAACATTGCCGCGGCGTCTCTTCCGACGAGCATCGCACATCGGCCATAGCGCTCGTGGCGATGAGACCAGATAGCACTGCAAATCATGAAGCGTTTTGAAGCAGTTCCACGGACGACCATGTCGCTGGGTGACGGAGCCGCTCGTTCGGTGAATGAAGCATCTCGATCTCCGTTTCGCGGAGAGCGTACGCACGCGACGCCCCTGTGTAGGAGCTCATGGAAGCGAATGAAGAGTGGTGCCGAGACAGTCCCACCAATGTCCCGGTCCGCAGTCGCATCCCGGCGGGGCCGTACCCGCGCCTGGCGGTGGCGCAGAGGCGATCGCGACTTGCGCCATCGCTGCCCCCGCGCATAGGAGCAGCACGGCAATTCCACAGAACAAACGAAGCATCACGTTCCGATGTATGTTCAGGACTTCCTCCAACTCGGCGTGGTTGAACGTGCAACGAAGGCGCGCCGATCGACTTCACTGCCCCTTGCGGTTTCCCGTTAGTGGCCGTGTAGACGGACGCCGTTTTTAGAATCCTGGTAGTGGGGGAACGACGCTCCGCATGTTACGCGACGCGCTCCGAAGAGCGGTCTGACCGCGTCTCTCTACGCCAATGCGAAATCGAGGCGCAGCGTGAACATCGCCACCATCCAGCCGAGAAGGATGACGAAGGCCGCCAGCACGGCGCGATCGCGCGCCGGCGTGCGGCAGACCCCGGCGAGCCAGTAGAACATCGGAATGTCGACCAGCGCGTAGCGGGCCAGCGACTGCAGCGAGCCGGAGCTCAAGGGGATGGCGACCGACAGCAGCGTATAGGCGGCGAACGACCATTGCCGGCGCATCAAAAACGAGATTCCGGCGGCGGTCATCAGCAATCCGGCGGCGGCATTCAGCGCGACGAAGTTCCACGGCTTACTGATCGTGAACCCCTTGGCCAGAACAGATGTATCGATGAACGTCGCCGAGGCATGACGTCCCCACAGTGCCTGTGCGTGAACGAACCCAAGTGGATCACCGGTATACACATACAGAAATGCCATAAACGCTATGAGTCCGATGGGTACAAGAACCAGCCAGAGTTGTTGCCTGGTGAATCGCTGGCGGCTCTGTTGTGGCAAAAGGATAAGGACGGGGAGGAGACAAATGCCAATGACCCTGGTCGCGGAGGCGAACCCTCCGGCGATCCCGGCGGCCCACCACCGTTGCCGTGCCGCGGCGAGCAACGAGGCCGCAGAGAGCATTAGAAAAAGGGACTCTGTCATCGGAAGCGAGAAGAAATAGCTGGTCGGGAACAAGGCGATATACCAAGCCGCTCGTTCCACGTCATCGTCTGCGATTCCCATTGCGCGACCTGCCGCGGCAACGGCAAGAAGTCCTAACAACATCGCGGTATTCGAGACGGCGATGGCGACAATCGGGAACTGCGTGCCGCCTCCTCCTAGTGCGCGAATCAGAAGCGGATAGACCGGAAAGAACGCCCAGGTATTTTTCGGCGCTCCATCAACTGATGGCGACTCATAGCCAGTGATCGCGATCCATCGATAGAACCAGGCGTCGCCCACCATCACCAGGCGAGTCAACTCCGGCCCCACACGCCCCGCCGTCACCGTGACTTCGGTTCGCCAGAGGGTTGAATACTCTTTACCAAGAAAGGCGATTTGCGAGCCGATGATGAGCAGAATGACGACCGCGCCCCGGCTGATCGCAAACGCGGCGAGTACGCTGTAGAGAGTCCGGCGCGGCATGCGCGGATTCTCTCACGGCCTGCGTCTGCCGCCGGCTATGCTTCACGTATGGCCAGCTAGTTATGCTGTTTTCGCGAGCCCGGACTCGCAGTGGGCACGAACGCTCGTATGCGCGCGCTGCTCGATTTGCTCGCGAAGACCTCGATACGAAAACGTCCCGACACGTCATCGAACGAGAGCGGCCCGATCTGTCCCACGATCGCTTTTACCTTCGGCATGGTGTGCGCCCATCCCTCGACCGTGATTGATTTCTCGTCCGGGGCAAATGCGAATGAGGCGTCGAGAACACCATCATCAGAAAGTTCCGTCACTCGCTTCTTTCCGAGTGGCACGAACTTGCCGAGGTCCCCAAGAAACGCGATTCCGGAGCGGCCCTCGGGAACCACGATGACGTAGGACGGATCGCCATGGATGATCGTTGTGACGGACTCGCCATCGTTGATCCTCCGGCCGCGATCATTGAGCCAATCATAGAGGTAGGCATCTCCGGTAAGACCGAGGTTCGCCGGCGTAAATGTGGCGGTGCGGTCTTTCGTGCGCGGATGTGCGAACACATACAGTGCGCGCATCGGGCCGTGATCGGTAAAGGTGGAGACGACGAGCGGCTCTCCGGCGTCGTGGGCATCGTTGACGATGCTTTCATCCGTAGGCACCGCCGGCACGTCCGGTTTCACGATTACGCCATCGGGACGCACGGAATACAGAAGATTCGTTCCGTTGATTTCGCCGATGCGGTCGCCCACGCCGACGATGCCCGCCGACAACGTAGCGAGGAGCAGATGGATCTTCTCGCCGCTCCGAAACACATCCGTGAACGGATAGACGCCGAGGGCGGAGGCGAGCCGCGAGCTATAGAAGAACTGGTCCCATTTGTCGCGCGTGAAATTGTCTTCGCTCACGCGCACGGTGGTGAGCTTGTCATAGAGCGAGCTTTGGAGGAAATGGCGCGGTGTGCCCATGCAGTACTGCATGGACAAGCCGAATTGGTTTCCCAGCAGTGCCATATTGTCCATGAACGCGTTCTGGTCGTCGATCGCGTATGCGGCGGTGGCCTGTTCATCCAGCCAGTCCTGCTCATAGCCGAATACGCCCGCATCCTGAAGGTATTTGCCGACGGTCGTCCAGTAAGCGGGATCGATGATCACGTTATTGGACATTCGGTATTTCTGACGATACGGGCTCTTTGGGTCGATCCAGCGCGCGTGCGTGATCAGAGGAAGGGCGAGATCCTTTTGAAACGCGGCAAGGCCATTGGGAAAAAGATCGGGGTGCGCTTCATAACGCGTGATTCCCTGGGGATCATACGGATAATAGTGATCCCAATTTCCAAGCGCGCCTTTCGGGTACCACCAGCTGTCGAGCTGCATATAGCCAAGAGAGACGCCTGCTTTTACAAACTCATTCTTGACCGTCAGGAGCGTGCCGGTGTATCCGAGCGGCGCCTCATAATCGTAGTAATAACCCGCACCGTTGTCCGTCCAATAGCCGAGTGATTTCAGGGAGGGGTCTGCGTCGTTTGCGGGACGTTTCTTGCGACCGAGGTCGGTAAGCGCGTTTCCCCATGCGTCGAACGCGTGATTGATGCCGTTGGCTACGACGAGAAGCGTGCGATGCTCGAGCCCCGCGGGAATCGTGGCAATGCGCGGACTGATGCGGCTCTCGATCTCATCGCCGGCTTTCCGACTCAGATGCGCGACCATGAAATCCGATGCAGGCGAAAGGATGAACGAGTGTCCGGCATCGTCAAAGTACACCCACGGACCTTCGGCGCCGGAAAGATCGAAATGGTATGTCGACCACTTGCCGAGAAACGACAAGTGCCAGGGCGCGACAGGGGAGATGGAGAGTTTTGGGAACCCTCCCTCATTCGCAGACGTTTCCAGGTGGCGGTCGGTGAAGAGAACGGCGGCCCGGCCTGGATAGGTGCGGATCGAGCCCTCGCGCGCGTTGCCGAACTTGAAGGCGATCTCGTGATACTTGCCGATGCCGTCCTGTCCGTCCGACACCGTCAGATTGGTTGCAGGCGTCGGGAGCGCGCCGCTGAAAACCCAGTTCGGATCGGCGGACTGAATGGAGTAGTGGCCGCTCTCGGCAACCGTCATGGTGATTCCGACGGTCGGCTCGTGAACGGTTTCCGCGTGCAGGATCGAGCCCGGCGCGAAGAGAAAGAGCGGTACAGCGAGCGCACGAAGTGCACGAAGCGCACGCGGCACAAACACGTACACACAGGCCCTACGGCCGGTAAGGTTTCGCAGCATTTTTGGGTTTTGGACTCGGACTCGGTTTCTGGGACCGGCGAAAATTGTAACCGAGGAGAAGGTGGATCGCGAAGCATTTTCTCAAGGCCGCGAAACGTATTAGGGCCCAACCAAAATCGAATTAGTTCCCAAGCAAAAGGGAAACGATCGGTGGTCCTACCGCAGGCCGAATGCGTAAATGGTCTTTGATAGATCGCCCACATACACGCGGCCGCGCGCGATGGCGACGCCGCCGTAGCCCGGGGCATTCATCTCATACGACCAGAGCACGGCTCCCGTCGCCGCGTCCAGCGCAACCACGGTCTTGCCTCCGACCGCGAAGACGATCCCATTTGCATACGACACCGGCGCGATGACGGGCCCGTCGAAGGTGTGCCGCCAGCGAATGGTGCCGTCGTCCGGCGACACCGCGCTCACCGCGCCAATCACCGAGTCGTCGTCGCTCTCGCGCGGCTTTCCACCGCCGATGAAGAGCGTCGTACCGTTGAATGCCGGCGTGGAAAGAGTCCCGTCGCCAGTCTGCGGCACCTCGCCGCCAATCGCGATCGGCGCAATCCAGATCGGACCCGCGGCAAGATCGTTTCGATCGAATGCGTAGAAGCCGCCGTCTTTCTGGCCCGCGCCGACGAGCTCTCGTCCGGCAGCGTCGGTGAAAAGGACCGGCGACGAGCCCCAGTCGATGTCCAACGTTCTGCCCGGAATGGCCGGCAGTTTCCAGCGATCTTCGATGAGCATCGTGTCGAGATCGAGACGCACGATCGAAAAGGAGTCGCCATCGTCGAACGAGTGCGACGATCCGGTCGTCACGAACACTTTGCGATGCTCGACATCCACAGCCGGCGATGTCCACACCCCCGCTCCGACCAACTCCTCGGGGACAAAGTACGTCGTCTGCAGGATCTCGCCCGTTGCCGGATCGAGCGAGGCAATCGCACCGCGAGGAAAGGGATCATCGCAGTTGCTGGCGATTCCTTGCAGCAACTTTCCGCCCGCCATCGAAGGAGAGCACCAGCCGTAGTAGCCGCCTGCGGAAGAGTTGTCGCCGAGGGGACGGCGCCAGTTGACGGCCAGCGTATCGGCGTCGAGCGAATAAAACGCGTCGTCTCCGCCCGCGAGATAAACGGCGCCGTCCTGGATGAGAGGGGACGACGAGATGCCGAGCGAGTCCGGATTGCACTTCGCGCTCGTCGTCAGGCCGAGGTTTGCAAAGGCGATGACGTCGCCGGTGACGGCATCGAGCGCCCACTCATAACCGCCCCAGTCGCCGACGTAGACCTTGCCTTGCGCGACCGATGGAGCCGACGCGATCATTCCGTTTAGTTTCCGCGACCAGAGAAGTTGCATCGCCGGAACCGTGTTGAGCGCGAGGATCCGCTCGCCAGCAGAAACGCCGTTCATCGAGACAGACGCGCAGTACTTGGTCCAGTCGTTCGTCGGAGCCGAAAGCGCGCGGCGTCGGATGATGGGAATCGCCGACTGCGGCCGCTCCGCCGTCAACGGAAGACAAGTTAGAACGAAAAGAAAGAGGGCAGCGCCGCGCGCAATCCGGCTTCGATCATCGTTTCCACTTCGCGTTCCGCAGCAACTTCCACTGGGACTTCCACCACATTTACTTCCGCCGCCCACCATTTGCCACTCCTCGGGCAGAGCTTCGCCTCGCAAACCTCAACGCAATTCGCGGCGGACGCTCAAAACTGCGCCGCCCCGGCGCTCACGCGCGCCAGCCGGCTCGAAACCGCGTCCGCCACGATGGTTCATCACTGCAAACCTGCCGCCCGGAGACGCAGTTCCCATGCCGCAACTGCCCAATCCGCCGGCGCTGAAGTTACAGACGGGCGAAAGGTTGAGGCGTTTACGGGGAGATGAGACGGCGGACGGCTCACCCTGGCATTCGAGGTCCTGGCTGAACCACGCATCAAGGACGACTCCACGCGCGCGTCGATTTCGAAAGCCGATTGCGAGGGTTACAACGACGCGCCTTCAGTCCGGAATGACACGCGACCGAGTAGCACGAGTCTCGCCCGTCGCGGAACGCCGGCGTTCCGCGTCTGGCGTTCCGTCTGGCGTCCACGGGAAGTCTATCCTTCCATCAACGCCCGCAAATACGCGTTGTAGAAAAGGCCGGTTGGGTCCTGGCTTGCGCGATAGGAGTTGTATGCCTGTTGGCGTTCGCCGCGGCGCGTGCCGAGGGCGTTGAGGAAATTCTGGTTGAACGCGGGCGTATACGTGCCGGCTGGCTGCGTCGGATCGTAGAAGCCGTACATCTTTCCATTGTGAGGAAAGCCGCCCATCGCCACCCACTGGCGTTCCACGTCGGCGAAGAACTGCAACAACGCCTCAGGGTACTCGGACGACGGCACTGGATCGACGAATCCGATCAGGTCGAGATTGACGAAATAGGAATCGGCGTTCGTCGAATACGTTCCCGACATCGCGGAGTTGCCGGCCTTGACGAAGCGAAACTCCATCGGCGCGGCGATGTGAAACTTTCCATACTGAAGGACGATCTGCGTGACGGCATCGAGTCCGGCCCACACTTTTCCGAGTCCTGCCGCGTCGAGGTTCGGCAGCTCGATAAAGTACGACATGAACATCACCTGCGAAGCCTCGGACAGCCAGAGCTCCGAATAGTTCGCGTTTGCAACGCCGGCCTGGTACTCGATCACTTTGAGCCCGGCCAACGCGATCGCTGCAGGAATGGGGTACAAGCTCAGGTATTGAGAGTCCGCTACGCCCGGCGAGGGAATCTTCCCCGCTCCGTACTTACCCTCCTGGGAGAGTGCACACGCCGTCGGCGGATCGGTCGGAATATTGGGGATCGGCGTAGTTGGATCCACGATGTTCCACCACAGCACGAGGAAATTATCCGCGCCCCACGGCGCTGCATACGGCGTGAAGAAGATTTCGAGACGGTTGTGTTTCGATGACCCGGTGAGCAGGTCCTGCATTCCCGCGACGAACGAGGTCTGGTCCTTCCAGAAGTACCATTGTGTGCCGCCCTGAAGCGTGTTCGCGAAGGGGCGCGGCTGGACATCGAGAATGATCTGGGTGACGATGCCGAGGCCGCCGAGAGAGACGCGAGCGAACTGCAACGGCGTCCAATTGCCAATCGGCGACGACGACGCATCGATCGTCTGTGGTTGCCCATTCGGACCAACGACTACGAACGACGATGCGGTCTCCGCAAAAATCGGTGCCTCGACCGTGGCTCCATGAACATCCACCGCGGTCATGCCGCCGAGACTGAAGAAACCGCCGGCGGTGACGGTTTTGAACATCAGGTCGTGCTTGGTGAGGAAGGCGTCGACATCATCTTCGCGAACGCCAGGGTTCACGGTGATCTGATTCGGACCGGGCCCGAGTTTGATGCCGGGATAAGGATCGGTCCCTACGTCGATGTAGCAGGACATATCGACCAGAAAGCCCGTCGGTGCCGGCGGAGGATCGGCGCGGTTGTCGTCTGTGACCAACGGCGGCTGGGAGTGGCGCTGGCCGCTGACGCGAACGGTCACGCCCTTTTGCTGCGCCAGCGTCAGAACCGCTTGCAGATCCTGCAGATTGGCCGGCGTGTAGTAGTACTGCTCGCCGTCGGTCGGCGGCAGGTGCTCAACGTTCCCACTGAAGTTCCACCACGTGGGTGCCGAGCCGTCGGGAGGATTGGCGTTCTGGCTCATATCACCTTCCCATGACCTATTGAGTTAATGAGATGCCGTGAAGCATAGCCAGTCACACGACTGATGTCCATCAGTATTTCTGGCGTGATTGTCTCTGGGTCAGAAGCGCAGACAGTGGGAGAACCGCGCAAAAACACGAAACGCCGCGAAGTCGCGGCGCATGGTGGCTTTCGATTGGCGGGGCCGACCGGACTCGTATTCGTACAACCTTCGACGGCGCTGTAAGTTACAGAAAAAACGTTACGCCGAAGCCGCTGAAATCTCAACTCTGGGCCGGTGAGGGTACGCATTGAGGACGTGGAACTGGTTGCTCCGCACGGGTCGTTCCCAGTGGGAACAAGAGCGAGATCGCTCGCGCGAAGGAGTTGATCGAGACGCTATTGTAGACAGACTTAGTCCGCCAAATGGCGGCGACTGAATCACTTAGATTTGGGCCGGCGGGACTCGGCGGGGAGTGAAAATTGGAGTAGAAGGTAAGCGCTGTGAAGTGAGGTGACTTATGTCTCAGGTCCGTGTTGATTCGTCGCAACGAGAATCAATTCAGCGAATCCGAACTTACTGTGGCGTTGGAAGAGCGGCTTCCAGCATGGCTGCTGTGCGAGGTATGAATGATTGTCGCCCAGAATCAAACCGCCGATGACTTCCGTGACGATCCGTCCGCCAACCGGCCCGAGGTGGATCTTCGTGTCGTTAGCTTCGAATTGCTGCTGCGCCTCGGCCAGCACGTAGTACCAGAGCGGCGCGTTGCCAGCAAAATTCCGTGAGACGTCAACGAGCCGGAGGTTGCCAGGTTTGTCTTCCTCTGTTGCCTTGCCTACCCGCAGATCGTCGTCCGGAATGGGTTCGATACACATATGGCGGGCGACGGTCTGACCGGACGGAAGTCCCATTGTTCTTCCGCGGCAAAGATTGCGCTCGGCGAGCGAGGGGGACCCCTCTTTGATAAACGGTAATTTCCGTAGCGGATCGACCAGCGAGGTGTCGATCTTGTACGCCGGCTGTACGCGGTTGCGGCCGACGTTCGAGCCGCCCGGGTTGATGTGGAAGAAGAGCTTCCACTCGATCGCCAATTCCGCCGGAAAACGCCGAAAGCCGCTCAGTCCTGGCTCCGTCTCCGAAAAGATGGGGAAGCGCCTCGGCAGGCCCGTGTTGAGACGGTACTGCGGCCGCACCATCGAGTGACCGAACCGATATGCGCCCACCGAAAACTCGATGGGCATGAATGGATCGTTGCGCCAGTGAAAAAAGCGCAAGTCCGGCTTGTCCACGTAGATGGAAGTATCCTGTTTGAGGCTCGGCAGAACAGCAAAGACGTTCTCCTCGCCAGCGACAACCGGAAGAAAATCGTGCAGGACGGCCCACTGGTAATGCCAGCGAACGATGCGCTGAACCTCCGTGAAGGTCGCATCGGGGAAGAGATCCGCCACACGGTTATGGAACCGGCAAACGATGCCGTGCAACTGCGAGACGATCACGTTTTCGTCGTTGCGCGGATCACCGATCAGGGCGCGTGCCGGCGTGGCGCTGTTGCGTGGCAGGTCGCGAGTATCGGGATCATCGGCGCTGCCGGTCAAAAAGTCGCCGAGGAGCAGACGACGACCGTTCGTCTCATAGAGGTAGGGCTGATCGTCGGGACCCCGGCCGTAGACCGAATCGAGATCGAATCGCGGCGTGCGAAAGTCGACCAGACCGTCCGGGTCGTTCGTCTTCTGCAGACTGCTGGCAGGGTCGAACGTAATGTCATGGTCGATGAATTGGCCGACATACGTGTAGCCGGCCGCGATTCCGTGGTTCTCCTCCGGATCGACTTTATTCTCGTCCGCGTCGTCGTCGGGCGTAGCTGTCATGGCCTTGCCGAGTGCTACGAGATCCGCTTCCTCGTGCTCAGCCGCCGGCAGACTCCGGAACATCCTTCCGAATCGACCTTCGTATTGTTCCGATCTGCGCGGAACGTCCAGACCGCGCACACCGAGACCGTGTGCGCGGGCGACGTTTCGGAAATCGAATGTTGCACTTCGATCTGCAGGCATGCCAGACTCCCTCGTTGACCCAGCTCGGATCAGGGACTACGAACAGCACCACGGCACCTCGGCGGTGGGCCATCCCGGACGGCCCCGCAATGCTTTGAGGACATTTCCCTGCTCGCCCTGCGAGATATCCGGCTGCGGCTCCTTGGGCTTGTAGTTAGCCGCCAATTTGTCGGCGTCCACCGGCTTGCGGTCGCGCGAAATCTTTGTGTAAATGGCCCCGCGGTCGTTCGACTTGCTGTCGTGTTTCTCCTTGGCCGGGTCAGTCTTCGATTGACCATCGTCATCATCATCAGCCTCAGCCTCCGCAAAGATGCCGGAGGACTGAAGGAACGCGACCGAAGCATCATGCCTGATCGAGATCGTTTGCGTCTCGTTGGTCGGTTTCCGATCGTCGTCGAGCAGGGTAACTGTGATGGTGATCGGCTCGCCGGACCGCCCGTCATTCCTCTCGCCGGGAAGCCATTCGACGATCGGCACGCCGTCGAGGCTGCGCGCTGTTACCGTGCCGCCGTCGAGCTCGATCTCTGCGATCGTGTCTGGTTTTTCGAGATCGGGCTCGAAGCCGGTTACCTGTGCTCGCGGCAGACCGGTTTCGAGCTTGAAGCATTGCGCAACGCCCGAATTCGGAACGGTGATGCGTGAGCGCTTTTTCAGGAAGAACTCGTAGAAATCTTTCGGCTGCCCGTCCACGGTGAGCACTCGGTCTCGGCCTGCATTGCCAAATGTATGGCTCTGACAATCCTCTTTCGCCACGAGGATCGTCGCGTCGAGTGCCTTCTGGATTTCGCGATCATTGCTACCATCCGGGATCAGCACGCGCTTGTCGTTGTCGTTGCACCCGTTGATGTACATGAGACCGGCTAGATAATACTTAGGCATCTCTCTCTCCTTTTTAGTTTCCGATGTCTTGAACGGCCGCCCACAATGAAGGCGGCAGGTCTCCTAGGCGGATCGATTCGAGTTGCGTCTCGCGCAGCGCCTCGGCCGGCGGAAGCCCCCGGGCGAGAGCGTGGTGAAGACGCGGAAAAAATCTTGCCGCGTCGGCGTCGTCAATCGGCCATTGCGTGGCGATGACAGAGGCGGCTCCCGCCGCGAGGAATCCGTGCGCGACGCTGATCACTCCCTCGGCTGCGCGTCGCTCGCCGCGCGCTGTGCTGCAGCCGGCGAGAACGACCGTGGTCTGAGGCCGTAGGCGCAGCATGGCTATCTCTGAAACGCCGAGGCGATAGCCATGGCCCTTTTTCTGGACGAGCAGCGAGGCGGGCTCCAAGCCGCGCTCATCACCCACGGCATGGCCGCCGAAGTGGATGAGGTTCGCCGCCGCGGCGTGCTCGGCGAGCTCGCCCACATCGTCGATCTGCACGAGATCGGGGTACTCGGCCGCGATCCGCTTCGCTTCTCTCTTTACGAACGCGAGCGGCGCGGTGTCCCCGTTCGCATCGGGAGCCGTGACGAGCAGGGCGGTACGCGGAAACTGCCGGGGTTCGCCGCGCCGCTCCGTGATCGCCGCGAATGCTGCGGCGCTCGGCGCGCTCACCACCGAGTGCTGCTCGAGCAAGTAAGCGCCGGCCTCATCGCGCATCGCGGCGAACGGGATGTTGGCGGTCGTCGCGTCGGCAACAAAAACAATCTTGCCGGCATCGCGAAGATGCGATTCGACGGGCTTGATGAGGTATTGGTACAACGATGGTTGCAGAGAGCCGTTCCGCACGGAGTGCACGAACGACGCCGCCTCGTTGACGAGTGTGGCCCGGGAGACGTCGACCACCGTTGCCTGCGGGCCCGCGGTATCAACAGTGAAGATGACCAGACGCTCCGGCAGCGCGGCGTACTCGACGACCACTGTCTGCGGCGGCAGGTTGCGAAAATCGAGAGCGGGCGAGCGACCGTACGAATCGAGCAGCGCACGCGCGCGTGCGCGCTCGGCGAACGCGAATGCTGCCTTCGGGTCTTTGCGGTCCATCGCCAGCCCGACGCCGACTTCGAACAGGTCCTTCGCGCTGTAGAACGCCCCCCATCGCGCCTCGCCCGCCGGCAGGGACTCGCGTTGTCGCTCGAGGCCGGCGATCCCGCTCTCGATGTCGGCCATCGCCTCCACGTTGTCGCCGGCCGCGATACGCAAACGCGCCCGCTGCAGCAACAGGCCGGGCAACGCATTCGCGTCGCTGCGAGTCCTTTGGAACTCGATGGCCTCGGAGAGCAATGCCTCCGCTCGCTGCGGCGGCGTCGAAGCGAACATCGCTTCCGCCCGCCGCTCTGCGGCGCCGAGCCGGACCTGATACGCGGGATCCTTCACGGTGCGCGCGATCTCCCGCGCCGCGGCGAAATCCGCGCGGCTGCCCGCGGCGTCCTGCAGGCGATCGCGGACGACCGATCGGAGAAACATCGAGTCGGCTAGCGAGGCCTGGTAGTCCATGCGATCCAGGATTGCGGCATGGAGCGACAGGAAGGAAAGCGCCGTGCGCCAGTCGTTGCGCAGAATCGCAGCCTCGGCGATCGATGAGACGCTCTCCACGTGAACCTCGTCGGCCCGGACTCCCAGATCATCGCGAAAACTCACACGTTGCTTCCAGGCCGTGGCCGGGTCGCCGATGCGGTCGTAAACGTTCGCGAGCAGAGCGCGCATCATCGCGACGTTCCCACTCTCCTGCGCCTTCTCGAACAATCCCCGCGACTCCTCGTAGATCTCGATTGCCTTGCCCCACTCACCCTTCGATTCGTGGACCGAACCGAGCGACCAGAGGAGCAGCCCGCGGTAAGCCGGATATTCGGCTGCAGTGACGATCGGCAGAAGGCTTTCGTATTGCTCGGAGGCCTCATCATGGCGACCCTGCACATACATGCTATTGGCCGCGAAGAACAGGGCAGGTAGCTCCATTGGACTGTTGTGCCGCGCGAAGAGCGCGGCGGATCGGCGCAACGGCGCTTCGGCAAGACCGGGATCACCTGTGAGACTTTCGAAGTACGCCGCGTGCGCAGCGGCCAGCTCCATCCGCGCGATGCCGTGCGCAGAATCGATCGCCGCAATCGCACGCTCCACAAGGTGATCGCCGTTGCGCGTGACTGGCACCGCCAGCCTCCGTGCCACCTGCAGATGCCGTGCGGCATCGCGTTCGTCGCCGCGTAGGACGGCCTGACCCCAGCGGCCGAGGACGACCTTGGCACAGGCGCCGCGGGCGCCGAACGGATCGCGAGTGGTGAGCTCCGTTGCGATCGCCGGGTCGAGGAGCACTGCGTTGTACTGGCGGTCAAGCTGAACCTGAAAGGCTTCCTGCGGCGCCAGCGCCACGGCGTGCGCACGCGCCTCGACCGCCCAACCGCTCCCGGCGTCCACGTCCAAATACCGTTTCCATGCGATCAGGGCGTCGTCGCGGAAGCCGAGGCGCTGCAGTATGAGCGCTCGGTTGAACAGCGCCTCGGCGTACCGGGGGTCGAGCGCCAGTGCGCGGTCCGCGGCTGCGAGCGCCTGCGCGATCTTCTCCGGGACGCCGTACCGCATCGCCGCCTCGTGCAGCGCAGCGGCGAGATCGTTCCACACCGCGGGGTCGTTCGACGAAGCAGCCGCGGCCTCGAGCTTTGAGAGCGCCTGTGCCGTTTTCCCCGTGAGGAGCAACGCGACACCGTTCACGTGCGATGCATCATCGTCATCCGAGCCGCGGCTCCAGGCGGCAGCCATCGACGCGTCGATGGCGTGGGGCGGCCGGAACGGTGCCCAGTTGATGCCGCCGCTCAGACGCGGTTCGATCGGACGGCCATTTTTCGTGTTGAAGATCGACGCGACTGTTGCAATCGGCGATTCCGACCAGGACGTAATGCGCGGCGCCTTCAAGAGCGCAACTCCGGCAGCGGCAACGATGAACGCGCCAGTCAGCGGTCCGATGAATGCACCTTGCTTCGCGATTGTCACGTACCTCATCGCAAGTGTTTAGACGGACAACACCCGCTCCATTCCCGAGAAAACGACTGCTGCAAGACCCTAACTGATGGGAGAGATCGTGAGATTACACGAAGACGGTGCTCGACGGTTGACGTAGAACTCGCGAGGATCTAGATGCGATGAATTGATGTGGCAGCACGAGCGTCGCCACGGTCAACTCGCTGCCGCCAATTACTTCGCCATGGAACTCGAGTTTCTGTAGGGTGTCGCGCTCGGCTAGAAACGCCCCCGTGCGTATCCCGTCGCTCGCATCGGCAGACCTTTTTGGCCCAGAGCCCAGGCCGATCTGTAGTACGTCGGTCGCTCTCGCCAGCGAGCTCACGCAGCGCTTCGAGCACGTAACTAACACAGTGCCGTGCAATCCGTGCCACGCCCTGCACCGTCGCACGTCGCCCGGGTGCTGCGCGCCCGCTAAGTGCGCTTACAGCTCGCTTTTCCGTGGAAAATTCGCGCCGAAGTTGGAAGCGTTGCAGCTTTTTGGTCGCGGGTCTGCGCAAAACCCTGCTCGCGAAATTGGCGACCTTGCAAGTGACTTTGCGAGGTCTGCAATTTTCTGAGCGACCCTCTGAAAACACGAAGGCCGCCAAATGGCGGCTAATCAAGTGCTTTAAATTTGGCGGGGCCGACGGGACTCGAACCCGCGACCTCCGGCGTGACAGGCCGGGGGGCTAATTCGCGCGTGCGGCGAAGAGGCCCACGATGCCGAGTGCCAACGCGAGCACAACGAGAACCCAGCGACTGAGCGGGATATTCGTGACCGCAATTGACGTCGAGACCGTGCAGGAGCTACTGCCGTTGGTGATCTCGACACGCACCACGTAGGGCGGTGTGGTCGTAAAGTCGATCGTGTTGGAACTGCTGCTCTGGATGAGCGTCTCCGGCCCGCCGCCAATGCTCTGATACCAGGCAAAGGTCGTCGTCGGCGGGAACGCGCATCCGCGCACACCCGGACTGGCGGTGAAGCCAAACCCTTCCTGACCGTTGCCGCCCGGCGTGAGGAACGCGTTCAGGTGGATGCCGCAACCGGAGAACGTGCAAACAGGCGGCGCTTGAATGTTGACGTCGAGCGATGAGCGATTGTTCAGTTCGTCGCCTTCGCACATGCTTTGCAAAAAATCGGCGACGGCGGAGAAGTTGGTTTTGCCAGTCGGAGTGGTAGACGGTAACTCATAGTCCGTACTGATCGTCGTCGTGCCGCCTGGCTGCAGCGGGTCGACTGCCTTCTGTGCCACCGCCTTGTTCGATGAGTCGAAGAGACGGGAGATGGTGCTAACGGATGCTGCCGAGCCGTCGTTGAAGACTTCGTAGCTGATGTGCGCGACACCGCCGGGATGGAGCCCGCCGCTCGCGGTGAGATTGCGAATGGTCAGGTCCGGAAGGAGCGTTGGCGAACAACCGGGCAACGTCGTGATGACCGGCGCCGCGTCCGCGTAGAGCATTCGAACTTCGCACGTCGAACCGCACGCGTGCCGGAAAAAGAGCGCCTGTGGTGCGGCCGGACAGTCCGCGATGTCCTGCACCGGTTGCGCCGTCGGCGTCGTCGCCGCGCCGTGCCAATCGAAGTCCTGCAGGCGGCAGCCCGGTTTGAAATCAGGATCGAGATGCCGCGCCAGACGAACGTTTGCTCCCGCGCTCGCGTCGAGGGTGGCAATGTCGACGAGCTGATTGCCTCCCGGAACGGACGATGTTAGCCACGACTGGGTGGATGCGTTGAAGCGCGCGAGCTTCGTCCGAGCGGGAGGATCGTTCACGTCAGGCGCAATGCAATTGAGTCCCTGGACGACGCAGTACTGGTCCGAATAGGCGAGAAAGATGTCGCCGCTCGCGTTTGAGCTCATCGAAACCGCATTGATGGTCGCCGCCTGCGTTGTCGGTTGCTTGCGTACGTCTTCGTACGCCGGGAAGTCCGGCTCGGCGGTGTCGTACACGCGAATGCCCGCGCTGTAGCTGCCTTTGTCGGGACACGAACAGGAATCCTTGGTCGCGTCTTTGACAAATGCGAATGCGACGAAAATGTGAGTCGGGCCGCCCGCCGGCGTGGAGACCGCGATCGAAGGATTCACGGGATGGGGAGCCGCGCAGCATAAGGAGCTCGGGGCGATCACCAATCCTAAGAACGTGTTCGGCGCGCGGATCGGGAATGTCTTATAAACAACGTCGAAGACATTGCTCGCCGCGATGTGAACCTGCGTTCCGGCAGCGACAATCGCGACGTCGTCCCAAAAGTCGTCGAGCTTGAACGGTGTGGTCCAGTCTCCGTTTGGAGGTTTGTACGTGTAGAAGAGACCCGAAGAAGCGGTGAAGGCGACCGCCACTGTGCCGTCGCTTGCGGCGGCGATTCCCCATCTGGCAATGCCGGTGATAGTACCGTTGATTATCGTTGGCGTCTCCCACGGCCCGCCGCCGATGGATCGATCGACGTTGAGCTTTCCGCCGCTGAGGAAGACGACGTTCAGCGTGTTGCCGTTCGTCACGATTGCCTTTTCGCCGCTCGTCGTGCCGAGAGCCGCCGAGGATGTGACGGGAATCGTGCCTTGCGCCGAGGCGAAGGGGGCAAGAACACTGATGGTCAAAACGATCGACGCGAGGCGGTACACTGACGATTGCCCTCAATGGAGGAGATGCGTGAACGCGGCAAATCCCTACCACCGCCTGGTGAAATGAGCGCGCTCATCACGTGTTTTGGCCGTGGAACATTCGCGCCAAAGCCGGAAACATTGCCGTTTTTGGTCGCGGGTCTGCGGCGATTTTCGGGAGCCAAATTCTCCGTGACTTTGCGAGTCTGCAACTTCTAAGCGACCCGCCAGAAACACGAAACGCCGCGAAGTCGCGGCGCAAGAGAGATTTCGATTGGCGGGGCCGACGGGACTCGAACCCGCGACCTCCGGCGTGACAGGCCGGCGTTCTAACCGACTGAACTACGACCCCGCGATTAGGAATCCTCGCTAACCTCACCTCTGTCAGCGGCATTCCCGTCAGTCAGTGGTACTCCCGAAGAGGCGCAGATCCTATGGGCGGGGCGGTGGAGTGTCAAGGATTGCGCGATCTAGGAACGACGAGCTGCACGGTCGGCAGCCCGTTGGCGTCCACGGTGACGATGCGACCACGCGGCGGCGAGACGCCGCCGGGCCAGCCGCCGGGACGGCAGCGTTCCGCTGCGCCTGGGTTTAACGAGATGGGCACACGAGAGAACGCGCCGCGCCTACTTCGGCATCTCCGGCATCTCCGTGCCCCAGAAGTAGCGATCGAAGAACGTTTGATGGTCGTTGCCGTCGATGCGCTTGAAGAGGTTGGCCACGTCGGTGGTCGTCACGAAGTGCCAGGCGTAGCGGCCCTGGATGTTGCGCAGCGTCAGGAGCAGCTTCTCGTCGCCCATCTGTTTGCGCAGCACGGCCAGGAGCCAGGCGCCTTTCGCGTAGAGCAGGCCGGTGCGGATCTCGTATTCCTTCACCGGATCGCCGGGAATGTCGACGCGATTCGCGAGCGGGATCGGCGCGATATCCGTCGCTTCTTTCGCGTCATTCCGCCAACTGTCGAGCATCGCGTCGTATCCGCGCTGTCCTTCGATCTCCTTGACCACCAGTGCCGAGCAGTACTCCGCAAACGCCTCGGTCAGCCATTGCTCCTCATCGCCGCCCATCTTGATTACGGAGCCCCAGTATTGATGCGCGATCTCATGCGCGAATCGCTGGTTGATTCCTTTCGAGTAGGCGCGGTTCTCGTCCTGGAGCAGTGGCGCGAACGCCTCTTTCGTGATGAACATCATCTGCGCCGGTGCCTGACCCCAGCCGAGGTCGTTGATCTCGATGATGTTGAGCTCTTTGAAGGGGAAGGGCCCGAGGAAAGGCTCGTAGAACTTGATGATCTTGTAGGCCAGCTTCGGCAGTTGCGTCGTGGCGCGATCGTTCTTCTTCGCGTACGTTGCCACGCGGATCGTGATGTCGTCGTGCTTGTCTTCGACGAAACTGTATTTGCCGGCGATCACGGCGTTGAACTGGATCGGCTTTTCGACTTTCGTCTCGAGCACGTTGAACTCACCCTCTTCGCTGCGCGACACCGTGTCGCCGGTGGCGAAGGAGATCCACGGCTTCTTCACTTTCACGATCGAGTGCGCGGTGTAGTACTGGCCGTTGAGCGATGGTTGGGGGAACCACGGCTCGAGGCCGAGAAGCCAGTAGTTGTCACCATCGGGACGGACGAGAAAGTTTCCTGAGATGTCGAAGCGGATCGTCATCTCGGCATCGGGAGCCAGCGGCTGCGCGGTGCCGACGAGGATGCTGTCGTTCTCGAGGTGAAAGGGGAGTTTGTGGCCCGCCTGATCCGTCACGGAGTCGACGGAGAGTTTGCGGAGCCGGCCGTCGGAGTCCCACATGCCGGCGAGGAGATCGAATCGAAAGGCACTTTGTGCGGTTCCGCGCGCCACAATCGTCTCGACTATGGTGAGCTTCGCCGATTCCTTGTCGCCCGAGATGATGGTGGAGTCGACGTTGACGAGCAGGAATCGCGGCTGGACGAACGCGCCGTGCTTACGTCCGAGTGGTTGCTCAGAGATCGTCTTCGCGAAGAGAGCGTGTCGGATCTCCGCGGGAATCATCGCGTCGGACGCTCTCGTGATCAGCGCGGTGAAGGTCTCCGACTTCGTTTCGATCGAGTCGAGCGTGTAGACGTCGTCGCGTCCGCCGAATTCCGCGACGGCAACCGGTGAGCTGGCGGCATCAAGCTGCTGGCGGATGAGCAGATGCGAGGCTGGGTTGGAGCGGGCTTTTGCGAAATGTTCCCGATGCCGCTGGAAGGTCTGCTGTAGCGCGGCATCGGTTGTCTCCCCCTTCAGCGGCGGCAGCTCGATCCCTGATCCTCGCAGGAAGAGCTGTTTGAAATCGCCGCGAATCGTGACCGAGCCGTCGGTTTCTTTGCGCGCGTCGCGGCCCATTTTCTTCGCTTCGAAGAGGACAAGCGATTTTTCCACGGGGTCAGAGCTTCGGTAGACATAGTGACCGTCGCCGTTGAAGAAGAGCCCGATCGGATCGGCGCCGATGAGGACCGGCGCGGCGACGCCGCTCGTCAGCTCGATCGTGATGCTGGAGATGTGGATGGTTGCGCGCTCCACTTTGGCGGCTGCGCCGAGTGTCGGATTCGCATGCGCAGCGGCCAGCGACGCGACGTCGGCCGCAAAAAGCGCCGAAGGGATCAGAACGATGGAAAAGAGGACTGCGATCAGTCGTTTGTGCACATCCGCATTATCGCGGAAGTGTTGCCATCGCGCTGAGCCGCGGCGCCACGGCGTCCTTCGCAGACAAGAGCGGCGATGCGATGGGCCATTCGATTCCGATGTCGGGATCGTTCCAGAGGATGGCGCGGTCACTGGCCGGCTCGTAGACCGCCGTGCATTTGTAGACGAGGTCCGTTCCGTCCTCGAGGGCACAGAATCCGTGCGCGAATCCGGGAGGAATCCAGAGCATCAGCCTATTTGCCTCGCTGAGCTCGACCCCGAACCATTTGCCGAACGACGGCGAGCCGTGGCGGATGTCGACGGCGACGTCGAAGAGCGCGCCGCGCGTGCAGCGCACCAGCTTTCCCTGCGGATTGGGCTCCTGATAGTGCAGGCCGCGCAGAACGCCGCGGGCGGATCGGGAATGGTTGTCCTGCACGAAGACGGCATCGATGCCCGCCGCGCGAAATGCATCGGCGCGGTAGGTCTCCATGAAGAATCCGCGGTCGTCGCCGAAGACCTTCGGCTCGATGATGAGAACTCCGGGAAGTGACGTGGGTCGTATGTTCAAGCGGCGGGATGATAGCAAGGGCTGTGGTGAAGCTCAGAAAAAGCGTGTCATTGCGTTTCTCCGCGGACTCCGCGTCTCCGCGTGAACCCGTTCCCCTGTCTTTCTACGCACTCCGAGAATTGATCGGCTCGTTTTGCTGTATTGTTTCTTCATGCGGGCGCATCCGGCATTCACGTCCAACGCCGTCGAGAGTCATTCACCTGACGTTCTGCGCGTGGTGGTCGTCAGCAGCGCGCCGCTGGTGCGCGCCAGTCTTCGCACGATTCTCGGTGCATTCGACGATCTCGATGTCGTCGAAGCGGACCCTTCCCACCTCCGCGCGATGAATGCGGAAGTGATGCTTTGCGACGGCAGCGCTCCCGATGTCGACGTCCCCGCGCTTGTACTCGTTCGGGATTCTGCCGGCGCCGCCGAAGCGCTCGCCTCGGGCGCGCGCGGTGTGCTGGCGCGGACGGCCGCCCCACGACGCATGCACGCGGCGCTGCACGCCGTGGCAGAAGCGGAGATCGTGATCGACGACGCATTCGCCGATTCGATCCTTCGCCATCCCCGCGCCGAGGTGGAGATGATCGAGCCGCTCACGGCGCGGGAGCGCGAAGTGCTCCGCCTCCTCGCCTCCGGTCAGACGAACAAAGAGATCGGTCAGCGCCTCGGCGTCACCGATCACACGATCAAGTTTCACGTGAACGGCATCCTCGGCAAACTCGGCGCGGCCACGCGGACCGAGGCTGTGGTCGAAGCGGCGCGGCGCGGCATCATCGCCGTCTAGTCTGGCGCATCGCATATGTCCGAGCAGTTTCCGGTCCCGGACACGAACAAAGAACGCCGTGAGTGGCATCTGGCCGGCGTCATTTTCTTCGCACTTCTCGCCCTCGGCATTCTCTACGCAGCGTTCGTCATCCTCGAGCCGTTTCTCGCGCCGATCATGCTGGGCGCCGTGCTGGCGACGGTGACGTTTCCTCTGTATCGCCGCATCCGCGACGCGTTGCACGGCGCAAACCGCGCCGCCTCGGTGATGCTGATCCTCATCACGTTCACGGTTCTCCTTCCGGCGTTTCTGATCATTATGCTTCTGGTGCAGGAAGCGAACGTCGTCGTCAAGCATCTGCAGTCGGGCGACATCGAACGTACGCTGCAACGAATCGACATCAGCAATCGGATGCCGTGGCTCAAACGCGTCGCGCCGGATTTCGATCCCGCGGCGATCAATCCGTCGCACGTGATCATCCCCGTCGTCCGGCAGGCGCCGGCGTGGATCGCTGCGCACGGCGCCGCCGTCGTTGGCAGCATCGCCGGGCTCGTCATCGCTCTCTTTCTCGTTCTTCTTTCCGCGTATTTTTTTTATGTGGAAGGGGAGACGATCGTGGCCGAGGCCGCGGCGCTGTCGCCGTTGCCGGCGCGCTACAACGCACAGTTTGCCGAGAACTTCAAAGGAGTCATCGACGCCACGTTCCGCGGGCAGGTGATCACGTCGGTGACGCAGGGAATCTTCATCGGGATCGGACTGGCCATCGCCGGGATTCCGGGCGCGATTCTGTGGGGTGCCGTGGCCACGGTGCTGTCGCTGCTGCCGGTGGTCGGATCGGCGGTGGTCTGGATTCCGGCCGCGCTCTATCTCTACGTCGCCGCGTCGATCGGCGATCAGAGCTACTTCGGCGCGATCTTCCTCACGGTCTGGGGCGTGATCGTCGTACCGGTGATCGAGCACGTCATCAGGCCGTGGGCGATGAAGGGAAAGATGCAGCTCCCCGCCATCCCGCTCCTTGTCTCCGTACTGGGCGGTATGGAAGCCTTCGGGTTCGTAGGACTGGTCGTCGGCCCGCTAGTGTTCTCATTGTTGATGTCGGTCATCGACATCTACAAACGCTCGTTCCGGATTCCGGAGAGCGAGGGCGTAGTGGCGTAGGGCAGAAGTGGTCAGCGGCTTAGCGGATCAGCGGTTAGCGGTCAGGCGAACGACCGGCGATTAGCGGTTGATGCCGTCGCCACAACTCTCAAATTGAGCGTCCTTCTCCCCTCGAAAAGCACGAGGGGAGAAGGCGCTCGATTGACGGGTAGCGTTGGCGTCAGACGTTGGGTGGTGAGTTCGGCGACTGAATTTCCATCCGTCCCCGCCGACTGAAGACTTGCAGCAGCCAGAGAGCGCCGAGCGCCGCCATCGGCAGGAGTAACGGCTCGATGGCAAGTCGATGCCGGCCGTCGACGTAGTACAGGCTCTGTCCCAGCGAAATCAGAAACCCCATCGCAGAGAGTATCCAGACGTCAACCTTGCGCGATACGGCGGCTCCGATCGCCCAAAGCAGCAGCAAGATCGTCCACCACGTGATGTAAACGAGCTTTGCGGCGGGCGGGTAGAGGCGGCCCCATTGCGGAGAGAACCACCAGAAGTAGCCAAGGCGTTTGACGACGCGAATGACGGCGGCGAACGGATCGCGGCGGATGTAGTCCCGCGCTTCCTGCATGAAGATCCGGTTGCGCTCCAGCTCGCCGGCCGCCAGGATGCGTTTCTGAAATTGCGGAGAGGCCAGGCGCTTGATCGAATGTCCACCGGCGTCAGTTGCGGAACCGCTGGTCCATGGGTTGTTTCCCAACCAGAATACGAACCCCGTTCCGCTGCGTGTGAGAACGAAACCGTGAAGCACGACGGCATTCCGAATCGTCCAGGGCGCGATCAGGGCGAGCGCCACTCCTGCAACGGCCGCCGATCTCGCGAACCGCGATGGCATCGTATCGCGTGATCGCCACGTGATCCAGAGAAGAGGCAGGAAGAACAGCAGGATTGTTGGTCGGGTGAGGACACCGAGGCCGATGACGAACGCTGCGAACACTCCGCGGCGGAGCGAGGGAACCTGACGATATCGGATAAAGGCTCCTCCCGCGGCGACGAAGAAGAAGGTGTCGAATACGAGCGGATGCAGGATGCAGCTATAGCGTATGAATCCCGGATGGATCGCCATCAACAGGGCTGCGACGATACCCGCATCGATCCGGCCGGTTGCCAGGATTGCAACCCACCCGATCAACCAAACGGTGATCGCTGCGACGACGAGCTGCAGCAGGACGAGCGCCGTGCGACTGTGTCCGGTGAGGAGATAGACGGCTGCGCCAATCAAGGGATGGAGCGGTTCGGTGTACGCACGGTAAACAAGAGAGTCATGCTCGGGTTGATACGCGAACTCGTGATGCTCGATCAGGTTGGTGGAGATCTGCTCGGTCTCCCAGACTTGTGGGTTCCGCAGCTCGCCCGTGGCCGCTGCGTAAGCCAGTCGCAAGGCGAAGGCGAGAAACGAAATGACGATGAGAGACCGGCGCGCTTCGAATTTCAGCAAGGGGAGATTGTAACTTTGTGCCAGTCGATTGACGTGCTGGGTCTAATTAATCTGCGTTTATCTGCGTCATCTGCGGAGACGTTTTTATCCGCAGATGACGCAGATGTTCGCAGATGTTAGACGCCCTTCATGATGATCGGCGGCTGGGACTTCTTGAGGTCTTTCACCAACTTGTCGAATGCTCGCGTGTAGTCGTCGTGCGATTTCCATTTGCGGAAGTCGCCGATGTGGCGCTTGCGGCGGATGTCGGCGGCCCACGGCTGCTGCGACGAGAAGCCTTCTTCGTCGATGGCGATGGGGAAGAGGACTTCTTTCCCTTCTTTCCGCTCGCGCTCCAGCGCTGACTCGACTTCTGTCTCCACCCAGTCGCTGGTGACGGAGTTGGCGGAGAGGATGATCACCAGCTTGTCGTGGATGCGGATGGATTCGTCGATGCGCGAGCGGAAGCGGTCGCCGATCTTCAGATCCTCGGGCGCAAACCATGTGCGGATGTTTTTCCCCTGCAGGTCGTTGTAGAGCCGGCGTGCGAATTCGTCGTCGATCGACGAGTAGCTGAGGAAGCAGGAGTAGTACTCGATCGCTTTGCCGACGAGGGAGGTGGCGTATTCGATGAAGTCATCGGGGACTTTCCCTCCGCGCAGTAGGGACTCGGGAAGGCCGCCGGATTGGAAGAAGGTGTCAATGGAGACGGAAGTCTCGCGTGAACTAACCGTGTGAAGCCCGAGTGTCCGCCGAAAAGAAAGGTCCGCGAATGTACTTCGCCAGAACTGCGCCTTAGTAACGACAGCTTCATCAAAGTCGCAGGAGACGAACGTAGTAGACCAGATCAACGAGTGGGCAAAGTTGGTTCTCGTCAAATCTGTATCATGGAAAAGGGCTTGATCGAGCCAAGCGCCTTCGAATGAACAGTCAGCGCAGCGCGCGTCACGGAAGGTCACCCAGCCTAATTGCGCTCTCGATAAATCCACAAACTGCAGGTTGTAGTAATCAAACGAAACGCGTTCCAGATCCACGCCCGAAAGATCAGGCCTCTCATCACTCGTCTCCCGCCACTCATTCCACACCCGCCACCCCTCCTTCAACTTCGCCACATGCTCCGGATTTGCCATCCCGCAAGTGTACTTCCACACGAAATTCACCGCCGCCTTTCGCGTTTTGGACTAACTTGAAGTAACCGTTACTCGTCATAAACGTCGAAACGCATGAGCATGAAAACTTTGATTGCCTGTGCGGCTGCGCTTCTGGCAGCCTCCTGCTTCTCCGGCTACCGCTCGGAGCCCGAGGCGAAGACATTGCGTGTGCGACGCGGCGTGTTTAACGCCGACATTGTCCTCACCGGCGAGTTGCGCGCGGCGCGCGGTGAAGAACTGGCCGTGCCGCGGTTGCCGCAGTGGCAGACCACGATCAAGTGGATCGCGCCGGAAGGCGCGGAGATGAAGCAGGGCGATCGGGTCATTGAGCTCGACAACTCCACGTTCGCCGCGAACCTTGATGCGAAACGTCAAGCGGTAGCGCAGGCGCAGCAGCAACTCCAGCAGAAGGACGCGGAATGGGCGGCGGACACGCTGGAGAAGCAGCTCGATGTCGAGCGCAAACGCTCGGAGTATGACAAGGCGAAGATCGATGCGTCGATGCCGCGCGAGATCATTTCGGCGCGCGACTACAACGACCGGCAGATCAAATTCAAACGCGCCGAGGTGGAGCGGGCCAAGGCGATCGACGTGCTCAAGTCGCAGACCAGATCGGTCAAATCGGACCGCGACAACCTCCTGCTCAGTTTGCAGAAAGCGCAACGCGAGCTGACGATCGCCGAGCAGGCCATCAACGAGCTGATTCTTCGCGCGCCGACGAACGGCATCGTCGTGATCCGCGACCATCCTTGGGAAGGACGGAAACTCCAGGAAGGCGACGGCGTCTTTGTCGGATGGACGCTCGCGCAGTTTCCGGAGATGCAGTCGTTGCGCGTCGAAGCCGATCTCGCCGATGTCGATGACGGGCGAATCGGCGCAGGCATGCCGGCGACGATCGTCATCGACGCCTATCCGAACATGTCGTTTCCCGGCCGCGTCACGTCGATCTCCGCGGTGGCGCAGGAAGCCAGCAGGATTTCGCTCAAGCGCTCCTTCCGCGTGCTCGTCGCGCTCGATAAGCTCGACTTGTCGCGCATGCGGCCCGGCCTGTCGTCGCGCGTGGTTGTTCGCGCGGTATCGCAGCGCGACGCGTTGCTGATTCCTCGCGCGGCGCTCGATTTTGCCAGAGCGAAGCCGCGCGCCCGTCTTGCCAGCGGCAAACTCACCGACATCGTCCTCGGCGCTTGCAACGCGCAGGAGTGCGTCGTGAAAAACGGGTTGAGCGAAGGAACGACGTTGGGTCGTGTTGTGGCAAGCGTGGAAACCGGGAGGCGGGCGTTGTTAGCCAGGCATTACGGACCGGACAGCGCTTCGAATCGTCAGCCGGTAGCCGCCCACCCGTCCGCCGTTTCAGCAGGGGATTCCTCGCCGCGCTCTACCCCTCCGGGGTGCCGCCGGCTCGCAATGACAGGTTATGCGTGCCGCCGGCTCGGAATGACAGGTTATGCGTGCCGCCGGCTCGGAGTGACAGATTATGCGTGCCGCCGGCTCGGAATGACAGATTATGCGTGCCGCCGGCCCGGAATGACAGATTATGCGTAAATCTTTTCTCGGTGCCGGCATCGCCATCATCGCCGTGCTCGCGGGCGCGGGATGGACGCGCAACAAGCTCGCCGCGGACCGGCAGGGCGATTGGGTTCGCGTATCGCGGGGCGATCTCGTCAGCGGCATCGACGTCACCGGCACCCTTTCCGCCGTCGACTCGGGAAGCTTCGGTCCGCCGCAAGTCAACGACGTGTGGGAGTACAAGATCTCGATGATTGCCCCCGAGGGTGCGGATGTGAAGCGCGGGCAGCCGGTGCTTGGATTCGACACCGCCGAGCTGCAGAAACGGCTCGACGAGAAGAGCGCCGAAAGCGAACAGGCGCGCAAAGAGATCGAGAAGAATCGCGCCGATCTGGCGCTTCGCCGCGAAGATGAAAAGCTGAAACTTGCGGACGCCGAGGGGCGGTTGCGGAAGGCGCAACTGAAGCTGGAAGGGCCGCCCGATATCGTCAGCACGAACGACCGCAAACAGGTCCAGCTCGATTTTGCATTGGCGAAGCAGGAGACGGAATCGATTCGCCAGCGGATCGCGTCGTTCGAGCGCGCGGCCGCCGCGCAGATCGCATTGCTGACGAGCAAGCAGCAGACGGCCGCATCCGTCGTCGACGGCACGCAGAACGCGATCAAGGCGATGACGATCCTCGCGCCGCGCAACGGGACGATCGTCTACGTGCTCAACTGGCGCGGCGACAAGAAGAAAGTAGGCGATACCTGCTGGCGGATGGAGCGCGTGATCGAGATTCCCGACCTGGCCCGCATGATGGCGAAGGGCGAAGTCGATGAAGCCGATGCCGGCAAGATCAGCGTTGGACAACGCGTCATCTTCAATCTCGACGCGCATCCGGACGAGGAGTTTGCCGGCACGATCACGGAGGCCGGGCGAACAGTGCAACAGCAACAGGGGACGAAGGATCCGATCAAAGTCCTCAAGGTCAACATCGCCCTCGACCGCACCGATCCCGCGAAGATGCGGCCGGGGATGCGCTTTCACGGCACGGTCGAGCTGGCGCGCGCGAAGAACGCGTTGCTGATTCCGCGCAGCGCAGTGTTCGTCACGGCGAGTGGTCCGGTCGCGTATCGCCGCAGCGCGTTTTCGGTGACGACTGTTCCGCTGAAGCTGGGCCGCGAGAACGAGAAATCGGTCGAGGTGGTCAGCGGACTGTCGCCAAGCGATCGCGTGCTCGTGCCGAAGAGCGGGGACAAGGAGCAAAGCAAGTCGTGAAGGAGGGAACGCTGGCGTCCTCGCCGGCTGGCTCGGCGGCGTCACGCCGCCGAACGGGCAAGCCTTCCTTACACGCCGCTGACCCAACGTCTGTGCGAGGTTCACATTCGGCGGCGGGGACGCCGCCGAGCCAGCCGGCGAGACGCCAGCGCTCCGGTACCCCGAGCGAGCTGCTTGCACTCGTCTTTCTAATTGCCAGCTGCCATCAGGCGGCCGAGGTCCCTACGTTTCGCGTCGAGGCGGTTCGCTTCGCGCGTCGTGTGACCGCGGAAGGCAATCTGAAGTCGACGAAGGCGACGCCGCTCACCGCGCCGCACGATGCGCCGGGACAGCTCAAGATCGCCTGGCTCGTTCCGGATGGTTCATTGTTGAAGAAGGATGAAATCATCGTCCGCTTCGATCCCACTGACTTCGAGACGCAACTCCTCGCCGGCCGCGAGGATCACGACGCCGCCGGCAACAAGATGATCAAGACGAACAGCGAATCGTCGACGATGCGGACGAACCTTCGCCGCGATGCGCATCAGGCCAGCGATGAGCTGCTGGCAGCGCGGCAGTTCAAGTTCGATGACGCCGAGGTTTTTTCGCGTTACCAGCGGGTGGAGTCGCAGATCGATGAGACGCTGGCCGGACGCCGTAAGGAACACGCGGAAGGTGTCCTCGGCGTTCGCGCGAAGCTCTCCGCTGCCGATCGCGATCTCGTCTCGATCGAGCAACACAAGGCCGATCTGAAGATTCGCAATGCCGAACAGGGTTTGCACACGCTGGAAATGCGCGCGCCGTACGACGGCATCCTCGTGCTGCAGCGCGACTGGCGCGGCGACATCGTTCGCGTCGGCGACTCGGTATGGCCCGGCAGTCCGATCGGCGAGATTCCCGATCTCAAGTCGATGAAGGCGGAGGTCTTCGTCCTCGAAGCGGATGCCGCCGGTCTGGCAGTCGGCGAGAAGGCCACGCTATCGGTGGAAGGAAAGCCGGGCTCGGTCATCACGGGCAAAATCACGCAGGTCGACAAACTGGCGCGTCCGCGATTTCCGCGCGTGCCGGTGCAGTATTTCGGCGCGACGATCACGCTCGACAAGACCGACCCCGCGCTGATGAAGCCTGGCGCGCGCGTGCGGGCGGTGCTCGACGTCGAAGACCGCGGCGGCGCGTTCTCGATCCCGCGTCAGGCGATCTTCGAGAAGCAGGGAAAGAAGCTGGTCTATCGCAAACGCGGCGGTAAGTTCGAGCCGGTGGTGGTGGAGATCGGATCGTCATCCGCGGGACGGGTCGTCGTGACGAAGGGGCTGGCGAAGGGCGATGAGATTGCGCTGCGCGATCCTACGGATGAGAAGGATTCGTAGGCGCTGTATTTAGGGGGAACGGGTCACGCGGAGACGCGGAGACGCGGAGAGAGAAAAGCAACTGAGCAAATAATGACCGGCACCGAGACGTTTACCACTGCGCTTCAGAATCTTGCGTCGCACAAGCTGCGGACGGCGCTGACGATGCTGGGGATGATCTTCGGCGTCGGCGCGGTCATCGCCATGCTGTCGATCGGTGCGGGCGGCGAGAAGAAAGCGCTCGAAGCGATCGGCAGACTCGGGTTGCGCAACGTCATCGTGCGCGCGAAGACCGTCAAGCCCGAAGAGCGCGCCGAGCTGCGCAAGAAATCGCTTGGCGTGTCGCTGCGCGACGGGGAAGCGATCAGCGAAGCGGTGCCGGGCGTGGAGATGGTTCTTCCGCGCATCGAAGTGAAGGCGTACAAGATCATCGCGCCCGGCACAAAAACCAAAGCAAAGGTTCTCGGCGTTTCGTGGCGCTATCCGCGCGTGGCCACCGTGTCGCTCGCCGATGGGCGGATGTTCGACATGCGCGATGAGCAGGAGTATGCGCAGGTCGCCGTCATTGGTCAGGAGGTGCGGCGCAGTCTGTTTGGCTACGGTCCGGCGATTGGCAAACACCTCAAAGTCAACGACGTCTGGATCGAGGTGATCGGCCTCTTCGCCGGCGACGAGCCGGGATCGGCATCATCGAAGGATGTGCCGGTGGCGTCGAACGCGCAGGAGATATGGATTCCGGTGTCGACGGCGATGCGGAAGTTCGACCGCGATCCGCTCGATGCACCGATCGACGAGCTGCTCGTCGAGTTGAAGGAAGGTGTCTCCACGCGCGATGCGGCGACGCTGATTCGTCCGCTGCTCGAGCGCCTTCATGGCGGCGCGGACGACTACGAGATCGTGGTCCCTGAGGCGTTGCTGGAGCAGAGCAGGCAAACGCAGAGGATTTTTTCGATCGTCATGGGCTCGATCGCCGGCATCTCGCTCCTCGTCGGCGGCATCGGCATCATGAACATCATGCTGGCGTCGGTGATGGAGCGGACGCGCGAGATCGGGATCCGCCGCGCGATCGGCGCGCGCAAGAAAGACATCCGTGCGCAGTTCGTGATCGAGTCGTTCACGATCAGCCTGATCGGAGGAATCTCCGGCATCATCATCGGCATCATCCTGGCGCGCCTCGTCGCGGCGTACGCAGGGTGGCCAACGGTGATCACGATCAGCTCGCTGCTGCTCTCGTGCGGCGTGTCGATCACGGTCGGACTGGTGTCGGGGATCTATCCCGCGGCGCGAGCGTCGGAGCTGAATCCGATAGAAGCGCTAAGGTACGAGTAAGTATCTGCGTTCATCCGCGTAATCTGCGGATAAAAGCTAATCCGGAGATTACGCAGATTGCCGCAGATGGAGACGCGGGAACGTGCGCCTCGATGTTAGGGTTCTTACCGGCTAACGCATGTCCGAACTTGGCTGGAAGTACCTCACCGCTGCCGATAAGCAGGAGATCCTGCGCGGCGTGCGCGATGGTGTCGCGTACGGAGGGCCGTATCACGTCGAGATTCATCCGGCGGACCGCTGCAACATCGAGTGCTTCTTCTGCTCCACCGCCACACTGCGCGGCACGGACGAGTTGCCGCTGACGCGCCTCGAGGAGCTGATCGCCGAGTTGAAGGACTGCGGCACGCGCGCCATTCGTCTCTCCGGAGGAGGCGAGCCGCTCTTTCATCGCAAGGTCAAAGACGTGCTGCGGACGATCGCCGACAGCGGTATTCCGATCGAGAACATGACCACGAACGCGGTGCTGATGGGGGAGGAGATCGCCTCGATCCTCATCGATTGCTGCGATCAGATCACCGTCAGTCTCAACACCGGCGACGCCGACACCTACGCCAGCATGATGCAGACGCCGGCGCGCAACTTCGATCGCGTACTGAACAACATCCGTCACCTGATCGCCGAGCGGAAGCGCCGCAATAGCCCGACGCCGAAAGTGAATCTGCAGTTTCTCGTCTGGCGCGACAACTTCCGGACGATCCCGCAGATGTACGCGCTGGCCCGCGAGCTCGATGTCGACTCCATCATCTTCAATGGCCTCTCGTTTCTGAAACCGGAAGAGAAGATGTCGGAAGCGGAGATTGCGGAGATGCTGCGGCTCTACGAAGATGTCGTGCGCATCGACGAGTATCGCCGCATCACGTCGATCGAGAGTTTCGAGAGCGACATCCGTCCGATGCTGGCCGAGATGAGCGCGCGTCTCGATGCCGAGCGGCGCGCGCGCAATCCGTTGTCCCGGCTCATTCACCTGGCCACGCGGCGCGACCTGACCCTGCGAGAAAAACTCGCGCATCGCAAGCGCGTCGCCGAGATGCGCCGGGTCGATCGCGAGACCGCCGGGCTCGACGAGTCCTGCATCATCGGCTGGCATTCGATGCTCGTGCGCACGAGCGGGATGGTCGCTCCCTGCTGCATCCTGCAAGGCGCGCCCCTCGGCAACGTCTACAAGCAATCGCTGCGCGACGTCTGGTACGGCGACGGCTACGCGAAGTTCCGCGCCGAGCTTTCGCGCATCATGAGGGATGGCGATCATTGGGAGCTCGATGCCGCCGGCGACAAGACCGTCGTCGCCATGTGCGGAGGCAAAGGCTCCGATGTCTGTCCGATCAAGAGCTTCTACTACCGTCCGGATGTGGAGTTCATGAAGGCACTCGCCGGCCGGATGCCTGACTGACGTAGTCGAAACCAAACATCTGCACCGTCGTAACTAACCTCTCGAAACCGGCAGCGTCCAAGTGCCGAGGAGGAGTTATGAAACTGATTCGTGTGGTGGCAGTCCTCGCGGCCGTCGCGTTCTCACTCGCGCTCTATCCCGCAATTCAGGCGCTGCCGTATTTCGGGCTCGCGTTTCCTCCAGCTCCGCCCGCCCCGCCAACGCCTCCAGTACCTCCCTCTCCTCCGGCGATTCCCGCCGTAGCATCGATCGATGTTGTTCCCGAGCCACCGCAACCGCCTGAGCCACCTCAACCACCCGCTGCACCTTCCTGGTGGAGTGACGACGACGGCGACGGCGACGGCGACAAGTATGTCGTCTCCGTAGGTGACATGACCGTCGTCAACGGTGACGGCGATACGAACCTCGAGCACCTTCATCACGCGTACGGGCGCGAGTTCTTCTGGTTCCATCACGATGGACAGTCGTACATCGTTCGCGATGCCGCGAAGGTCCGCGAGCTGGCGGAGCTCTATCGTCCGCAGAGCGACCTCGGACGCGAGCAGGGAGCACTCGGCCGCCAGCAGGGCGCACTTGGGCGCAAGCAAGGGGACCTCGGCCGCCGCCAGGGTGCGCTCGGCCGCGAGCAAGCCCGCCTCGGCATCGAGCAAGCGCGCCTGTCATTTCGATTCGATGACGATGACCCGACGTTCGTCGCGCGCCGCCGCGAGTTGGAGCGGAGAGAGCGAGAACTGTCGCGCAAGCAGGACGCGCTCGCAAAAGAGCAGGATGCACTCGGCCGCGAGCAGGAGAAGCTCGGCGAGCAGCAGTCGCGGCTCGGCGATCGCCAAACGGCTCTCAGCCGCGAGCTGGAAAGAAAACTCCGTCCGGAGATTGAGGAGCTGATTCGCAAAGGGATCGCGGAAAGGGTTCGGTAGGTGTTTCTCGGCGTTTGGCAACCTCGACGCGATAGGGTAGGCCCCCTCATCCGGCTTCGCCACCTTCTCCCCCACTGAAAAGCGTGGGGGAGAAGGACGATCGAGGGGAGGGCAGCGCAAGGTACCTTTGCTGGATCGCGCTACTCGATCCTTTCGCAATCCTCTTCGCAAGCTTCTTCGCAAGCTTCTTCGCAATCCTCTTCGCGACCGTGTGTCTCCACGCCACACACTCTCAATCGAGCGCCTTCTCCCCTCGTGCTTTTCGAGGGGAGAAGGTGGCGAAGCCGGATGAGCAGAGTGCGAAGAACTGAATTCTTCGCGCGAGGGGTCGTCAGCGGGCCCCGAACAGTTTCTCCAGGCAACGACGTAGAAAGCGCTCGATCAAAATCGCCGTCGCAAATCCCGAGACATAAGCAATACGCGTTAGCATTGCGCGCAACGATAGGTTTTGATCGTGCCTCAATCGGTCATCGACGTGTCCGGGCTGACGCGGCGCTTTGGATCCAAAACAGCGCTGAACGCTGTCAGCTTGTCTGTGCCGCGCGGAGGAGTCTACGGTCTCGTCGGCGCCAACGGTGCGGGCAAGACCACGCTCATCAAACACATCCTCGGGCTGTTGCGTGCGGAGTCCGGCTCGGTGCACATATTCGGACTCGATCCTGTTGCCGATCCGGTGGGCGTGCTGTCGCGCATCGGCTACCTATCCGAAGAAAACGATCTGCCTGGCTAGATGCGATTGGATGAGCTCATTCGCTATTCGCGCGCGTTCTATCCAGCCTGGGACGATGCCTACGCGGAGGAGTTGCGCCAGACGTTCGCGCTCGATCCGGCGGCGAAGATCAGGAGCTTGTCGAAAGGACAGAAGGCGCGGGCGGGACTGATCATCGCGCTTGCCTATAGACCGGAACTTCTCGTGCTCGATGAACCCTCCTCCGGCCTCGATCCCATCGTCCGCCGCGACATCCTCGGCGCCATCATTCGCACAATCGCCGATGAAGGGCGCACGGTTCTGTTTTCATCGCACTTGCTCGATGAGGTGGAACAGGTCGCGGATCACGTCACGATGATTCATCAGGGGCACATCGTGCTGAGCGCGACACTGGACGAGATTAAACAATCGCATCGACGCGTGACGATGCGCTTTGCGGAGCCGCAAGTGCAGCCGCCGGCGATCGCGGGCGTGATGCGCTGGGAGGGAGGAGCGGAGGAATGGACGGCAGTGGTTCGCGGTGCGCTGCAAGGCTCGGCGGAATCGGCGGGAGCGCAGATCGTCGCCGAGCGCGCCGCGTCGCTCGATGAAGTGTTCGTCGCCTATGTCGGCGTGAGCGCGGCAACTGCAGCGGATGGTTAGGTGATGCGTTCCGCCGCTTCTGCAATCGCCTGGGAATTCCGCGCCCGTCATCGCTGGGGACTGATGGCGCTGGCCGGCTATCTGATCGTCCTCGTTGCGGTCAAACTGCTGGTTCTCCTTGCGAGCTGGCGTGTGGATCTGCGCGACGAGAGCTTCGGGCTACTAATCATGGGACCGCTGGCAGCGACGTTCATGTACCTGCTGGCGATGTTCACGTTCGGTCTTTCCGGCGATCTGGCCGCGCGCCAGTCGATGTATCCCGCGCGGACGTTCACGCTGCCGGTGACGAGCGCCACGCTCGTGGCGTGGCCGATGATCTACGGCACCGCGGCGGTGGCGATTCTCTGGCTGGTCACGCGGATGTTTGCCCTATGGCCGTCGGGCGTCGTCATACCGGTGTTCTGGCCGGCGCTTCTTGCGGCTTCCCTGCTCGCGTGGACGCAGGCGTTGACGTGGATGTCGTATCCGTTGCGCGGACTGCGCGTCATCGTGACCGTGCTCTGGCTGACGATCATCGACTCCGTCGTCCTCGTCGCGCTCCAGTTCAAACCGCCCGAGGCGGTGATGCTGGCCATTCTGGCGCCGCATGTGCCGCTGGCGTATCTCGCGGCCTGTTTCGCCGTTGCCCGCGCACGGCGCGGCGACATTCCCGACTGGCAGGGATTGTTTGCACCCCGCGCGCGAATCGCCGATGTGCACACGCGGCAGAAAGGCTTTTCTTCTGCCGCGCGCGCGCAGGAGTGGTTCGAGTGGCGGCGACATGGACGGTCGCTGCCTGCGCTGATAGCTATCCTGTTGCCATTCGAGCTGGCGATGCTCTTCATCTTCCGAGAAACTCCGGTGATCATCATCGAGACCTTGATCACCGTTCTGGTCACGCCGCCATTCATGGCCGCGTTTACCGCCGCGACGGTGAGCAATGACAATCCGGAACGCCGCAGCTCCGATGGCCTTACGCCGTTTCTGGCGACGCGGCCGATGACCGGCAATCGCCTCATCGCTGCGAAGTTGTCGATGGCAATGCGGAGCACGCTCGCCGCGTGGGCGTTGGTGCTGATCGCCATTCCGTCCGCGCTCACGCTTTCGAAAACGTGGCCGGTGATCACCGACCTCTCCCAGCAACTTGCGGACATCGTCGGGAGGCCGCGCGCGATTGTGATCGGGCTCCTCATCCTTGCCGGCTTTGTCGCATCGACCTGGAAGCAGCTCGTGCAGAACCTCTACATCGGAATGACCGGACGCGAAGGGCTCATCAAGGGGAGCGTGTTCGTGGCGCTGGCAGTTCTCTGCGTCGCCGCACCGCTCGGTCACTGGATCATCACGCATGGCGAGGCACGGGCCGCGCTCTGGCGCGCGTTGCCCTGGATCGGCGCGGTGCTCGTCGCCGTGAAGCTGAGCGCCGCGATCCGAGTCGCCGCACGGCTGCTCGACCGCGGGCTCTTTCACGCGCGGACGATCGTCATCGCCGCCGTCTGCTGGGATTGTGCAGTATTCGTTCTCTTCGGTGTTCTGGCCTGGGTCCTTCCCGCGCTGTTCGTGCCGCGTTTCCTTCTGATCATCGTGGCGATCCTGGCGATGCCTCTTGTCAGGATCGCTGCGGCGCCGCTAGCGCTCGCGTGGAATCGGCATCGGTGAGTTGCGATGGACGGGTCGGTTAATCGACGAAGCAAAACGGCAGTCGTGATTCTCCTCGCGCTTCCGGCCTTGTTCGCGCTGTTCGACGCCGTCTCCTCCTTCAGCAGCAATCGCAACAACGGATCTCTCATCTCGTCGGGATTGAAGCGCCAGTACTTCCTTTACGTCCCGAAGAGTTACGACCGCGCGAAAGCGTCGCCGCTCGTCATCAGCATGCATGGCGCGGCGGGATGGCCGGCGCAGCAGAGGGAGCTCAGCGAATGGAACAGGCTTGCCGACAGCGAAGGCTTCCTCGTCGTCTATCCGGCGGGCATCGAAGGGACGGGTCCGAGGATCTGGCACGTCGAGCGAGGGGGCGGGCTGGGGATCGATGTCCGATTCATCGCCGATCTGATCGACAAGGTCGCTACGGAGTACAACATCGACCGCACGCGCATCTACGCGAACGGCATTTCCAACGGCGGCGGCATGTCGTTCGTGCTCTCGTGCAGGCTCTCCGATCGCATCGCCGCGGTGGGACTGGTGGCCGCAGCGCAGACGCTGCCGTGGAGTTGGTGTACAGATCCGCGTCCCGTCCCGATGATCGCGTTTCATGGCACCGCCGATCCTCAGGTTCCGTATCGCGGAGGCGTGTCGTGGGTGGCGCCGAAACCGTTCCCCGACATTTCCGTCTGGACCGCGAAGTGGGCGCGACGGATTCGTTGTCAACCTAAGGCGATCGAGTCGCGCGTCGCGCCTGACGTCATGCGCCTCGAATACACGCACTGTGCGGATGATGCCGCGGTGATTCTCTACACGATCGAAGACGGCGGCCACACCTGGCCCGGCGGCGGACCACTTCCGGAGTGGGGACTGGGGCGCACGACGCACAGCATCGATGCCTCGGCCGTGATGTGGGCGTTCTTTCGCGCGCATCCGCTTAGGAGGTGACCGAGCGCGGGAGCAGCCGTCGACCGATTTTTCGGCGAGCGCCACCGTTTCGAAGCATATTGACCGAATCACGGGCCGCGCGTAGAGCGCGATTTCCCATTGGGGGCGACGTATGTCCCCCTCCATGGCTTCAAAGAAGTCTGGCAGGTTCATTTGACAGAGCCGCTGGCAGGATCTATCTTCTGTTCTTCAGGAAGAATATCAACGGTGTAGCGTAGGGTCTGGGAACGCGGCCATCCTATTCGCGTCGGGATCCGCGGAGAGGTGTTCCCATCTGCTGGAGTGTGGCCCGCCCGGACGGGCGAACAAAGCGCGAATGGAGGGATAACCATGAAAAGCCCGACTGGAGCGAACGGTCCGGCCGCCATTGCGGCAATGACTTTGACAGTGCTTCTGTCTGCCTGCGTCTCTGCAAACGTAGCCCCGACGGTGGTCAGCTACAACATCGCGGTCGAGCGTGCACAGAACGAAATGCTCCTGCTCAACGTTGTGCGGGCGGCGAAGTGGCAACCAATGTATCTGACCGACGTCGCCAAGATCACGGGTAGTATCAAGCGTGACCTCTCGGCAACATTGGCGATCCCTTTGGGGACGGCTAACGGCGACCCGGCAGGTGCATATACAGGTGGTTGGGGAGCGAGCTATTCAATCAGTCCCTCCTTTGAGATCAACACCCTGAACACCCAGGATTTCATGAAAGGGTTTTTGCTGCCTGTCACACCGGAGAGGTTTGCCTACTTCTGGAACTTGAACTGGCCGCCTGAGTTTTTGTTGCACTTGTTCGTTCTGCAAATCGACCAGATGCAAAGCGACGGCACGACAACGGTCTATTACAATCATCCGCGATTTGAGTCAAACGATGGGAATCTTGAATTTAGGGAATTCAGTGACCGGGTTACGAAGCTTGTCGCCAAGAATCCGCACTTCGCCAGTTGCGATAGGGCCTCGGCCGTGGGCCCACCCCTCTCGAAAGAGGACGTGAAAGATTTGCCGCAATTTCTGCTGTCAATAGCGAAAGAGCATGGCCTCGAAATCGCTGGAAAAGACAGCACCTGGCCGTATCAACTCAAGCGGGTGGATAAAGAACTGAGGCTTCAGTACGGCGATCGACCATCAGAGAGCACAGCGATTCAGAAGTGTTCGGAGCCTCTGGGTGGAATTGGACAATCAGAGCTCACCGGCATGACGATTTCCGTCGTCGATTCCAGCCCCTCTGAATTAAGAGAACCTAACGCGACCCTGCACTTACGTTCCCCCGAAGACATCCTCTACTACATTGGTCAGATCGTAAGGTTGGAGACCTATAATCAGCAGGTGCCCGAGTACGCACTCTCGAAGCATGGAAAAGCACCATACGAACTGGTTCCTATTTTCGTGGCCTTTCCACCCGGCCGAAAAGATGGAAAAGGGAAGGCCTATCCAACCGACAAAAGGACTGCCGTGGCCGTTACCGACGCCGAAGGCGACCGCTACATCATTCCTGCAGGTCCGTGGCCGCCCGCGCCTTTTGCTACTTTCGAACGTATTACCAGTACGGACCAGTACCTGGGAACTCTGGACACGGTCACACCCGGAATGTCGAACGAAGTCCTTAGCATCCTGACCGAACTCATCGCTCTTCATAAATCGGCCAAAGATTTTCCAACGGCGGGGGTTTTCCGCCAGATTGGGCAGTAGGTTACTGATCGCGTGTGCGGGGGAGGCGGCGGGCGCAAGCCCGTTGCCGACGGTCCGGTGTTCGACCTCTGCGACTTAGTCTGTTCCAGCCTGCGCGAGCGAATCGCGCAGCAGAACCAGCGCCTCGCGCCGCGCCGATCCTCGCGCCCGCTGTAAGGCCGCTGAGGACGGACGTCCTTCGACATCGCTATCGCATCAATCCAGACGCAAGAGTGTGGTTCTGGAGAGAGCCACCCTCCGTTCTAGATGAACGGCATGAGCATCACTCGCAAACTCTCTGCGCATTTCCTGTTTCTGCTCGTCCTCGCGATCCCTGCCCGAGGTCAGTGGACGGCGCTGGGCAACATGCCGCCGCCTGCACCTGCACATCAGGGCAATTCGTTGCGGTTTGCCAACGGCCAGGCTGTGGCGGTGATGACCGTCCTCGCGCCTGACGTCGTTCGCGTGCGCATCTCGCAGGGAAGCGAGGGGCGCGATCATTCCTACGCGGTCATCAACCGCAACCTCGGCGATTCCGCAGCGGCGTTCGCAGTCGAGGCGGCGCAGTCGACGATTACGACGGCAACTCTCCGCGTCACGATCCGCCACGCGCCGTTTCGAATCAGCTTCGCCACGCGCGACGGAAAGTCGCTCGATGAAGACGACGCGCAGCTTCTCTCGACTTGCACCGCGCCGTTTGGTACAAGAGCGCCGAAGCCAGCCGCAGCGAAGGAGCGACGATGAGGAAAGTGTCTGGATTGGCGCTGAGCACCCTTTGGTTCCTGCTTGCAACGTCGTGTGTCAACGGGCCGCAGGAAACCGCAACCGGCGGCACCGCGGCTGCGCCTCACACCGGCCCCGTGCGCATCGGCTTCTCCATGGACACGCTGAAGGAAGAGCGCTGGCAGCGCGACAAGATGCTGGTCGAGCAACGCGCCAAAGAAGTCGGGGCGGATCTCGACGTTCAGGTCGCGAACGGCGACGACGCCGTGCAGACCAAGCAGGCCGACAACCTCCTCACCAAAGGCGTCGACGTTCTGATCGTCGCACCACACAACGGCGAGATCGCAGCGTCGATCGTCGAGGCCGCACACCGGAAGGGCGTGCCGGTGATCGCGTACGACCGTCTGATCCGTGACTCCGACGTCGATCTCTACATCTCGCATCAGGTCGAGCGGATGGGCGAGATGCAGGCAAAGTACGCACTGGATCACATTCCGAAGGGCAACTACGTTCTCATCGGCGGATCGCCTACCGACTACAACGCCATCCTGCTCCGCAAAGGGCAGATGAATGTTCTCAAAGCGGCGATCGACCGCGGCGACGTCAAGATCATCTCCGATCAATTTGCGCGCGAGTGGAAAGCTGAGGAAGCGTTGCGGATCACCGAAGACGCGTTGACGAAAACAGGCAAGAACATTCAGGCCATCGTCGCGTCGAACGACGGCACGGCTGGCGGCGCCATCTCCGCGCTCGAGGCGGCAGGCCTCGCCGGAAAAGTCCTTGTCACGGGCCAGGATGCGCAGAAAGATGCGGTGCAGCGGATCGTCAAGGGCACGCAGTCGATGACGGTTTACAAACAGATCCAGCCGCTTGCGTTCGGCGCCGTCGATGCGGCCATTCTGCTCGCGCAGAAGAAACCGGTGCAGACGCACGACAAGATCAACAACGGCAGGAAAGACGTTCCGGCGATCCTGCTCGAGCCGATGGTCGTCGACAAAGCGAACGTTGATGCCACAGTGATCAAAGACGGTTACCACAAGCGCGAAGACATCTACGGCCACTGAGCACGACATGACTGCGTCACTCCTGGAGATGCGTGGCATCTCCAAGCGCTTTCCCGGCGTGCTCGCGCTCGACCGCGTTTCGTTCGATCTTCGTCCCGGCGAGATTCATGCGCTGGTCGGCGAGAACGGCGCGGGCAAGTCGACGCTGATGAACGTCCTCGGCGGCGTCTATCCTCACGGCACCTACGACGGCGAGATTCTTCTCGGGGGCAACGTGAGCCGCTTCACCGGCGTGCGCGCCGCGGAAGATGCCGGAATCGCCGTCGTGCATCAGGAGCTTTCGCTGATTCCGGAGCTTTCCATCGCCGAGAACATTTTTCTCGGACGCGAGCCGCGGCGCTTCGGCATGATCGATACGGAGAAGCTCTACAGCGGCGCCCAACGCGTGCTCGACGAACTTCACCTCAAACTCGACCCTCACACTCCCGTCGGCTACCTCGGCATCGGACAACAGCACCTCGTCGAGATCGCCAAAGCGCTCTCACGCGACGCGCGCATCCTCGTCCTCGATGAGCCGACCGCGGCGCTCACCGATGCGGAGGCCGAGGTGTTGTTCGGCATTCTCAACCGCTTGCGCGATTCGGGAGCGGGGATGATCTACATCTCGCACAAGCTCGCCGAGGTGCATCGGCTGTCGAATCGGATCACGGTGATGCGCGATGGGCGAACCGTCAGCACCGACCCGACCGAGTCGCTCGACACGAAAGTGATGATCGCCCGGATGGTCGGACGGGAAGTGACCGATATTTTCCCAACGCGCGAAGAGAAGGCGGCGGATGTCGTCTTCGAAGCGCGCGGCGTGACGGTCGAAGATCCGAACGTGCCCGGCAAGCTCCTTGTCGACAACGTCAGTTTTCATGTCCGCCGCGGCGAGGTTCTCGGTGTGGCCGGTTTGGTCGGCGCGGGGCGCAGCGATCTGATGATGGCGATTTTCGGCGCGCATCCGGGCAGAAAAGCAGGAGAGTTTTTTGTTGGTGGATCGCCCGTCAAGGTCAATCAGCCATCGGACGCCATCGCTGCGGGAATCGGTTTCGTCACCGAGGATCGGAAGCGGTACGGCCTTCTCCTCGATCAGCCCATCGTCGTCAATCTCACACTGGCGGCACTCAAGCGGCTCAGCCGCCGCGGGCTCACGAATGTCGACGCCGAGACCGCGGCCGGCGATCGGTCGATGCACGATCTTCGCGTGCGCGCGCCGTCGGTCTTCACGGTCGTGGGAACGCTGTCGGGCGGGAATCAGCAGAAGGTCGTGCTGGCGAAGTGGCTGCTGACCGATCCGAAAGTGTTGTTTCTCGATGAGCCGACGCGCGGTATCGACGTCGGCGCGAAGCAGGAGATCTATCAGCAGATCACGCGGCTGGCATCCGAGGGATTGGCAATCGTGCTGGTCTCGTCGGAACTGCCGGAAGTCCTCGGCCTTTCCGATCGCGTGATGGTGCTTCACGAAGGACGCGTAACGGGCGACCTTCGCCGCGAGGCCGCCACCGCCGAAGCGGTAATGGCCTGCGCAACGGGACAGAGCGTTCCGCTGGCTTCGTGATCGTTCTGCTGCATCGCTCCAAGAGTGAAAAGGATCACTGATGACGACAGGGCAACACGACGACAACATTTCCAGCGCCGATCCGGATCGGAAGCGCTTCGGCGTCTCCACGTCCGCGTTGCGCGCCTACACGATGCTGTTCGCGCTCATCGTCATCTGGATCTATTTTCAATTCCGAACGGTCAGTCCGATCTATCCTTACGGGTTGTTCCTGCATCCGGTGAATCTCGCCAATCTGCTCAAGCAGATGTCGGTGACCGGCGTGCTGGCCGTGGGGATGTTGTTCGTCATCGTGGCCCGGCAGATCGACCTCTCCGTCGGGTCGCTGGTCGGACTTGCTGGCGGGATCGCCGCGATGTCGCAGGGATGGGGGCTGGCGCCATCGCTGCTTGCGGCGATCGTGATCGGGATCGTTGCAGGCGCGCTGCAAGGGACGCTCGTCGCCTACGCGAACATTCCGTCGTTCATCGTCACGCTCGGCGGTCTGCTCACGTGGCGTGGCGTCATTCTGTACTTGAGCAAGGGAGAGACGGTTCCGGTGCGGTTGCCGGTCTTTCGTCTTCTCGGCGTCGCCTTGATCACGCCGATGTCAGGACTGGTATTGGCCGGCATCGCCATCGTGGCGGTGGTGTGGCTCACGCTGCGCCGCAATCGTGCGCGGCGGCGGCACGGACTGCCGGTGCCGGGTCCGATTTCCACTGCCGCGCGGATGATCGTTCCCTCCGTTCTCGTCATCGTCTTCATCGTGATGATGAACATGCAGGGAGGCGTTCCGCTCCCGGTGATCATTCTTCTGACGGTAGCCATCGCCGGACACTTCCTCACGCAGCACACGACGTTCGGCCGTTACCTCTACGCGATCGGAAGCAATCCCGATGCTGCCCGACTCTCCGGCATCAACGGACGCCGGCACATCCTCCTCGCCTTTGCACTCCTCGGCGCGCTCGTCGGCATCGCCTCACTCCTGCACACCGGACGCGTCGGAAGCGCATCACCCGACGCCGGAACGCTGATGGAGCTCGACGCGATCGCCGCCTGCGTGATCGGCGGCACGAGTCTGATGGGTGGACGTGGCAAAGTCGCCGGCGCACTCCTCGGCGCCCTGATCATGGCCAGTCTCGACAACGGTATGTCGCTGCTGAGCGTCGAGAACGCAACGCAGTACATCATCAAAGGTGCGGTGCTTGTCGCCGCCGTCGGCTTCGACATGGCGGGAAGGAAGAAAAGCTGAGCAAGCCACGAGTGGCGGCTCCGGCAGTCTCAGGATCACACATCAATAACGTCATCATTTGTAACGATCGTGGCGATTCCAATGACGGAATTGAGGCATCCCTGAATAACGCCCGAAATCAAGACATCCGATGTCACTCACAAGAGATCGCAGCCCACACACAAATTCCCCTGATCTCTGATCACTGTCTCTCTGATCACTGCCTCCCCTTACTCCCCCTCGTTCGGATCGACCACTGCCGCCGCCGTCAACTCCGCCGACGCGGCTGCGTACTCGGGCAGTTCGTGAGGCATTGCTTTGATGTACTTTGCCACGATCTCTTTCGTTCCGAAGACGCCCAGCTTCTCCATCAGGAACTCGAACTTCTCTTTGAGCTCTTTGATGATCGGATCCTTCGCGCTGGCGTCCATCTCCCACATGCGGCGCTTGAATGGGCCGAGCGCTTTCTTGCGCGACGTGTAGACGAACTGCTCGTCGGTCTGTTCCGGCTTGCGCTCGTCGGCGCAGTGCTCGAAGCAGAAGTCGCGGATGCCATCCTTGATCTCCTGCGGCAGCGTCGGTGCGTCGAGGATCATGTTCTGGAATCCGGTGGCGAGGTGAATCTCGACCGCTTCTGCTTCCGGGAATCGATTGAAGACGGACTCCGGCAGCGTCGACGCGCCGTGCTGCACCGCGCCGGCGATGTGGTACTCCTCGCGGCAGATGCGCGTCGTTTCGCGGAGGACGTCGAAATCGATCTTGGCCTGCGCGATCGTGCCGTCGGCGAGCGGAACGCCGCCGTGCGACGTGCCGGTCTGCACGGAGATCTTGCTGATGCCGATCGTGTCGCCGAGAAGGCGCTTGAGTCCGTCGGCGTAGGCGCGGACCTCCTCGGGGTGCGTGTTGTACTTGCCCACTTCTCCGATCTCGCCGCCGACCGACACGGTCATCGCTTTCGGTTCGCGTTCGCGGATGTATTGCGTGAGGTGTGCGGTGCCTTCGTAGTTCGCGCGTTGCTGTTCGTCGCGCGTCGGGAAATCGAGATCGACGAGCGTGGAAGTGTCGATGTCGATGTTGTAGAACTCCGCGGCCAGCGCTTCATCGATGAGCGACTCGAGCGCTTTCATCTCCGCCGCTTGTCCCTCCGGCGTCGCCCACTTTTTTGCGCTGGCCTGGAAGTGATCGCCCTGGATGAAGACCGGTCCCTGAAAGCCTTCGCGCAATGCCGCGGCGAGGACGCATGCGGCATATTCGCCCGGCCTCTGCTCGGTGTAGCCGATCTCCGACCGAGCGATCTCGAAGATGAACGCGCCGACATCGTGTTTCATCGCCACGCGGAAGAGCGCGCGCGCCGCGTCGTAGGTCAGCGCGCGGATGTTGAACGCGGGAACTGTGAATGGCTGCCCGCTCCCGTTGCGAACGTCGCCGTTTGCGAGCGCCATGTAGAGCGGATAGATCGACGACGAGACGGCGCCGCGGCGGCGCGCCTCCATGTGAATCGTCTTGCGCGCACTCGCTTTCGCATCTCCGTCGCCGAAGACGGCGGTGTGAACAAGCTGGTCGGCATTGACGTCGGTCATCGGGATCGTCCTCCGGCGCGGCACTTTAGCAAAACTGCGGCGTCAGGCGTGCTGTTCGCTGGCGCTGGCATCGCCATCGTTCTTGACGTGCGCGCGGATCTGATCGATCAACGCCACGACGTCGAACGGCTTGAGGATCGCGCCGTCCGCGCGAAGCCCCGCAAGCTCCGAACGCGATACCGGCTCGCCGCTCAGAATGAGAATGGGTAATTGATCGAGCCCTGGCTCGTCGCGAAGGCTCTGAATCGTCTCCGCGCCCGTCATCCCCGGCATGTTTTTGTCGACCAGCGCCAGCGCCGGACGCCGAGACCGTGCCGCGGTCAGCGCCTGCGTGCCGTTCTCTGCCGTGACCGCTTCGAATCCGAACTCGCGCAGAAGGCTGCGCATCAGCAGAAGGATCGGCTGATCGTCATCGACGACGAGGATGATAGGCTTTTCGGACATTGCGGACGGTGGAGTCTAAGGGATCTCGTCCCGCTCAACAACGCCGCGCACCGAAAACTCCATGGCCATCCGACACGACCGCAAAGTCTCGATTCTCGACGTCATGGGGCCGGTGATGGTGGGCCCTTCCAGTTCCCACACCGCCGGCACCGCACGCCTCGGGCGCGTGGCGCGCGAGATCCTCGATGAAGATCCCGTCGATGTGCATTTCTACCTGCACCCGCCGCTCGCGGCGACGTATCGCGGACATGGATCCGACTTTGCGCTCGTCGGCGGCTCGATCGGCTTGAGCGTCGATGATCCTCGCATCCCGGAGGCCATCCGCATCGCCGAGCAGATGGGCGTCGAGATCGCGTTCTCCGAAGAAGACCTCGGCGACGTGCATCCAAACACAGTGCGTATCGAAATCCGCGGAAAGAGCCGTACGGCGGAGATCAGCGGCTCGTCGATCGGCGGCGGCGTCATCGAAGTCTTCAAGATCAACGGCTTTCAAACGCGCTTCAAAGGCGACTCGCCGACGCTGCTGCTCTTCTATCGCGATCGTCCCGGCATGATCTCGGAGGTGACCGCGATCATCGCCGACGAAGGGATCAACATCGCCTCGCTGTCGTGCTCGCGCAAACAGCGCGGTAAGGATGCGTTCATGCAAATCGACGTCGACTCGCCGATGTCGGAGGCCGCGCTCCAGCGGATCCGCGCGGCGGAGGATGTCGAAGAGGCGAAGTATCTCGATCGGATTCCGTAGCGCCTACTTCGGCGACGGCAGACTGACGAGCACCGACGTAATCACGAGCACGATCGTCGCCGCGATGACTTCGGCGATCGCGGAACGGCGCAGCACCGCAGCTGCGGATTCGCTGCCGAGCAGCGGCCGTTGCTTACGCCAGTTCCAGGCACCGAGCGCCATCACGATGGCGACGACGATGAGCTTTGCAATCAAAGTCCAGCCATACGCGGTCGTCCAGAGCGCATCGATCCTCTTGAGATGACGCCAGGCGGTAATGAGACCGCTGACGGCAAGGATTCCGAACGCAATGAGGGCGAGAGGCGAGAAGCGGTGAACCATGTTCGCGGCGAGCGCTCCGCGTCGGATCGGCGGAAGATCGCTTCCGAGAACCGCTGTGAATCCTGCCATCAGCAGAATGAAGAGCGTTCCGATCCAGAGACCGCCGCTGAGCCGATGGATCGGATTCACCGCGCGCGTCCACTGGCCATAGAAAAGGCTGATCAACGGTCCGACGACGATGCCACCGGCGGCGAGCGCCCAACCCGCGCGAATGTGCGCGAGCGCCAGCGCGAGGCCGCCGAGCACGAGCAGCAGGCAAATCGCGCCGAGGAGCGATCGGCCATCGGCGGTGATGAGACTGGATATCGAAACCTGTTTCTCCGCTGCGATGCCGCGAAGGTTGATGAAGAACATCACCGTGGTGATTGCCGCTCCGATGAATCCGAACAACGCCGCGCGATGCGCCGCACGCCGCGCAATGGCCGGCTCACTGGCGATATCGCCGCGTAAGACGGCATACCGGAACGCGACCGCACCCGTCGCCAGAAACGACGCCGCGAATCCGATCAACTCAGTGAGGGCCTCGGAGATCTCAAAGTCCATGGCGGGGTGTTAGCGGATGCCATGCCCGCAGTTGATACCCGAACCGACTTCGGCATGCTTGCAGATGGTGCAGGCACTGCCTATAATATGCGCATGCAATACACACTACGAGGCATTCCCGCTACCGTTGATGTCGCGCTACGCGAACGCGCTCGGGTTGCGGGCAAGAGCTTGAACGAGGTCGCGATTGAAGCGCTCGCGGAAGGCGCTGGCGTTACTGGGGCGCCTCGGAAGCGGAGAAGTGCGCAAGGCATTGCCGGGACATGGAAAGAGGACAAGGCCTTCGATGAAGCGATTGCCGCGCAGGATCAGATCGATGAGGATCTCTGGAAGTGAGGGTTGCTTTCGACACAAATCGATATGTTGATTTCTGTCGAGGGGTGGTCGGATCCGTAGCGCTTTTCGAAAAAGCAGAGATGGTTGCCTTGCCCTTCATCGTTCTAGGCGAGCTTCGGGCTGGGTTTGCGCATGGGAAGCATCAGCCAGAGAACGAGCGGATGCTGCGAGATTTTCTGTTGAGGGATGGCGTTAGGGTTTTGTTTGCCGACGACCAGACGACGCATCACTATGGCGCCCTTTATCGCCAACTCCGGAAACAGGGAACTCCGATGCCAACTAACGACTTGTGGATTGCAGCTCTGGCTCTGCAGCACAATCTTGTACTTCACTCGCGCGACCGGCACTTCGATCGTCTTCCTCAACTTGCCCGCGTTTGAATTGACCCTGCCGCGTCTTCCACGTCCTCCGCGTGAAACGGTTTCCCAGCCTCATCTGAGAACGGAGTATTCGGAAGCGACCGTTCGTTAGCACTTCACATGATCGAAAGCTTTGCCCATCTCGAAAAAATCGCTGGCGACCGTGACCTTGCCGATGTCTTTCTGGAGAGTGACGAACAGGAGCATGGCGTTCCTGGCGATCAGATCCTCGAAGCGCTGCGCCGCCGCCGCGCGGTGATGCGCGATTGCGTCGAGCGCGGGAAAGGCGGCGGATCGTCGATGGGCAAACTCGTCGGCAATGAAGGGAAGCTGCTCAATGACGCCTTTCTGGCCGGCAAGACGTTCATGGATCCGCTCACGGTCAAGGCGGAGATCTACGCGTTGTCGGTGATGGGGGAGAACTCGCGGATGGGCGTGATCGTCGCGGCGCCGACAGCGGGCGCGGGTGGCGTCGTGCCGGGAATGCTCCTCGCGCTCGAAGAGGAGCGTCACATTGACCCCGAGCGTACCGTGCGCGCGCTCGTCGTTGCAGGCGGAGTCGGCTCCATCATCGCGCTCTCCGCGAACATCTCCGGCGCCGCCGGCGGATGCCAGAACGAAGTCGGCGTCGCCTCGGCCATGGGCGCGGCTGCGGTTGCGTACATGGTCGGCGGCAGCACGCGGCAGTCGATTCAATCGGCAGCGCTCGCACTCAAGAACACGCTCGGCCTCGTCTGCGATCCGGTGGGCGGACTCGTCGAAGTGCCCTGCGTGAAACGCAATGCACTCTTCGCGGTGCACGGCCTCACCGCCGCGCAGCTCGCCATGGCCGGCGTCGAGTCGGTCATCCCGATGGACGAAATCGTCGAAGCGATGGTTCGCATCGGCCGCGCGCTACCTCGGGGCCTTCGCGAGACCGCCGAGGGCGGCCTGGCGACGACGCTGACCGGCTGCACGATCGGCGACCGGCTCAAGAACGAAGCGAACGAGCGCCGCGCCGAGCGTGCCGCGGAACGCGAGCGCGCCGCGCAGGAGCGCAAGGAATCGGTCCACTAACCAAGCGCTGCACCTCTGCCTCTGCTCGATTGGCCTTTGCGCCGAGAACCCCTCCGCGTCTCCGCGTGACCACACTCTCTTCGAATGAGCTACCAGCCCGCCAAGGGCTCGACATCGCGCCGGCAGTGCTTGCAGACGCGCGCCTTTTTCAGGATCGGCTCGGCGCAGTAGGGACACTCTCGTTCGTCGCGAGTCGCAGCGGGAGCAGATGCGATCGGCGCAGCGGAGCTCACGACAGCACTCGATGCGCCACTCGCCGCCGCCGCTTGCGCCGCCTTCTTCTTCCGCGCGGCGGCGAGGAACGTCTGCGTCATCGCGCGCAGTCGCGCGTCGTGCGCGGCTTGTTGCACCGCTTGCCGCTTTCGGTAAACGCGCACCAGCACGACCGGCAGCACGATCACGAAGAGCACGATCAGGATCAGGCCGATCAGAAGAGAATCCTCACCGCGCTATCGTAACTCCGCTTTCCCGGTCATCATTCATGACCCGTTCACCGACCCGGGCGGCCACCCCTTCGAAAAGAGTGCGCGTGGAATCGGATTCCAAAGGCCGTACCCCGACAGAACGTCGCTTTTGTTTACGCCGATATTCTTCAAGTCGTTCGTCAGCGCGGCGGAGGGCTCGACAGGAGAGGGGCTGAGCGCCGTGCCGATGTCGACGTAGAGCGCACGAATGGTCCATTGACCATCGATTTGCACCTGATCGTAGCTGTCGGGATTCGAGCCGCCAAAACGATTGATCGTCGGTGCTGCCGGAGTGCCCGACAAGAAGAAGGGATAGTCGACGGCGACCGTGTTGTCGATGACCGCAATCGTGAAGACAGCGGGCAACAAATGCGCGTACATCGAGCCCCGGTCAACCCCCTGGAATGCCGCCTGGACCGCCTGCGAGACATCGGGGATCAGCCACGTCGTCGCGGAAAGCTCGTAGAAGATACGCAGCTTGACCGGATCCGTAAGAAACGTCTGGGGCGCCGTCGCGTTGGAGAGCGACTTGTCGGTGAACGCTGCGAGAATCGCGTCGTCGATCGTGTCGTAGGCCTGTTGCAACGCGTTGGTATCCGAGCCTTGTGCGGTCAGGCCCGACCCGAGGAGTGAGGCGAAGATCGATCCGATTGTGCCGATGGCCGGATCACCGGTGATGGCGGCCAGTCCCCATACGCCGGCCACCATGAATTGGCCCCCCCAGTAATTGATCGGCGCCGGTTGAAAGTTGTATCCCGCAGGAAGCGAGCCAATGATGTTGTTCTTTGCGCTGGTCAGATCCTGCTGCTGCGCGGTGTTGAGATTTCCGGCAGCTTGAGGGATTGTCGTGCCATACGTTGTGTAGACCATGTAAGCGCTCAGGCACTCGTTGGCGATGGTCTGACTGACCGCTTGCCAATCGGATTCCGCGAAGTTCTGGTCGGGCGGGTTGGGCGCTTTCAAGAGGTTGTCGCCGAAGGTCTGGAACATGCCGGAATAGCCGGGAACGATGTAGCTGCTTCGGATGTCGTTTCCGACGGGCAATTCATTAGACGAATAGAACTGGTTGCTCACATAGACATAGACGGCGTCCTGTTGCGGGGTTGGGAAATTCGCAAACGGCGTCGTGGGTGCCTGCAAGAAGTGTCGGAGTCCAGCCGGGTGCCGGCAACGTCACACGCGATCCGACGGAAATCATCGATCCAACCGCGGACAATGCTCCCAGCGTGGACACAGCATTCTCGCGAGCGAGCGGAACCTGCGGACTGACGACGAAGAGGCTCGCGCTGGCCGGAGATGCTACCGGCGCGCCGTAGTACTGATCGCTGTTCGAGACCGGCCATCCATCAGGATGTTCGAGATCCCTCTGCGCAACGTCGCAGACGAAACCGCCGCTCGCGTAATGCAGCAGCGACGTCTGCGCTGTGGTGCTGTTGTATCCGCAGATGCTGTTGCTGCTGCCAACGCGTACGGGCGTGTACTGATCGAGATTGCCGATGGTCCAGTTGTCGATGAGTTTCGTCGCGGCGAGACATTGAAACTGCGAGTCGGCCACGATCCACTTCCATGCGCCGAGGTAGCCGGAGGGGTTGTAGACGAGGACTTCGTCGAGGCCGTCGCCGTCGAGATCGACACATTGCAGCACGTCGTTGCCGCGGATATCCCACTTGCCGTGGCCTAACGGCGCTTTTCCGAGCGTGCCGCTCTGTCCCGCGGAGATCCCAAACGCCGAGCCATCCCAGGTGAGACGGGCGATCCAGGTGTTGGGATTGAAGAGGAGAAACTCGCCGGTCGTGGCGCCGCTGAAGTTTCCGGCGTGGAACTGATCGCCGCTGCGGAAAATCCAGCCATCGACGTTCCCGCCGAGGACCGGCGGCGGAAAGGAGAGCGTGCCCGACACAAACTGCAATACTCCTAGCGCGGGTGTGACTGGGTTGTGCGCGAGAAGGCCCGCCGCCGCGCTCCCCGCGGGATTCGGAAAGAGGAAAAACTCGTCGCCGGTTTGCGGTTGCCAGTTCGGGCAACCATTCGGCTGGTAAGCAATCGTCGTCAGGCTGTTCGTGGCCCGCTGCCACTGCACGAGCCCCCATTGCAACGTGAACGTGTTGTAGAGAAAGAGCTCAGCGATGCCGTTGCCGTCGAAGTCGCCGGCGATCATCACGTCGCCGGTCTGCACGGTCCACCCTCCCGGCACAGCGCCCGACGGCGGCGTCGTCCAGAGATTCCACCACTGCGGCGCCGTCGCCCCCGGCGTGGTCACGGGCCAGTCGGCCGGCGACAGTTCATTGAACGTGAACTGATGAATGACAGCGAGCTGCCCGATCTCAGGATTGAGAACGACCACTTCATTGATGGTGTCGCCATCGATGTCAATGATGAGGACCTGGGCGGAGGGAGTGAAGAGAGCCGGGAGCAGAGCAGGAACGGTTTGATAGTCCAACGAGCGGATCCCCCTTATTGAAGTGTGAAGAGTGAAGTGTGACGAGTGAAGTGTGAAGTGTGAAGAGTGAAGAGTGAAGAGTGAAGTGTGAAGAGTGAAGTGTGTGCAGTGTGCACGTTGGAAGGGTGAGTTGGAAGTGTGAAGTGTGACGTTGGAAGAGTGGAGTTGGAAAGAGTGAAGTGTGAGGTTGGAGAGGGTGAAGTTGGAAGGGTGAAGCTGGAAGGGTGAAGTGGAGAGTGAGTGTGAAGCCGATGTGTGACGTTTGAAGAAGAGTGAAGCAGCGCGAAGCCAGCCGAACGATTCAGGGCCGCGTGTTGTCATTTCGAATCGGCGGAGCCGCGGACGGCAGGGCGGTGGCGCGGCGTAGCACGATGAGAATCCCCTGCCTGCGAAGCGAGTAAGTCCCAAAGGCAGTGGATGCCTCTCTGCGCTACCACCACTCCGCGGTTCCGCAATGTCGGAATGGACAGAGCATCACGCATTCGCCACGGCGGGCGAATCATCGGGCTGTGCGCGGGAAGGCGCTGGAAGAAGGGTGACGTTCGAAGGGCTCCCCGTCCCACCGCGCTAGTTCCGTAACGGGGGGAATGCCGCTCTTCGAGCAGAGGTTACCCGCGCTTGACACCGCGAGACAGCGAACGCTACTCTCGCGTCCCCACCAAGTCTGGCGCATTCGTCTAGGGGTCCAGGACGCCGCCCTCTCACGGCGGTAACACGGGTTCAAATCCCGTATGCGCTACCAAATATCCCTCACCGCTCCAGTAGTTTAGCTCCTGCGGGAGCTCCAGACTCTCAATTCCACTCTCAAAACGTTCGTCGATTTCTTCGTGCTGCGCGGGCGGATCGATCTCCGCGCGGATCGCGTCGAACACCGCAACCGCCTCACGAAGCGCCGTCTCGTAGACGCGCGTGTAGCTCCGGGTGACGTTCGCGCTCGGCGCGTGGAAGGAGCCCGCGACGGGATCAAACGTCGAGCGGTGCCCGAGCAGCAACGCGATCACAAGTTCGTCGACGCCCGCGTCCCGCAGCCAGGTGGCGCCAGTGGTGCGAAGGTCGTGGCAGCTGAACGGCCGCACGCCCGACGCCTCGACGGCGTCCACGAAGATGTCATGCACGCGCGTGAGCACGCCGCCTGTCTGGCGCGAGGGCCAGACGTAGCCCTGCTCGTTCGGCGCGAGATCGCGAATCTGCTCCAATGCCCACTGTGCGACCGGCACGTGCAGCGCGTAGCGTCGCTTCGCGCGCCCCTTCTTCATGACCTCGGCCGGCACGTGCAGCCACGCGGTATCGAAGTCCAGCCACTCTTTCTTGAAGCCGAAGAGCGGCGTACGGCGCAGCATCGTCGCCACACCGACGATCATGCGGCGCTGATCCATCGAGCTCACGACATTGAGGACCTTCTTGAACTCTGCGCGGGTGAGCGCCACGCCGTCCGACTCCCAATCGCCGACGTCCGGCACCTTGTGGAGGCGGATTCGCGCCATCCCGGTGATCGACTCCCACTCGACGCCTTTCTTCAAGATGCCGAGAAGGAACACAAACTCGTTAAGGATCGTCCGTGGACGTGCGCCCTCATCCTCGCGCCTCTTGCGGTAGCGGAGCGCGATCGGCTCGTCGATCTTCTCGGGCAAGGTGTTCTTGCCGATGATGCGCACGAGGTTGCGCGCGCTGATGCGATCGCGCTCGATCGTCTGCGCGCTTACCTTCCGCGGATTCAGTTCGAAGTAGGTCTCAATGAGACCGTCAAGCGTTAGGACGGACGGACGCCCCTCGGTCGCGATCAGGTCCCGCAAGCGCGCTTCTTCCTGCGCGATCACTTCACGGGCAAACGTCGCCGACTCTTTCTTGCTGTCCGGGAACTTGGAGGCCCGACGGATGCGGAACGTGTGCGGAAGCGGACGTTCGCACTCCGTCAAGCCCGCGCACTTCGCGCAGGGACACCACGCGGGGTGCTCGATAGGCGCCTGGATCTCAAACGATCCGCGCTTTCCGGTCACGTAGGAGCTGCTGGTTTTCATCGGCTCTTCCTCTTCAAGGCGGCAAGTTCGTGCCGCTCGTCATCCAGCAACTTCCGCGCGAGGATGAGCGGCACCCAGCTACCAGCGTAAACCTGCTCCACCGGAATCCCCGTCCTGCGCGTGCCGGGGACGGTGTCGAGCGTGAGCGTACCGCTCTCGATCCGCCGCCGAATGGTCTTCGTCGACACGCCAAGCACACGCGCCGCACCTTCTACGCTGAGGTGCGTGGGATCAGCGGTTTGCGCAACAAGGATCGGCAGAATGCGGAGCATCTGTTCGATCCGATCGAGGCGTCCGACGAGATCACGAAGGACCTGCGACGCCACGACCGCATCGGTCGACACAGCAGGGCGCTGGGTCGACGACTCCACGATACGTAGAGCGGCACGATCTGCGGCCGGCAGGGTCGCCGGTCGGTCGTGTCTCGCTCTTGGGAAGCTCTTTGCCACGTGCGTGTACCTTCTCCGTCAGACGTCGTTCGATGAATCGAGCGCCGGTGCTGCCGGACGTTCCTGTCGCGGCCCGCGCCGGCGCGGCTCGGCCGCCTGGCCGTTTACCTGTCGAACGATCCATGTAATCGTCGCAAGGTGGTCCGCGACGCGTTCCGGCGTGTCGGACGAGGTAATGGTGAGCGACAGTGCGTCACCGGAGCTCCCTTTGATCTGCACATCCACGCTGTTCATAGCTGTCTCCTCTGATTGAGATCGTGTGTTTTACCCACGGGTGTTGATCGGCGCGGACGCCCGCGCGTCGAGGTCTGCGACCGCGCAATCCGAGCAAATGCGCAACGACGCCGGGTGCCATGCCGTGAGTGCTTCGCTCCATGCCTCCCGCAGGCGTGCGACGTCCTGCGGCGTGAGCGAGGCACTCCCGGCTGCTACACCTGTGTGGACGCCACAGATCGTCACCTCGATGCCCTGCGCCGGCGCCGAGAGTCCTCGCGCGTGCATCCATGCTGCGAACGCAGGAGCTGATGGAACGTGCTCTTCGAGATTCATCTCGCCGTCGTCGCTCACCTCGCGAAGATCGCTGAGGACGTACAACCTCGCGAGTCCGCCACGTTCCGCGCGCTCGCGGAGGAGGTTGACGCCAACGAAGAGGCCTTCCGCAATGGCGGAACCGGCTTCGGGCATGTGGTTCACGGCGTCTTGGAGGGCGGAGCGCGCGCTGAGAAGATCGACGACGGTCTGCACGGCACCGTCTTGGGGCGTCTGCATTGTGAACAGCGTTGCGGTCGCGCTCAGTGTGCGGCCGGACGTGAGGACGGTGAAGGTGCTGCCCGCGCGCGCTGCACCTGCACGAATCCATCGGTCATATGAAGTGAGAAGTGCTGCGGGCGTGCAGGCATGATCCAGCCCCGACGAGGAGGCATCGCACAGCAGAACGTCATGGATCGGCGTCGAGGCGGCTGCGAACTCCCACGGACGTCCGGTGCTGTCGACGGAGGGCAGCACGAGGGGCCACGGGGAAGCCGCATGCACCAACTCGCCGGCGTCGGCGCTGCCGCTCGCGACACCCCGCTGCATCGCCGCGAGGAATGCCGCGCGTGCGTTGCGGACAAATGCTGCCTTCTCGGCGAGCACGTTGCCCGTTCCCCATCGTGCCGGCACGGCCGCGAGAAAAACGCGCGACGTGGCCTGGGCGGTAAGACCCGCGACATACACCGCAAACGTGTCTCCATGCGCCGAGCTGCGCAGCCAGCGGTCAAAGGCAGTCGAAGCGTCCGCGATGCTCGCGTGCAGGTGGGCGGCGTCGCTCACGACGAGCGACGTAGCGGAAGGCGCATGCGGCGGTGGAGCGCAGCGCATCAGGGCAACTGCAAGCACGACCGCACCGACCGTCCCGGTGCTGCGCGCAGCACGACGGCCCTTCGTCGCCAGCTGCACGACATCCGCCGTGTGCGATCCAAGGCCAGGAGGTGCAGCCGCCAGATGCGTGAGGAGATCGCCACGTTTCCGGCGGGTCGCGATGAGCGTGAACTGATGCCGATCCTCCGAGACGCAGGCGATGACGTCATCAACGAATCGCCGGACGCTGTGCTCCGCGGTGATCGCGGCCTCACGTCGCGCCGTCTCCGCGGCTTGAAGGTGCGCGAGGCAGAGCGTCATCTTCGCCGACAGCTGCGCCGCCCATGCGCGGACGTCCTGAAGCTCGGCTTCGAGTGCACGCCGGAGGTCACCCCGCTTCGCCGCTGCGATTTCTTCCGCGGTCGGAACGGCGCGCGACGCCAGCACGTGTGTGCGCTTCCGTACCAACGTCTTCACGCGTTCTTCGATGCACGTGCCGCCGACGAGCGGCAACAGCGTCAACAGGAAGTAGCCGAACCACGGGGTCGAGTGCTGTGCCGACGGCTGCGCGGCACCGAGCGCTGTTGCAACCGCCCCGGCGGATGCGCCCATCGTCTGGCGCATATCTGTGAGCGCGACGCAGACGCCGAGCACGAGCGCGGCGCAGGCAGCGATGCCGATCCTTTTCACCATTCCGCGCGGGTCGTACTCGGTCGTCTCCATCATCCGCAGTGCGGCGACCCACATCCGGTCGGCAAGTACAAAGAGGAGGCACGCGCACCCGCAGGCGGCGACCGCGAATCCCGCGACTCCCCACGGGTTTCCTTGGAATTCGCCGCGGAGGTTCGAGACGTCGATCCCGCCTTGGTTTGCGAGTGGCAGAAACGTGAGAAAGGATTCCGCGCCGACAAGAAAAAGCTGAAACATGCGGAGAAGGACGATGAGTAGCAGTGAGGGCATCGCCTCATAGCGGCTGGGCGTCTCGGCAGTCGCCGCACCTGTCGTGACGGATGCTGCCTCGGTGGCGGCCGCGTGTGCATGCTCGCGCTGCACGTCGGTGATCTGCGCCAGCAGTTCCGCCGAGCGGGCGGTGAAGCGGCCGTGCTCCTCTTCGGCCTCGTCCAGATCGCGCCGTGCGCCGTGCGCAAGCGCGTCGATGTCTTCGATGCGCGCGCCCTCGTCGAGCGCGCGGATAACCGGGTGGCGCGCGTCGTCCGGCCAGGCGACGGCGACATGGCCGTCCGCATCGATGCGCATGTCCGGTAATGGATAGCCGACGAGCGGCCGCATCTTGAGGTACGTCCGCAGCCGGTGCGTGAGGTGGTCCGTGCGATGGAGGCCCGCGTTCACCGCGTGCCAGGCGTCCAGCTTCGCGGCGAGGTACGAGCGGGAAAGGCGCCGGTACGCGTGTGTGGCGCCTGCGCGAGCGGATGTAACCGTGACCACCGCGCGAGAGGCCACAGTGCGGCTGCGCCGTAAGCCATTGACAAGGCTGGCTTTAACTGGCAATAACAGGATGTTCAGAAGGCGGTTCACCATGTCACCTCATGTTGAATTTGCCGGATGGACCGGCTGATGGCGTTTGCCTCATCCGAACTTGCTGGCCGTGGGGCGGTCAGCAAGTTGAACTTGGGCGCCGTTTCGCGAGAAATCGTCTCCGAAGTGCTCTCAAGCCGCGAGGTTCTTTGGCGCTCGGTCGGGCAAAGTGAGGAAACAGGCCATCGTGCATTTCGGGCGGCGTGTCGATCTCATCGTGAGTTTCGTCGCCGGTGGGTAAAATCGCACCGTGGATCTGAAACAGGTTCTCGCAGACGCGTGTAACGCACTCGCAAGTCGCGAATATTTGCGCGGCACCAAGACGGCGAAGCTTGGGAACGGCAGGAAGCAGGTGCTCTTGAGGGCGACGATGGTCGCCTATGCAGTTCACTGCCTAGCGGATGAACGGACACGGCTCCATGCTCCGCGTCTTCGCGTCACTCGCCGCGCGCTTCACCAGTGCAGAGACAAACTTGGACTCTCGACATTGTCCTTGTCTGAGGCGTCGGACGCGCTCTACGAGTGGTCGTTACTCCTCAAACAGGCCCAAGTTGTTGACGTCGACGCCGCGGGCGACATCGTCCGGGTAACGTTCACCGCGCTGCATGAGCGTGATAGTGAAGCTGTCGATATAGTCGTCGACGTTCGTCTTGATACGAGTGGCAACCATACGTACACGCCGATCGTCGCGCCCGGGGTCGATACGCGAGAACTCGCATTGCTCTGGGACAGCACCGTTAATCCACGCCGCCTTTCCGATGTTGTTACGTCTGGTGCGCCTCTCCCGATCGAACCGCCGCAGCCCACCATCAGCGCCCGTGCCTTCGACGGCTCGATGGTACCGGCCGCGCTCAGTCCGGTCTTCGCATGGCTCACCGCGCGCTATCACCGACTCTCGCCCGAACGCCGGGCTGAGCTCCACGCGCACAGTAAAACCAAAACAGCTGTTGGTATCGCGTGCGCTATCGCCATTCTTCTAGTGGGATGCGTTCCCTTCGTGCGCCATTGGCTGTGGGTGCACATTTTCCTAACACCGAAGCTCGCGGCCGTGGATGCGAGCGTCAGCGGCATGTGTTTGCACGGGCATCCGTTCGCGACGGTGACGTTCCGTAACATTCCTGATATTGCGCCGCTCGTAATTCTGCGCAACGACCAAGTGGTCCAACGCATCGAGCGCGTGACGAATGATCGGATCGACTATAAAGATACGAGCGCCGAGAGCAATGCGCGGTACGTCTACAGACTCGCCACACCGGATCGCGGCGAATATGTAGTTTCGGGCGCCGCTATGGCGATCATTCCGACGTGCATCGCGAATAATCATCCGCCCGTTGTGAACGATGTGCAGGTCAGCACGACAAGTGGCGATGCTCCATTGGCCGTGACGTTCTCTGTCACGGCACACGATCCGGACCACGATGCGCTTCAATACCATTGGGATTTTCGTGATCGCGAGACGGCGGAAACAAAGGTGCCAAGGGTGACCCACGTCTTTCGACACGCCGGCACGTGGCAGGTAAACGGGATGGTGTCAGACGGACGTGGAGGGGACACACGGTTCGGAAGTCGCGTACCCAACGTACAGGTCGTGCATGGCCCAATGCTCCCGCTGCTCAGTGAAGCAGAAGAAGCACGTCTCGCCGGTTTCGGCGAAGGGACGCCCGACGCAGGGCCGCTAGGAACGGTCTTTCGATTCCGCGTCTTTCCACGGCGGAGCTCACGCGGTGCCGCGCCGGTTGCCTATCGTTGGACGAACGACAAGTGCCGTGAACGCGCGTTAAGCGCTGAAGCGACACATACAGTCGCGACACAGACACAATGTGCGAGCGACGAACTTTCGACGCCGGTGTATCAGGAGCGTATCCCTGCAGAAGGTCGATACAGGTATTCCGTGGATATCCGGTACGCAGATGGCGAGGTCGAGCATCTCCCAATTGCTGTGGTGACCGTCGGTTATCGGGAGCACATCTTCCGCACGCCGGACGGCGGGACTGGACAGTCCATCGAGCGAGTAGGGATTGGTGGAGACTACACCGCAAGAAAAGAGGAACTGCCCGTTGGCGCTCCACGCGTCGGTCGCGGGAGTTGAAGGTGAGCGTATACACACCTATACTGCGGCCCCATTCCTAATCCCCTCCTCTTATGGCATTCGCGAAAATCGTCGACCATCTCGATGGTGACGAAGTTGAGTTCTCGGACGTCGTGCTGCCGCGGCCGGAACGCAGCGTCCTCTTCACTGCGCCAGATGAACGATTCGCCGCGCGCGGTATTTTGCGCGGCGACATCATCGTCGTGGAGCGCGGGCATCAGCTATCGGACGGCGCGATCGCGCTCCTCGCGATCGACGGTGAGCCCCGGCTAGCGCTCATCACGCGCACGGCTGGGCAGCTCACGTTTGACGACGCGCCGTCTGACGGACCGGATGTCGAGGTGCTCGGCCTCGCGTCGCGCGTGGTCCGGCTACTTCTCCCGCCGCTCGGGCCGTGACGCGACCGTTCGGGCGGCGATCACTCCTTGGGCGCGGACTCCGCCGTTCCGCAATGCAATATCCGCCGAACCCTCGCAGTCGTTTGCGGTGAATCGCTATCAGCGAGCGGCACGTGGAAAATCGCGACGTGCTCCCATCGGTCCTCAGACGTTTTTTTCAGAATATCTGTTGTGCACGCATCAATGGCCAGCGCGGCAATCTCTAGGCCTGGGCAGTAGTCCAGCCGTCGAAAGAGATCCGCTGGCACGTTCGCTAAGCCTACCGGCGCCTCGATGCGCGTAAAAACCGGAATGCGTCCGCGTAACAGCTCTTTCGTCGACGACGTATGTGCCGCATCGTCTATGACGTCGAACGGGGTGTCCGTATGCCGGATAAACCCCCGCTGCTCATGGTCAGGCTTTCCGTAGAAAGTCGTGCTTCCATCAGCGTTCCGAAACGCGACGGCATCGCCTTCGTCCTTAAGATGCTTCAAAAGCCCACGTGCTAGAAGTGGCTCAACCGACGTGTCCGGAAGCGAGCATCTGGCGCATTCCGGGAGCGTGATGCCCCGCGTTTCCTTTGTGGCCTCTATGCATGGAGCATCGCTCCATGCGCGGATCGCCGCCAGCGACGCGGCTCTCGCCAGGATACCCGGCTGGTCGACGTCCGACAGCGGCGCGGAGACGGTGCCGGCCCAGACCCAATACCCTGGACTTCGAGAATAAATCGCAGACGTGCATTCGTGTGCACGAAGAGCGAGTGCGCCCGGCGGACAGCAGTTCAGCACTCGGGCAGTCCCTGCATCGATGCGCCGCTGCGCTTCGCCGAAGGAGAGTGGGCCGTGCGTCGTCGATGAGGACGTCTCCTGCAGTTCAGCAGCGCGCTTACTGAGGATGGCGTCGAGCGCTCGCTTCTGCGCAGCGTCGTTCACGGTTTCAAAAGGGATGGTCGTCCGCTCGATGAAGCGCCATTCGTCCTCGCCAGACGCAAAGAGCGTTGCCGTGCCGCTCACGTTCTTGAACGCGAGCACGCCCGGCGGACAGGAGCAGTTGACCATCACCGCGCGTTGCGCGTCGATGAGCGGTTGCACCGCGTCGGCCGGGATGCCGCAATGCGCACACTCGGGCTGCCAGTTCTGGTCGGATGGGAGGAGCGTGGTCCGGTCGGCGCATGGCACGGCAGATTCGGCAGGGTCCACGGGCGCAGTATCCTCCGGGGGCTCGGCTACGGGCGCTGGAGCGGATGGAGTAGCGGCCGCGGTCTCCGTGACGACCATCGGCGTGGTGTCGGTAGATGCTGGACGTTCCTGTTTGCCACACGCGCAGAGAAGCACGACGACAACCAGCAGCAAACGGATCCTTGGGTGTCCTGATCGGTGCCGCACCGCGACATTCTACCTACGCGTGCTCATAAAACGCCGCGTTCGAACGGCTGTCACCGCGGGTCGACAGCCCGCATCTGACGCGCAATCATGGCTTCTTCGCGGTGCTGGCGATGGGGTGCTGCTTCACCACCGGTAGGTCCCCCAAATCTGCGTGTCGCGCTGTCTTCGCTTGGACGTTCGCAAGGTCCGCATGGCGCTGTGCACATGGTGCGGGCTTCCCGTCTCGTGGCGCACAAAGATCCGCGTGGGGTCTCGTGCCGATATCAGCGCTGACGATCGGCTTTTGGAACTGTCCGTCAAACGCATACTCGGGACGCGCGGTGATCTCGTCACGCATTCGAAGCGCTCGGTGGTAGCAATCTATGTGTGGATTCGAGAGCATCTGGGCGATCGTAGTGCCTGCGCAAAACTCTGCAGCAACGTAGAACCCAGCTTGCGACTTCGTTGGACGGACGTACGTCGACACGCCCTCGGCTGTCTCGACCAAGAAGAGGTTATTCTGCGGCGCGACCTCGCCCGCCGCCCAAACTGCTCGCACCGGAACCATTACTGTCCGGGCGGACGAGGCGGGTTGAGCTGTTCGGACTTGTGCTTGCTGCTGCGGTCGGAGCGGTTGCTGCGCGGTCGACGTTGGTCCCTCTTGAGAACATCCTGAAGCGACAGCAAGAACTATCAGATGCGCAAGGGAGATGACGCGACCACGCATTTTGCTTCCTCCGCCGGTATGGTAGCAGCGTGTTCCAGCCGACGCGCTCGTCACGTCATCCGTGCTGCAGACGGGGGTAACCGTGAATCTTTCCACATCCCGAGTCCACGTGCCTTCTCCGCCTAAAATTGGGCCGCGCGATCCCAGACGTCACGAGGTTTTGTTAAACAGCTCCCACCGCCCTTCATTCTGCGAGTAGCCGGCGTGCTTCACCTTGATCCACTCTGTCTCCTCGGAGTACGGGTCGCCCGTTCGCTTTGCGACGATTCCCTCCAGGTCGAGTTTCGTCGCTGCCGCGAAGAGCGCTGCGTCGTTGAAGTGCGCGACGTAGCCGACGAGCGGGCGCCGCGCGAGAAAGCGCTTGAGGAGCGCCTTCCGGCGAGTGTACGGAAGCGGACAGAGGTCGCGTCCATTGAGCCAGACGAGATCAAATGCCGAGAACGTCGGTGCTCCGCCGCGCATGAGCGCGCGGAAGTCGGGGCCGTGGTCGCCGAAGACGACGATCTCACCATCGAGGATCAGACTTTTCACCCGAAGCTCCCGAGCGAGGGCGTCCGCTAGCTCGCGAAAACGCGGCATGATGCGCTCCGTCTTCGATCGGAAGATCCCGCGTCCGTTCTCGACGTACAGCATGCCGCGGAAGCCATCGAGCTTCGGCTCATAGCGCCACTCGCGCCCGACGGGCACTGTTTTCTTGCGGACCGGACGAATTGGACTGACGTGGGGAAGCGTCATACGTGGTGAAGCAAGGCTACGCCAACCGCAGAGGAAACGCCTTAAGTTGTATCCCCCTGCCTCCGACTCGTTCCTGCAAACCGAGAAGGCCGGGGTAGTCCGCCGTTCGAACGCACTGCAATCTGACGACTTATTGCCACCGAGCCGTGGAATCGATTCCACACGCAGAGTCCACATGCGATCTCCGCAGTCGCACAGGAATCTGGCCGACATACTGTTTCGAGAGGCTTACCGTCTGCTTGCGTCGCTCGCGCGATATTGGTATCACCGAACTGATGTCTTCCGATGCAGAGTACGCGCGCCTGTTGGCTATCTCGTCGCTCGTCGGCGCGCCCGCGGGCGAAGCGCTTCGCGGCCTCGGCATGCTCATCGATCTCGCGCACTCCAATCGTGACGCACGCGGCGCCGAGCATGCGATTGAGCTTGCGGACGCCTTGCCCGTGGACACATGGTCCTCAGCTGACCGAGCCCACCTTTCGTTCTTCCTCTCGAACGCATGGGACGACTTGTCACGGCTCCGTGCGACTAGCGATGAGGACCGCTGGACGTGGAGCAGTCCCGAGAAGGACGCCGCGCTGCTCGCGCTTCGCCGTGCGGTCGCAGAGGAAGGCTTCGCGCGTCTCAGTCGGGATGTGCGGTGCAAGATCTTCACGAATCTCGGAAACGCGTTTAGCACGATTGGGCGATACATCGAGGCCGCGGAATACTGGAACGCCGCACTCGCGGTTGATCCCACCTTTCCTATGGCCCTCGCGAACCGCGGGTATGGTCGGTTCCATTACGCGAAGACGCTGTATGACGAGGGGCACCGCGAACGCTTCCTTCGCGCCGCGTACAACGATCTCTCCGCCGGCATCCCGGCGGTGCCGTATCCAGACGCGAAGAAGTACTTCACGTTCATAGCGGGGAAGATCGAGGAGCAGTACGGCCGAACCCTTCTCGAAGCTGACGATCGCTACGACGATTTCCCACTCGGAGAATCTGAGGAGGAGATCGCGTACCGGACCTGGACGCTGAAGCAGCGCCTCTTCCTGAACCCGATGAACGATCTCGTTACGCTGTCCGTCGCCGCGACCGACATCTTGCTGACACCCAACATGGTGGTGCCTGTGGGCGAGCCTCCGATTCTTCAGGGTTTTTTTAATGCGATGAAGCAGGAGTACGCCTCCGCACGCTTCCTTCTGTGGCAGGCGCTTCACGGCAAAGCTTCCGCGTTTGCTGACCGCGACGTGGTGCTCGTCAACACACTCGACTACCCGGCGTACGGGATCAACGGCGAGTGCCTGAAGTTGGCGTTCCGCAGCTTCTACTCGCTCTTGGACAAGACCGCCTTCTTCCTGAACAGGTACCTGCATCTCGGGACAGATCCGAACTACGTCTATTTCACGCGCATCTGGTACGAAGGTGAGAGCCCGAAGAAGCCGCTGAAGGCCGCATTCGAGAAGTACGCGAATCTGCCGCTCCGTGGCTTGTATTGGCTGAGTCGGGATTTCGACGACCGTGCGGAGCGCCAGCTTGCGCCCGACGCCGCACTCCTGAGCACGGTGCGGCAGCACCTCGAACACAAATACCTCAAGCTGCACACTGACGACTTCAGTCCCGGCGTCGGCGGGGAGTTTTTCACAGACACGCTTGCGCTCTCGATCCGCGAGCGTGATCTTCAGGCGAAGACTCTGCGGCTCGCGCGCGTGACGCGCGCTGCGCTGATCTACCTCATCCTCGGTATCCACGTCGAAGAGCAGCACCGTAAGGAAAAGCGTCCCGCGAATCTGAAGATTTTGGGGACAGAGCTCGACCGGTACGACGACAAGTGGAAGCGCTAGGGCTTCTTCGGAACCACTGCGCCGAAGTACCCGCGATACTCGAATTCTTCGACCGTGTGGCGGACCTGGCGGGACTGAATCATCAGCCAGTCACGAAGGACACGTGGAAGATGAATCAGGAACCCGCGCGATCTGAAGAAGATCACGTCCTCCAGGCACGCTGTGAGTTGCTCGTCGAGGACGACTGGCAGGTCATCGCTGGCTGGCTCACGCGCCAGAAGGATGTGGCGAAATCTGTGACCGGCATCGGTCAGCGTGTCGGGCGCGCCTTCACCCGCTCCTCGATGGGGACCTTTCCCGGAAGAAGTGACTGGACGGATCAATCGGCCTTCACTCGACGCGGCAGAGTCAGCGGCTATGCGCGCGCGTGTCCACCAGGCGTAAAACTCGTGGGCGTGCGCGTTCGTAAAGACAGTACGACGAAGCTGTACCGCGAAGGCAAGTGGCCCGTCGTGCGCGGTACATTCTGGAAGGTGGATGATCGTAGCGGATACCTTTGGGCAAGCGGCTTCAAAGCTTCAGTGCTGAGCTACGACGGTTGGGAGATGCCTGTACCGCTTCGTATCGACATCGAGCATGGCGAAGCGTCGGTTGAGCTCGTCGCTCGTGACATCCTTGGGCTCACGAAGCTGAATTACAACGCGTGCAAGGTCGGCGATGCCGCGCCCGTTACAGTCGGCTTTTCGGACGCCGTCGGTGAGATCCTTGTCTCGAATCCTACGATCAAGAATCCTCGGCCGAACTTCAAGTTCTACATCTGACTAGCGTTTGACGGCAGCTCGGGCAGCGCTGATTGCAGCCTGGATGCCCTTGTCAGCCCGGATGGCCGCGATGGTCGCATGTGCCGCGGTGGGGAGGGAGCGGAGGAGAACAGCCAGCGTTCCGGCTATGCCACGAGGATGCCCTGCACTTTTCTTTGGCCGTCCTGGCCGCCGTTTCTTCGTCTTCGCTGCTGGAGCCTCGCTCCGTGGCGCCGGTGAGGCCATAGGGCCATTGCCGGCAGCCTCTCGAAGGCTGGCCAGCCGTCGTTCGATGTCCTGTATTTCGCGGCCCATATCGGCCACATACCGCTGCACATCTTGTGATGAGATACGGCGATCCGCCAGCAGCCGCTCAATTATCCAGTGCGCCTGTCCTGGAGTGACATCCATGTGTGCTTCCTCCGTTCTTAATGCTACATCGGGTGATGCAGGGCGAGGGCGAATGTCTCGCCCAACGACCTTCGTGATAACGCCGTAGACCGACCAGTTAGGATATTGCGAGAGGTCAATCACCGCCTCGGTTCGTTCCTGCTCGAGCACGGGCGTTCCGTCCTGACCACGCCAGTATCCAATGAGCTTTCGCCCGCCATCGATGCGTACTACGGCCGCCTCGCCGTCATCAGGATGCTGCTTTCCGGTATCCACTAGGACGACATCGCCCGCCTGAATGACCGGGTGCATCGCATTGCCTCCAACGACGACTGGATCGTACCGACGATCGAGTGACGGGTTGAGGTACGAGTAGCGCATCTGCTCGTCCAGTTCCTGCGTCAGAAACTGTGTGTAGGGCATGGGAGGCCAGTCAAAGTCATTCATGCTTTCTCCCACTCGCGTTCTGTGAATCGGAACGCCTTGAGTGCCACTTTCGCGATCTTTCCCGCTGTTTCCTCTTCCGCGAGGATCGCTTTCATCACTCCGAGGAGGATCTGGTAGTAACGAGTCTTCCCGAGGGTGATCGCTGCTTCGAGGTCGATCCAGTCGTACTGGTAGGTGTTCGCCACGTGGTCGTACCCGTCCTGATAGGGTTGCGTATAGCGCGGCTCTGCAAAGAGCTTTTCTCGCAGCCGACGCAGGAACAGCCCCTCGTACCACTCGATATCAAAGCTATCGAGCCGTCGCGTCGACGAGATTTCGAGAAGCAGGAGTGCGTTCGCATGTGCTGACCCGAACCGTACGAAGTGCTTCTCTTGGGTAAGTCCCTTCCCCGGGATCCTACGTTTTGGTTCCGGCCAGACGCGCGCATTCGGCGACTTCCACGCGTACACCATGTCTTCATGCATCCACGGCATCGCTTAGCTCCTCATGAGGCCGTAACCGTTCTTCGTATGGCTCGAAAACGTCGGTGCTGTTGCGAAGCCGCGTCGTGCAGGCCGATTGCGCGCTCGGGACGCGCGCCGCAAAGAAACCCGATATCGAACCGCCGGCGCATCATGCGGTCCTACAGCCAACGCCGGCTGGGTGGGCTACTGACGCTGGCAGAGATCCCGTACGAAATTCACTGCCTCGACTATTGCGCGCGCTTCCTCGACTGAGACGGCACCGCCCACGTGGTACTCGGCGCCGTCCGGTGCTCGCTCTGAGATGTTTGCGTTCGAGCCTCCGACCTGGTCGCACTCCAGCGGCCCTCGGAACACCTGCATGAGTGACCGGAGCGCACGGATTCGTACTCGGAACTCGTCGCGTGTCATCGCAGCGCATGGTATCGACCGCGGAGCGGCGCGATGGTGAACTCCACGGTGGTGAGAGCGAAGCGCAGTCGGAAATCGTTAGCGTCACCCTCGGAATCTCCGATGGGTAGAGACACGCGGGTCCAGCTCGAAGAGATTGGCGGCCGTTACCGTCTCGCGCGAGAGGCGGCGACATGACTCGACGATGTCCACGATGCATCGCCGCGTCGGTTCCATCCGACCCATCCGAATGCGGAGCAGATGCTGCCGGCCGTAGCCGGAGTCGCGCGCGAGGTGCGCCGGCTTGATGCCCCGGCTCCGGAGGAAGAACTCCAGCTTCGTTCCACGCGTGTGACCGATGACGCCGCGATCATCGTGAGCGACGAACTCGGCGAGTAGTACGTCGTCCTGCACGCCTCCGAAGAGGGATTTATTCGACGAGAACGGCGCAACCGCAAGGAACGAGAGGACCGTTCGAAAGAGGCGCCGTCGCGTGAGCGTGAGTGAGGTATCAGCTTCCATCGCTATACTTCTCCTTCTGAGTTGGGTGCAGCCTTCAAGACGCTTATGCGTGTCTTACTAGGGCAAAAAAAGGGGCGACTGTTCACTCGTCATCACCCCCATAGGGAAAGTGGTACGCCGCCGTGAAGTCGCGATCGTCCTTCAGGAGTTCAGCTACGTCGGTATCGAGCATGCGATGAAGGAAATCCCACAGGTAATCTGTAAACTCGGTCGGGCGGATGACGCGGTGGGGAAGATCCTCAAGCTGCGATTGGCAACGCAACCAGTTGACGATGTAGGCAGGCAGTTCCCACTGAACGGACAGCAATTGGAGACCCCGCGGAAGAAGGGTTACGTCTCGGCCAAGTGTCTCCATGAGAACGCGGAGAGGCCATGAGTCGAGAAGCCAGCCGACTGCGGCAGACCACGGCACCATCTCGCCGCGCAGGAGCACCTCGTCCGCTAACGCCTGCCGTTGGACCTCAGCGCGCGACCAGCCGACGAGTTCCGCGACCTCCTGCACCGAGACGGGACGCCGGTCGCGGAGAAAGCGCGTCAGCATGTCATGGTTGGGCGGGGTGCGAGGGAGTTGAGCCATCATCGTGGGCGCTTATGCGCGTCACTTTTAAGGCAGGAAAGGAGGAACCGCTGCTCTCATTTTCTGACGGCGCGCGACGGACCGCCTTCGCATTTCCTGACTGTCAACGAGGGAGGGGTAGGGAACCACTTCGTTCCGTCACTCCTATACAGAGAGAGGGATGCAGGTGCACGCCTCGGAGGCCAAGTACATGACGCAGCCCATGCGGCCCGGAGAGGGTGCGCCAGCTGCGTTCGAGGAGGCGTACCTGCAATTTGCACCGCTGCTTCGAAAGATCGCTTTCAGGAAGTTCGGTATCCCGATCTCAGAGGCTGAACCCCTCGTCCACGACGTGTTCGCGACGTACTTCACGAACGCTGATGAGGTGAATGACGTCGGTCCCTACCTCGTCGGCGGTATCTGCAACGCAGCACGCCACTATCTTCGTCGGGTCGATGCGAGAGACGCGATCTTCTGCGGGGAGATGCCGTGTGCCGCCGCGCCCACGGAATCCATCCTCCAGGAAGTCGAACGAAAACTACTTCTTCGCGGCCTTTTCGCGCGGATCGGAAGTCGCTGCCGCGACATCCTTCATCGCTACTACCTCATCGGAGAAAGCACGAGCACGATCGCTGATGCAATGAAATTCAAGCCGATGACGGTCCTCATCTGCCTTTCGAAGTGCCGGAAGCGCGCGCTCGAGGCGTACCACTCGATGACGGAGAGGCCGCCGACGTGAGCCACATCCCCGAGGGAGAACTCGCGTTATACGCCGCTCAACCCGACGCGATGGTCGGAGGCCGCCGCATAGAGATTGAAACACACCTCGCGGAGTGTGCTGAGTGCCAGGAAGCGCACGACTTCTTCGCGATCCGAGATGACGACCTCGGGGACGAGCTCGCGGAGTCGGACACGTGGGAGCTTCTCGTCGGCTCCGCGACGCACACCTCGCTCATGGAGTACGGTGCGCGAGTGGCCCAGGAGGACCGGGATGCCGAAATCATCCTGAAGCCGTACCTCGATAGCCCGATTAATGCGGCGTGGACGGTGCTCGTTACTAAGCGCCGCTACCTGACGGGCGGCGTTGTACGGAAGCTCAACGTTGCAGCGCATAACATCTGCGAGAGTAAGCCTCGGGTCGCCCTCACGTTCGCCGACGCCGCAATTTCAGTGGCGGAGGCGCTTCCAGACGACCTGTACCCTGCACGTGCGGTCTTCAGGCTGCGCGGGACGGCGTGGAAGGAGCGTGCGAATGCGCAGATGCTCCTCGGTCAATTCCCGCAGGCACACGAGTCCCTGGATCGCGCCGAACGTGCGTACGGGAAGACGCCGCACAATGGTCTCGGGCTCTCCATCGTGGCGCTCGTTCGCGCGGGCGTGTTGTACGCGCAGTTGCGACCCGACGAAGCGATGGTGATGGCCGAGCGCGCGGAGCGCGGGTTCACGCACGCCGGCGACGAGAAGCGGCGGATGGACGCGGTGTTCCTGCGCGGCGAGATCCTGTTTGAGGCGGGAGACGTGAACGGCGCGCTCCCGATCTTTCAACGGATCATCGAGCACGGCGAGAATACGCAGAACTTCCAGTGGATTGCCCTCGGATCGTACACGGCGGCCAACTGCGAGGTCGATCGGGGTAACCTCGGAGAAGCTAGCTTGCTGTTCCACCGCGCGCTGGTCATCTTTCGTGAACTTGGACCAGAACGCGAACTGCTGCTGACTGAGTGGGGCATCGCACGCGTCGTGTTCCACAGCGGAAAACTCAGCGAGGCGATCCGCCGCCTGCGGGATGTTGCCGCCGAATTCGAGAAGCGCGGCATGGTGACGTACGCGGCGTACGTCGGACTCGACATCTCCGAGGGGCTCCTCGCATTGAATCGTCCGAAGGACATCGTGGAGCTCGCACAGCACATGTTCTCCGTCTTCACGGATGCTGGAATGCTCACCGGCGCTCTCTCAGCTATCGCTTACATAAAGGAAGCCGCCGCCGCGAAGCGCATCACGAAACAGGACGTGGAGGCGGTCCGTGCTTTCCTTCGCCGCGCCGAGTTGCAACCCTCCCTGCAGTTCGTCCGCCCGCCGAACGAGCCCTAGCCAAATATTTCATATAAAGATCGCTGCGCTCCGCCACTCCTGATCTGAGGGCGCCCTCCCGAACCGCTGGCCGGAAGCCGGCGAAGGAGGCCTTATGCGACGTGTATTCAAGGGCGGAGCTCTGGTCGCGCTCATAGCGATCCTCATGGCTCCAGCAGTTTACGCAGATGATCCGCCGGATCCGTTCGATCCGCCAGGAGTACGGCTTGGACCGCCCATCGGCATTGCATCGCAGGACGAACCGCCCACGGTCTTCGAGCTGTTCCTGGTCTGGTTGCAAGCCCGCCTCGGCCCGCCGACCGGCTGAGCGAAACGGCGGTTTTCGTAGCGCCGCGCGGTGGGTTTCCTTTCGACCCACTGCGCGATTTAATCCGCTGAATCGTTGGATCTTGCGGTAGGGAAAGGTCTGTTCCCAACACTCCCTCAGTGGAGCGCGTGGTGATGACCGCATTCTCAGCACGACCTAGCAGCCGGATGCCTCTCTCTCATACGCACGTTCCCGCTGTCATCGCCACGGCTCCTTCCTCCGCGATGACGCTGCGAGCTCGAAAACCACGCATCTTCACCCATGCTCATCGGCAACGTCTCGACGCCGCCATCGCGCACTATCTCGACGAGTGCTATGCGAATAGGAGCGCGGCGCGTGTCTCGGAATTCGCAGCTTTCCTTAAGCGGAACGCGGAGTACCTGACGCGCACCACAGCATCCATTGTCGGCGTCTCCCTGCGCGAGTACCTCCGGACGAAGCAGATCGAGGAGGCAGAGCGACTCATCACGACGACGCCGCTGCCGATGTACGAAATCGCCCTTCATGCGGGATTTGGCACGACTTCAACCTTCTACCGGTGCTTCCGGCAGGCCCACGGCATGCCGCCCGGCGCCTTTCGTGAGGTCAGAAAATGAGAAGCGAAACCGCGCCGCCGCCGCCCCTTGCCCCGCCTGTCGACCCCTCCGTTACTGATGGCCCGTTCGACGATCTGCCTCTCCCGGTACGCGTCTCAAACCTGCTTGGAGACATGATCATTCTTCTTGATGAGGTCCGATCGGATCTCCGGCTTCCCGAGGCAGGTTTGATCTCATGGGCAACTCCGACCGTTCAGCGTGCCTATGACGACACTAGCGCTGCTCTCCAAAGGATCTCTTCGTGATGCGACACTCATACGTCGAGCGGTTCGGGTTTGAGGACGACGCGGACGAAGATCTGTGGTCGATGCGTGACTATTTTTGGGTACTGAAGATTGGCCTGCTCGAAAGTCACAGCCCCGAGACGTGGAGCTCGTTCCGGGCTGGATATGCGTACAAGGCGCATGACTCGCAGCGCGATTACCGACCTCCAACCTATCCCGCACGTCGGGCGGCATGAATATCGGCATAGGCGGCGTCATAGCCCTGCTAAGCGCTTGTGATGAATACGATGCGATGGTTGTTCGCGAGGAGAATGACTTCAAGGTTATGGTCCAAGTGACGGCATCAGTCCGCGAGGTTTCAATGACCGACCTCAATGATGCGTATGGCGCTACCATTACAATCCATCCGATCACTGAGGGAGGTAGAAATGCCAGGCGAACAATCTCAGAAACTCACGGGCGGACTAGCGATCTACGTCTTGGAACGTTTGATTGCTGATCGGCGGATCGCACAGGGCGAAGTCTCACGTTACCTCGCTGAACTCCCGCGCGAAATTCAGAAAATCGAGGCGCGCATTCAGGCGCTGCGCGGCGATGAAGCCGCGGCGAAGCCGCAGCCAATTAGCGCGGTGCCCAAGGCCCACACGCCGCGCCGCCGTGGCCGTCCCGCAGCCCGCAGCGGAAAGGCGCTTGGCGGTATGTATGGCGGCCTGTTTCGGCGCGTGCCAGCTACCGAGCAGCCGCACTTTAAAGAGATAAAGGAGCGCGAGGGCATTGCAGCGGCGATCGCAGCTCTCCGCGAACGGAAGCGCTGACAGCGTTCGCGCCTCGCATGCGCGTCTTTCCAGATTGCATGAAGGCATGCGGCCCAACGATGGGTCTCATCAGAGTCTTCTGATAGCTCTACGCGTTCAGCTTCTGCCAGTCGGCGTAGCGCGCGACGAAGTATTTTTTCCGCCCTGCTGCGCGAGATACCGAGGACCCGGCCAACTTCTCGGATCGTTCGCCCATCATCGAAACGCAGGGTGATGACTCGCCGGTCGCGGGGCGAGAGCCGTGCAACGAGCGCCTCCGCCGTCAGACGTTCGATGATAGGCGTCTCGCAGGTCATGTCATCGTCAGCTGCTTCCTCAAGGCCGACATACCGGCCGTACTTTCGCCAGTAGTGTCGGCAAGCGTTGCAGATCGCGCCGACAAACCACCCCTGCTCGTTCGCGATGACCGGTCGACGTCGCAGGTAGGACTCGAAAACATCGTGTACGAGCGCTTCGGCTTCATCGACAGGCACCCGAAACTTGCTCGCCGCAATGAATAGGAGAAGAGGCTTCATCTGGCCGTACAGTTCCTCGGCACGCGATTGTCGAGGGCAAGAACTGCTCGGCTCCGATTCAGGCATGGATAGACCCCTCCTACCAAGGGTGTGCCGGAATCGCGGATTCTCCACACCCCTCCCTTCGTGCGTCAGGTGGCTTTCTGAACGGGGAGGTCCGAATGCTTCGTGGGGACGCGCCGTGTCGCTCGAAGTCGAACAGTCGAAGGGATCCTCGGCCTCTAGAAGCTCCCAAGGACGGAGCGCATGAGCGGCGCTTACTGGAGCCGCTTACCGGTGTTTCCTGATCCGGTACTCCACCTCACCACGCGCATTGAGGCGCTTCTCGATGTGCCCAAGAGCGACGGCTTCGTCGGCAACAGCCTCGAACCCGTCAGGGTCCGTCATCAAATAGTCGTCCAGTATGAGGCGTCGTATCGCGTCAGGATCGTCGAAGTCTCGCCACAGGAGGTGATGTGGATCCATGAGCGCGCGGAGTCCTTTCGGCGTGACGCGGCGTACGAACGCCTGCGTGTCTGCGTGATTCCAGCCATCGCTGTCGCCGGTACCCATAGAATCGTTGAGCGTCACTGATGGGCCGACAATGCCGGCTCTTCGAGGCGTCGTCAAGAATGCGGGCGGCACAGTTTCAGGATGCCAGGGACGCTGCCGGTTCGATGCTACGCCTCGCGGTGTTCAGTCGCCGCACGAACCCAGGTCGGTGGCCTCAAGGCGTCCATCCGACTTCCGCTCGAGGGTGAACGCTTTGTGGCGCTTGCCGTCGATCACGACGTAACACTCGGGCCCGACCGGCTGCGCGCAGAGCTGCCGATAGCCGAGGATGTCGATCGTCCGCCGGGGGCCGTCCTGGACTTCGCCGAGGAAGGCGTTAATCGCCTCCCGGGCCTCGGCGTCGGTTGGGGGATTCGAATAGGGGCGACCAGGGAGTTCTGAGATCGTGGTCTCTGTCACCGGCACCGACGTCGGGCTTGGCAGGTGAGACGCCGTGTCGCTATACAGCACGGTGCCGCTTCCAGAAACGTCCACGACGCTTGCCGGCGCGACGACCGACGACGTGTCCGACGTGGGCGGTGCCCCACGCGATTCGCCGACCTGGACCTTCTCGAAGAAGACCGGCGTATCTGTCTCGCTGCCGAATCCGGATGTGCCGCTGAAGCCCACACCGAGGGCCGCGCCCTTCACTTCAACGCCTTTCGCGACATGCCACGACCCCTTGGCGTCGCTCGCGAATATGAGCGCGCGCGTACGCCGCGGGTTGGGGTCGATGACGTGGAACGCTCCGTCCAGAATCCCCAACTTGATCGGCACTGCGTCCGGTCGGAACACCGCAAAGAGTTCGATCGTGCCGGTGAAATGTGCCGGAACGAGCGTCGCGTCATCACCGGACCGCCACTGCTTCCCACTGCACTCGTACGAGCCCGCGTAGTCGGGGGCTGCGGCGAGCGCCATCGTGCAGTCTAGATACTGGTCGTAGTGGGTATATCTGCCGCGGTATGTGCCGGCAACATCCTTCGTAAGTGCGGGATGTCCGTCGGAATCAAAGATGCCCATGTTCGTCACCCACTCGCCGGACGACATATGCGTGAAGGCTCCGGAGCTCGAGAAGTCGGACGCGACGCCGTTCTCATTCCGGGTGAGGCCCTTCCATCTGACGACGTACCGGGCGTCGACCCCATTTGCACGGTCAGCGTCGGTGACCGGCGGCGTCATCATCGATCCCCGTGAGCCTACTTCCTCGATCTCCGTTGAAAGATGCTCGATCTTTCGTCCGAGTCTCGGATCATCGAGCGCGATCTGACGTTCGATAACGGCATGCGGAACCTTCCCGAAGCGCCCGCATCCCGCAAACGCAAGCACGGTGACGATGCACAGGAAACCTGTCTCTTTCGTTCTGCTACGGACGGTCATCGGCCGCTCCTCCTCGATGGCTTGTAATCTGGGTGAGGGTGTCGCCCAGGCGTTGCAGATCGCTCGACGGCGGCGCACAGTAGTTTTGTTCGCCCGCGCCTATCCGAAGACCATCCCCGAAACGACTTTGAAGAAAAGCGACAAACTCTCGCAAACCGTGAAGAAGAAACGTCGTTCGGGCGGTGCGCCGAAGCCGCAAAAGCCGATCCTGTACCTCACGAAAGCTGAGGTAGAAAGCTTCTTCGCGGCGATCCCCGAGGGAGAGCTGCGCGACGTGCTGCTGTTCGATCTGATTTACAGGTATGGCTTGCGCCGTAGCGAAGCATCAGCTCTGGAGGTAGACGAGATCTCGCTCACGCACGAAACGATTTGGGTTCGTCGCGCCAAACGTGGAATCTCTGGGTCATACCGGCTTCACCCACGCACAGTCGCGCTCCTCAAAGCGTATCTGCCGACACGAGATTGGGGCGGCAGCCGGTACCTCTTTCAGAGTCCGCAGCGGCGCCACCGCCCGTTGTCTACCTCATTCATCTATCAGCGATTTCGTCGCTACGCGACAGCAGCGAACCTTCCTGAAAATCGGAGGCACGTGCACGTCTTCCGTCACAGCATCGCCGTGCATTTCATGAACGAGGGATTTGATTCGTTGGATGTGAAGGACTGGCTCGGCCACAGGTCGCTCACGAGCACGACGATCTATGCGCAGATCACGAGCAAGCGTCGCGACGAGACCCACCGGCGCGTCATCGTTTCCGAGGAAATCGCGCGCACATGAGCCTCGTCCGTGTCGCTTTTCTTCAAAAACGTCAACGGCATCCTTTTTCCTCTCATCTGAGCGTGCCTCAAATCATCATCTCGACGCTTCTGCTGGCGCTTCTTGCCTGCTGCGCGATACCGAACCGCGACGATGCTGGACGCGTTGGCCAAGCGAGCGCACGCATTCGCGCGTGTCGCGCAGCGTGTGGCGCCGACGTGTCAGAATCGACGTTCCGCTGCCTCGACCGTTGCTGAGTTGGCGGGACGCTGGATAGCTCCGCTTTTCGCAGCTGGAAGCGATCCTTCGCCATGACTCTTCGACATGTAGAAAATATTTACAACACAAGATGATCGTTGTAGTTTGCGCTTTCTTGACTTGAAGCGCAAAGTGAATTCAAACGCCAAACGGCGCGAACACTAACTCCACACCTATATGCAGCGACACGCCCGTCTCGTGGCGTGGCTCCTCGTCCTCCCTATGCTGGCGCAAGGGATCCTTACCGATCTCGCGTTCTTCGCGCCGACAGCGGTCGCTGCGACCAATGCCTCAAGCTCCGAGCCACAGCTTGAGAAGACCGGCCTCGTTCTCCCGACGCTGCAAGAGCGGCTGGGAGGTTCTTCCACGACGCCCCAAGAGGCGCAGTACACGGCGCCATCGTCTGATAGTGAGGCGGGGCCGCTCCGTCCGGACGGCTCGTTCCGCCTGCCGCACGATTACGTTCCGAATCCGGAGCATGCGGGACCGGAGACGGCAGTCCCCGCACCGTACGCCGAGCACCGCAAGGCAGGTGGCAAGACGAAGAGCGGCGGCGTCGGAATGCTGATGAGCGTCTCCGGCGACGTCACGACGAATACGACTTGGACGCTCGCGAACTCGCCGTATGTCGTGACAGGCACGATGAACGTGCAGTCTCCCGCCGTGCTCACGGTCGAGCCGGGAGTGGTTGTGAAGTTCGACACGGGCGGAAGCCTGTACGCGCTGGCGGGTGCCACGCTCACCGCCACCGGCACTTCATCGGCACCGATCACCTTCACCTCGCTCAAGGACGACTCGGTTGCCGGCGATACGAACGGCGACGGCACGGCGACGACCCCTGCCGCAAACGACTGGGGCACCCTCGGAATCACCGGGTACAAGGATGTCTCGGGTGCGCATGCGGCCTTCGGCTCCCTGCAATTCGCGACTGTCCGCTACGGCAACCAAGTCTCGGTCCGTTTCTCCATGCCGACGCTTTCGGACGACACCATCTCGAAGATGTACCTGGCGGGCCTGTATCTAGACACGCCTCCGGGCACGACCTACACGATCCAGCGCCTGTGGGTGAGCACGAGCGGCTACAACCTGTGGCTGTACGCGGTCCCCTCCACGACCACGATCCAGAACTCGACTTTCCGCGCTGCGACCGGGCTCTATGCTGTCCTCGCGCAAGCGAGTACCGCGGCGAAGCTGACCTCCAATGCTATCGAGAAGAACTCGTCCTCGAGTCTGAACTACGCGATCAGCAGCGCCTCGAGCCCGATGGTGCTGCGCTACAACGCCATCGCGAACAACCACCGCACGGACGGAACCGACATGGGGCTCACCGCGAGCGGCAGCACCGTCGACGCGCAGTTCAACTGGTGGGGCTCGACATCCGGCCCGGCTGTCACAGGCCAGACAGATACAGGGGGCGGGAGCATGGTCTCGGCGACGCTCGTCACCACGACGAGCTGGCTCGGGAACGGCTTCGACGCCGATCACAAACGCGGCAACTTCCCGTGGAGCGCCAAAGCGGGAACCGGCGTCGATGTCGCGAGCGGAAACTTCTTCTACACGGATACCGATGTCACGATCCCGACCATCGGGTCGCGGCTTGAGATCACGCGCACGTATAACAACCAGGCCGCGGCCGTCGCGGGTGGCGATTTCGGCGCCGGCTGGACCTGGACGTTCGGCACGAACCTGAATACCGCGGCCGACGCGAACGGCGGTGTCACGTGGGAGCAGGCAGACGGAGCCAAGAACTACTTCAAAAAGAACGCGGACAATACCTTCACGCCCGATGTCGGCATCTTCAGCGTGCTGGTGTACGACCCGGCGACCTCGCAGTACACGCTCACGCACACGGATCAGAGTCGGTTCGTCTTCAACAGCACGGGCAAGCTCATTCAGAAGATCGACACCGATGGCAACATCACTGCGATCGCCCGCGACGTGAACGGAAAGATCACGACGATCACCGAGCCCACGGGACGGCAGTTCACCGTCACCTACAATGCGGGCGGACAGATCTCACAAATCGTGGACCCGCTCGGCCGCGCCTTCGTCTACACCTACTACGCGGGCACGCCGACTGCCCTCCTGACGGTCACGCGCAAGACCTCCACGACAGGCTCGACATACGCGAGCTGCAGCTATGTCTACAGCTCGTGGGCGTACCAGATGACGACGGTGAACGACTGCGACGGCAATCAGACCGTCCTCACCTACGACACATCGAAGCGCGTGACGACCGAGCACCTGAACGACAACACCACGCAGCGCTTCACCTACGGACCGGGCACGGACACCCCAAGCGGGCTCACCTTCGCCGCGGGGTCGACGGGTGTGGCCGATCAGCGCGGGCGCATGCATGTGTACTACTACAGCCCGAAGTCGAACAAGGTCTCCGAGCACTGGCGCGAGCAGTCGACGGACGGCATCAACTACGTCTGGTACCACGCCGATCTCTGGAGCTATGTCAGCTATCTCACGACCTCGCACCGCGACATCGACCAGAAGACCACGACCTACAAGTACGACGAGCGTGGGAATCTCCTCGAGGAAACAGCGCCCGGTACTCGAAAGACCACCTACACCTACGACGCCTTCAACAATTGCACGAGCGTTACGGACAACCTGAACCGCGTGACGAGTTTGCAATATGACGCCGAGCAGCATCTGACGAAGGTCACCGATCCGCTCACGCGCGAGACTACGACCACGTACACGACCGCCGGCCTTCCGGCGACCGTCACCGACGCGAAGGGAAAGGTCACATCCACGACCTATGACACCTACGGCTATCGAGCCACCGTCACGAACGCCGAGAGCGAGACGCTCACCTTCAGCTCTGACGCGGGTGGCCGGACCCTCTGGGAAGAGACGCCGCAGAGCAAGCGCACGACCTACACCTACAACGGCCGCGACGAGGTCCTGACCGTGACGGATCCCCTTTCGCACGTCACCACGACCACCTACGACACGAAGGGCCGCAAGGCGACGGTGACGGACGCCGGAAGCAACGTCACCACCTTCACCTACAACGACACGAAGAACCTGCTCTGGAAAACGACGGACTCGAGCGGCGGGGTCGTGGAGCTGACCTACGATCTCTACGGGCCGAGCGTCACGCAGGTGAAGGACGCTCTCGGACACATCACGATCATCGGCTATGACCTGGAGATGGGGTTCAAGACCACAGAGAAAGACCCGCTCAACCGTACGACGACCTGGACCTATCTGCCGAGCGGTCTCGTAGCGACAGCGAAGGACGCGCTCAATCAGACGACCACCAACACCTACAACACGGCGAACGATGTCTCGAATATCGCCTACGCCGACTCCAAGTCGGTGGCCCAGACCTTCGACGGGGTCGGCAACCGGCTCACCATGACGGACTGGCTGGGCACGAGCACCTGGACCTACGACGCCTTAAACCGCGTGACCTCCGCGACCGACTACAACAACAAGACGGTGAGCTACGGCTACGACGAGGTCGGGAATCTCACGACGCTCACCTACCCGGGAAGCAAGGTCGTCACCTACACCTACGACGATGCGCGCCGCCTGAAGACGGTCACCGACTGGGACAACCGCGTCACGACCTACACGTATGACGCCTCCGGACGCATCGGGAGCTTTGTGCTGCCGAACGGGGTCACCACGACCTACGGCTACGATGACGCCTCGCGCACTACCTCGGTGAACCATGCGAACGGGCTCACCACGATCGCCTCCCTCGGCTACACCTTCGACAATCTCGGGAACCGCCTCACGAAGACCGACGCGGCGGGGACGGAGAGCTACACCTACGATGCGCTCTCGCGAATCACGCAGGTGAGCTACCCGGGCTCCGTCCAGACCGGCTACACCTACGACAAGCAGGGCAACCGGCTCACGAAGACGGATGCGTCGGGCACGGTTACCTACGGCTACGACGCGGCCGACCAGCTGCTCTCGGGCCAAGGCACGCGGACGTATGACGCGAACGGCCAGCTCACGAAAATCGGTTCACGCCAGACGCTCACATGGGATGCCCGCCAGCAGCTCACGCAGGTGAGCGCCACTGCGACGAACGGAACGCCTACCGCGAACGCGGGTGCGAACAAGATCGGCTATGTGAACCGCCTCGTCACGCTCGACGGCAGCGCCAGCAGCGATCCCGACGGCGATCCGCTCTCCTACAGCTGGACGGAAGCGGGAACGAATCCCGTTACCGGCATTCTGAAGGGGGGCTCGAGTCCGCAGCCCGGCTTCACCACTGCGACGGCGGGCACGTATGTCTTCAATCTGACCGTCTCGGATGGAACCGCGACGAGCACGCAGACGAGCGTCACCATCACGGTGCAGACCGGCGCACCAACGACGCAGACGCTTTCGGTGGTGACGACCGGCGCGAACTCCGGGTATCTCTACAGCGCTTCGCCGGACTCCCGGACCTTCAACAGCCAGCTCTACGCCGGCAAGGGCGGCGGATTCGCGTACAGGGGTGCCGCGCAATTCACACTCCCCGCAATTCCCGGAGACACGGCGCTCACGGGAGCAAGTCTCGGCCTGATGGGCAATGGCGCCTCCGGTTCGACGGCGGGCGATGCCTGGACGGTGGACCTCCTCCCCGCGAGCTTCGACGCGACCTGGCCGACGAGTGCCACATACAACACCATCTCCGCTGCAGTCGCGGACAGCACGCTCTCTCCCGCTCTGACCGGCATCGGCTCGGTCGCGAACCTGTCGCTCGACTCCTGGACCTTCGGGAGCAGCGATCTCGCCGTCCTCGCGAACCGCTATGCCGGGCTCGGGAAGCTTTCGATCCGCACCAAGGGGAACGATGCGAGCGCGACGAGCTATGTCTACTGGTACGGCGGCAACGCCACGACCAACGCGAATAAGCCGACCCTGAATCTCACCTTCAGCCCGAACCCGCAGTTCGACCATCTCCCGATCGCACGCGCGGGACTAGACCAGACGGTCGTGACCGGAAGCACGGTGACGCTGAACGGTGGCACGTCGTACGACTACGAAGGAAGTCTCGCGAGTTACCAGTGGACGCAGAGCGCGTCGAACCCGGAGGCGGTGACGCTGAGTGACGCGACGGTTGCGTCCCCCACGTTCACCCAGACGGCCGCGGGAACGTACCGCTTCTCGCTCGTGGTCACCGACGGCGCGGCGCAGTCCAGCACGGCGGATGAAGTCATCATCACGGTGCTGCGCGCAGCCGCACCCCAGCTCACTACCTACACGTACAACGGTGATGGCGATCGTGTGAAGCAGGTGAAGGACGGGACCCTCACCGAGTACGTGCAGAACTCCGTGCCCTCGAATGAGGAAGTCCTCATGGAGACCACGGGCACGGCAGTCACCTACAACATCTACGGGCGGGATCTGCTCTACACGATCGAAGGCACGACGCCGCACTTCCTGCACACCGACAGCCTCGGCAGCACGGTCGCGGTGACGGACGCGAATGGCGCGGTCGAGCAGACTTTCGCCTACGACATCTTCGGACAACTCCGCTCGATGACCGGCGCCGGGAACACCACACGAACCTTCACGGGTGAGGAAAATGACGGCTCGGCGCTCGTCTACCTGCGTGCGCGCTACTACGAGCCGACGGCGGGGCGCTTCACGAGCCGCGACCCTTTCCCGATGAAGATCGAAGACACGCAGACCGTCAACCGGTATGCGTACGTGAAGAATAATCCTGCGAACTATGTTGATCCAAGCGGCGAATTCGCTCTTCTCACTATACCCGCGGCGGTGAGGGTCAAAAATATATTCTTGGGCATTTTCCCAGGCGAGGGATTGGAGGGAGCGGTCCGACACGCGCTATCTACCCAGTTCCTCACGTCGAAATATGGAGCCGTTCAGACGGCTGGAGCAGGCGGTGCGAACGAGGTTTGGCCGACGCTACGCTCACTGTACTGGGACGCTACACTGAGACCCGGCCAGGCCACCGAGAAACAGCTCGACACCTTCAAAGACCTGTGGAACAACCAAATCGGAATCAATTCGGCACTCCAGGGCCGTCCAATCGATCTGCACAACCTTCTAGTGCAAGACGGTGACGGGCTCCGGCCGCCGACGAGCGACGAAATTTACGCTTTCGGTCAACGCCACCCTGAATTCGATGGCTACTACACGGCTTACGACCACCTGAGGTCGCTTGCTCGTTTCGGGTACGGTCCCCTTCAAGGTGGCACTTGGTGACCTACAGCCTTACCCCCTCGGTGCGAACAAACACCGAGGGGGTGAACCGGATGTTGGCCTATCATCCGCGTTGGCGCCAACGAAAGCAGACGAGTACATTCAACGTGTTCCTAACCCCATCCAGATGCGCATCCAGACGCCCACGCAACTCAGGCCCTGCATATTCATCTCGTTCGTACTACTGGCGGGCTGCGCGTTGGGGCCAGGCAAGTCGCACGTGACCGTAAGGAACGCCGCAAAGCAGACGATCACGTCGATCACAGTCGAGGCGGACGGCAACACCGCGCCTTTCTCGAACGTGCTTCCAGGCGAGAGCCGCGAGGCCACTTTTAGAATATGGGGCGATAGTAGCTATATCGTCCATGTCACATTTGCGAGCGGCAAGGAACTAAGCGCCAAGGAGGGGTACCTGACGAATGGCACTGAAACTGAGGACGTCATAACGGTCACGTCTAGCTCGATTGAGATCGCGGTCCACTATCCGGCGGTTCCATGAACACCGCGTCTCGAAATCGCCTCTATTAACCGTTCACCCTATGAAACGCTCCTTCATCCTTCTAACGGCCCTCGCCGCGTGTTCGACAGCTGCATCGCCCGTGTCACCGGCACATCGCGGCGCGCTGAAAGTCACGTTCATGAACGCATCAAAAGATACCCTCTCCAATATTGAGCTCAGAGTGAGATACCCGGATGGCATTCTCTATTCGGTGGCTGGCATCGACGAACTGCGGCCGCAGGAACATCGCATGGTGACTTTTATGATCGTCGCCGATCCCGGTCTCATTCGCATCAACTACACCGGCTCCGTGAAAGCAAACCACGTCAAGACCGATAAGGCTTCGCTCTTTCCCGGTGCGGCGCTCCACGATCAGAACACCGTCACGATCCGGGACGAGGAAGGGCAAGTCCAGCTCAACGGCACAGCGGCGAACGCGGAGTTTCAGACGACCTACACCTACGACGCAGAGGGCAATCTGAAGTCTGTCTCAGTTCCCGCACAGCAGACGATCACGACCGAGATGCCCTCGGCGTCTACGGACGCGCCGACGCCGTAGCGCGTGGTCTTGGCGCCGGGACTGCCGTGGCACCGTGCCCACGGTTCCTGTTCGTTTCCGCGAACGACCCTACTGCGTGCTACGAGTCTTCCCGGACGCGCCATGCGGCGAACATGGTCATACAAAAGGCGAACACGGCCATACAAAGGCAGATGCTCGTTATCGCGAGGGACAACGCCATGCCAGCCCTCTTGTTTGCCGCGTCCGCGGCGGCTTTCGCTTCGGCCACGGCCACGCTCGTCTGGCGCATGTCGCGCGTCTCGCCGACGTCGTAGGTGTATCTGGTGGTGTGGCCAGCGGGGTCGGTGATCGTGGTGAGTTGCCCGGTCCGATCATTCTGCGCATCCGCGCCAGTCCTGTTGGATAGCTCGAACCGGCGCCGGCGTTAAGGACGCAGTAAATGCGGCGTCCTAGCTGTCATCGTGACCACGGCGGCCAACAGAAGGAGAAGCGCGGGGGGCGTTTTCATGAGTGGCTAGGAGGAGGGGGTGAGTCGTCTGACCCAACTGTCACATGCGCGTTGTCCTGTGGCACCTCTGTACGTGGCTCCGCTGCTGCGGCTCGTGATGGCAGCGACTGAGACCTGTCGCGCATAGCGGCTAGTTGCATCGAGCCGTGCTCGGTCAGCGCATACTGCCCCAAATTCACCTTTACACACTCGCCGGCGGCTGTGCATCGTTTCAGCGCCTGCGAGACATAACGAATTTCCGGCTGGCCGACGCTCCGAAGAGCATCATTTACCGTCAGAGCAGTCCCATACGCACATCCCTGATCGTGCAACCACTGCAGCGTGACCAGCGCGTGCTCGCGGTCGGTCTCTGCATTGTGCTCCCGTAAACGGTCGAGAAGAGAGGAATCGGCCGCCAGAGGTGCGGGCGGAGATGGCACGGCAACGCACAGAAGAAGAGCGTCGATGGCGTCTACAAACGGCAGCTCGAAGCTGTAGCTTATGTCTTCGCCGGTAATCGTCACACGTGCGTGAGTCGGGAGAGGCATGATGCCGAAGGTCAGGGCTGCAACGCGAGGGTAGAACGTACCGTAACGATCGGCAAGAGATGGGCTTGTCCAACATCGGTATCGCTCCGAAGATGCTTCACGGTGACTAGCAATCGAGTCAAGCGGCGGAAGTTGCGAGCGGGGGCGCCATACCTCACCGTTAGTCGTGTCACCTTGAAAATCCGCCCTCACCGATGAGCCTCAAGCAGACGCGCTTGATCTCATTCCGAGCGCTGGATGCTTGAGTACCCGCATCCGGAAGCCATTCAGGTGCATCAGCTGCCCGAGACGAAGCTTGCGGAGCTTGAGGTCGCTGGTTCGAGCCCAGCCGGATGCACCATGTAGAGGATTCATCGCTTCAGTAAGCCACGCATTCTTCCCAAAACGAGGGATGCGTGGCGAAGTGATGATCACAAGCTTTTTTTGCGCAAGGGGCCATCAGTGAGGGCGGATGACAAGTGATTTTCTACCCCCACTCCCATGTTCCCTTCACCTCCACAGGACCGCCTGGATCCTCCGCGCAGCACGACACCCGGTCGTGCGCCTCTCTCGGTCGCCGACGCGCAGTACTACTTCGATGCGTTCTCCGAACACGCGCGCTACGTGTCGGAGCTGAGTCGATACACACTCGCGTGGTATCGGCAGTCATTCGCGAACTTGCGGCGCTTCCTCGCCGAAGGAACTTCGCCCCTACCTTCGACTCCTGCGGACCTCGACCGCTGGATCGCGTGGAACCGGAAGCGCGGAATCGCACGCGACACGGTGAACAGCTATTGGCGCGCGATGCGCGCGTTCTTCAAGTATCTCGAGGACTCCTCCGGCTTCCCGAATCCATACCGCGGCGCGAAGAGGCCCCGTCTTCCCCGACCGGAAGACCGGCTGCGCGACGCTCTTCCACCGCAGGACTTGCAGCGCATCATCGACTCTGCCGAGAGCTACACGTGGAAGTCGGCACTCCTTCGCACGCGCGCAGTGGCGCTCATCGGGATCATGGTCTACGCCGGCCTTCGGAAAAGTGAAGTGTTGCGCCTGAAGTTTGCGCACGTAAACCTGCAGGGTGGAGCGATCTACATTCACGATGGAAAAGGCCGCGACGGCGGAAAAAGTCGCACGGTGTACATGCCGGCAGCGCTCCGCGTCATCCTCGCGCGCTACATTCAAGCGCGGGCGAACGTGCAGCATCGGGGCGTGGAGAAGCGAGGATACACATGCCCGGAGTTCTTCGTGAGCAGCCGGGGAAATCGCGGCCTTTCGGAAATGCAGTTCCGCCGATTCATGCGGGCGATGCAAGAAGCGTCAGGCATCCGCTTCTTCGCGCATCTGCTTCGACACTCCTACATCACGATGCTCGTCACGGAGCGCGTGCCGCTTCACGACGTGCAGCGGCTTGCCGGCCACAGCGATTTGAAAACGACGGCGATCTACCTGCACGCCAACGACGACCGCATGCGCGTGGCCGTCGAGCGGCTCGATGTCGGCCGGCGCGCGAAGTAGTCACACGTCGAGGGCGAGCTTCGTCATGGCGTCGGCGAGCTCGCCCTCGTACACGTGCTGATAGCGCTGCAGAGTCTTGAAGTCCGCGTGGCCCATCGCTTCGCGCGCCAATCGATCCGGAATACCTGCGCGGCTGAGCAGCGTGCAGAAGGTGTGGCGAAGCATGTGCGGGGTGACTTCGACGCCTGTCGCATGCGAGATACGTTCAAAGAGCCGTTTGACCGTGATCTCGCGCGCCGGCGTCGCGACATGGCTTCCGACATAAAACTCTGGGTAGCCCACGCCGGCGTCGTGCCGAGCGGCGGCGTAGTCGGCGCAGATCGCGTGGAGCTGAGGTGTCATCGGCACGGTTCGCGGTTTACCGCCGTGCTGTCCTTTCCCCGCGCGCACAACAATCCGCCGGTGCAGCAGATCAACGTCGGAGACGAGGAGCCGGAGGACCTCGGCGCGCCGGAGCCCGGCGAACACCATCACGCCGACGATCGCCGCGTTCCTGCTGCGAAGGAGCGGAGGCGCCTTATCGTCGTTCTGTGCGAAGAGCAGAACGGTTGCAGCTGCTTCCGGTGTCAGGCAGCGAAGCCGCGCATGGCCAGGGTGCGGCGCCTTCGTGAATGCGAACGGATTGACCGCGCCGTCATCGCGGCTGATTCTGTCGCACAGCATCCGCATCGCGCGCCAATATCCATTGATGGTCGAACGCGCCTTTCCGCGCAATCGAAGGGACGCAACCCACTGGTCGGCGATCCGCCACTGAGCGCGTGCATCACCGGAGAGGAAGGAGCGCTCCTCGCCACACTCTTTCAGGAACGCTCGAAACACGCTGTATGCGTACCGCAACCAGTCGACGGTCGTCGGCGAGAGCCCCTCGACCGTGTCGACGTAGGTCAACGCGCGCGACACGCGGGCGTCCAAGTGTTCGAGCGATTCATGCTGAAAGGGCAGCGGTGGCGTGATGGTCCAATGCGCGCGTTCGCGAACGTTCTGACGCGGGATAGGAAAGATGTCGCTCATTTTCAAGGCGCGGTCAGGTCGTCCATGATTCCTGCGGCCTTGTTTCGCCGCGCCGTCCGTTCAGCGATTGCAGCTTTGAACGCCGAATTCATAGTCTCTTCGACTGGAGGCTCGGTGGCGATCCCTTTGTTCGCCGCCATCGCGTTCCCGATCGCGCGATCGAGCTTGCCCGGCGTGAACGGCAGCCGAAGCGGCGCAGAGATTTGGATGCGGCGTGCCTTGTAGGGCCGGTCCTTCAGGTACCAGTAGCAGGCGCCGACGGGGAGACTCGACAGCTCGCGGGTACGCCAGGCGATCTCCTCCGCCGGCGTGAGGAGCGGATCATCGATCGCGTCATTCGGTCGAGCGAGTTCGCGCCAGACGGAGCCGAGCGGTTCGAAGACGTCGCGCGCGAGCATGCGTGCCTCCGAGTGCGGAAGGCGGAAGAAGAATTGGCGGCCGGTATTGCCCAAGAGATGCGGCCGGAAGTTCGGCGGGAAGAGCGAGAGCCCTTGCGCGGCGAGCGTCACGAACACCTGATACTTCCGCGCAGCAACGAGAAAATCTTCGAGGCCGCTATTCACGGAGGCGAGGACATGCGCCTCGTCGAGCAGGAGCGCATACGGACGCCGTTTGTCGGGCGCCACGCGCTCACGTCGGAGCGCCGCGGTTTGCAGCACGTTCACGAGGAGGCGGCCGACGACATCCGCAGTCGGTCCCATGTAGCCCTTCGCGAGGTTGACGAGCACCGTGTCTCCCCGGTCGATCGCGTCGAGAAGGTCGAAGGTGCTTGTGGCCTGGCCGAGAAAACGCTGCACCGCGATCGAGCCGAGGAACGGCTCCAGCTTGTTTAAGACCGCGGAGACGTACATCTCCTCGCGAGGGCCGTAGCGCAGGAGAAAGTACGCGCGCGTTCGTTCTGGGACCGTCGCGAGCGTCGCCTGCTGGACGCTTGGAATGAGGAAGAACGACGGAAGATCCACGAGCGTCATCGGAGCCTTGCTCTCGATGCAGGCGCGGAGCGCGTGGCGCATGAGTTCTTCGACCTTGACGCCCCACGCCCAACTTGCAGCATCTTCACCAGCGTAGAGGCGCTTCAAGACGCCGATCAGGAGATCGATGTGGCGGCCGACGTCGACGCCCTCGATCGGCGCCAGCGCGTTCCATCCGGGCAGGAGTTCAGGCCGCGTGAAGTCGAGGAGGACCACGCGCTCGGGCTTCTCGACGAGCGCCCATGCGGCCACGCGCGTGAAAAGGTCGCCGTGCAGATCCACGAGCGTGAACGGCTGCTTCTTACGCAGGTGATAGAGCGCAAGCGACTCCAGAAGGCTTGATTTGCCGCTTCCCGTCGCGCCGAGAACGAGCGTGTGGTGGCGCATGTCCGTCTCGGCGATGTGCGTCGCGATGACTTCCGCGCGGCCCGGCACCTTGTAGGTGCCGAACGCAATTCCCTCCCGCTTAAGCTGCGCCTGGACGAAGGGGTCGCGCGCCCAGAAGGCGGACCAGCCCTGCCGCGCGCGTGACGGCGTCGTGTCGAAGGTGAGCGGGATCGTGCGGTCGGACGCGGCGTTCTGACGGACCGTGAGCACGATAGCGCCGCTCACGGTCATCGAGGCGGCGGCGGAGAGGCTGAGTGCAAGCGGCGTCATAGCGGGAAGCGGGAAGGGGTAGCACGGAGCAGCAGGAGGAACGCGACAGCGAGGATGATGACGCCGAGGAGAAGTGCAATTTGCGCGAGCGAGCGGCGGAGCGTCGGCACTGCAAGGAAGCGGAGCTGCAAGCGCTGAAAGCGCGTCGGCGGCTCCGGGTCGCGGAGCGTGAGTCCTCCCTTGTCGTTCGTGACAAGCAGGCCGTGCCGATGCAGCTGTCGCAGATGCCACGCGGCATGCAGCCGTCCTCGCAGCGCCGCCATCTCGACAAGGTGATCGACCTGCATCTCTGCGCGGTGGGGCTCGCACCAGAGGAAGTATAGGAAGACGGTGAAGCTCGTCCTCCCGATGACTGGCAGCACCTGCACGAACCAGTGGGTCGGCAGGTCCGCATGCACGGTGCGCTCAAAGCTCTCGCGTTCAGCGGTGGCTCCCACGATCTCTACGATGACCGTATCGACGCCCCAGAGGTCTTCGACGTGGTAGACCACCAGCCGCTGCCGGACGAGCCTATCCAGCCAACGTATGACGCGGCGATTCGTGACCCGGAGCATCCACGCGAGATCGTTCACGCGAAGCGCAAGAAGGCCTGTCCGCTGGCGCAGCGCACGGATGAGGAGGAGCAGAAGCGCTTCGTCGCGGCCGATCGTGCCGACGATGATGAAGAAGGCGCCGAGATCGGCTTTGACCGTCGCGAGACCCTCCGGCGGTTCGGCATGCGGAACGAGGAATCGCAGGCGCGTGCTGTCCTGGAGGGCATGGTCAGGCCGCATCGGAGGCGTGGGTAGGTTCGGTCGTCGCGGGAGCGGCGGGGGTGGGGCGCGCCTCGATGCGGCGCATCGTCGAGAGATAGACGCGGCGCAGGTACACATCCTCGGTCACGTCGGGCGGCTGCATGCTCGTCGCGATTGTCGGGCGCATGAGGTCAGCCCGGCGGCGCAGCACCTCTTTTACGGCCTCTGAGGCGAAGTCCACGCGCTCCACGATGAGGAGTGGCGCGGCGAGGGCAAAGCGGCTTTCAGACGCGGTGGGGGTTTTATCTCCACGCAGAGCGCACACCGGGATCTTCGCGTCGGTGAAGAGCGTCTTCGCAAAAAGCGCCGCTGCGGAGAGCGGTGCTCCCGCATCCGCGACGACAAACAGCCCCCGGCCCGCATGCACGCTCTCCTCGGCGAAGCGGGCGGCATAGGCGCGGAGAGCCTGCTCGATGGCGACATCGACGCCCTTGGGCGCCGCACGTTTTCCGAGCTGTGCCTCTTCCGCTTCGTCGCTTTCGGCGACAAGGTGATGCCAGACGAGATCGTGCACCATGCGGTGCTCGCCAAAGCGTACAGCGATCTTCGCGAGCGCACGCTTCGTGAGTGCGCGCCGTCCGCTTCTGTAGTGCAGGATCGTGGTGGGGTCCAGATCGAGTTCGCGCGCAAGGTCTGCGACCGACCATCCCCACGTCGCAGTGAGGGCGATTAACTCCGCGATGAGGCGGGGCGGGCGCGACATGCCGGGGAGGGGTAGATGGCAGGTCTATTGTCGTCTTCGGTCCTTGCGTATTGCAGCCACCGATCCGCAAACATGGCGCGGTGCAACGCGACCATGTTTTGCGGAAGCCGTCTGCTCCGGATCACACGTGACACCGCGCACGTGCAGCGTTCTCCGTTCCTGTGCAGATGCGTCCATGAGGTTGTTGAGACTTTTTCTTCAAGTGTAAAACGCGACATGCGCTCTGTCATGCGCGCCGACATTTCAACGCGGCACGTCGGGAAATGGCCTGTCAGTGCGATACATCCTCGACAGCATGTGTAGAAACAATTTACGACACCCAACAAGCGGCTCAGATTCAGCGAGGAGCTTCGGGCGCACTGGCGAGCTGCCAAGACGGATGGTGCCTATTCCCGCCCCTCGGCGGCTGGCCAGTGGCTGAACGCCAGCGTCGCGTGACCGCAGTTCCTGCGGGATCACGCACGCCGATACGCTGGTCTCGTCATCTACACACCACCTGCATGACGCCGGATCTCGACCACCTCGCAGCTTCGCCCTTCGATGACCCGCCGGAAGACATTAATAGCAAAGACGTTTCGGAGCAGAAACCGCATGCAGACGCGATGTTGATACTCACGCACGCTCAGGCCTTGCAGGACACTCCGATTGGTACCGTGCAGGACACTCCGCGGCGCTCGCTCGGTGTCCTGCACGCCCTTCCCTCTATTCCGGATCTGACGCGCCGAGACAGTGTCGTCGTCTACCTCGTCGTGCTTCACCGACTCCTGGCACATGGGCAGCTGAAGGAGCTGGCATTTCCGCATCAGAACCCTTCCGTCGTTCGTCGCTGCGCCAGTCGACTAGAAGCGACTGGCTGGGTCGCGCGTTGGGATGCTGCGAAAGAACGGGGAGGCCTGGAGCGCTACCTCCATCCGACTCCGAAGGCACTCTCCTGGGCGTTCGAGCACTTCCTTGTGCGGACCGCGCCCGAGCCGTGGGCGCCGCTCGTGCGACTGATGCAACCCGAGATGCGGCCGCCGCTCGCCCTCGGCCGAGGAGCGCGGCCGAAGTGGATCGCGCATCAACGCGAAGTGAACTCGCTCGTGGTGCGTAGCATCGTTGCTGGTGCACATCCCGTGGCTTGGGGCTCGACATGGGACTGTCCGTTCCCAACGTCGTTCGGAATCCTGAAGCTGCCGCAGCCGGACTATGTGCTCGTTGAGAACCGCGCTGGCGTGCCACACCTCGTCTTCGGTGAGCACGATCGCGGAACCGAGCGCCTCGAGACATTCATCGCGCGGAAAGTGGAGCTCTACGCCGGCCTCGCGCTATTTCCCGAAGTTTGCGAGCAGCTGTTCGGCTTCCGTAGGTTCGAAGTCCGTCTGAGCGTGATCGACGTACGGAGCCAGAAACCGATTGCCCGCCTTCGCGCACTCGCAGACGCGGCTGCTCGGACGGCAGCGCCGATGCAGTTCACGCTCGGTGGGTGGCTGCACGCATACGCGGACCAGGCGATCTGGTTTGCGAAAGGAACGATGCCTGGCAGCGAGTCAGTCCGCCTCCAGGATCACGCGGCTTCGACTTCGTCGTCCGCCTCATCGGCATGAAGCGCGATGAGCCGTCGTCCGGCCGGCGTATCCGCTGGAACGAGATTCGCCGAGCCGCATGCCGCGCACACCTTCTTGCGTGCAGACAACCTCCAGAAAGAGTAGACGAGACCCGGAATGATGAAGGCGATCCAGAGGACGAGCTCAATCAGGATGCTGCCCGGCGTATCTGTCTTGATACGGTCAACGGAGCCGCAGTTTGAGCACACGAGGCGAGGGGCGGATGCAGCCATGAGACGAGGGTGTGATGTGATCGCAATGGATGCTACGCGCTCGCGATTGCACGTCAAGATCGGGTCCGTATAGTGCTGATATGAGCGACGGTCTCTCGAATCCGTGGAGTGCGTTGCCGGAGACGGCGCCGTTCGTGTTGCCGGGCGATGCTCCGGATATCGAAATCTTCAATGCGTCGGCCGCAGAGATTCACAAACTGCGGCTTCAGATCGTCCCTGAACCGTACCTTGGCAACCCTGACGCCTCTGTTGTCTTCCTGACGCTCAACCCCGGCTTCGTCGAGGCCGACACACCTGTGCACCTCGATCCGGTCTTCAACACTGCTGCACGCGCGAACCTGCTTCACGCGCGCGAACGATGGCCGCTGTACCTGCTGGACCCGGCGCTCCCGAGCCCTGGTCATGACTGGTGGATGCGGCGTTTGCGCCCGCTCATCGACGCGGTTGGAAGCGCCGAAACAGTCTCAGAAAACGTCTTCGTTGCCGAGGTGCACGGCTACCACTCCGTGAAGTACCGGCACCAGTCCGCGCTCCTCCCGTCGCAGGCGTATACGATCCACCTTGTCCGTCGCGCGATCGACCGCGACGCGCAGTTCCTCATCATGCGCGCCGGTAGCATTTGGCTGGACCTCGTCCCCGAGCTTCGCGATGCACGCTGCGTGCGTTTGAATAGCGCGCAGAATGTCACGGTCTCGCCACGAAATTGCCCGGCCGGATTTGCGACAATCGTTGCGCGCGTGCGTGAGTCGTGAAAGTGAGGTGGCATGCCACGCGACCGCTGCATGAACATGTATCAATCAACCTTCGCGATCCTCGCGTACCACGTTTACAACTTCGCTGCGCGCCATTAGCGGCAAGTCGTGACCTCCTTCGCGTAGAGCGATCTCTTATCATCGCTCCGGATCTAGAACGGCGAGCGCCACACGTAGGAGTGACGCGAACGTTCTGTTTCCCTACCCGCTGACCAGGAAACGAACTCGTCTGTCGGTGCATCGTGCCAGCGGACGAGCGTAATCGATCGCTTCAGCGTGCGGAGCCACACGGGCGTGCGGCCAGTTCCCTGCTTCGTGCGCTGCCCGGGCACGGTCTTCCGCCGGAGAATGTGTGTGCGCGGCCACCTCGTCGCTGCCCCTTCACAACCCGGTCGTTAACCTGACGACCCGGCGCGTTTGCGCGGATGATCCTGAGCCGCAAGCGATTCAGCCTTCCGGCTGCACATCGCGGCAGCTCCCCATCTTCTCCGCGCATCGCGCCGTGGCCGTCGTCCCCTCTTCCGATGCGTCGGCTCTCCCGTGCGGACTGCGCGCTCTTCGGCACCACGGCTTCCGGCCGCGCGATTGTTCACGACCCGTTCTGCTCGTCCGCGTCTCGGCGCACCGCGCCGCTGCGGGCAAGCCCTGTCGTGCTGGATCGTCGCGTCCGCGTGATTCCGGTCCTGCGTCGTCCGCCCGGGGGCGCTGACGCGCCTCGGAAAGAGGAGGAAACAACATTGAGACTCATTCAGATTCAGAAGCAACCGTACACCGTCATCAACGGGAAAGACTTTGCGGTCTACCGCTGGTTCGCGCCTGGACAGCACGGACCGCTCTTCATCCAAGTCGCAGGTCGCACGGCGCTCGCGCGCGAAGATTTGCCGAACGACGACTGGATGGTCATTCCGGGGCGTGATCGCGGGCATCGCCTCGCAACAGCGTGGCGGAAGCCGTGGTTCGATTACCGCACAGACGCGACGCGCAAGCTCGCGTTCCTCGGCGGCTCGACGGAAGGCTCGTTCTTTCTCGCGCTCCGCTACCTCTGTCGTCGTTACGGTCTCACGTCCACCGACGCGGAACTCGCCACGAAAAGTTCAGAGTTCACCACACGCAGCGATCTTCCCTACGCGTCCGTCATCAGTCGCGCGGACGATCTCGCGCTCTCGGGGACGCAGCTCGTCACGCTCGAGGTCCCGTTCCATTGGTGCGACGAGGATGCCCTCCGCTTTCTCGCCTCGTAAACGCCTCCCAAGAACCGCCTCCCAAGGACCGCCTCGACCAACAACCATGAGGAGCCTTGCAACCTGAAATCATCGTCAGGAACGCTCCTCGAACGCTGGATCGCCTCGCCGACCATCTCGCTCGCAGATGTTGAGCTGGACGCGAAAGCGAACATTGATAACAGGCCCGTGAACGGCGGCACGCCGCTCCTCGAGGCGCACCGCCGTCAGTCGCTCTTCTAACCCTCCAATCCTTCGCCACATCGCGCGCCGGCTTCACAGCCCCCGACTTTCGCGCACTCGCACCCATCCACCAGCATCCCGAAAGGAGATCACATCCGTGACATCAGTCGACGTGTCTTCCGGCATCGCGTACGCCGGCCGTGAAGCAAACCAAGCAGTCAGCTTCAGGCAGTTCAATGCCTCCAAGCATGCGCAGTACTTCACCCCGAACTGGCTCGCCGAGCTTCTCTGCGAAGTCCTTCAGCCGTTCGTGCCGCCCCGCGGGCCCGGCGATCTGGCGGTCCTCGATCCCACCTGCGGTTCCGGTCGCCTCCTCGCCCCGTGGAAGCGCGTCGGCGCGACGGTGCTCGGAATCGAGTTGGACGAGCTCGCGGCCGATCACGCGCGCTTCGCCCTCGGCACCACAAACGTGCGCACGGGCGACATCCTCGATTACCGCAACCTCGTCAAAGGCTTCTCCCTCATCGTCACGAATCCGCCGTACGGCATTTGGTGGACACCACCGGATCCCGGCGAACTCTGGGCGTGCGAAACCTCCGGCGGCAAGATCGAGTCGCAGGGCGCAACCCTCGAAATCGCGACGCGCGCGCTCGCCTCCAACGGCGTCCTCGTCGCGATCATCCCAACGTCCACCTTCGACAAGACTCGCCATCGCGCGCTCCGCGACACGCTCTACGCGAACTACGACGGCATCTTGCATGTGACGCTCCCGGACCTCTTCGAAGAGGAGTACGGCATCGGCGTCTCGGTCGATCTGGTCGTTGCCCGCCGAAGCCACAATCCGCAGTGGCGTCCGTACACGATGCCGATCCGCACGGACGACACGGCCGACGATCTCCGCACGGCATTCCGTCGCGCCTTTGATCGCGAGACGTACAGCATCCTCCCGGTCGCCGACCTCGAACCTGTCCCCGTTCTCTCCCGCCTCTTTCACGTCGCTGTCTCCACCGCCGTACGCGTCACGCCGAAGGGCCTCAAAAGCGCGCCTGACGCGGCCGGCATGCTTGCCTTCCTCGATGAAGTGGTGACCGCATTCGATCCTGTGCGCGGCATCGAGCACGGCATCGTGTCGGCGACGCTCTCGCCGGCATCGATCCTGACGCTCGGTCCTCGCGCCGGTGTTGAAACGCTCGCCTGGCTCGGCTTCGATCCGTCGATTTCCGATACGGACGCCGCAAAGATTTCGCGGCTGCAGGAGAAGTTCCGCATCCTGCGCACGCCTCTTTATCCGCCCGCCGCACACCAACGTCTCGCCTACCTCGACGACCGCAGCTACACGGCGAAAGCGACCGTCGACACCGTCGATCAGGAGCCGTGCTTCACGAAAGGTCGCAGCTACCACCTGCGGCCCTCGTGGGTCCGGCACCGTGAGCAGGCGAAGGTGGAAACGGTTACCCAGGACGATAAAGAAGTTACCCTCATCACATCCCTCGACCGCGGCTATCTCGCCTTCGAGGTGCTCACCGATTCAGGTGCCCGCACGTTTCGCGAAGTCGATGCGGCCGACGTCGAGCTTCTTACCTCCGCGTTCGAGCTACCCGAGATCGCGGATCTCGAAGCGACGGTGCCTTCCCGCCTCATGCAGCACCGCGCGACCGTCGCGCGCCGGTCCGCGTTCCTGTTCCCGTTTCAAGGCGAAGACGTCGCCCGCATGGCCGTGAAGCCCTTCGGCTATCTCGGCTATGAGCAGGGCGGCGGCAAGACCGTGACCGCCGCATCGTGGGCGCGTACGCGCGGATTCAAGCGCGTGCTCGTCGTCTGTCCGTCCGGGCTCGTCGACAACTGGCTGAACGAACTCCGCCAGTTCGGTTTTCCCGCCCAGCGTTTGACGACGCACGGCGCGGTCACGGCCATCCAAGCCGAGAAACGCCGCAAGGAGCTGCCCGAGGACACCACGTTCTACATCACGTCCTTTGAGTTTCTTTCCCTGAGTGGTCCCGGCAGGTTCGACCCGTGGACCTGCCGCCGCTACACGAAGGACGGCCTCGTCGATCACGAAGAGCAGAACATCACGAAGGGATCGTGCCCCGTCTGCAATCGGGCGTATGACGCCGTCGTCGATTCCTGCCCCTCGTGCGGCGAGGTCTCGGAGTGGAGCGGCAGCCACTGCCGCGCGTGCAAACACCAAGCGTGGACGGCCACAGGTGATTCACGCCAGTGGCCGGCCTACAAACGTCTCAAGAAGCTCTTTGGTGCTGTCCTGGTGGATGAAGCCCAGATCGCGAAATCCAAGAACACCCTGCGCGGCCGTGCCGTGCGCGCGATGCGTCCGAAAGGGCGCCTCATTCTCACGGGGACCCTCATGAAGGGCTATGCGACGGACATCTTCTGGAACGTCGCCTGGCTCCTCGGCTTCGATAACCCCCTCTTTCCCTACGCCTACCGCGGCGGCTCCAAGCGCTTTCTGAACGAGTTCGGCACCTACGAGTTCGTGGACCGGCAGTTCGAAGAGTCGCTGCATGAGGGTCGCGCAAAACTCCTCCCCGAAGTCAGTAACCTCAACCGCTTCTGGCGTCTCATGGCGAGTTTCGCCGTCCGTCGCCGCAAGGACGATATCTACGATCTCCCGCCGAAGACGACGCAGGTCGTGGTGCTCAATCTCGACGGCGAGCACCTGCCGTTTTACGCCTCGTACGCCGGCTGGGCGCAGAAGGCGATCGCAAAGGCGCTCCGCGAAGGTGACGGCACGCCGAACATGGGCGTGATCTCAAATGCCCTCTGGAAGCTCCGGTACGCCGCGACCTGCCCGGTCGCTGTCGATTACCTCGATCCCGCGCTCAAGGCCGCGACCTGGAACAAGCTTGAGTACGTGCGGTCGTACGTGCGCCGCGCCTCCGAGCGCGGCGAGAAGACGATCGTCTTCTCCGGTCTGCGCGTCATGGTCGCCGCGATGGTGACGCACCTGCGCGCGAGCGGCATCGGCGTTCTGCCGATTACCGCAGAAGTGCCGACGAAAAAGCGCTTTGGTCTTATCCAGGAGTTCTCGCGCGATCCCGCGCTCCACTGCATCGTTGCCTCCCTCAATTGCCTGAACCGCGGCTACACCATCACGGCCGCGAACCACGTGCTCCTGGTCGATCTGGAGTACAGCCCTGAAGCCACCGACCAGGCCGGCGATCGCGTGCACCGGCCCGGGCAGACGAAGCCCGTGTCGGTACAAGTCCTCCTCTCGCGCGACACGATCGACCCGGTCATGTGGGAAGTCGTGACGCAGAAGGCGGAAGCCATTAAGCACGCGATCGACGGCAAGGCCCGGTTTCTCGACGTTGCCGAGATCCTGCAGAAAGCGACCGGCGACGTGCAACTGGAGATCGCGCGCCGCATCCAAACGTTCCCGCAGGTAGCCGTCGCGGATCTCCATCACGTCATCGATCTGAGCGAGGCACCTCCGAGCGCCTTCAGTGCTCCCATGTCGCTCCCCGCGGACTTCGCGGATGACGACGCGTTTGTCTTCGCGCCGCTGCCGGCTGGTCCTCCGAAGGTTGTCCAGCTCTCGCTCTTCGGCTCGATGCTGTAGCTCCTTCCACCCTCCACCCACCAAGCAGTTTCCCACCTCAAAAAGGAGGCTCCAGATGACGTGTCTTCACGAAGTGCATATCCGCGCCCCTGCTGATGCTGCGCTGTTTGACGAGCGCGTCTGCCTCGCCTGCGGCATTGTCGGTAGATTATGCGAGCGATGCGAGCACCTGCATCCGCTCGCGCCCATCTCGTGCTTTCCGGCCAAGTGGTGTCATGCCTGCGACTGCTGCGGTACGTGCTGCACGGAAACGGAGCAAACACTCACGCCGGCTGACATCGTGGCGGCGATCGAACGGACGATCCATTCCGTGACGGAGGACGCGATCCCGCGCGCCATCCGCGCCGCTGCGACCCGCGAAGAAGCGATCCAGGTCGCGAGAAGGCAGTGCTCGCTCGGCGGCTCGTCCTGCGCCGCCTTCAGCGTGAGCGGCTTTCGCGATCGTTTCAACAAAGGCCGCGGCCTCACCGCGGAATTCGGCCACCGCAAGGGACTCGTCACGTGGGCCGCGATCGCGGACTACGTGCGCGCGCCGCAACCATGCGCCAGCGCCACCATCGACGCGCAGCAGCTGTCGCTGTTCGCCTGACCGGCCGGAGCGTTGGCTCCTCTCACCGTCCGCGCCGGTGACCCAAGCGTCCTCCTGCGCTCACCCATCTATCTACGTTCTGAAGGAGTCCCAAATGAATTTGTATCCGTCCGTTGTGCGTAGGACCCTCGCGCGTTTCCCGCTTGGTTCGCAGGAGCGCCTCGGCGATCAGGCGAAGGTCGTCGTCAAGTATTTCTTCCCGGCCGGCCGCTACACCCTCTATGTCACCGAAGGCGAAGAGGAGGACGGCGATGTACGCCTCTACGGCTACTGCGTCTCCGCGCTCGGCGAAGACTGCGACGAGTGGGGCTACACGATGCTCTCCGAGTTGCAGAACCTCCGCGTCCGCGGACTCACCATGGAACGCGATCCCGCCTTTCCGATCGCGACCAGCACCGTCGCCGACGCCCTTGCGCGCGCCGCCTGAACCGCCCCGTTCCCATCCACCCGCACCTACGAAAGGGAGATTACCCATGGATATCGTCCTCAAGCTCCGAGAACTGCGCCGCCTGCGCGGCCTGAGTCAGAAAAACGTCGCACACCTGTCAGGCGTTGGCGAGAAAACCGTCAGCTCGTTCGAAACTGGTGAGCGTGTCGACGCGATGAAGGTCTCGCAGCTGCGAAAGCTCCTGCGCGTCTACAACATCACCGAAGAGCAGTTTTTCAGTCCGAAGATGGACCAGTGGTTTGACGCCGATGCGCGCATCGAGCGCAGCCGCGAAGAATCACTCGTCGTTCGCCTCGGAGAGTTGCCGCCTTTGATGCGTGACGCGCTCCTCGAACGCTTCGAGCTGATGCTGCAGGCGGCGGAACTCGCCGCCGCGTCACAGCCGGGGAGAGCGCCCGTCCCTCCCGCTGCGCGTCCCAGCGCTTCCTCGCGGCTGTACGCCGTCGCGTGAGGAACTGACGATGCGCGCCATCGCCCGCGACCGGTTCGCGCGGACGACCCTCGTTCGCGAGACGATCCAGCCACTCGCCAGTAATCAGTGTTGTGATTTCTGCGGCGGCGTCGCCATCAATCGACGCCGCCGTGTTTCCTGCCTTTACCGCTTCGGCACCGAGGCAGATGCCATTCATCCACGCGTCGCATGGCACCGAGGAGCGTTCTGCTCGCGGTCCTGTCACAACGCCTATCACGACTAAAAGGAGTCCCATGCACCGCACTGTCCATGCGCATCTGAATCTCCCGCAAGACACTGCCCGAAGACTCGATCGCCTGCGCCGCGGCTCGCATCAACCGCTCGCACGTTTCATTACCGCCATCCTGTCCGACTACCTTGACGATGCCCGCGTCACGCGTCCTCCGCGCCGCGCGCATCCGCCCCGACGGAGGGCGGCATGAACGCTCCCCACGTGTCAGGAGAAACACCCCTTGATCGGCTCTACCGCGCCGGCGCCGAAGCGCTCTCGGACGCGGAACTCATCTCGCTCCTCATGGACCGGGATGTCCCGCAGTCAGGGATGCTCGTACGCGATGGCCTACCCGCGTTCGCGCGCGTGGCCTGGACACGCAGCAAGCAACCCGTCACGCGGAGGCAGGCTGCGCGCGTCGTCGTCAGTTTGGAGCTCGGTCGCCGCCTCGCCTCGATCACTGACGAACGAGAACCAATCCGCGATCCCGAGTCGCTCGGTCACCGGCTCATCGCCCGATACGGCCATCACGTTCAAGAGCGTCTCGGCGCGGTGTATCTCGACTCGCGAAATCGGGTTCTCCGCGAGCGGGAGATCTACGTTGGCACGCTCAGCAGCGCTCTGGTTTCCACGCGCGATGTCCTGCGCTTCGCACTCGACGATCACGCCGCAAGCCTCATCGTGTTTCACAACCACCCGTCCGGTTTCCCCGAGCCCTCCGAGGACGACCTCCTCTTCACGAGAAAGCTCGTCGACGCAGGGAAGGTACTCGGCGTTGACGTGCTCGATCACCTGATCCTGGGTGCCAACCGGTTCGTCTCGCTGAAGCAGCGGGGGATGATGTAACTTTGACGCGGGGCCGTTGGCCCCGCGTTTTTTGTGATTCCGACACTCGTGTAACCACCGGCGCGTTATTTTGACCTACGTGTGATGTCCCGGTACATTGGAAAAGATATGGAAGAAACGAAAGTAGCCGCTCCGACGATTCGGAAGCTCGTCATCGAGCGGTTTCGCGGCATCGAGAAGCTCACATGGCATCCGGCGGCGGGAGTGAACGTTATCCTCGGCGGCGGTGATGTCGGGAAAACCGCCATTTTGGAAGCAATAGGGTTGCTTCTCAGCCCGACGAATTCCTCCATCGTGAGCGACTCAGATTACTTCGGACGGCGTGTCGAAGCCGGCTTCTGCATCGAAGCGGTCTTCTCGCTTCCCGATCTCATCGGCGCCGATCATCAGTCGAAAGTCTGGTGGCCATGGGAGTGGAACGGCGCAGACGCCGTCCTCTCGCCGGAAGAGACTCAATCGGAAGGCGTCAGCGACCCTGTATACCGACTGCGCGTTCGTGGTAGCGACGAGCTGGAGCTTGCATTCGAGGTTGTGCAGCCCGACGATACTACCGACCACCTTGGCGTCGGAGTGCGCCGCGCCATCGGCCTAGTGCGACTAGGAGGCGATGACCGGAACGATCGCGATCTACGCCTCGTTCAAGGCTCTGCTCTTGACCGGCTTCTTGGAGACAAGAACCTTCGAGCACGTCTCGGACAGAAGCTTGCCGGCGCCGACATAACCGGGGAGCTTAAGGAAGATGCCCGAGAACGTCTGAAGGACGTGGACACTGCCTTTGAGAAGAGGGCTTTACCAAAAGACCTGAACCTGGGGCTTATGGGCGGACCGGGCATGTCTCTCAATGCGCTCATCGGACTCACTGCAGGGAAGGACGGTACTCAGTTACCGCTCGCGAGCTGGGGCTCCGGAACCCGTCGATTGGCGGCGCTCGAGATTGCCGGCATTCGACAAGGCGAGCACCCCATCATCGTCGTCGACGAGGTTGAACGTGGGCTCGAGCCATACCGCCAGCGCGCTGTCGTTTCCGAACTGCAGCGTCGTCCGTCACAGGTATTCCTGACGACCCATAGCCCGGTTGCTCTACGGGCGGCGACGGAGGCAACCCTCTGGTACATGGACGCGAAGTCGTCGGTCGGACGTTTGGTAGAGAGTGGCGCCGCGCATCGGCTGAAAGATCCTGAAGCGTACTTGGCGCGCGCAGGCATCATCGCGGAGGGAGCGACCGAGGTTGGCTTTGTGGAGGCGTTGCTTCGACGGCACCTTGCGGCCGACCTTCTCGACTACGGCCTCGTCGTGAGCGATGGCGGCGGCAATGACAGCACTCTTTCAATTCTTGAGGGCCTTTCGCGCAGCGGTCTTCTGTTCGGTGGATTTGCAGACGAAGAAGGCCGAGCACCGGATCGGTGGGCGCGCGTCCATGAGGAAATGGGTACTCGGTTGTTCCGCTGGTCCTCGGGGTGTATCGAGAAGAATATCGTCGAATTGCTTGACGACGACAAGCTCGAACAGTTCATCACGCCACCTGACGGAGAGGCGGGCGACCGTCTCCGCACGCTTGCGGACCGGCTTGGGCTCGCCGAGAAGGATTTCGCCACTATCCGAGCAACCGCAGGCGATCTAAAGACGCTCGTCATCGCGGCAGCAACAGGAGCGACCCCGGACGATCGGACAGATCTAAGCAGCTCCGACAAGAAGGCGTGGAGAAAGCACGCTGATCACTGGTTTAAATCGTACGACGGCGGCCTGGAGCTCGAAGCGAAGGTGCTCCAGCTCGGGCTTTGGCCAATCCTCGAACCAGTCTTATCCCCCTTCGTGGAGGCCATCCGTTTGATCGTGACACCGCAAGGCAACACACCTGTGCAAGCATGAGCGATGATTCGGTTGGAGCGGCGTTGCGGTCTTCGCATCCGCTGGTGGTGGTCGAGGCGCCGGCTGGGTGCGGAAAGACCCACCAGGCCGCCGAGTATGCAGCCGACGCGGCGAGTACCCTCTCACGTGGTCGAGTGCTCATCGTTGCTCATACCCACGCGGCCGTCGACGTTTTCGTAAGCCGGACGCCTCAACTGCGCGATCGTGTCGATGTCCGAACGATCGACAGCCTCATTGTGGCAATAGCTGCGGCGTATCACCAACTGCTTGAGCTTCCTCCCGATCCTGGCCGGTGGGCGCAATCCGAGAAAGACGGCTACGCGACGGTCGCGGCGAAGGTTGCCGCACTCCTCAAGATTGCGCCAGCTATCAAGGGGATGCTCGCCCGCCGCTATCCCATCGTTATCTGCGATGAGCATCAAGATGCGAGTAGCGACCAGCACGATGTGACGATGGCCCTTTACCGCGCAGGCGCCTCCCTCCGTTTCTTCGGTGACCCGATGCAGAATATTTACGCTACGAAGAAAACAGCGGACGCCGACCTTCAACGATGGAATGAGCTGAAGACCGAGGCTGGTGCATCTGAGGAGCTCGACACACCGCATAGGTGGAGTCAATCGACACCGCTTGGGCAGTGGATACTGAGCGCCCGAGCACTCCTGCGCGATGGCGGTCGACTGAACCTCGCAAGTGATCTGCCCGCAGGCATTGATATTCTTCGGGCGGATAATCTGTCGAGCCACCCCCTCGGCTACAGCGTCGGGAAGCAGGATCGTGTGCCCATTGACGACGCCGCACAAGCGGCCGACAAACTGCTCGTCCTGACCGCGCACAAGTCGACTGTCGAAGCGCTGAACGCCTTTTTTAACCGTAGAGTCCCGATATGGGAGGGGCATGTTCGAGACGGACTAAGTCGGCTCGCCGATGAAGTTCGGCGAAACGTCGGTAACCCCGAGCCAATCGCTACGGCGCTCGTAAACTTCGTCGAAACCGTGTGCACCGGCTTCTCTCGTTCTATGTTCGGTAACAGGTTTATCGCCGACGTCGCGGAGGGATGTGCCGCGAAGCGAAAAGGAATGCCCGCTCGTCTTCAGGTACTGGGCACGTTCTTGGTTAATGAACCCGACCATCGAGGCGTGGCGAAAGCATTGCGCACACTAGCCGAGTTTACCCAATCAGACGCTGCGTTTCGGTGCGTAAAGATCGACCACCGCCGGGAGTATCGTGAGGCGGTTTCGTTGGGCGACTTTGCTGACTGTGATGAGGGATTCGCCGAAATTGCGCGGAGGCGAACTGGAAACCGCGCGATGCCACCCGGCAAGGCCATTAGCACGGTACATAAGGCAAAGGGCCTTGAGTGCCCCAACGTCATGATCGTTCCTTGCGACGCGACACGGTTTCCAGATACCCCTGCCGGTCGGCGTCTTCTTTACGTCGCGATGAGCCGCGCTACTCGGTCTCTTACGATCGTCGTCCCTCGTTCCAAACCAAGCCCTCTCTTTACGTTCTCGTGACGGAGGAGTGAGGGCTGGTTATCTGCGGCCTCTTCGCGAGAACTGGGGGGCTGCCGCAGGTCGACTCACATCGATCGTCGACGTTCGTGACTCACCCGAAGACTTCCGAACAACTCAGCACCGATTTCCCGATCGGATTCGGTCGCGGTGAATGACGATATGAGGATGACATCGAAGGAGACGCCGTCTCGATCCACGATTGCCATGCCTGCTGGTCGAGAAAAGTGCGCGAGAGCCCCTTGAAGAGAAGCTACCGTCCGCCGGACTACGACTTCGCGTTCCAAACCGGAAGCTGCCGCCGGCAGAAACAAGAATGCTGGCTTTTCGTCTAACCAAATCGCTCGACAACTGAATGATGCAGAGGCCGCGACTCCCGGAGGAGGGAACGTCGTCAGCATGGCTTCGCCGAGCGCGCGCCGCCCGACGCGCGAGAGATCGCAGAGGATTTCTTGCATTTCGAGGTATCGCCGCCGAGAGGCATCGTTGTCGTAGAGCGCAACCGTGGCGGCATCGAGTCCTTCTTTATAGTTTGGCAGCCGTGTCGCGAGCGCATCCGCGACATACTCAACGAAGGTCGCGGATCGATCCCGCTCCTGCTTAGCGAGAAACGCCGCTGCGCGTTTCTCACGGTCCGCTTCTGACGCCGTGAGCGCGTCCGCATATGATGTCCAGTGGTTGAAGCTCTCATCTGCGAGGCAGTAGTGCTCGAAGATCGCGCGCTCGCCTCCAACGTACCGCCGGACGTCATCACCCAGCGAGGTTCGCCTCGACAGGTAGCTCCGAACATCGGGGAAGGATCGCAGCTGCTGCACGATGTTGAGCAAATCATTTGTGTCGATATACGTCACAGGTACGCCATCCACCTCCAACGGAAGAGAGGGCGGAAGCTCGACACGCTGCCCGACCGACTCAATAAGGACGAGGCCGTGAAGAACATGAAACCCAGCCGCCGCGAAGTCCACGCGACCGCGCCGTGGATGCACGCACCACATCGACTCGCGAGCCATCATCCGAATTGCGCCGCGCAGTTGACCGTAGGCCGCCTCGGCTTGTTTTTGGACCCAGCTCGCCACTTTCTCTGCCGATCGCGAGGCGGGGTCCTCCTGGTTCTTCATCTGGACGACGATCGCTTCACCACGAAGAACGATGAGGAGATCGCACGCTTCCTTCTCAAGGCCTCGTTTCGTGAAGTGCGGGTTCGGAAAGACCGTCTCGCTCACGAACGGGATCGACGCGAATTCCGCCGCGACCCGTTCGATCTCTCGTGTCCTCGACATGCTCATTCCTCGTCAGAATCGGTGGGAGGCTGCGAATTCGGATCGAGCACGTCGCGGAACTGATTGAAACCGCGGGCCACAAGCTTGTTTGCGAAAGCGGCAGCCTCCTTCCGCAGCTCGTCATCCTCCGACGCGAGGGCTGCGCGGAGAATCTTCCGTAGGTCTCCGCGGTACATGAGCGCGTGGACCTTCATTCCATCCATGCCCGCGCCAACGAGGAGTCGGACGCAATGTAGCGTCTCTGCGGGGAAATCCGTAGCGAAACCCCCTAGCGTGCCAACGATCTGATAGTCCATGTTGACGATACCGACACGTTCAAGGACTTGTCGGAGCTGCGCGAGCCGCCAAGCCGCGTCGAAGTGGTCCGATTCCATCCAGCGTCCGAAACCGCGCAGGTCGGTATCGCTGCTCGTCGCGAGACGCCATTGCCAGAAAGCGATGGCACGCTCCAGCATCTTCGGCCTGTCGCCTTGGTCGGCGTGATCGACGAAACTCGGGACAAGGGAGATGACATGCGCGCGGGTCTTTTCGTCCGCGAGGGCGAAGAATCGGGCGACGAGCGAGTCCTCCGTCAGCTCGATTTCTTCATGCATGTACATCGCGACGACGCGTTGGCCCACGTTCGACACGTGCGCAGGCGTCTTCTCCTCATCCGCGCTCGCCGCGGGAAAGGCGGCGATCGCACGCTGAAACTCCGGCGCCATCACCGCATTGAACTCCGGGGTCATCCAGCGTCCCCACGCGAGATAGGCATGGAGAACAGCGTCAGCGAGATCCGGTCGCTCGGTGGGAAATAGATCATCGACGTGCTTCGTGAACCACTCTCGGCTCATGCGGAACAGCGCAAAGAGGAATTCGCCGTACACCGCGCGGATTGCGCGGGACACGTCGACGTCTGGATCGAGGTGGAGCGTCACTACCTCTTCGACTTCAGGCATGTCGGAGAAGCCCGTTACACCCTCGGGCAACCAATACCCCTGCCGCACCCACATCGCGTACCGCATGACCGCTTCCATTGCAACGCCGCGCGTCGAGTTGATGGCGACGGAGTAGGGATCGCGGTCTTCCTTCTCCCGCTCGGTGTCGGGGTCGGGATCATTCGTGATGGGCGCGAGCACGCGCCACACCATCTCGCGGAGCGCGATCGGGAGGGCGGCATCGTCCTTCGCCAAGAAGCCGGACCGCAGCAGCCGCGCGATCGCCGCCCACGTCCAACTCCAGTCCGGATCGTCGTCGAAGCCCTTCTGGTTACGGCCAGGGATCGCACGCTCTTGTTCCACCGCCCACGCACATAGCGCGAGTGCGGAGCGCCAGTCCATGCAGACGTTCTCTTTCACCGCATCCTCAAGCCCCGCGATGATGACGCGTACGTACGTCGGGTCGAGCCCGATGAACGACTCCGCGGCCGCCGCGAACTCCAGGGCTCGCGTCTTGACGATCGGTTGCAGTTGGCGCGCGAGGCCCTCGCGCGTAGGGGAGAAGCGTGCGAACTGATGCTCGCCCGAAGGCTGCCACTTGTGTAGATATTCGACCAGCTCTGGGACCGTGAGCGCCTTTAGCTCGTCATCGTTCTTCGGACTCGTCGGTCCCCAGACCCCCCCGCTCATGAAGCCCGAGAACTCCGCGCTCTCCTCGGACGCGCCGAATTCGCCGTCGAGTTCTTCGAGACGCGCGAGATCTTCGCCCGTGAGGTGCTCGCGAATCCATGAGAGCCGCAGGTGCGCCCAGGACTTGCGCAAGTACTCGCGATCCTCCTGGTCGAGCTGCTCGGGGACATCGCGCGGACCTTCCTTAATCCACGCGATTAGGCGTGCTTGCTCCTCGGCGCGAAGAGCAGGGAACAAGCACCTCACGAGCGCGCCGTATTCATGGCGCAGGTCGTAGTCGAAGAACTGCTCCTCATCGAGGACCGCCGCCTGCACGAACGGATCGCACGGGTCGCCGAACTTCGCGAGCAGATGCAAGCGAAGACGCTCAAGCGACTGCCATCCGCGCGCCTGCAGCTCGTCGGTGATGGTTTGCAGCGTTGCCGGATCGGCGGTGATCGCCGCCTCGGCGGCGTCGCGCACCGCCTCGGCGAGTCGCGGCAACGGCTCGTAGTGATAGTCATTTTGCTCGTGCGGCTCGATGGCCGGCATCCAGCCCTTCGAGGAGTCGTCCGACTTCGCCTTCGTGTACACCGCTGCGAGCGCCTCATCGAGGACCGTGAGGAGCATGTCGAGGGTCTTTCGGGGCGCGGCCTCCGTCATTACGTGCAGCGGCTCGCCCACGATGCCGCTGTAGGTGTGGTATTCGAGGGGCGACTTCAACTCCCGCGCGCCGAAGTATCCGCCGCGCGGTTCCTCGGCCTCGGGTTTCAGCGCGAGCAGCGTCGCGAAGACAGCGAGCGCCGCCTCAGGCTCCGTCTTTCCTATCGTGGCCGTACGCTTCGCCAGATCGTCCGCGAGAAATGTGTCATGTCCGGTCGCCGTCATCACACTCTTCGCGATCACCTTCACGATTCGGCCCGCGGCGGCCGGCGCGAGCGACTGCAGCGCTTCGAGGATCTGGTGCTGCGTGAAGTAGCTCCACGTCTCGGCCGCGTTTTCGAGGATCGGCGCAACCTCGTCGGGATACTCGGCGGCGACGCGTTGGAGATACTGTGCCTGCGGCCAGTAGCCGCCCGCCGGTGGTCGATCGAACATCGACGATCCGCGCAGCCGATCGAACCATCCGCGCCCGTTCACCTTCGAGAAAAAGTAGCCGAGCGTATTCGGGTTGTGCGGGATCTTCTGCAGCAGCTCGTTGAGATCATCCTCGGTCGGCTCGGCGATCGCCACGAGCTGGTCGATCCGCTGGTAGATGACTGTGTAGGCGCTATCGAGCGCGTCGAGGAGGACTGACAGCACGATCTGCAGCTCATCCCATGCGCGCCGCACGTCAGTGAGCTGAGGCGCCGAACCGAGGCCGCCGCGATGCGCGAACTTATCGAGGCGAAGGTTCGACCACAGCTCGATCGCTTCATGGTCGGAGGGAAGCCCGTACCGCTCGGCGATCGTGACTATCGCGCGTCGGTCGCTATCCTTCTTGTCCTCAGCGCCACTACCTCCCGCTTTCTTCGCTTCCTTCTTTTTCTTTTTCTGATCCTTCTTCTCGTCGGGATAGAGCACATCCTTGACCGAGCCCTTCAATTCGCGGAGAAGGTGAGCGGCCACGGCTCCGGCCGATTCCAACGGCACGAGATCCTGAAACATGCGGCAGGCGTCGGCAAAGTACGCCGCTGTGACGGGGCCAAGCCGGACAAGCTGCTCGTAAATCCGCGCTTGGCGGGGGTCGAAGGTGACGGGAGGAATGTCTGCCATGTCGTCTGAGTGCGCCTTGTTGTGATATAGCATATGATATAACATATTGGCAGATGCCAAATAGCACCAGAGACACATCGGCCCTCATTAAGCAGGCCCGCCACGCCCTCGGGCTGACGCAGGAGAAGCTCGCCCGAACACTCAAGGTCTCCTTCCCGACTGTTAATCGCTGGGAGAACGGCAAGACGCAACCGGACGCGCGCGCCCGGCACGCCCTCGCCGAGCTGGTCCGTACGAAGACGCCCGACTTGGCGGCCCTCGCCGACGAGATCGACGGCGGCCAAGAACCGACGCTGGAGGCCGCGCCGAAGCGGGGCCGACGTCGTGCTCGTTCCGCGGATACCGCCCTCCCGACCGACGCCACGACGCTCGACACGAAATCGATGGAAGGCATGCTTTGGAAGGCGGCCTGCTCCATTCGCGGTGAGAAAGACGCACCAAAGTTTAAGGATTACATCTTGCCGCTCCTCTTCTTGAAGCGGCTCTCAGACGTCTTCGAGGATGAGGTTGCGCGGTTGGCAGATGTATACGGCGACGTGGACACGGCGGCGTCCATCCTCGACGAAGATCACTCGCTCGTCCGCTTCTTCATCCCTGAAGTCGCCACCTGGCCTGTTCTCGCCGGACGAAAGCAGATCGACTGGCTCGCGGGCAAGGCACCGAAGACGCTCGGCGAGCGTCTGACGAATGCAGTCCGCGCTGTTGCCCGCGCAAACCCCAGCCTCCAGGGGGTCGTAGATATCGTCGACTTCAACGAGACCCGAAACGGTGAGCGTGAAGTGAGCGACGAGGCGCTCCACAGAATCATCGAGCTGTTCAGCGAACCGCGCTACCGTCTCGGTCTTAAGGATGTCGAGTCCGACTTCCTCGGGCGCGCATACGAGTACCTCCTTCGCAAGTTCGCTGAGGGGCAAGGCCAGAGTGCGGGTGAATTCTTCACGCCGAAGGAGGTCGGCTGGCTGATTGCCCATCTCGTCGAACCGCGGCAGGGCGAGGACATCTACGACTACGCCTGCGGCTCTGCGGGACTCCTCATCAAATGCGAGCTGCGGCTCCTCCAGCGCGAGAAGAATGTGAAACGCCCGCTAAAACTCCACGGCCAAGAACTCACGGGATCAAGCTTCGCAATCGCGCGCATGAACATGGTCCTCCATGACATGGAGGGAGAGATCGTTCGTGGGAACACGATCACGAACCCGAAGTTCCTCGACGGATCGCGCCTCCGGCGCTTTGACGTCGTCGTGGCAAACCCGATGTGGAACCAGGACAACATCGACCCCGCCATCTACGAGAGCGATCCGTACGAGCGCTTCTCCACCGGCTACGCGCCCGCATCGGGTGCCGACTGGGCCTGGCTCCAGCACACGGTCGCATCACTCAACGACACGGGCAGGGCTGCGGTTGTCCTCGATACGGGTGCGGCCAGTCGCGGGAGCGGCAACCAGGGCGACAACAAGGAGAAAACGATCCGAAAGGCGTTCGTCGAGCACGACTGGATCGAAGGCGTGGTTCTTCTTCCTGACAACCTCTTCTATAACACCACAGCTGCGGGGCTCATCATCGTCCTCAATCGTTCGAAGCCAAAGGACAGACTTGGGAAAGTCGTCCTAATCAATGCAAGTGGCGAGTTCGAAAAAGGCCGCCCCAAGAACTACCTGACCGAGTCAGGTATCGCGAAGATCGCGACGGCTCTTCGCGATGGAATGGACATCGAGCGATTCACGGCAGTCGTAGAAACGAAGCTTATCGCCGCGAACGATTTCAATATCTCCCCCTCGAGGTACATCAACGCGGGCATCGCCGCTGACCACCGAGACTTTCAGGCGATTCTTGATGATCTGGCCATACTCGCATCCGAGGCGGGCACGTTGGACGCGGAACTTCGCCGAAAGTTCGACAAACTCGGCTTCTCATCAGGGAAGCGTGGCCATGAATCTTAAGTCCTCATTGCGACCTGTTGCCTCCGAGCAGGACTTGCCACCGCACTGGCGGGTCGTCGACATGGGAGAACTTCTGGTTCTCAGTCAATACGGTTTATCTGTTCGCGGGAACCGAACCGGAACCTATCCGATCCTCCGAATGAACTGCCAGGACGAAGGTGAGGTCACGTTTCGCGACCTGCAATTCGTGGAACTTGATCACAATTCCTTTAAGACGTTCCGACTCTTCCCAGGCGACATTCTGTTCAACCGAACGAATAGTCACGATCTCGTCGGTCGTACCGCGATCCTGCGAGAGGATCGGTCCGCGGTTTTTGCTTCGTACCTCATTCGGCTTCGCGTAGACACCTCAATCGCTGATCCAGAGTACGTAGCCTATTACCTGAACTCCTCCGACTCGCAATCTGCGTTGAAGAACCTCGCAAGTCGCGGCGTCAGCCAATCGAACATTAGCGCAAGCAGGCTCCGCGGGTTCCGAATCACGCTTCCGTCCTTGGCTGAGCAACAGACCATCGCCTCCATACTATCCAGGTTGCGCGATGCGATTCGAGTCGAACAGAAGCGCCTCGCTGTTCTATGTGAATTGAAGTCAGCTACTGTGGCGAGGGTGTTCCGCGAGGGCGTCCGAGGTAGGGGCGTGAAAGCCACGGCGGTAGGTGAGATTCCCAATGACTGGGATGTGCTTGAACTCCGCCACCTACTTCGCGAGCCACTTCGGAACGGTCATTCCGCACCTGCGGTACCCTCAGGCAGCGGTATCCGGACACTAACGTTGACAGCTGTAACGAAGCGCGACTTTTCGATTCGGAATACTAAGATCACATCAGCGGACGCCACAAGAGTTGCTAATCTGTGGCTGCAGCCTGGCGATATCTTCATCGAGCGGGCCAATACGTTCGAGATGGTTGGACTCGCCGCGCTTTATCGAGGACCATCAGCATTTGCGATATTCCCCGATCTACTTATTCGCGTACGCATCGATGACCGCATGATTCCTGCCGTCCTCGCCGAATGGCTTTTGACTCCATATGTGCGAGCCTATTTTCAAAGACACTGCTCTGGCGCCGCTACTAGCATGCCGAAAATCGACCAAGGCACAATCGAGCGGACGCTGATTGCAGTTCCGCCAATGGAGGAGCAGAAGGCGATGTGCGAACTGTTTGCTACGGTCGATTCGCGAATCGATGTCGCCTCAAAGCGTCTTGCGACCCTCCGAGAGTCGTTCGCCGTCCTGATCCGGCAACTACTATCGGGCCAGCTCCGCGTCACACCACTTCTCGAAAACCAACCCAACGCCCATGCCTAGCCTCGGAAACGAACGCTTCGGATTACAAGACCCACTCATCCGGTACGCGGGCGACGTCGGTTGGACCATCCTCTCGCGCGACGAAGCAATCACCGAACGCGGTGGCGAAAGCGGAACGCTTCTATACAAGACCCTTGAACGGAAGCTCTTAGAGTTCAACCCGGGCGTCGTCACTCCCGAGAATGTCGGCGAGGTCATTGGCCGTATCGAGAGCGTACGGACGAATATCGAGGGGAACGCTGAGGTCCTGGCGTGGCTCCGCGGAGAACGCACCATCTATGAGGCAGCCGAGAAGCGTCACCGCAACGTGATGCTGGTCGACTACGACCATCTTGCACACAACGCTTTTCACGTTACCGACGAATGGAAATACACCAACGGCCAGCACGCAAACCGCGCCGACGTGATGTTTGCGCTGAATGGCATCCCGGTCGCGCTGGTCGAAGCGAAGGGTGCCACGAAGAGTGATGCCATCGACGTGGGTATCGATCAGGTGCGCCGCTACCACCGCGAGACACCGGAACTTCTCACCGCGCCGCAGGTCTTCGACGTGACGCGGCTGGTTGATTTCTTCTACGGCGTCACCTGGAATCTCGACCGGAAGAACCTCTTCAACTGGAAGGACGAGGAAGAAGGGAACTTCGAGCGGAAGGTAAAGCGCTTCTTTGGGCGCGAACGTTTCCTCAAGCTCCTTCGCGATTGGATCATCTTCTACAAACGGGACGACGAACTGAGAAAGATCGTTCTGCGCCAGCATCAGACCCGCGCCGTCGAAAGGGTCGTCGATCGCGCCCTCGATCCCGAGAAGCGTCATGGCCTCATCTGGCATACCCAGGGTTCCGGCAAGACCTTCACGATGATCACCGCGGCTGAGCAGATCCTCGATCACCCCGCGCTGCGGAATGAGAAACCGACCGTTGTCATGCTCGTCGACAGGAACGAGCTTGAGGGACAACTCTTCCAGAACCTGACGGCCTACGGCCTTCCGTATGAGCAGGCCACCTCAAAGAAGCGGCTGCGCGAACTCCTGCACCACGACTACCGCGGCCTCATCGTCGCCATGGTTCACAAGTTCGAAGGGGCTGACGCGAACCTTTCGACACGCGAAAACATCTTCGTCCTGGTCGACGAAGCGCACCGAACCACCGGTGGTGACCTCGGCAACTACCTTGTTGCTGCGATCCCAAACGCCACGTACATCGGGTTCACCGGGACGCCAATCGACAAGACTGCACACGGGAAGGGCACGTTCAAGGTCTTCGGCGTCGACGACCCCAAAGGCTACCTCGACAAGTACTCGATCGCGGAGTCCATCGCCGACGGCACAACGCTGCCGATTCACTACACGCTCGCTCCGAATGAGATGCTTGTCCCAGAGGAAAGGCTCGAAAAGGAGTTCCTCGCACTCACCGAAACTGAGGGCGTATCGGACATCGAGGAGCTGAACAAGATCCTCGATCGCGCCGTGAACCTGAAGACGTTCCTGAAGGCCGCTGACCGAGTCGAGAAGGCTGCAGCATTCGTCGCGCAGCACTTCAAGGAGAACGTCGAGCCGCTGGGATACAAGGCATTCCTCGTCGGTGTCGATCGCGAGGCATGCGCCCTCTACAAACATGCCCTCGACAAGCACCTGCCGACGGAATACTCCGCAGTGGTCTACACCTCCGCGCATAACGACTCCGAGCTTCTCGACGAATTCAAGATCGACGAGGACGCCGAGAAGCAGCTCCGCAAGGCGTTCACGAAGAGCGACAAGCTGCCGAAGATTCTCATCGTCACCGAGAAACTCCTCACGGGATTCGATGCGCCAGTGCTGTACTGCATGTATCTCGACAAGCCGATGCGCGATCACACCCTCCTGCAAGCGATCGCACGTGTGAATCGCCCGTACGAGGAAGAAGGCTCGGTGAAAAAGCCAGCCGGTTTCGTCCTCGACTTTGTCGGCATCTTTGAGAACCTGCAAAAAGCGCTTTCGTTCGACTCCGATGTCGTTGCTTCCGTCATCCAGAACATCGACGTGCTCAAGCAGCGCTTCGAATCGCTCATGGCGACCCAAGCCCCCGCGTACCTGGAGTATTGCCGTGGCTGGATCGATGATAAGGCTGTCGAACGCGCGATCGACGGATTCAGCGAGAAGGAGCGGCGCGAAGTCTTCTACAGCTTCTTCAAGGAAATCGAGACGCTCTACGAGATCCTTTCGCCCGATGCTTTTCTCCGCCCCTACATCGACCAATATGCGGGGCTGTCCGTCCTCTACAACCTCCTTCGCGGCGCGTACGGCAAGCAAGTGAGCCTCGTGAAGGACCTTATGAGGAAAACCGAAACCCTCGTCCGGGAGTACGCTACCGCAGAAGGTTTTTTCAGCGCACTTCCGATCGTGAAGATCGACGAGGAGGCTCTGAAGGCTCTGCGACGCGATGATGGCTCGGCCGCGGCGAAGATCATCAACCTCGGAAGGTCTATCGTCGACACCGCTACGAAGGAAGGGCAGGAGCAGCCGTTCCTCGTACCGATTGGTGAGCGCGTACAGGCTGTCCTGGAGTTCTTCGGCGACCGGCAGCTTTCCACCGGCGATGCGGTGACTGAACTCGAGAAGCTCGTGCGCGAGTACCTGGATGCGAAAGCGGAATCCGAAAAGCTCGCGCTGGATGAGCAGACGTTCGCGATGTACCAAGTCCTGAAGCGCACGAAGGTTGATGCCGAGCAAGCGCTCAATCTCGCCCGTAATCTGGCCACGGTCTTCGACACGTACTCGGAATACCGTGAAAACGCCGGGCAGCTTCGCCTCCTGAAAGCGGAGCTCTACAAGCATCTTCTCCCGGTGGTTGGAAAGAAGGCCATGGTTGAAACGGCCGAGAGCCTCCTTCGAATCGCACGAAAGCCCCGATGACTGCCATGGTTGCCGCTCATCGTCGCAGTCGGACCTCGCCGGAGAGTTTCAAGTCTCAAGCGAAGGCATGGGCGGCCCGAATTGGTGTTTGCCCCTCGCGCATGCAGATTCAGCGCATGACGCAAAAATGGGCATCCTGTTCGACGGCGGGGACGGTCACATTCAGCACCGACCTACTACGCGAGGACGAGGCGTTCCAAGAAGTCGTGATCGTCCATGAACTCCTGCATCTCCTCGTGCCGAACCATGGGCGGGTCTTCAGGAGTCTGATGAAGGCGTACGTCCCGAGCTGGGAGCGGGTTGCAGCTGGCCGCGTGGGGAGAAGCTGTGGATTCGCCCGGCTCCCATCCGAGGCGTCATGACGAAGGAGCAACCCCTGCATCTTCTGATTCACTCGTTCTCCGAGGTGCCACCTGCGCACCTCGCCAAACACCTCTGCGCGATCAATCTGCCGGCAAGACCTAACGGCTACCATCCTGAATGACGGACATGACGCGCGACACCCTCTTCATCAGCCACGCCACCCCGGAGGACGACGAGTTCACTCGCTGGATTGCGCTTCGCCTGGCGGCGGAGGGATACGCGGTCTGGTGCGACCTCACGAAGCTCCTGGGCGGCGAAGCGTTCTGGTCTGACATCGAGACCGCGATCCGAACGCGGTCAGCGAAGATGCTTTACGTGCTGTCTCAAACGTCCAACCAGAAGCCAGGACCGCTTGCCGAACTTCAGGTCGGGCAGAACGTTGCGCGAGACGAGAAACTGCAGGACTTCGTCATACCGCTGGCGATAGATTCGTTGCCGCCGCGGCAGGCGAACATCGCCTTGGCGCGGATCAACTCGATTTTCTTTCGTGACTCGTGGGCAGCCGGCCTTGCGAAACTTCTGAAAAAGCTAGAAGAGGATGGGATCCCGAAACATCCGGACTTCAACGCCTCCTCAGTCGCCGCTTGGTGGAGAGAGCAGTTCGGCTCCGACGCCGGTGTGGCTGATTTGCCAGAGGACTACATTTCCAATGTGGTGGCTATAGACCGGTTGCCGGAAACGATCTTTATTCACCGGTTGCGCGGCCGGATGAGAGCGACTCCTCCAGCAGTGATCGAGTCGAGCCCTCTGTTTCCAGAAGGCACGTTTGGGACTCCGCCACCGGATCAGGATGCCTTCCTCTTTCCCGAACTATGGTCGATGAAGTTTCCATCAGCGCGCAGCGGGTCCGTCCTCATTTCGTTCGCAGGTTCGGACGATCTCTTCTCTGGCGGCGAGGACTTCCTGGTGGAGTCCGTTTCACTCTCTCTCTCTACTTACCTCGCCGAGGGGTCGTTGGTCGACAAGTTCACACCGGTCCATGCGAGGAATCATGTGTCTGACCTTCTCCGCGTCGGTTGGGAGCGCGTCGCGAAGACTCGGGGGCTATGGCGGTACAAGATGGCGACGAAGCACGGCGCGATGTTTTTCCCACTCGGTGCGACGCGCGACGGCAAGGTCGACTACGTGAACCTCAAGGGTAAGCGGACCTACCGGAAGGTTGTGGGTGAGAAGAAGAGTCCTCGGCGGTTCTGGCACTTCGCGGTTTCTACGCGCCCGATCCTCGCCCCTTCTCCCGTATTCGCGCTGCGGTTGCACGTGACATTTTCGGACAATGGCCACACGATCTGGGACAGCGCCTCGAAACTACACAGTGCGCGTCGTAGCCAATGCAAGAACTGGTGGAACGAGCAGTGGCGGGATCGCATGCTTGCCACGCTGCAATTCCTCGCGAACGGTCGCCCAACGATAGTGGTGCCGCTGTCATCGACGCAGGAAGTGCACGTAAATCCGGCGCCGATCCGGTTTCAGAGTCCTGTCTCCTTCGCAGACCCGAACACTGAGGAATTCGTTGAGGGTGGATCTGACGAGGACGAGCAATGATGCGGCTGCTCCGCATCCCGGAACCTCGGCTCCTCTTCCAACATGGCCAGACGATGGAGGACCCGCGGGACGGGCTGACGCTGTTTGGCCCCCTCGACCGCGAGAAGGTTTACGGCATACGAGCGGCGGTCATCGGCACCGCAGACGGAATCGGTCGCTTCCAACGCTGGTGCACCTCGATTCAGCGTCCGGTAGCGCCGGGTGCTAACCCGAACGCTCGGCCGCACTTCCCGGGCTTCGAAGCCGCGTTCCGCGTTCCTTGGAATCCTCAACCTGTGCTGACGCGAACGATCGATGCGAAGGAGCTCGATCGGCGGCTGCATATCGCCGACAAGTATCAGCGGGTGTACGAAACGGTGGAGTTATTCTCCGCGGCAATCCTCGAGGCAGCGAAGAGCGAAGAATTCGCCCCCGATCTCTGGATAGTCGTCGTGCCGGACGATGTGTACCGCTACTGCAGGCCACAATCGATCGTTGAGGCGAACCTGCGTGTCCAGCCTCAGACACGCCTCACAAAACGGGAGGCTGACCGACTCCTGGTAGAGCCGTCGCTCTTCGCCTCGATGAATCAGGCTGCGGAGTCGTACCGCTACGATGCCCACTTCCACAATCAGCTGAAGGCGCGCCTTCTGGAGCGGCGAATCACGACACAAATCGTCCGCGAGAGCACGATCGCTCCACGCGACTTTCTAAACGCTCGCGGTGAGCCGAAGCGCAACCTCGATGCGGTTGTATCTGACATCGCGTGGACGCTTTCAAGTTCGGTCTTCTATAAGGCGGGCGGACGTCCGTGGAAGCTCGATGGCGTGCGCGAAGGCGTGTGCTATGTGGGCATGGTGTTCAAACGCGATGACCGCAATGCCAACGAGCACTTCTCGTGCTGTGCCGCCCAAATGTTCCTCGACTCAGGCGATGGCGTCGTGTTCCGCGGCGCTGTCGGACCGTGGTACTCACCCACCACAAGAGACTTCCACCTTGACCGAACCGCAGCGCGTGAGCTGGTCGCTATGGCTCTCGCTTCGTATCGCGAGCTCACCGGCGGACCGCCGCGCGAGCTCTTTATCCACGGCCGCATCAGGTTTAGCGACGAGGAATGGGCGGGATTCACCGAAGGAGCCGGTGCAGACACGAACGTCGTCGGCGTCCGGATTCGCCAAGCGTCGGAACTAAAACTCTTCCGGACCGGCAAGATGCCGCCGCTCCGCGGGGTCGCCTATGTCGAAAGCCCGACGTTAGGGTACCTCTGGACGAAAGGATACATCCCGCGGCTCCGAACCTACCCTGGCCGCGAGGTGCCGAATCCTATCCTGGTCGAAGTGAGTCGTGGTGCTGGCGATATCGAGACCGTGCTCTCGGATGTGCTCGCGCTCACAAAATTGAACTACAACAGTTGTGTATTCGGCGATGGAGACCCCGTGACCCTCATCTTCGCCGATGCCATAGGCGAGATACTCACGGCAGGCCCAGTGGAGGGCATTCCACCGTTACCATTCAAGTATTACATTTGACTGTGACTTGAACCGGCAAATAGCGCGCGAATCCCGATCAGTGCTTGGTGCATTCGGCGTGTGCCCGATACGGTATGCGGTTACAAGATGTGTTTGTCCCAGCGCCGCGGTTTTATGCCGTTATCGCGCCGTCGGGCCGATCCCTTAGTACGACTATTATTGTGGGAATATAGTCGTCAGCGGTATTCGAGCTGACTACAACGCGCGCCGGCTAGATATAGAACACAAGGACGTAGCCGTCCGCAAAGTTGTCATCGGTTAGGTTCGTCACTGTGAGTTTGTCTGATGATGTGACCTCGATGTCACAATGGCTCGTCGAATAGCGTTGAAACGGCGCCGATACCGCGAGGAAATTGAGACCGACCGGGCCGCTAACGACGAACCTCTGCGGTGTCTCGACCCGGGTCACGATCTTTATCATGTAGATGAACGCTCGCGCAGCGGCTATGTTGAACGTGTACGGTGTAGCGTTCGGCAATCCGCGCCCCTCATTCGCGGAGCCTTGCAGGCAGATGACATTCGGCGTACGGGTATGGTGGTCAAAGCCGACGTCGTAGTTGATGTAGCAATCCGCCGCCGCCAATTCGGTGTGCGGCGAGACACCCGTCGATGACGTTACACGGCAATTCGTGAATTTCGCTTTTCCTCGGCCGGCGGCGTTGTTGAAAAATGGATGCGCAGTAGCAAAGAGGTTCTCCGGCAAGTTAACGAGGTAGCAATCTTTGACGTGCACGAACGCCGCGTCCGGTCTGGCGAAGGTTGATTCATTGGAGTTGACCTGGACCTTCATATCCAAGCCGCAGTGATCGAGTGTGAGACTGCCGAGAGAATCGAGCTGGAATCCGATTTGCCCCGGCGATTCGTGGACCATGAAATCGCAGTCGCGGAAAACTATCCTCGCCACCGCGTTGCAATACAGCATACCGCTGGAATCGTGGAACTCGGTATGCATGCCGTTAAAGGAGTACATCGCGTTTAGCGTGCCGATCCCCGTTCCACTGCTATCATCAAGCCTGATAAATTTATCGGTTCCAAACACGAGCACGCCGCCGCCATACCAAAAGATGTTCCCGCCGCCATGCACCAGGAGATACGTCGAATACGTGAGGGCATGGCATGCGCTGAATGTGTGCTGCACACTTTGTGGGTTTCCGATCTCGATAAACGCGATTGTTTTGGAATAATGATTGTCATTGCAGAGAACATGCGAGCAGTAGTCGGCGTTCGCGCCACCGTCGATGAAGTACAACTGGCCGAGGTTGGATGTAAATACGTCGAATCGATCAACGGCCTGCGCTGTTCCGCTTGAGGACATCTTCATCAAGCGCTCCTTACCTGTGATGCCGACAAAGCCGATCGAGCGGAACTTGAAGAAGCCGAACGCGTTCGTGTTGTGGACGAAATACTGGTCGCCCTCGAGATAGACGACGGAGTTGTGAGGTCCATCCCCGTAGATGTCGAGCCCCCGAATCGCTTCGCCCACTGTCCCGCTGCCGACGAGTACGTCTGACGAGACATCAACATGGTAGAAGCCAGTCGGGACGTAAATGCCGACCGCCTGTCCGCTCCAGCCGTTCCCCTCGCCGACGTTGATACGTTTCGCGCTCGCGATGGCAGCCATCCACGCCTTCCGAAAGGCGACCGTGTCATCAGTAAAGGTATGCGTGACCGGATCGTAGTCGCCAACCGCGCCATAGTCCCGGACGTTGAAGAGTTTCACCATTGCGGGCTACCTCCTTCGTAAGTCTGAGGTGCGAATTATGCCCACGTCGAAGGATAACGGACAAAAGATTGTTCATCGGCGAGTCTCTCGTCCAGCTCGCCATCACAATACCGACTGCATCGCTTGTCTGAGGGCGGCAAGTCCTGGCCGGTTCGGTTGCTTGGGCAGCGGAAGCACGACGATGGGGACCGGATGCGGCTGCAAAAGCAACGCTGCTTCGAGCGCGGCAAGCCTGCGATTTCCAACCGTAAGCACGATGATCGCGGCCGGCTGACCCGCTGCCCACGATGTCAGCGTGTCGCGGAGAACGCCGAGCTTCGGCACGAGCACATTTTTCAGCCGTTCACCGCCCAGGTCCACCTCGATGGCGAGCGCCGCCTCGGGCTCGCCATCGACGGAGGCGCGGAGCGCGAGTACATCCGGGATTGCCGCAGGCCGCAGGGCAGATAAGCGCCGGCGCAGCGTCCAGCAAGGGGTCACCTCCATGGTGGGGCTGACACTGGTCACCATAAGCCCGGTATCGACGATCCAAAGATGATGGGCGAGATCTTTCAAGGCGACGGCCTTCTTGGGCAGGAAGATTGATCGCTCATCAATACCGCGTTCCAGAAGCGCCGAGCACCCGGCCGCAGTCAGGCGCAGAAGATTGAGGCCGATGCGATTCCACCGCTCCACCACGATCAGTCCCGCAGCGTGCAGCCGTCGTACAGCGCGAGACGCGACGGTTGGCGAACGATTGGGAAAGATGGCCCCTTCAAGCTGATATTGCGCGATCTGGTACCAGCGTCCGATAAACGCGAGAGCGTCGAAGTCGCGGTCGGGGAGTGGCAGTACCGTGCGTGGATCGCGACGGGATTGCGCGAACTCTCCCGCCGCCACCTCCAGATCAGGGCTGCTCATGACGCCGAGAGAATCCGAAGCGTTGCGCCACAGCCGTCGCATGTGAGGGTTTTAAAAATCGCCTTGCAGAAGGAACAACGCAGGACCGAGCCCGGCTCGGTCGCGCGGCACCGCGCACAGGTCGCCATACGGTTCAGCGGGTTGTCCCGCGCGCAATATGGACAGACGAGTATCCCGCTGCGGATCACCTCAATCGTGCGCAACTCCTTCCGGAGCTTCCGTACCCATTCGAAAACGAGCGCCGGACCCGCGACCACGTACATCAACGCAACACCGAGGTGTCGCAAAAGATGCTTTTCCAGCGCGTTCATTTTCGCGCTCGGATATTTCTGAAGTACCGCGGCTGGCCGGCGTCATCGTTCGCTTGTTGCCACGATCGAGTTGCGCGCCTATGCGCCAAGTGACGTGGAGCTGCAGACGACGCTCGACCAGCTGAGGCACCTGCTGGCTGGAGTTCGTACCTCTGCCGAAGCACGAGTCTACGTAGGGAACACCGGCTTTCGGCCGAAGTGACTCTGGATGTACCGCGCGATGTCCCTGCTCGCAGCGGCTGCCTTACTGCGGTCGAGGAAGGAGATTGAGAACGTATGCGTCCGATTGAACCGGGTGCGGAGTGACGGTGACCGTTCGGCGCGTTCGTAGTCCATACGAATGTAGTGTCCGACGCTGCCGAGAAGAAAATCGCCGAGGGCAACAAGTTCCAGCTCGTATTTTGAATAGGCGGCGTCGTCAGCGACGGGCAGTTCGAATTTGAGATCCATGAGGGCAGGGTGTGAGGTGGCAGGACTGAGCGTATTGGCAGAGCGCAGCTACTCCTATCCAGCAAACTGAAAAGGGACTGTGAGCACATGAATTGCCGCGGACGTCGGGCTCCGCATCGCCCGCCAAGCCCACGCTGATCGCGCACGCGCGTGATCCTCAACCGGTACACGAGTGTGGCGGCATGTTGTTGCGGATGCATGAGGAGCCCGACGCCGAAGCGCTTGAGCCGCTTCGAGAAACGGAATAACACAGCGGTCCGCCGCAGCAGTGTTGGGAGAGCGTGTGACCGCTGAGTCACACGGGATAATGCATGCTCAGAAGGACATAGAACACGATGATGCGCCAGAGCATCTCTTCCGAAACGAGGACGAGAAGCTGACGAACCAAACTTCTGAACCGAGAAGCGAGACGAGGCCTGATGGGAACGTTCTGACTGGGGGTGTGCGCGTCCGCGCGGAGCCAAGGAATCATAGGGATGGGCCGTTAGAGAATGCGCGTGGCATCGAGTGCAGGCGGGGTGTGTGTTGAACGGCAGCAGGTGTGGCGGCTCAAGATAGATGTCAGTGACAGAAAATCCCCGATCGTCCCGGCCGGCCGGCGCGGTTCCAAAAGCGCCCTGGAGAGGCGGCGAGCAATGATCGCGCGCACCAGCAGGGATTGTTCGCGCGCCGAGGTGCCGGCGCGGGACGATGGGGAACTTGAGTGAGAAGGAGTACGACATTAGTCTACCGGGCGAGTGTCTTGTCGGCGTGAAGATACGTAGAGACCACTTCATCGATGAGTGGGTCGGCAATCTGCATGACGTCAACTACCTTATGGCGGGCGTCGCCGGGAAGTGCCATGTCCACGGTGTACTGTGGCGTGAGCGCAGACGGGTTGGTGTCGCTGTGCTCGCGAATCGTGAGTTCTCCGCCGAACCGGCGACCAAGCGCGACGGCCAGTTTGTTCCAAGCTTCCGGGGGAACCCCAGTATCGCTATTGCCGGTCATGTCGTGCGTGATGACGCGTACGATGTGCGTAGTCATATGTTGTGGGATGAAAAGTAAGTAAAGACGCCTTAACGTAGGCTCGCAGGTAGAGTTTGACGCGTCTCCTTTCACTCAAGAGGTGTGTTGAGTTGAAACTACAATGTGCTAGACAAACACCCCTGCTTCGTGACGGCTGCCCCGTTCCCGTGCCTCCGGTCAGTCGACGACGACCGCTGCATACTCGCAGACGGGCATCTATCGAACCATTTGGCACGGTGAACTCAGCCGCCACGGGCAGGAGGGACGCGAACGAAAGCTCGATCTGCACTTACTGCTCCCCCTCGGGTCGGCGTATTGACTGAAGTTCCAGGCGCCACAGTAGCGGCGTGATGAACGTCGAGTATCGGCTCGTGAGATCGGCAGCTGACTCCGGTGTAACAGGGATGGCGCTGAGAATGGCGAAGTGTCCGTACCGCGGGTGGTGGATCGCGACGAGTCGAGCCGGGCAATTGCACGCAGTTTCGGCAGGGTGATACGCGACACGCAATGTCGCCGCGAACTCCTCCCTTGCCGCGAGCTGAAGTTCTCGCCAAGCGTGGCTTTCTTCGCGGATGTCTACCGTTTCGCCGCTTTCCGTCATTTCGGATAAAACCGCAGGGACTTCTAGATGCATGGGCGTTGGGGGAAATAAAGCAGAGACCGGCGCAAGAGAAGCATGTGCGCGAGGCTCGTTGGCGTCCAGTGGGAGTACATCAGGGGTCTCCTTTCGTCGGCTTGCCGCCAAGAATGTTCCGCAGCTGCTCCAGCCCGGCGAGCGGTTGCACGGGTGAGCGAGGACTTGCTGAGTTCCGCAGGCTGGCAGGTGCAACTTGCTGCTGCGTCACTACCTCGTTTTCCCATTCGGCAATCAACCGCGCGGCGACATCCATCCCGATCATCGAGGCGGGTGCGATCTCTCGGTCGAAGATGTCGAGGAGTTCTTCGGCGGAGCACCCTGAACCGACCGCAGGATCCTCGACGTGTGGCGTACGCAGCCGGAGCGCTGGCTGACCCTTCGCGAGGTAGTAAAACTCTTGCCGCGGTAGCGACTGCATTAGGCGGTGAAACTCGCGTCGACGATCGGCATCCGAGGCGCTTTCTCCGGCCTCGCGCAGCACATGCGGGTAGAGCAGCTCCGCTTCGTCGGGACGCGTCTGAAACATCGACCAGCTATGCGTGTTCAGCAGGATGTTCTCGACCGTCGACTTCGACAGCGTGCCGCTGAGACTCTGCGCGCAGAGTATGAGTGCGACGTTCACGCTGCGGAGTGTCCGCAGCGCATTCATCAAGATGTCGGTCACCTCTGGCGAGTTCGCGATGAGCTGGGGAAGCTCCTCAAAGACAAACCAGAGCGGCGTGCGCGTGTGCCGCCGCGGCGCGGCCAGCAGCCGGCGCACGACATGCCACCGGAACCGCGCATGCCCGAGCGACTGCGGTTGCGCGTTGGTCGTGCCGAAGTTCGCGAGTGTCCAGCGTGGCGCTTTCGGGAGGGCGAGTCCGTCCAGTTGCGCCGGGGGGACGCCGGTCGCATAGCGGTACTCCGGAAATGCCTGCTCCGCCCACAAACGGCGCAAGAACGCGTCGACCGTTTGCTGCGCGCTGATTTGCGAAAGGACGGAGAAGTATTGCCGGACGTCGGAACTCTTCACACGCGTGAGCACATGCGCCCGGTAGGACGCATCGCGGAAGAAGCGCAGTGCAAAATTGAAGTTCGGCGGAAAGCGAAGGTCGGTGAGGAGGAACGACCACATGAACAGGAGCTGGCGAAGTGAATCCGTGTACGTGACGTCAGACGCCTCGACCGTGACGCGGGTATGGAGCTCCGCCGCGTACGCGTCGGTCATCGCTCCCTCGCTGTTGTCGTAGGGCGCAGTCGGCGTGATCTTGTCGCGCGTCCAGTCGATGACGTGCACGGCCTGGCGTATCTGCTCGCGCGTGGCGCCGTCCGCGGCGCGCCAGCGCGCCGCGAGATGTTTCTTCATCTCAGTGAAGGTTTCGGTTTTCGGGTCGATGAGTTCGAAGTCAAAGCCGCCGTGGAGCCCCAACTCCACCCGGCGCAACAGGCGATCGAGGAGCGCGCGTGTTTTGCCGCTGCCCGTCGCGCCGGCGACGACGCTATGGCGATCCACGATCTCGGTCGCGACGCGAACCTCGTCTCCAGACCCGATCAACGCGCCGATCAGCAGGGAGTGGTGTCCGGCGAGCGCACGAAGCGCGTCGCGCTGTGCGTCCGCAGCAGATTTCGCGACGTCCGTTCCCTTCGACCGTTCATACGTAAGTGCCGCTGCGCGCAAGCGATCCTGGTTAGCTCGCAAGAACCATTTCACGAGGTTCATGTGCTGCTCCCAAGCCGGGGAGCACCCTCATGCCTGCGGCTCACGACAAGCGCCGGTCGGGGCGGTGGGGCCGCCGGTGTGCCTGCCGTGCGCGCGGCCGTCCCGCAGTTCCCACCGGTGTCATGCGCGCGAGCGACACGTTTCGTATCTGCCCGAAGGCGCTGACGTGGTTCCTGCGGTGACGGCCGCTCGTCGCGTTCACCCGCTCCTGCGCTACCGATCCGACCGCAATCGACGAAGGAGATATCTAGGCGCTTTCTTCGTCTTCGAAGTCCATCAACCGATTGATCGCGCGCGTCAGCCGTTTGAACGCCGCAGGGTCGACAATAATGAGGCCGCCCTGAGGACTGACTGTCATCGCCACGTTGATCGCTGCGTTGCGGATGACGGTGAGCAAACGGGTACGGTGTTTGGAACGTGCTATCGCAGAGACATGAGGCATGCGGAGTTGGGGTTAGCGCCGATGCGGTCGCAATCGACTCCGATGCCCAAGCGGGTGACAAGGGGACAAAGGTACTCATGGCTGCGGATCCTCCGGGGGCCGAGTCTCGGCAAGCCACGAGAAGAGATCCTGCTGGCGACGCGACCGCTCGATCGGCGTCTTCTCCGACAACCGGACCTGTTTCTTCTTCGGGTCTTCGAGGAGCCATTTACGGGCGCGGTAGACGGCGTACGCGAGTGCGATGGCGACGAGCAGACCAAAAGACATTGCGATCGGGTGCGCTGCGAACGTGGCACCGAGCCCGTCTGGGAAGAACAGGCCGACGACGATTGACGGCACCAGCGCGGCGGCAAAGCAGAAGCCGGCCCAGCGGCGCAACGCCCCGCCCGCCGACGTGGCGTGGATCGGCAGGCTGAGGACGAAAAGGCCGATAGCCGCCGCAAATAGAAGCCGAATCACGATGCCTCCTGCACTCTCAAAATCACTCTCAAACCGTGTCCACCGAGGCCCATTTGAGAGGGCTATTCCGGTGGACACGGTTCAGGCGTGTCTCCAGCTAATCGTCTCTTTCTGCTGGAGTTGCAGGAGTTACATTGGATGGAGAGGAAGTCGCGGAATCGGGTTCAAATCCCGTATGCGCTACCAGTTTCCAGCTAAGTGTTTGAGCCGCAAAGCTCGATTTCTACTCGACTTGTCCTGAGTCGCGATTCGAGCGCGATAGGAAAGCGAGTTGGGCACTTGCTTTTGGCTCTGCTGCCTCGATCACCCGCAGCCGTTCGGCGCAGTCACGCGGCGACTCTCTCAGCAGTGATGCTTGCTTCACCGGAGCGAGTTAGATTGTCGACATGAACATCGACTTTGCTGGTCCAGTCACGCTCGCCGAACCACCTCCGATGACGCTAACTAAACTACTGGCGGACTCCGATGGCGACGCCGCCAATCGGGGCCACGAGCGTGCAGCGCTTCCCCCTCCCTATAGTGCCTCGTTCGCGCGTGGCTCCAGGCTCGATGTGCACAAGTCCCTGATCCGCCACGGCCTGGATCGCCTCGGTCAGGTTGTTGAACAGGTACGGGGGATCAGTGAACACTGAGTCCAGCCAGTCGAACTGCACCCACACGTCGTGATTCGAAATGACTCCCGCGTCCTCGGTGGGCAGCGCCGGTCTGCCGTCGCGCGTACCCAGAGCCACGCCGCCAATCGGAGCGAACAGCGTGAACTTCTTGGTTCCCCCAATCGCGCCCCTCTCGCGCGTGACGCCGGGGACGACCCGAATCACACCTCCCTGGGCCACGGCATCGATCGCTCCAGCAATCGTGTTGAACGGCCGGCACACGTCGCCTTCCGTCGGTCCGACATAGTCGAAGTTCAGCCACACCTCGTTATTGAAGCCCGCCACTTCGAACTCGCCGGTTTCTGAATCGTGACGCCGCGGGTGCGCCTCGTCGCCGAAATCGAGCGTGAGCGCGCCCCGGCGCCCTGGGTTGGCGATCTCGACGACCGCCTCTCCCAAGCTGTTCATGATCGTCCCGTTGACAAGCCTTGGCGTGATCTTCTCGGCGCCGCCTCTGGCGTCTCCGCGATCCTTAATGCCATATTTGATGCCTAACACCTCGGCGCCCGACTCGGTGTCACGTCCGTCGCCACTCTTGTTCCAAATCACGAACTCGACTTCGTTCAGGCTAGAGGTGACGTAGCGGCTCACACGATTGCTCTGAAGTGTGAGTGCGCCGTTTCGCTCGAGCACCCCGCGCGTGAACTGCTCGAATGTCACCTCTCCATGCAACCACGTGTCACAGGCCTCGAGCAGTGCGAGGCCGCCCGGTGTCTGTTGATAGATGGCTAGGAAGACGCCTGGCGCATCGTCCCCGCCGGGGCCCGGGATATGCAAGTCGATGAAGCTGAAACCAGCCGACACGTGCGGGTCCACCGGCGCGCCGTCCAGATTCCGGGCGACCGTGCGATTGACCCATTCCGGTAGCCAGACCTGGTGGCCGCACGCGAAGTCGGGGGCGACTCCATAGTTGGCGACGCTCTTCGGTTCGATCGCATTGATCTCGAACACCGTCTGGCCGAGGATCTTAAACTCCAAGACGCTCTTGATGTTCTTCGAGAACTCGCCGAACTGAATGACGCTCGTCGCGTCATTCACGCGATGTCCCGTGCGCATGAAGGAGGTCGTGACAGCCACGCCCAGCTGCTCCGCCTCTGCTTCGGGGTCGATGAACGCGTGGAGGTCCGGGTCTACGGCGAAGGGAGCCGGGGCGCCGCCCGCCGAGATGAGGTAGCTCGGAGAGCCCGCGTAGATTTCCATGTTGTCGCAGTTGCGGTTTCCACCGACCTCGTCAGTGCGCCGCGTCCGGTGCAGCCTCTGGAAGAAGCGACGATGCCGATCGTTCACGAAGAGATCGTGGATCGAAGGTGCTTGACCATCGACACTCTCTTTTTGGTAAGTATAGAACGTTTCGGTGCCTTCTAGCCATTGGAGAGTGCTGGACCTAACATGCCTGCAGGACTCAGGTCTATGCAAAAACTTCTTCTCTATACCGCCTATGGCTGGCTGCTCCTCGCGAGCGCTTTGCACTTCTGCATTGACGTTGTTTCGTCGTATTGGCGCGGCAAGCGGGCTCCCTCCGTCGAGACCACGCTGTATTACGGACTGCACAGTGCCTACACGCTTGGACAGATCCTGTTCGCCATCGTTGCGCTGTTGCTGATCCAGCGCGGCGTTCCCTTCTTCCGCGAACCGCAAGGCTGGCTATTGGGCTTCGTTGCAACCGCCGCCTGGTTGGCAATCTGCGGTGCCTTCATTGAGTATCGCCAGCCTCGGATCGTGGTCGGGATCTTCGCGGTCCTTCTTGCCGGCGCCGCGCTAACGAGATGACGACGAAGAAACATCACACTGAAAGGAATGTCCGATGAAGCTTCAGAGCAAGACCATCTTGATCACCGGCGGTACCAGCGGTATTGGCCTCGAACTGGCGCGGCAGCTTCTTCAGCGTGGAAACACAATCATCGTCACTGGGCGCGATCTGAAGAAGCTCGAAGCCACGAAGAGTGCCTTACCGGGCGTGCATGGCATCCAGAGCGACGTCAGTGATCCGACCGCCATCGAAGCACTGCACCACAGCGTGTTGGCCAAGTTCCCGGCACTCGATGTGCTCATCAACAACGCCGGCATCATGCGCAACCTGGATCTCAACCAGACGCGCGCGTTGACCGATGTGACGATCGAGCTCGAGATCAACCTGAGTGGCCCCATTCGCATGGTGCAGCAGTTCCTGCCGCACCTCAGAATGCGACCCGGATCAGCCATCGTGAATGTGTCCTCGGGACTGGCCTTCGTGCCGTTCCCGGCTGCGCCCATCTACAGCGCCGCGAAGGCGGCCATGCACGCATACTCGAAGTCGCTGCGCGTCCAGTTGAGAGGCACCGGCGTCACGATGATCGAATTGGCCCCTCCGGGCGTGGAAACGCCGCTGTTCCGCGGCGAATTCGAGAGGGAAACCAAGGGCCAGAAGGCAATGGATGTCACCACGCTTGCCAAGCTGGCCATTGCCGGAATCGAAGCAGGCACGCTGGAGATCCGCCCCGGACAGAGCAACCTGCTGAAGATCATGAGCCGGGTGGCCCCGCAGTTCATGTTGAACCAGCTTGCGAAGCTGGGCAAATCCGAAGTTCCGCGCATTTCACCCAGGAGCAGAAATGACCGTTGAAAGCACATGCTCGAAGGTTGTCATCGTCACCGGCGGCAGCCGCGGCCTGAACGCAATGCCGCGGCCAACCGAATGGAGGAGAGCATCATGAGAATTATCGTCGTTGGAACCGGGACCATTGGGTCCGCTGTGGCGAAGATGCTGCAAAAGAATGGACATCAAGTGTCCACGGTTGGGCGCACATCCGGCGACTTGCACGCCGACATTTCCGACATCGAAAGCCTGAAGGATCTATTCAGCCACATAGGTCTGTTCGACGCGGTAGCGAACGCGGCAGGCGAGGTGTTTCCTGGGCCTCTGGAACTGACCACGGATGAGCAGTGGGCGAACTCCCTGAAGTTCAAGGGGATGGGACAGATCAACCTGGTCCGAGCGGCGCTCCCACACATTGCGGACAAAGGATACTTCACTTTGATTTCCGGCGTCCTCACCGACGAATTCATGCACGCCGGAACTATCGGTACGACCATCAACCATATGGTCGAAGGCTTCGTCAAGGCATCCGCCGTGGAGCTTCCACGCGGCATACGGATCAACTGCGTCAGCCCTACTGTCCTGACGGAATCGGTGGCCTATCACTCCTACTTCACAGGCTTCACCCCGTTTCCTGCTGACGACGTTGCACTAGCGTATCTGCGCGCGATCTCGACCCCGATCACTGGCCGAATCCTCAAGCTGCACAGGATGGATACCCGGTAGATGCCGTGCAGTACGCATCCAGGCCATCCGGAATGAACCCGGCCGCAGGCTTCGCGATCTGGCGGACACTCAGCACCTGATGCGTGTTCCAGGTGTCGACCTGGAAGAGGTCCGGGACTCCTTCCGCCGTTACGATCTGTTGCACGACTACGATGAAGTCAAACCCTGACGGCCACGAGCCCTTCGGCGACCTGGCGCTGACATCCGCCGACGTCGACGCCATGCGCCGATCGGCTTTCTCATCAATCGCGCTCACAACCGACGAGTACCTCCGCTTCCTCGACAGCGCCTCGGCAACCATCGCTCCTTCCCGGAAGACGTCAGAGGGTTGGGTGCCGTTCGATCTCAGAACGCTGCTCCTCGCGGCGGTAACACGGTTCAATCCCGTATGCGCTACCCAAAGTCATTGTGTTTGCAGTAACTCTCAATTTCGCTGCAAAAGGGACCGGATTTTCCGGTTTGGGATCGATCTCCTGACGGATGCGATCGGGGACAACAAGCCGCCTCGTCTCGTAGACCTGATATAGCCGGGTAGCGTTTCGTCGGGGTTTCTGAAGGCTCAAACCTGCACTCCTCCGCACGTCGAGTCCGCTCTCCCAAACTCCTGAATGGTTGATCGGCGGTCGTGTAGAGTCACCGGGTGACGAAGGCTGGCATTTACATCTTTCTCGCCGCCGTGCTGATGTTGAAGATCGGCGTCGCGCTGCAGCTCGACAGGCACCCGCTGCTGCAACCGGACACCGGCCTCGATACCACCGCATACGTCGAACTGGCGAAGAGAGTCGTGGCAGGAGACATCGCCCTCGGGCCTGGTCTGTATTACGTCTCGCCGCTGTACATCTATTTTCTCGCTCTGGTCTACGCCGTGACGGGATCATTCACCGCCGCGCGCATCGTGCAGGCGGCGCTGGGCACAGTCGCCGTCTGGCTGATTTTCATTACGGCGCGTGAATGGTTCGGACGGCGCGCGGCATGGATCGCTGCCGTATTGGCAGCGCTGACCGGCGTCTTCACCTATTACGAGGCGCTGATCCTTCAGGCGTCGATCGATATCGTTCTCACGGCGGCGGCGCTGTGGTTTCTCACGCTCGCGCTGCGGCAGGGACAGCGGCGCCATTATGTCTTCGCCGGTCTTGCGTTCGGCCTCGCTTCGCTGAATCGGCCCAACCTCCTCGTTTCGGCCGCAGCAATCGTGCTCCTTCTTCTGTTCGTGCGGCGCTTCGCTGCCGGCGTGGTGCTGCTACTCGGAATCGCGGCAGGACTGGCGCCGGTCACGCTTCGCAACGTCGTCGTGGCGCATCAATGGGCGCTCGTCTCTTCGCACGGCGGGATCAACTTCTATATCGGCAATGGGGAAGGAGCGACCGGCTACTTCCATCCGGTTCCGGGCATCCGTCCGACCGTCGACGGGTTCGCTGGCGACGCGCACCGCGTGGCGGAGAATGCAACGGGCCGGCAACTCAGCGATGCCGAGGTGTCGTCGTATTTTACGGGCCTCACGTGGCGATGGATCGGGCAGCATCCGCTCCAGTGGATACGATTACTCGCTCGAAAGGCCTACGGCGTCTTCAATGCCGCGCATCTGTCGATTCCTTTCAGCTACACGTTCTACGCGTACGACGCCGGAACACTGCTCCGGTACTGCGTGATCGGGGCGTGGCTTCTCGTGCCTGTCGGTCTGTTCGGACTCATTCACGCCGCCCCTCGCCCGCGGAGCACTTCGTACCTCATCTGGCTCTCGTTCGTCCCGTCATACACGGCGTCGATCGTTCTCTTCTTCATCACGGAGCGCTATCAGATGCCGTTGTACGTGCCGCTCGCGATCGGATCGGGCGCCGGCATCGACACGCTGATGCGCGAGGCGACGTCGCATCGCAAGCGCGCGCTCTTTGCGAGTGTCGCGATTCTCGCCGTGTTGTTCATCGCGGCAAACTGGCCATTGCCGCTCGATGACGGCCGCGGCGAGGAACGGCTGCGCATGGCCGAATACTTCGCCGCGCGCGGGGAGATCGAGAATGCGGAGCATTGGACGACGCTCGCGCTGGAGAACCACATCCCTCCAGCGACCGTCCACGACCGCGTCGGCGCGCAGTACGTGAATGCGCGACTTGCGGATCCGGCGATTACGCACCTCGAGAAAGCAAACCAATTGCGCCCTGCACAACCGCAGGTCGAATACCTCCTCGGCCACGCTTTTCTCGGCGGTGGGCGACCGCGCGACGCCGTTCCGCATCTGCAACGCGCGATCGAGCACGGCTTCGATCGGTCGCTTGCCGGCTACGAGCTCGCGCTGGCGCTGCAGCGCTCGGGTGACCGCGCGGGGGCGGTGCAAGTACTACGCACGTTGACGCTCCCATCGGACGCGCGCGTGGAATCCTGGCTCGACGCCGGCAAGCTCGCCGGTGAAGCCGGCGCGCCCGACGCTGCTGAACCTTTTTTTCGCGGCGCAGTGCGCATAGCTCCCGCACTCGCGCGCGCACACCAACTCCTCGGTCTCGATCTGCTCGTTCTCCGACGCTACGAGGAAGCGGCAGCGGAGTTCGGAGAAGCGGCGCGGCTCGATGATCGCAACCCGGACACCTTCGCCAGTCTCGCCTGGTGCGAACAACACCTCGGCCGGCTGCCTGATGCGCACGCACACGCCGAAGCGGCGCTGCGTTTGGATCCGGCGCACGAGCTCGCGCGCCGGATCCTGACTTCTACTGCATCCTCACCGCCCCGGCACTGACAGCAGCCGAGGGGAGCGTGGTAGTTCCGATGACGAGAGCAAGGGTCGGCGTTCCGCCCGCCGGCGTGGCGACGCTGTCCGTGAAGGTGATCATTGGATTCACCCAGGAGCAGAACTCTCAAACCTCGCTCGTCACCCACCACGATTCGGATGCGAGGCCGGGGATCCGTCGAAAGTGTTTCAGATTTCGTGTGACGACCGTGAGGCGGTGCTCGAGGGCCGTTGCACCGATCCAGACGTCTTCGACCCCGATCGGCTCGCCATGGGCTTCGAGTATTGCAAGTAGATCACCGGCACGAACGGCTTCGGCCTCACCCAGAGGAAGAATGTCAATGCGGCTCAGAATCTCACGGGCAATTCGCTCCCACAGGCGTGCACCGTGCGCAACGCGGGCCGCTCCATAACGAAGCTCTGCGACGCAGACTGCCGACGTCACCACGTCTCGCACCGCAACTTCGCTCAACCGTTGCAGCAGCCCGCGGTTCGGTTGTTTCCGAATGACCTCGGAAAGAACGTTGGTATCGAGCAGGTATCTCACCGCTTCCGACTCACCGATCGTCCGCGCAACGCCCGCGGCCGGTGCCGGACCCGCGCGGTGACGATTTCCTCAACAGCCGCCAGAAAAGGGTCATCGTCGGACAGCCAGCCTCGCACGGTCCCCAGACCCTGCTGGACCGGTTCATCGTCGGGAGGAATGAGTCTGGCCATCGGGCGGCCTCTTCTCGTGATCAGAATCGTCTCCTTGCCAAAAGCGACGCGCCCCAGCAAGGTAGAAAGCCCCTTTTTTGCCTCGGCGACGTTGATTGTCTCTTCGTGTGCTCTGACCATCCTGCCCCCTAGGGCCATTATTGGTCAAGATGGTCATGAAGGTCAAGACGGTCAAGACGGCTAACTGCTAGTCAAGCCGAAGTCGGGGCCGGGAATGGGGAATGGGTCAGGTCGAAAGCGAGAGCGGCGCGGTGCGCGCAGCTCCCACCCTCGCACGCGCGCACCAACTCCTCGGTCTCGATCTGCTCGTTCTCCGGCGCTACGAGGAAGCTGCAGCCGAATTCGGGGAAGCTGCGCGACTCGATGGACACAACCCGGACAGCCTCGCCAATCTCGCCTGGTGCGAACAACACCTCGGCCGGCTGACCGATGCGCACGCGCACGCCGAAGCGGCGCTGCGTTTGGATCCGGCGCACGAGCTCGCGCGCCGGATCCTGACTGCTACTGCACCCTCACCGCTCCGGCACTGAGAGCCGCCGAGGGGAGCGTGGTTGTTCCGATGACGAGAGCAAGGGTCGGCGTTCCGCCCGCCGGCGTGGCGACGCTGACCGTAAAGGGAACGCCGGTCGTGATCGCCGATCCGTCGCCGAGGTCGAGGGAGCACGTGCCGGAGAAGGTGGTGACCGTGAGTCCCTTCGAACCGGAGCTCGCCTTTCCCTCGACGATAATCTTGCGCGACGCAGCGTTCAACGTGGCTTGAAAGTCGCCGCTGGCCGAGCCGTCGCCGGGAAGATCGACTCCGATGCCGAAGCGCATCGTCGACAGCGACACGCCGCTGAGCGCCGCTCCGGGACCGAACGCCGCCGCGCCCGCGCCCGTGACGACGGCCGGAATCGGTGCGAGTTGCGCGTATGCGGGAATCGCGAACAGCGCTACAAGGATCAGAAGCCCAAGCTTGTTTTTCATGGTCGTCCTCACTTGATCTGCACGTTGCCGGAGGTGATGGGTGCTGTGCCGCCTTCGACGGGCTCTCCCGAGACCGCGATCGTAAAGCGATCGTTTCCGCGACCCGGGTTGCCATTGTCTTCAACCGTCGCCGTGAATGTGCACGGCGCCCCGTTCTTCGTACAGGTTCCGGTGAATGTCGCCTTCGTTCCGACGACGTCGAGACTCGTGATCGAGTTGCTCTGCACCGTCAGGTTGCGGCCGGGGTTGTGGTAATTGAGCGAGCCGCTCGGCGGCGCGTCGTCGGCACTACGGCTGACATCAAAGCCGAAGCTCGCCGTGCCGTCGGGATTGAACACACTCACCTCGCCAGCGCCGGTCATCTTCACCTTCTGACCACTCTTGTCGACGGTGATGGAGACCGTCGCGACGTTCGAGTCGGTCTGGCCATCGTTCGCGACGTAGGTAAATGTATCGACACCCTGGAAGCTGGTCGCAGGTGTGTAGACGAACGAGCCATCGCTGTTGAATGTGAGCGTGCCGTGCGACGGTCCGCTGACCAGTCGCGCGGTCATCGACGCGCTGTCGACGTCGCCGTCATTGGCAAGAACGCCGGGTGCAGCAACACTGCGCGTCGTCTTCACTTTCGTGCTGTACGAATCGTTGTTCGCGACTGGCGGATCGTTCACTGCGGTGACCGTGATGCTCACGGTTGCCACGTTCGAATCGGCGCTGCCGTCATTCGCCTTGTAGGTGAAGCTGTCCGCGCCGTTGTAGTTCGACGCAGGTGTATAGGTGAATGAGCCGTTCGCGTTGAGCGACAACGCGCCGTGCGCGGGACCGGTGACCAGCACCGCGGAAAGCGCATTGCCATCGATATCCGCGTCGTTGGAGAGAACACCCGGCGCACTGACCGTCAGCGGCGTATCTTCCGCGGTCGTGTACGCATCGTTGGCCGCGACCGGCGGGTCGTTCACCGGTGTCACCGTAATCGATACCGTCGCGACGTTCGAGTTGGTGCTGCCGTCGCTCGCTTTGTAGGTGAAGCTGTCCGCGCCGTTGTAGTTCGGCAGCGGCGTATACGTGAACGAGCCATTGGCATTGAGCGAGACGCTGCCGTGCGATGTGCCGCTGACGAGCGTCGCGGTGAGCGGATTGTTGTCCGCGTCGGTGTCATTCGTCAGCACTCCTGGCGCTGCTACGTTCAACACACCATCCTCTGCGACGGCGTAGCTGTCGTTCGCAGCGACCGGCGCGTGATTGCTGACGCAATTGCCAACGAGTGTGTAGATGCCGTTGGCGGTGATATCCGAGGCCGCGGACTGACTCTTGAGACCCTGCTCCGGCTGTCCGAGGAAGGTGCGGGCGTTGAGCGCGGTGAGGGATTGGCCGGGCATGACATTCTCGGCCTTGCTGGTCGAGAGGGTGATCACGATCTTTCCTGATGTCGCGTCGTAGCTTCCGCTGTCGGCGGCGCCGGATCGAACCGCCTGATTCGTACTCGAGCTGGGCACACCGCCGATCGGCGTGGGAACGCCGAACTTGCCGTACTCGAACGAGACCGCGCCGGTGGCGTCGGACTTCATCGCCACGTACAAGCGATCGAAGTCTGCATCGGGCACCGCGCGATTCCAGATGATGAACCACTGGCTGTTGGGCGGCGCGGTGGTGAGCGTCGCCGACGGTTTGACGTAGAGCGTGAAGACCAGCTTGCTCGCCTCGCCTGCCGAGAGCTCCGGCTCGGCGACGTAGAGCCGCTGAATGTTCACGCGCGCATCGGGCGGGGTGTTCTGGCCGCTGTCGTTGTCGCTGCCGTCGGTGTTCAGATCGTCGATCGTGAGCAATCCCGGCAGGTGACAGGAGTCGGCCGGAACCACAGGCGTGGCAAATCCGCACGACGGGCCTTCGCCGATCGCGTTCACCGCGGTGACGCGATACGCGTAGTTCGTGTTCGCGGCGGCGTCGTCATAGTTGTTCGTGCTCGTGACAGCGAGCAGATTGAACGGGCCGCTGCCGCTGCGCCGGTACAACTTGTAACTCGTGACCGGTGAGCCGCTGTGATCGGGTTTGCTCCACGACACCTTGTTCGTATTGCCGATGAGATTCGCGGTGACTGCCGGGGCCTTCGGCAGGCTCGGCTCGACCGGATCGAATGCGCTGAACATGCGCTTGCCGCCGGACTGGCGAGCGATGGCGTTCTTCGCAGTGGCGTCGTTCGGACCGCCGTTGATGCACTGCGGCGTGATGCAGCCGTCCGCGTAACCGATGACGACGCGGCCTTCCTTGTCGATCGTTGCGTCGAAGAAGTCGAGGAGGTTGCGCAGCGACGGCGTGCAATCCGGACCGCCTGCGCAGATTGCGCCGCGCTGCACCGGATCGTTAGGCGTCAGATCGCTCGTGCTCCAGCTTTGTCCTCCGTCGAACGTCGTGGCGAGGTACAGGTGCCATTCGCCGCTGAACGACGGGCTCTGATCGTCGCCGGAGGTGGGCGTGCCGAGGAATGCGAACGCGGCGCGGCCGGGGTCGCCGGCGACGACGGCGGGGAACGCCGTCAATTGGATGTTGAAGGTTGCGCCGACATCGACGGGTGCACTCCAGGTCAGTCCGCCGTCGTGCGACGTAGCAATGCGCGCGTGACGATCCTGACCGTCCATGCCGAAGTAGATCGCGCCGTCCTTGCCGATGCCGACTGACGGATCCCAGTTACCGTTGGACGTGCCGGGAATCGGCGCCGAGGTCCACGTCATGCCATTCGTCCTCGAAATCACGAGACCCTGCGTCGTGCCGGTGGCGCTGCAGAAACGGTGCGGTACAAATACTGTCCCGTCGGGACCAACCTTGACGTGACCATGGATGCCACCGCCGCATTGCGTGCCGGTGTTCGCGGTCGGGACTGGAGGTCCCCACGTCAGACCGCCGTCGACACTGAGTGAGCAGTTCGCCGGGACGGAGTTGATCAGGTCCTGAGAACAATAGTAAACGGCGTTTGGATACACGGTGCCGGGCGGAATCGCGGGGATCGGAGCGTGATACGGACCGCCGGCGATCGCCTGGTGATCGAGGCCGGACGGGATGCCGCTGGGAACCGTCGGAAGAATGGTCTTGCCGTCGTCGTCGGTGAAGTCCGTGCCGCTACCGAGCGGCGTCAGGCCAAAGAGCTGCGAGATGAACGTACGGCCGGTGTCGTGATCGGTGAAGAGAATCGGATCGCCGTAAACGCGCGGCGAACCTGCGGCGATCAGCGAGGCGCTCTTCTCCCACACCGCATCGGCGGGCGACGGGCAATCGCTGCACGTCACGCGCAGCGCCGCTGCGCCGAGATTCGTGAGGTTCGCGCCGCCGCCGAAGCCGCCGAAGCTCATGAGGGTGCCGCCGTTTGCGACCGGGCCGGCGCTGTTGCTGAAAACTTTCTCGCTTTGCCAGTTGACGCCGATCGACGGTTCGCCCCAACCGTCGCCGAGTCCCGGCGGCGCGGTGAGAATGTCGAAGCGCGGCGTTCCGGCCAGCGTCTGATTGACCGTTTGTGTGATCGACGCGGACGTGCTGGACGCGTAGGTGGTGTTGCCGCCATACGTCGCGGTGAGGGAGTGCGATCCGGCCGACAGCGACGATGTGGTGAATGTCGCTGTGCCGCCGGACAGCGTGCCCGTGCCGAGCGTGGATGCGCCATCCTTGAAGGTGACGGAGCCGGTGGCAGCCGATGGTGCGACCGTCGCCGTCAACGTAACGGACTGTCCGCTGTTCGATGGATTCAGAGACGACGTCAGCGTGGTCGTCGTGGGCGTCGATCCGGTGAGCGGCTTGCACGACAGGTTGCCGCGCAGCGTGTACGTTCTCGTGCCGCCGTTGTTGGCACTTGCGTCGTTCGTGAGTATCCCGCCGTTGCCGACGGCGCCGACGAGGGTCTGGCTGAGGATCTCAACGTTCGACAGGACCATCCCCGGATTGAGTGACACATCGAATACATGCGCACCGGTGATATCGGAGAAGCTGATCGACGTCTGCGCTTTCACCTTCATCGTGATGACACCGGCGCTCGTGAATGAGCCGGTCACCGCGCCGCCGCTGTTGCCTTGCGTCGTGTTCTGACCGCCGTCGTCGTATCCGTAATCGAATTCCGGCGTCGTTGGGTCGAGGGTTTGCGTGCCGGTCGTGTCCATCTGCACGAAAATGTTGCGTGCCGTGCCGGTGGTGTCGTTCGCGGTAAACCCGATGATCCACATCCCATTCGGCGGGATCGGTGATGCGAGGTTCGCAACGTTCAGCGTGAACGTGACCGACTTGTCGGCATCCGTGGTGTACGGTTCGGAGATCTTCAGCGACTGCACATCGAGCTGTGCTCCACCGGTTTGATCGCCGGCGGGATCCGTCGCGACCGTCACACCAGCGCAAACCGAGGCAGCGTCATTGTCGACGATGGTGAGGACGGCGGAGGATGGGGAACCGAGCGTCGCGCCGCCCGACGGCGCGCTCAGCGTGACGTTCACCGTCTCGCTCGACTCGGATTGCGTATCGTCGGTAATGGCGACGGTGAAAGTCTTCGATGCCGAGTCACCGTCGGCCCAATTGAGCGTGCCACTCGCGGCGGTGTAGTCGCTGCCGGCGGTGGCGGTGCCGTTCGATGTCGCATAGTTGACGCTGACCGCTCCCGACGCGCCTCCGGAACGCGAGACGGTGATCGTCGCCGTTCCGCTTCCTTCGTTCGTTGAATAGGAAGCGGCGGAAAACTGCAGCGATCCGGCCGGATTCCCCGGCGGCGGGTCGAACTGCGAGAACATTCTCTTCCCGGTCGACTGCCGGGCGATGGTGGCCCACACCGACTTCGCGCTGTTGGCTGGATCGGTTGCGCACGCGCCGGTGCAGCCGTCGGCGTAACCGACGACGACGCGGCCGGCTTCATCGACCGTGGCGTCGAAGAAGTCGAGAAGATTGCGGCACGGATTCGATCCACCTCCGAGCCAGATGCAGCCGCGCTGCACGGGATCGGGCGACGCTTTCACGGTCGTCCACGTTCTGCCGCCGTCGTACGTCTGCGCGACATACAGATCCCACACGCCGGTGAAGCTTGCGTCCTGGAACGGGCCGGCACTCGGAGTGCCGTGGAATGCGAACGCCGCGCGGTCAGGATCGCCTGCGACAACCGACGCGAAGACGGAGTTCTTGATCCCGAATGGAGTCCCGACGTCGGTGAACTTCTCACCGTTCGTGTAGCTGTCCCACGTCAGTCCTTTGTCGTGCGTCACGGCAATCTTCGGATGTCCATCGCCGTCGCAGAAGCCGAAGTAAACGGTACCGTCGGATCCGATTCCGATCGATGGATCGCTGTCTCCTCCGGAGCTTCCGGGAACCATGCGGATCGCCCACGACTGTCCGTTGTCTGAAGAAACCGCGAACGACTGTCTGCCGGTGCAACTCTTGTTCGGAACGTACGCAGTGCCATCCGGCGCGACTTTGACGTGACCATGCAGGCCACCGCATTCGGTCGTCCACATCGGCACCGAGGGACCGAAGGTCTGGCCACCATCGAGACTGATCGCGCATTGCGCGGGTCCCGCGCTGCTCTGCGCGCAGTAGTAGACACCGTTCGGATACGCAGGCCGCGGCAGATTCGGATCGCGCGTCAATGGAGCGGCGAGCGGACCGCCGCCGTACGTCTGGTGATCGATGCCCGCGGCGATTCCCGAACCCTGGCTCGGAATCCACGTCGCTCCATCGTCATCCGTGTACTCCGTCGTACAGAACGGAGTCAGACCCTCCAACTGGCCGGCGAAGGTGCGGCCCTGTTTCGAGTCGGTGAAGAGGATCGGGTCGGCATAAAGACGCGGCGAGGTGGCGATGTGTTGATTGACGCCGACGTTCGTCCACGTCGCGGCGGTGGGCGAGACCTGGTCATTGAAGTTGACCTTGAACGTCTTCAGCGTTCCACCGCCGGCAAAGATGACCGCGCCGGTCTTCCAGTTCACACCGATCGACGGCTCGCCGAATCCTGTCGTGCATGTCTGGCCGGTGGGGCAGGGGAAGTCGCCGTAGGCAACAGTTTCCGTTCCATTGGCCGGCGCGCTTGGTGCTTTGTGCTTCAGTTGCGCGTTGGCTGTATAGCTATTGAGATTGCTGTCCGCGGCCGGCGAGAACGGGAAGGCGGCCACTCGATACGTTCCTGCGGCTGGAGCATCGAGCAGCACGAATTCGGCTGCACCGGTTCCCGCGCCCGAACCCTTCAGGTACGTGCCGTTCGGACTGTAGACTTCGACGTCCCAGTCGCCGACCGGCAGGAGATTGATCTCCACCACGTAGGGACCGAATGCAGCGGATGGTGGGGAGATCGTGAGACTGAAGTTGTCGCACTTGCTCGCGTTGGCTCCCGCACAACGAGGCGAGTTCAACAGATCCGGATTGGCGGGCATGATTCCGCCGGTCCAGTTTACCGTTGGATTAATTTCCGAGAGCGCGCCACCGGGAGGCGTTGCTGCGGGGAGTGGTGTGGAGAGGAGGAGACCGAACGCGATCAATCCGAGGAGAGCCGAGTGGGCTTTATTCATCTGATCCCTCAATGTTTACGCGGCACCGGTTGCACCGGACGCAACAGTAAGAAGCTGAACAGCATCGCAAGGTGCATAACGGAAGCCAGCTCACCCGGAGAGGGTCGTTACACCGCTAGTGAGGTGCAGCGCATCGAGGGGGACTCGCGCCGCTGATGCCGTCGTCTAAGGACGGCCCGGACGGCTACGGCAGCCGCGGCAAAGCACGACGTGCGAGCGCCGTCGCTTTCCCCAGTCGCTCGGCATCGGTGCCCTTGCCACCGACGGCGACGCGGAGCATGTTCTCGCCCTGGCGGACATACAACGTCCCGCCGACGGGCGTCGGCAGCCAGTAGGCCTCGTCGCCCACCCGCCTTACCTCGCGCCGCGCATTCCCTCGGCCTTCCCGCTCGTGCTCCTCTTCCTCCGCCTCCGCCCGTTCCGCGAACATCCGCTCCCAGTAGGCGCGCCCAACAGTGCCGGCGCTGATGCTCACCGACTTCGAAAAGTCTGTGAGCCGGAAGAAACATTGATGAATGATCAGACTCCCATCGCGCTGGTCACTCGCTTTGCTCTCCGAAGGTTCCTCGCCCTGGACATCTTTGACGTCGGTGGGCGTGAGAAGTGTGCAGGCGTCGAAGGTAGCCGGCATCGCCACCCGCGAAGGAGCGGAGGGCTGCGTCGAGCTGCAGGCGCAAACCAGGAGCAGGCAAAGAAAGCCGGCGGCGAAACGGATGCGTACAGTCATCTCCTTATGGTCGCAGAAAAGCGATGACGTTTCATCTGCCGCGAACGCAGCGGCTGACCCAAAGTGAAAACGCGTCGTGAAGTTCCGGCGAAACGCCGGCCTGGCGATGACGCATCAGACGCGCGCGCAAACATATAATCAGCCCATGCGCACACAACTCGCGTTGCTCCTGTTCGCCATTGGCTTGTCCTCGCATGCGTCGGAGTCCTTTCTTCGCCGGCCGGCAATCCACGGCGATACCATCGCGTTCACGGCCGAGGGGGACCTGTGGATCGCGTCGGTGTCGAATGGCGAGGCGCGGCGATTGACGACGCACGAGGGGACGGAGACCAGTCCTCTCTTCTCGCCGGATGGAACGCAAATCGCGTTCACCGGTCAATACGACGGTGGTCCGGATCTCTATGTCATGAGCCGCGATGGTGGCGCGCCGCAACGCCTGACATGGGACAACGACCGCAGCGTGCGTCCCGTGGCGTGGAGCGCGGACGGCAAGGAAATCATCTTCCGCTCGCGGCGGCTCAACGGCGAATGGCACAACCGCCTGTGGAGCATTCCAGTGCCAACGACAGAAAACAGGGGCGGCTTGCCGAAGTTGCTGCCGGTCCCGCGCGCGGAGCACGCGGCGCTCGACGCCTCCGGACGACGCGTTGCGTTCGTTCCGATCAGCGCCGAATGGCAGCACTGGAGGCGCTATCGCGGCGGCCAGGCCGACGACGTCTGGCTTGCCGACCTCACGACGAAAACCTTTCGCCGCGTGACGAGCGAGCCCTCGATCGAGACCACTCCCGTCTGGGCCGCAGGGCAGTTGTTCGTCGCCTCGGACCGCACCGGAGTCTCGAATCTCTATCGCGTCGACGTGGACACGGGCAAAGCGGCCGCAGTCACGAACTTCAACGACTACGATCTGCTCTACCCCTCCTCGGATGGACATCGTGTCGTCTTCGAGCACGGAAACGGGATCGGTCTCTATGATCCACAAACAGGGAACGTGACGGCGCTTCCCATCCGCCTGACGTCGGATCGCATTCATGCGCGCCTGCGCCGCGTCGCTGCGAAAGAACAATTGCAGCGCGCCGCAATCGGCCCGACGGGCAAGCGCGTGCTCGTCGAAGCGCGTGGACAGATCGTCTCTCTTCCAGCAGGTCAGGGCGCGTGGCAAGTCGTCGAGGCAACGCAGGGAGCACGCGCGCAATACCCAGCATGGTCGCGCGACGGCAAGTGGATCGCTTTCGTCTCCGATCGCTCCGGCGAGGAACAGGTGTGGCTCGCACCGGCATCGGGCGCCGCCGCCGCGCGTCAGTTGACGAAAGATCACGTCGGACCGCTAGGTCTCATCGTCTGGTCGCCGGACGGGAAACGCATCGCCACGAGCGATCGCGAGATGCGCATCCTGCTCGTCGACGCCGGCACGGGCAAGACGACAGTCGTCGCGCAGGCGGACCGCGGCGGTTCGTACGACACCGTCGTCGATTCCTATCGCTTCAGCCCGGACGGCAAATGGCTCACGTACGCATTCCTCGAACCGACCTGGTATCAGACGATCTGGCTGTACGACATTACGAACGGAACGAAGACGAGACTCACATCGCCTTCACTGGATTCCTATTCGCCGGTGTTCGATCCTTCTGGTAAGTACCTCTACTTTCTGTCGCGGCGCGAGCTCCATCCGGCCGTTTCGCTGCAGAATCAGAACATTGGCTTCGACAAGACCAGTCGCGTCTCCGTGATCTCGCTCGCCGCCGGAACGAAGTCTCCGTTTCTCAAGCTCGATGACGAGGAAGGAGTCGCGGAAGCGAAGAAAGAGGACGTCAAGAAAGAGCAGGCAAAGAAAGACGAAGCGAAGGATGCGCTTCCACCCGTGAAAATCGATCTGGAAGGGATCACGGACCGGATCGCAGACGTCCCGATCCCGGGCGATCGTTACGTGTCCATCGCCGCGGTCGAAGAACGGTTGCTGCTCACCATCGATACCGCGGCGTCGACGTCGAATCCGGGTCCTGACGAGGCGCGCCTTCAGCTTCGCGCGCTGCCACTCAAGGACCCGCGCAAAGCAGAGCTGGTTACAGTCGTCGAGAAAATGACGTCGTTCGACGTCTCGGCTGACGGAAAGAAAATCCTGGTACGCAGCGGCAGCGATCTCTCGGTCGGGGCGAGCGACGCCGCGCCGCTCAAGGAGCCGGATGCGATCTCGCTCGATCACGTGCTCCTGGCGATCGATCCGCCGTCGGAATGGAAACAGATGTTCGACGAAACGTGGCGCATCGCGCGCGACTTCTTCTATGACCCGGCGATGCGCGGCGCCGACTGGCCCGCAGCGAAGAAAAAGTACGAAGCGCAGCTTGCGAACATCGGTGACCGCTCCGAGCTCAACATCATCCTCGGCGATCTCATCGCTGAGCTCAATACAGGTCACAGCTATGTCGGTGGCGGCGACATCAACCGGCTCACTTCCCTAGAGACGGGCCGGCTCGGCGCCGACTTCGAGCCCGATGCAAGCGGCAAGGCATGGCGTATCGCGCGGATCCTTCCAGGCGATCCGTACGACCTCGAGAACCGTTCGCCGCTGCTCGCGCCCGGCGTCGAATTGAAGCGGGGTGAGCTCATCGTGTCGATCGATGGTCACGCGGTCAGCACCGAGCGTCCCGTCGAGTCGATGCTCGTCGGCTCCCCCGATCGTCTCGTGCCCCTCGGCGTGAGCACGGCTGCGACGGGTGCGCCGGTGCGCGTCGTACTTGTCCGTCCGATGAAAAGCGAGTCGCGGCTTCGCTACTACGACTGGGTCACCGACCGTCGCGAGTACGTGAAAACACACGGCGGCGCGCGAATCGTCTACGTGCACATGCCCAACATGGGCGACCGCGGTCTCGAGGAATTCGCGAAACAGTACTACCCCGACATCCCCGATTCCGACGGGGTGATTCTCGACGTGCGCAACAACGGCGGAGGATGGATCAGCGCAAACCTGCTCGCGCAGATCGCGGACAAACCGCACACCTGGTTCAAGCCGCGCTATGGCGCGTCGTGGACGCGCGCGAGCTGGGCCACACCCGGATACCGCGTGGCAATGTGCGACGATCAGAGCTACTCGAACGCCGAGGAATTCTGCGACGCGTTCCAGCGAATGAAACTCGGTCCAGTCGTCGGCTCGCGCTCGTGGGGCGGCGAAGTCGGCAGCGGGAACGGCTATCCGTTAGTCGACGGCGGCGCGATCTTCATTCCGAACTACGGCGCATGGTCGCCGAAAGACGGCTGGATCATCGAAGGCCGCGGCGTCGTACCCGACATCGATGTGGAGCAGGACCCGGCCGCATTGTTAGCCGGACGCGATCCGCAACTCGATCGAGCGATCGCGCACATTCAGGAGGAAGCAAAGAAGAAGGCGGTTGACCATCCGGTGCCGCCGGTTCATACGCCGGTCAAGCCTGAAACGTGAGGACTACTTCTTCATGGTGCGGGCGGGGTCGTGCTGGCGACCTGGTGCGGTGATGCAGTATTGCGTTAGGAGCGCAGCTCTTCCCACGCCCGCGGATGCGTCGCTTCCAGCGATTCACGCACGGAAACGAGCGCTCTGCGAAAGTATTTGACCGCACGGCGCGGAACCGCATCGCGTGCCGCCGCAAGAGCACCGGGATGGCTGTCACCCAACGCGGCGCACAGAACGATCGCCTGCGTGCGGTCTTTCAGCAACTTCGCGTCACCGCCGCGCCGCAACGCGGAGACGATCAGCTTGTGAATGGCGAAGCGCTCCGGGATCGGTACACGCACAGCACAAGATCCTTCCTGCGCGAGGACCGTTGTGAACTGCGATTCTTTGAGCAGGTACCCGAGGAATGGGAGCGTGGTCGCGTGGGCATGCAACTCAGGAATGGCCATCGATCCGATCTCCTCTCCTCGGGCGGGCGCGAGCAACTCGATCTGAAACGTTGACCGTCCACGCTGTTTGTAGGAGGTCGCAGGCGTCCGCGGATCGAGCTGCGGGATCTCGACGAACTCGATACCAGAGTCGCGAAGGATCTCGACGAGCGGATGTTTCGGGGGACTCACGAAGGCCAGCGGTCCTCCTCGGGCGAGATCGACGTCTTCGGTCCGATACGACGGAGCGCGAACGCCGAGGCGGTTCAGGATCACGCCGTACGCATGCGAGCCGGCGAGGAGACCACCCGCCGCAAAGAATCGATGGTTGTGTAACGCAGCGAGTGTGGCAAACGTTCTCGAGTCAGCGAACTGAAAGCCCTCCCGCCCGAGAAGGCGAATGAGCGGTGCCATTCGCTTCGCGTCGGCAATCCTCGCAGTCAGTTCCGCTGCCGCGGCGTCGGCCTCGCTCCCGACAGGGCCGGCCACATATCTCTCCCGCTTTGCTCCGAGGGCGTCGTAGTACTGATGCGCATAGAACTCGAATTGCGAGGCGTTCCGTCGCCTCAAGACACTACCCGGCGTTCCGACGAAGGCCGTCTCCTGCGCGAGCGCAAACGCCTCGATCTCCCAGAAGAGGGTCGTCAGTGACCGGGGGTGAAGAGTGTAGGCCATGAGTATCCGTCAGCGTCGAATTCTAGCGGATACTGGTTGTATCCGCCATTTTGCGTGAGCCCGACCCCGATATCCGGGCGATTGAGAAGGACATCGTGAGCATACTCGGCGAAGTGACGGGGGGTTCGATCGGGTGATCTCGCTGTGCGAACGTGTCGACAGTTACGCGTAAGTGCCGATGTTCCTGCACAACGATGTTGGCAGCCCTCTCGAAGGTATGTTACAGATCCTCTGTCTTTTGCTGATAAGTACCGAGGAGTTGTACCGATCATGCCTCGCACATCCTCGCAACGCCCTCACGCCGCACAACACCTGGCCGCCGGGAGGGCCGTGGTCGTGAGCGAAGCGCCGGAAAGTTTCAAACGGAATGCGACATCCAAGGATTCGGGTCTCTTCTAAGGTTTAGCGAACTGGAATCACGACGCTATCTGAGAATTCGCAAGACGATTCCTGAGCACTCCGATCTGCACATCGCTCAGGCATTGTGCGAAGCTCCGCTTCGTGTGGGCGTTCGGGTGTGGCAGCACAGCAATCACTCGTTCACGCCCAGCAATCATCCTCGGAGGCGAGACCGCTCCCTCGAAATGCGCCAAGCGACGTGCGTGCGCTTCGGCGATCTTGCCAAGGGTGACGATCACGACGGCACCCGCTGCTTCGATGGTTGGAATCAGGTATCGGCTCGTGCACTCCTGCGCAGCCTCCGGAACACCGTACTCTCGGAGCGACTTGCATCTCACGAGCTCGGTGAGTGCATAGTCCAGTCCCGGAGCAACAGGGCGGTTGAACAGCTCCATCGCTCGCTGACGAATCCCCGACCAGAATGCGTTTGCCTTTGCGTGCTTGCCGTCGAGCAGGAGTGCACGGTTTCCACCCTCGACCCAGGCTTTCCTCCCGCGTCCGAATCGATTCGCAAAGAAATCCTCGATCTCATCGTCGCGCCACGAACCCATCGGATAGGCCGCTCCTTCGCCGATGGATGGATTGCTCGACAGAAAGAGCAACGGTGCGGAGGCGAGACGGCCATTCCACGGCTCGGGCATCTGAAAGGATTCTTCAGCCGGCGGCTGAGACGTCACGATGCGGTGGCAAGGGTGCGATGTGGAGCATCTTGCCGGACCAATGTTTTCGCAGCGCGCGATGCGGAGGAGGAGATCAGACACGCTGACGAGGATACCGATGTCGTCGCTTCTCTGCCAACGCCGCCTTCACGACTGTCACAGCCGGGCACTGATTCGTCGATCTGGTAGCTGGTACGTGTCAACTCTCTGCGTCGCGAAGGCGTCATTGTGATTTCAAACGGCGACGTTGCGGTTGATGGCGCTTCGGCGTTTTGCGGAGATGCGAAAACAACGAAGGTGCGACGTCAGTTCGCGTGACCCTCTTCAAATCACCCTCAATCGTGTCTACCGCGCAAACGGTTGGCGTTTCGGTGGACGAGGAGAGCACATGCAAATTATCTCGAGCCTGGTTTTCTGACGGTGCGGCAAACGGACGGACCTTCGGAATCGCCCTTTGCGCCGGACCGCGACTTCGGTGTCGATAGCAAGAGAAAATACTAGTATCCGAGAATCAAAAAGGCAACGCGGCGATGGGCTCGCCGCGTTGCCGAGGACCATGTTTACGGCGAGGTGACGGCGTTGCTGTCGGTGTAGCAGGACACGACTTGATACGACGACCAGACGATCGCCCGAACCCAATACTGGGTTGAAGCGGTTGGACAGACAGTCATCGAGGTGCTTCCGCTGCCGAGCAGGTGCGATGTGTCGCCGCGTGCTCCCTGGTACCACTGGTAGTCATCGGCGCTGTTGGTGGTCGTATAAAGCATTCTGCACGCTCCGTTCGGTGCGTTGACGAGCGTCACGTTGGGCTGGTTGTAGCAAACGGTCAGCGCGGTCTCGTTCGCATTGACGGAGGCATTTCCGCTCATCACCTGGCAGTAGATGTACGTGTTCGTGGTAATCGAGGGCGTGATGAGTGTGGGAGTGGTCGTCGTTGCGATCACCGCGCCCGTCTGGGAGTTTTTCCAGACGTAGCTCAGATAGCTGCCCGACGCAGAGAGCGAGATCGAGCCGGTGGTGTCGTAGCCGACGACCAGGCTCGACGGCGGCTGCTGGTAGATGGACGGATAAACGCTGGCGAACGTAGCGTTGCTGTCGACCGCTCCGCACGAGCCTGTAATGCGCACCCAGACCTTTTGCGTTGCGCTGATCCACATGGACGAGTTGGATGCGGTCGCGCCGCTGATAGGGTTCGAGGTGTCGCCGGAGTTGCCGATGTACCACTGGTATGTAAGGTTGGAACCTGTGGCAGAGACCCACATTGATGCGGTCGCGCCGCCGCCCCCGACAGTCGAGGCCATCGGCTGTGCAGTGATCACCGGCGGCGAGCAGAGAGTGACAGTGGCCGTTGCGGAATCGGTCGTGCGTCCGCAACTGCTGATCGCGCGCGCCCAATAGCTGGCGTTGGAGCCGGGGGTGACAGTGACGCTCGGGCCCGTCGCCCCGCCGATTGGCGACGCGGTGTTGCCGCTGGCGCCTACATACCACTGGTACGTTACGCCGGCGGTGTTGGCCGAGGCGCTCAGTGTCGTCGAGGATCCGGGCGGGATTGTGACGCTGACGGGTTGTTGCGTGAACGTCGGAACACAGACATATACGTTCGCCGCGGCCGTACGCGAGATGCAGCCGCCGTTCGTGATCTGCGCCCAGTATTGCGTCGTCACCGTAGGCAGGACGTCAGCGTAGTACATGTTGGGGGAGTACGGAGAAGAATAAGGATGCGACGTGTCACCAGTGGCTCCCGTGTACCACTGATAGGTATTTCCGGCCGCATTGGGTGCATATAGCCGCACCGTCTGGCCGACAGTGGTGTAGAAGTCACCGGGTGAACTGAGATTCTGCGGGTAATAGCAAATGGAGATCGTCGCTGCCTGACTATCAGCGGGATTACAGACACCGCACGAGACGCGTACCCAGTAATTCGTTTGCGCGGTCAATGCGGGAGTGGTGAAGCTCGTAGAATTGGTCCCAACAGGCGCTGACACATCGCCGCTCGCGCCGCGATACCACTGATACGTCATCGGCGTCGTCGTCCCCTCGGTGGCCGTGACCGACATCGTGGCCGTGCCTCCGCTGAAGATGATTGTTCCCTGTGGTTGCGCGGTGATTGCGGGACTGGCGCAGACGTTCACCAGCATTGTGGCGCTATTAATTGTGCCGCAAGTGCCCGTTACGCGGACCCAATAGTTGGTCGTGTTCTGCGGTGTCACGCTCACAGACGCGGCAGTTGCGCCCGAGATTGGCGTGGTTGTTATGCCGGTGGTGCCCACATACCACTGATAGGTGAGGTTCGTGCCAGCAGCGGTCACAAAGCAGCTTGTGCTGTTGTTTCGAATAATCGACTGCGTCGGAGACGCGCCATTAATGACGGGGGGCGCACAGATCGTCACGGACGCGGTGGTGCTGTTAACGCTCTGAGTACAACTGCCGGTGACGCGGACCCAGTAATTCGTCGCCGTCGTGGGCGACACCGTCACGCTGGACGCGGTAGCGCCGGAGATCGGGGACGTGGTCGTGCCGCTGTTGCCGGCATACCACTGATACGTCAGACCGGAAGTATTCGCCGCGACGGATAACGTCGTCGACGCACCGGGGTTGATCATGATGCTGGCCGGCTGTTGCGTAATCGTCGGAACGCAGACGTTCACCGTTCCCGACTGCGTTCTGAACGTGCAACCTCCGTTCTGGATCTGAACCCAGTATTGCGTCGTCACCGACGGCGCCGCGCTGTAAGACGAGCCGGTCGATGCTCCGGGCGCAGGTTGAGACGTGTTACCGCTCGCGCCGACGTACCACTGGTAGACATTTCCACTGGCCGGCGGAGTACTGAGCGTGGCCGTCTGGCCGATGGCGATGAATTGATCGGCCGGCGGAGCGAGCGGCTGTGCGTTGTTGCAGACGGATATCGTGGCAGTCTGGCTGTCTGCCGGGGTGCAAACACCGCATGACACACGCACCCAATAGCTCGTGGTTGTGCTGAGCGCGGGCGTGGTGAAGATCGTCCCGGTGGCGTTCGCGATGGGCGCAGACACATTGCCGCTGATACCGCTGTACCATTGATACGTCATAGCGGTTGTTGTCGACTCGGTGGCGGCGATCGACATTGTGGCCGTGCTGCCGCTGTTGATGGTGCTTCCCTGCGGCTGGGCCGTGATGGCGGGCGAGCCACAGACGTTCACCGTCATCGTCACGCTGTTCTGAGGCGTGCCGCAACTGCCGCTCACGCGCACCCAGTAGCTGCTCGTGTTCTGCGGCGTGACGGTGATCGAAGAAGTCGCCGCGGACAAGGGCGACGCCGTGTTGCCCGACGTGCCGGAGTACCACTGATAGGTGAGATTGCTGCCTGTCGCGTTCACTGAGACCGTCGTGCTGGCGCCGCCGAGGATGTACCACTGGGCCGGAGAATTCGAGGTAATGGCCGGCGGGTAGCAGACCGAGACCTGCACGGCATTGCTGTCGGCCGATACGCCGCAGGAACCGGTCACGCGCACCCAGTAGAGCGTGTCCGCGGTAGGCGATGCCGTGTATGTGGCGGTAGTCGCGCCGGCACCCGTGGCTGGCTGGCTGGTATCGCCGGATGCGCCCTTGTACCAATGGTAAGTGAGCGGCGAGGTGTTCGCGACGACGGACAGAGCGAGGGAACCGCCGGCAACAATGGATCCGCCAGCCGGTTGCTGCGTGATCGCCGGAACGCAAACGTTGACCGTGAATGTCGTTGAGTCGGAGTAACAGGAGTCCTTCTGCACGCGCACCCAGTACGAAGTCGAAGGCGCGTCAGGGATTACCTGCGTGTAGGTGGCGTCAATCGGCCCGCTCAACAACGTCGAGTGAGCGACGTCGCCGCTCACACCGCGGTACCAGTACGTTTTCGATCCCGCCGGAGTGGCATTGATCTGCAGAGTGAAGGGAGCGCCGACACCAACGGGCTGCGGAGAGCTCGCCCAGACCACGGCGGGCATCGCGCAGAGTTGAACGGTGGCGCGCGCGCTATCGGTATAGGCGGTGAGAAGGCTGCCGGAGAAGACGCGAACGAACCAAGTCCTCGACGCAGTGATCGACGGGGTGGTGAAGGACGGCAGGTCGTGGTCGTTGCCGGCGACGGGAACCAGGTTTCCGTCCGCGTCGACCTCGATCCATGCGTAGTGAAGCGGAGCTTGGCTGTTTGCCGTTGCAGCGACCGTGAGGGTCACGCTCGCGCCGCTGAAGACGCTGCTGCCGGCCGGCTGCGTGTTGATCGCGGGCGGAGCGCAGACGGTGAGGTGGATGACGTCGCTGTTGGTCCAGCAGGCGCCGTGATCGGTGACGCGAACCCAATAGTCGCTATCGACGGATGGCTGCACGTAAATCGCGGCGGTGGTTCCCTGTGCTATCGGATTCGCGAGATTGCCCGACGCGCCCTGGTACCACTGATAGGTCAGTGCGTCGCCAGTGGCGGTAACCTGAAGTGCCTCGGTCGTGCCGAGCCGTGTCTCGTGGGAAAGCGACAACCCGTTGATGGGTGGGTCCGTGCACACCCGGACGGTCCTAATGGCGGACACGACGTCGCTATGATTACCGTCGTTGCAGTCGGATGTGACGGTGGCCAGGAAACTCCCCGTATAGTTGACGTCCAGCGTGGGGTTCGTCTTGTCGGGCAGCGCGGGCAAGTTGAGGTTGCCGGGATACCACTGGTAACGAAGAGCGTCGCCGGGTTTGGCTGGCGTTGCAGTCACACTGAGATGCGCCCACTCTCCTGACTTGATCCAGATATCGGGAGGACTGACATTGTCCGGGATGGTCGGCGTGCAGAGATAGACGGTGGTTGAGGCCTCGGCGGTGCGGCCGCAGTCGTCGGTCGCCACCACTCGGTATGTGCCGTCGGGAGAGAGCGTCCAAAGGGCTCCTCCTCCCGATCCTGTAGGCTGAGAAACCCCTCCGGGTCCCGGCGGAATGTTGTACCACTGGTACGTGAGATTTCTCCCCACACTCCCGGCAGAGAAAATGACCGGCACGTCCTTCGGCACGTGGTGGTCAAAACGGTCAAGAGAGACCGTGAGGCTGGGCGGAAGTGGATCGCAATTGACGATAATGAGCACCAGATCGCTGTCCGCTGTGGCTCCGTTGGGTTCAATGACGTGCACCCAGAACGCAGCCTGCCCGTCGATCGGGCCGCGCCATATTGTCCCATCGCCCGGATTGGAGTTCAGGACGGGACTACTCGTGTCCTTGGTGAATGTGCCGTCCTCGTTGCCCTCTGCGTCGCGGTTCGCAGTCGCCTGGCGCCATTGATGCGTTGTTCCGACCGGGTACGTTGTTCCGTCCGGAGTATTCGGCGGTTTCGCAGTCAGAGCCACAACGCTCTCAGTACCGATGACGGTACCGGGATAGGCGATCACTGTCACCGCGGGCACGGCAACGAGTCTGACCATGGCAGAGTCTTCGATACCGCCGGCGGCATTAGTCGTACTGACCCAATACGTTCGGGCATGGTGGGCCGCCGGCTCGACATCTGTGGCTCTATCTATGGTCAGATCGGTACCTGTTCCCACCGGGTCTCCCGGAACCTTGTAGGACTCGCTTGAGTACCATTTGTATGTGGCATTGGGCAGCAGCTCGGGAACGGAGAGAATGACGGACGTTTCTCCAGTGGCGAATTCGTAGTAAGTGCCCAGCACACTCTTGATATGCGGCGGTTTGTAGGTAGGGTTGACCGCACGACCGCGCCCGGCCAGGCTAGCGAAGTTGCTGTCCTCGGTCGTGATTGTGCCGTTCGGGCATCTGGCGTGCACTCTTACGAAATAAGAGTGGCCGATGGGCGCGTCGAACGAGGGTCGGTCGGTAGGTGCGTATGTACCGGCTTTGAGACCCTGGGCGTAGTTCGGGCCCTTGTTCACGAGCCCGTCTGACCATGTCCACGCGGCCGGCTCTGTGAACCATTCAAAAAATATAGGGACGACGTTGCCTTTCAATTTCACTGTGAGGTTAGCTGCGTTCCCGAAGGGCGTTTGGATCAGCGGACCCTGAGTCAAGTCGCCGTCGATGAGGCTGCACTGACTTGTCGTGAGCGTGTACGTTTTTGGCAACGAGGAGCATTCGGGCTGGTCGCCAGGTATGTTCGGGTCTGTCCGGCGGTTCGCCGCTGTCACTGTGTAGGTAACCGATGTGCCTGGCGATGTGCTTGGCGTCACCGTTCTGGTCGAAAAATCGGTAATGAGCGTGCCGGTGGTGTCCGTCCATGTGTAGATATTCGCGTTCGAGTTTATAGGAGGGTTAGCTAGAACGAGCTTTGCGATTAAATCCACCCGTCGTTCACCGTTGGGGCCCGGGGTCGCCGCCGGCGCTTGCGCGACCATCAAAGATGAGGAGTTGTACATATAGCATGACAAAACATTGACGATTAGAGTTGCCGCCCAGCCACATCGGCCGTCTACTCGTGCCCAATACTGTCCTTCAAAAAACGGCACTGGATTCAGGCTACGGCCACCCGCAAGAGGAACGGGGTTGTCATACCCTCCAAAAAACCATTGAAACGCAGTGTTCGAGGGAACCCCGTTCGCATCTGGCTCCGATACCGTTGTGCGAGTCGTGTCAGGGTTCAACCCAAAGGAGTCACTCGACGTCTTCCAGAGGTAAGGCGCTGTCGGCGTTGAATGAGTCAGTACCGGAAGCAAGGCGATCTTTGGCTGCGCACATACAGAAACAGAGACGGTCGTCGATCCACACTCGTGGATGTTGAGGAGCGGGTCGCTGTTTGTAAACGTGACCGTGTATTGGGATGCGTCCGTCGGCTTCACGTGAACGCCAGGCTCCAATTGCGAGCTAATGGCATTCCGGTGACCAATAATCCATTGCGGCCGTCCGTCGGGTGCCGTATTCGGAGTCTCGAGTAACGCTACGCAGTTATCAATAGGAGCCGGACCTACTACCGCTGTTACGGAGCAGGTATATGGTCCCACTCCGGAAACACGGGCAGTGATTAGCGCACCCTCAGCGTCTATAATCTGCGCCTTTTGTCCGGTGATAGGGGCATCGCCCGAAGGGATGACGCGCGTCAGAAAATCTGCTTGCGCGCGCACATCCAGAGAGCAGTTATTTGCTATCTTGACGGCTGTGCTGTCGGCGGTACAATCGCCCGTACCGTCATAGCATTTCCCTGTCACCCTCACCCAGTAACTATTGCCAAGGAGAGCTAAGTTTGACGGAAGAATTGGTTCCGTCGAAATAACGGGCTTCGATGCATCATTTCTGGCCCCTTCGCGCCATTCGTAGGTAGGAGTGTCGCCGGGCTTCGTCAACACTACGACACTCAGTTGGGGGGCGCCGGTGCCGTAGTATCCCGGCTGTCTCGTGATCTGAAGGCCGCCAATGTAGGCGATCAGGTTCGGTGAATCGGCACCGAATCCTCCCACGCTCCAGATATCGTCGGGAAGGCGAGTGGCGGACGATGTAAGTAGGTTGTAAGTCTTTTGCACTGCTGCCGGATTCCGGCCGACGAGCGTTGGGTTTTCCGACATCAATCGAGCGATCATTCCGGCGACGATCGGCGCCGAAAATGAAGTGCCGGAGGCATCGCTCGCTCGATAGGCAATACCATCGCTGTTGGGACTCTCCGGCTTCATTGTCGCCAGCTCGATTGACTCGGCCGGTGCCCAGAGATCGACACAACGCCCAAAGTTAGAGCCAGGGTTTCTTGCAGCACTGTCGCCTGAAAAAACACCCGCAGGATCAGACCATCGGCTATCTGAGCCTTTTGATAGCCCGCCAACCGTGATGACACGGCCACCGGCGCGGATACTCAGTTTGGCCGGGACCGTGTTGCATGCGTCGGCATCCTGATTGTTTGCTGAAACCACGACCGGAACGCCGTAGTCGGTCAATGCGGCGATGGTCTCACTCAGAATCCCGAGTGGTTGGCCCACAGCCGTTGTTGTTGTGACCTCAGGACGTGAGGGATTATGGGTGTTGTCGGCCTTTATCAGCACTCCGTCAACCCGGGCTGAGAAGAAGATGCTCATGCTGACGACGGCCCGATAATCCGGCTGATGGCCAAGCTCATTGTCATACTGAATTCTTCGAATATCGCTTAGGGTCCAGTCGAGGCCACTAATCACCGCCCCTAGACTGTCGGTGAAGGCGCAATTGAAGACTTTGACCGGAACGATCGCAGCTCCCTTGGCTACTCCCACATTTCGGCCGGCCGCCACCGACGCACACGCAGTACCGTGAGTCTGGCCCTCATAGGGAACGCCGTTAGGCGGCGGGAAGTTGTAAACTGTGGGCGCGCCGCAGTCACCGACGGGCGCGATTGGATCACCGTTATTGATCGGGTCCTTGCCTAGCGAGTTATCAGCAATGTAGGTCGGCGGCAACCTACCGTCGACCATATTCGCCGCCGCATCCTTACGGACCCGCGGAGACCTGTTGATCTTATCGGTCGCATCCTGATTAATCGACGCCTTCGTGACTGGTGGCTCACCTGGGCCGGGGTTCTCGTAAAACTCCTGGTGCCAGCGAAGAACTCCGCCGTCGATCAGGTAGATGGCGACGCGTTTTCTCATATCCGCGCTGCAGGTCGTGGTCCCATCCGGGCACCATGATCCGTCACTGCCATATGTGTATTTGTAGTCTGCGTTCGTTAGGCCGTCCTGCCTTTGCCGATGGCTGATTCGATTGAGGTGCCACAGCGGATGATTGGGCGTACCGAGTGGGGGATACACACCTTCCGGCGATGGCGTCACTAGTGATATTCCATCATCCTTCACTTTCGTTAGTTGTGGCACTCCCGAATCGTGCCCCACCGCGTTCTCTTCGCACGATTTGATCCGCCGGTCCTGCACCATGTGGCGCGCGACCTCCGGCTCCGCCTTCAGCCAGAATCCCTTGACCGCGTGTTGCCAGACGGCCAGGACTTCTCCGCCGTAGCGCTTGGTCAGTTCCGTCGCGACCTTGGGAACATCGGCGGACGGGACGTCCAGCATGATCAGGTATTCGTTCCTGACCGGCTCGGCGGCTTTCTGGACCGTGACCTTCGGATGAGCAGCGGCCAGCATCGGGCTGGCGGTGAGGAACAACAAGGCGATGACTGTGATGACGAAGCTGTGGCTTGACGGCGGCGCGTTGCGTACGTTTCTCATTAGGGGCCTCTTCCTGTCGTCCGCCGCCCGCGCAACGCGCGAGAGCGGTGATGTCCTATCAGTCTGGTCTCGAGGCCGTATCCACGACACGCACAGCGATGTCACCGCCCACCTGGGAAGTGATGTGTGAAAACTGGAATGGGAACCGAGGGGAGCATGATACACCACGCGGGCGGACATCCTTCCGCGTGGATCTCCGGCAGCTGCGAGAACACCGGTCGTACGGAGGAATCAGGCTTCTATCGATGCCGGAGTGGCGTCATCCCTGCCGCGGAGCGGGTAAGCTTTGCTAATCCCGGTGTACACATGCTGGTCGCCCGCAGTAGCCAGCGATTTCACCCCGCACCCTTTTTGGACGTGGCATACGACAGAACTGTGATGCCATGATGGGAGTAGAACTTGACCTCGTTAGATGTCGAGGAGAAAGCTGTCCGCCGGTGCCACCGCGTTGTATTCGGCCTGGAGGTCGGTCTTGTGCTTCCACTCGATCTCAGCCAGCTCCATGAAGAGCGCGCCGAGGATGGTGTCGGGCGCGCGCTCGGCCATGAAACGGAAGTAGCTTTCCGACTCGCGCTCGCGTTCGAGTGCGTGCTTGAGCGCGCGCACGATGTCGAGATCAACGAGATCCGCCGGCAGCTCGATCGACACCGGAACGGGTGTGGGCGGCTCGGCGCCGGTCTCTTCCCGATACTTCCGCTCCATCTTGGCGCGATGAACGAGCTCCGCATCGGCGAGCTGCAGCATCCGTTTGCGCACCATCGCGGAGCCCGCGCGCTCCGCCATCTTCTGATAGTAGGCGCGCGTGTCCACTTCGGATTGAATCGCTTTGCGCAGGACTTCTTCGACCGTCGTCTCGAGCGGCTTCATTGCAGCGCGATTATTGCGCCTCTCCGCCGCGAAAGACATCTGGATTCGGCGGCGCGTCGTCTTCGAACGGCGCGCTGCGGAGCTGCTGGCCGATTCCCGTGCCGCCCGCCGTGCCGCGCTTGTCGATCGAGCCGTAGTACGGACGCCATCCCATCGGACCGACAGGGAAATTCGGCGGCACGACGAGATCGCGCAATCCGACTACGGACCGTGCGCGCGTGTCGATCGCCATCTCGTAGTCGCGCGTCATGTAAATCGCATCCTCGGGGCACGCGTCGACGCAATAGCCGCAGAAGATGCAGCGGAGCAGATCGATTTCGTAGCGCACCGGAAACTTCTCGCGCGTCCGCTCATCTTCGCCCGCTTCGATCGTGATGCATTCCGCCGGACACGCAGTCGAGCACATGTAGCAGGCCACGCAGCGCGTCGTGCCGTCTTCGCGCGAGGTGAGAATGTGCCGTCCGCGGAAGCGCTCCGAGTAGACGCGCTTGACCTCGGGGTACGAGATGATCGGCAGCTTGCTGAAGTTGAAGAGATTGTGGATGAGATGGCGGATCGTCACCATCATCCCGGCGATGACCTGCGGGAGATAGAGACGATCGAGCACCGTGAGCGGCGTGCGCTCGACCTTGACGACTCCGGGTCTTACACGTGTGAGGTTCATCGCTAGTGGTCCAACTCTCCGGCGATGATGTTGAGCGACCCCAGGGCCGCCACCGCGTCGGGGATTGTCTGTCCGATGATCATGTCTGCGAACGCCGAATAGATTTGAAAGCAGGGCGGCCGGCAGCGGACGCGATACGGATTCTTCGTGCCGTCGGAGACGAGGTAGAAACCAAGCTCGCCGTTGCCTCCTTCGACCTGAAAGTACGTCTCGCCGACCGGCGGCTGGATGCCGTGCATGATCAGTTTGAAGTGATAGATGAGCGACTCCATCTCGTTGTAGACCTTTTCTTTCGGAGGCAGCGCAACGTATGGATTGTCGACGATGACCGGCCCTTCCGGCAGGCCGCGATCGATGGCCTGCTGCAGGATGCGCAGCGACTGGCGCATCTCTTCCATCCGCACGAGGAAGCGCGCGTAGGTATCGCCACCCTCGGCGATCGGAACGTCGAAATCGTAGGTCTCGTACCCGAGGTAGGGACTGGCTTTGCGAACGTCGAAGGGAACGCCGCAGGCGCGCAGGCACGGGCCGGTGAAGCCGTAGTTGATCGCATCCTCCGCGCTGATCGGCGCGACGCCGACGACGCGGTCGAGGAAGATCTTGTTGCGGTCGACGAGCTTCTCCACGTCGTTGATGAACTTCGGCATCATGTCCACGAGGCGCTGCGATTTTTCTAAGAAATCGCTCGGAACGTCGACCGCAAGTCCGCCGATGCGCGTGTAGCTCGGCAGCAGACGCGCGCCACAGCAGGCTTCGATCAGTCCGTAGATCTCTTCGCGCGGCTGGAAGAGGTACCAGAAATTCGTTAGCGCGCCCATGTCGACGAGGTTCGTGCCGATGCAGACGAGATGATCGGCGATGCGCATGAACTCGGAGAGCATCAGGCGGATGTGTTGCGCGCGCGCCGGCACGGTGATGCCAAGAAGCTTCTCGACGGCCATGCAGTAGCCGACATTGTTGATGATGGCCGAGCAGTAGTTGAGACGATCGGTGTACGGGATGACCTGCTGGTACGTGTGCGTCTCCGACATCTTCTCGAAGCACCGGTGCAGGTAGCCGATTTCCTGATCCGCGCCGATGATCGTCTCGCCGTCGAGCGTGACGACGATCCGCAATGTGCCGTGCGTGGCGGGATGGGAGGGGCCGAGGTTGAGGGTGACGCGCTCGTAGTCGGTGTCGACGTTTTCGAAGCGGGGATCGACCTTCGGAATGATTCGCGCGACGTCGTTCTCCGTGAGGAGCCAGCGTTGTGCAGGATCGTAATCCTTGCGAAGCGGGTGACCCTGAAATGCCTCGTGCGTGAGAATGCGCCGAAGGTTCGGATGGCCGTCGAAGACGACGCCATACATGTCGAACACTTCGCGCTCGTACCAGTTGAGGCCTTTGAAGACTTCCGTACCGGTCGGTATGGACTCGCCGTCCGCGACCTGCACTTTGAGGCGGATGCGCTCGTTGTTCTTGAGGGAGTAGAGCTGGTAGACGACGTCGAAGCGTCCGGGTGTCGGGTGTCGGGTGTCGGGTGTCGGGGACTGGAGATCGCCGGTTTCGCTCCGACCCCCGACCCCCGATCCGCGACTTCCGCGCTCGCGCTTCGGATAGTCGACGCCGAAAAGATCGAGGGGCATCGTGAACGCCAGCTCCGCGCTTTCTTTCAGCGTGCGGAGCACGTCGACGATGTGCTCCTTGCCGACGAGGAACGACGGCATATCCTGCCCGAGCTCTTGCGTGATGCCGGGATGTTGCAGCGACGCAGCGATGGCCGCGCCGCGAGCGTCGGACGCAGGTCCGTCGACTGCGACGTATGGCTCGCGGTTCGTCGGTGCCGGTCCGGTGTAAGGGATGGCGCTGAATTTCGTAAGAGTGCTCATCGTGCGGGGATCGCGTTTCGGGAGTCGGGAGTCGGAATCCAGGTCGCGCGCATCACCGGACTTCTCCGCGCTGAATCTTTTCTTTCAACTTGAGGATCGAGTACATCAGGCCGTCGGGAGTTGGGGGACAGCCGGGAACCCACATGTCGACCGGGATGACTTCATCGATGCCTTGTACGACGTGATAGGCGCGATAGAAGCCGCCGGACGTTGCGCAGGCTCCCATGGCGATGACGTAGCGCGGCTCGGGCATCTGTTCGTAAATCTTCTTCAGGACCGGCGCCATCTTGTCGACGATCGTGCCGGCCACGATCATCAGATCCGCCTGTCTCGGCGAGAAGCGCACGACCTCGGCGCCGAAGCGGGCGATGTCGTAGTGCGACGACACCATCGACATGAATTCGATCGCGCAGCACGCGGTGCCGAACGGAAGCGGCCAGAGCGAATTGCCGCGCGCCCAGTTGACCATCGTGTCGACGGTCGTCGTGAGGTACGTGCCGCCCGCGAGGTCTTCGATCTCGCGCTCGGACTCGCCGGGGAGAGTGATGAGCCCCTTCTCCGCGCCCTCGCCCGGCGGAACGCCGCGCTTGCGCTGAATGATGGAGCCGGAACTGTCGTAGGGTAAGTTGGGCATAGGTTACTCAGGTACGTAGTCTAGCGGCGTTGAAACGAGTGATGCCGGGAAACGTGATGCCGAAAACAGGCAGGGAGCCGGATCTTACGAATTAGAGAAACTTTTCACAAGCAGTGAGTCTTTTCGTACCAATGCGAAATCGATGCGCAGGAAAAAACGTGTCATCCGTACTGTCATTATCAATCGTGTCATCCTGAGACTGCCGGAGCCGCCCGCATGCTCGATCCCCGTCGCGCTGCTTGGAATGGCGGCGCAGGACGGCGAAGGATCTCGAACTACCAAGCACGTGCCACACGCCTCGCAATCGGAGATCCTTCGCCGTCCTCCGCCGCTGTGCCTGCCGGTTGCAAGAAGCAGCGCGGGGCGGCGGCTTCGGCTGTCTCAGGATGACACAACCACGGGCGAGCGCGCGACTGCGAGCTCAGCTCCGAGACTTCGCGACGGCCAGACCGCGCAACCGTAAGAACGCTTCCTCCATCCGCTCCGCTACTCGTTCGGCCCGCCACTGCTCCGCGACTTCGCGGCCGCGAGCGCGGAGCCGATCGCGAAGCGCGGCATCGCTCAGCATCTCGATCAATCGCTCGCCGAGCTCGACGGCGTTTCCCTCGGGTGCGAACAGCGCGTAATCGTGTGTCTCATCGAACGATTGAAACGACGGAATCGCCGTCATCACCACCGGAATCCCCGACGCCATCGCCTCGGCCGCAGGCAATCCGAAACCTTCTTCGCGATGATTCGGTGCGATGAGCACGTCACAGGAGTGCATCAGCCGCGTCATCTCGCGCGTATTCAGTGCGACATGAAACTCCTGGACGGAATCGAGCGGCTCTTCGCGCGACGGAGCCCATGGCGAAACGCGCACGAGATCGAAGCGCTGATGAAACCAGCGTGCGTGCGCCGCCGCGCCGTAACCGTCCGCGACGCCCTTGATGTCGATCTGCGACTCGCCGCAGAGGAGCACTCGCATCGGAGTGTTCTCGGCCGGTGTCCGTGCTCGAAAAAAATCGTCGTCGACGATCTGGCCGATGTACGTGACGTCGTCGGTGAACTGCTTGCAGATCGGGATCAGCGAGCGGGTCACGACCAGCTTGGGAACAGGCAACCGGTACGCCGCCTCGATCTCCGCGCGGATCGACTGGTATGCGGTGAACGACCCTTCGTAGCCCTGGCAGAGATGGAGCGCTTTCTCCGGCGCGATCGCGTACGCCGGTGCGAGCGTGGTCCAGAACGACGCGATCACGAAATCGTCGTTGCGTGCGTCGTACGTGTTGAAATCATCGACGTAAATCCACTCCGCGCGCGAGGAGCGCCACGTCACGGGAAGACCTTTCGTCACGATCCGCACGCGATGACCGCGTGCGATGAGCGCGTCCGCCTGGGCGAGCTGCACACGGATGCCGCCGGACAACGCCGTGTCTTCCATCAGATAGGCGATGCGGAGGGATTCGCTCATGCGTCGTTGCGGGCGACCACGTAGTAGCCCGTGGGGAGCAGATCATCCTTCGAGTGCGGCAGTCCCGACGAAGACAGCGCCGCCAGCAACTCCTCGCGCCCGCGCGTGACCGCCGCGTATTGCGGAACGATCTCGACGACGCTCCAGCCTGTGATCGAGAGCATCTCAACGATTGTCCTCTTCGTGAAAAATCGCAGATGCCCGACGCACGTGAGGCCCATGTAGACGTAGTCGAATCGCCCGCGGATCAGATCGCTGATCACTGAAGCGTTAGCGATGTTGGGGATGCTGAGAAGGAGTTGGCCGCCGGGAGCCGAGAGTTTACGCAACGCGGCAAGGAAGGACCACGGCTCATCGAGATGCTCGACGATGTCGCCGCCGATGATCCAATCGAACGTCTCGCGTACGAGCGAGATGATCTGCATGACGTCGCCGCAATAGACTTCATCGAGGCGCGTCCGGGCGACGGCGGCGGCCCGAGGATCGATCTCGATCCCGACGACGCGGCAGTTCTGGCGCGCTTTGAGCGCTGCGCCCAGCGGTGCTTCGCCGCATCCGAATTCGAGGATGGACGCAGCGTCCGGCGGGATGCGCTCGAGAAGATCGGTACGCGCTCCTCCGCGCATCGAGCTCCAGCGGTGAACGTAGTCGGCAGTAGAAATCACGACGTCGTGGCCCGTCAGAGCATGAAGTGGCGGATCGTCGATCTCTTCGAGAAACGTTGTGCGGCAGAGGTAAGCACCGGGATCGGAGCGATCCCATTTCACGACCTCCGGATCGCCGCCGGCGCTCTGCATCTCCGCCATCACCTGCTGCAGTTCGCGCAACGTCAGATATGGATTTGGGGGTACGCGCCGCTGAACGCTGTTGTCCGCCTCGTTGCTCACGGGAAGCGACGCCACCACCAGACTGGTATGGACGAGCAGCTCGCGGAGACGAGAAACGAGTTTTGCAGGAGGAATCAGGAGTGGATCGGTGACTACGAGAACGTGATCGCTTTCGATCCGGCCTGCGGCCACGGAAGCGGGTTCTTCGACGTCGTAGAAGACAAGCTCGGAGTCACCGCCGGCACGCAAAAGCATCTGGCTCTGCCAGCTCGCATAGCGCTCCTCGATCGCGGGATGATCGAAACGGGGGAATAGGACGGCGGGCATGGGCGCGACATCTTATAACCGCGACGCGGGATGACATCGGCGTTTCGCCGCGTTTAGACGACGAGCGCATACGCACCGTACACTCTCGACTGACATGTCTTCCACCATCGCCACGGATCTCCGCGTCAATCCCTTCCTGCACATCGACGCGGCGACGATCTACAACCCGCTGACCGACCGCACGATCGTCGAAGGGGATGGGGAATTCGAAGCGTTGCGGCGGGTGATCGACGGCGGCGAAGTCGATGATCGGCTCGAAAAGGATGGCTGGCTCGTCCGCGGCGACGTCTCCCGCTCCTACCGGCTCAAGATCGTTTCTCTCGAAACGATGACGGCGTGCAATCAGAAGTGCTACTTCTGTCCCGTCTCCATCGCACCGCGCGACGACTACGACATGCCGGTCGAGCTCTTCGAACGGATCGTCAATCAGTTGACCGCGCATCGCGACACGCTGGAGAGTGTTTTTCTGCAGAGCTACAACGAGCCCACGCTCGATCGGCGCTTCGTCGATTTCTGCCGCACGCTTTTCGCGGCGAAATTGCCGGTGGCGGTCCTCAGCAACGGCACGGGACTGACGCCCGCGAAGGTCGATGCGCTGATCGAATCGGGGCCGCTCCGCTACATCTGCATCAACCTCTCGACGCTCGATCGGGAGCGCTACACGCGCGACCGGGGTGAAGATCACCTCGCCGCCGTGCTGCGCAATCTCGACTACGTGAAGACGCGTCCTCTCGCGGACGTCATGAAGATCGTCGTCCTGGGAACGGGCGATAACGTTCACGATCGCGATTTCGAAGCGATCCGTGCGCGCTTCGACGGAAGCCGTTTCATCGTCGAGCAGCACGTCGTCATGGATCGCGCGGGTTGGCTCGACGTGGGATTGAAAACCGGCTCCTCGAAAAAACAGTTGGCCGGTTGCGACAATGTCGGCTCACGTCCTCTGCAGCATCTCCACATCACGCCCCGAGGGGCGTGTGTGCTCTGTTGCGAGGACTACGACGAGAAGTACGTCGTTGGCGACCTTACGCAGAACACGATCGAGGAAGTTCTGGAAGGGCCTGGACTGGCGACGATGCGGCGCTGGGTCTACGGAATCGAAGAAGCGCCGGACGATTTCATGTGCCGCGATTGCGTCTTCGCGCGGACGCGCTGATCGCGATTCTTTACGGGCAACCGGCGATCCCACCCGGCGGCTCGTTCGATGGCAAGACCCACACGCGTCGCTCCTCGGGCGCTACCGCGCGCAGCAGCGCAATTTGCTCAGCGTCAAACTGGCTCTCGTGGATGGCCGCGTCGTCGACGAGGTAATGCCACGAATTCGTGGCATCAATCGCCGATGCCGACGGCGTCGCAGGCCCGAAGCCAACGATGCGCGATTGCGCATCGCGCTCGATCAGCGTCTCGACGAGAACCACCGCGGGAGCATTGGCGCCGAGGGTGGCGACGGCGTCGAGCGTGAGCCGGCCCGCCTCGCGATGCGCCGGATGGCACGACGAGCCGTGCCATGGATCGAATGTGTAGATGCGCGTGGGAGATTCGGCAGCGATGGTCGACGCAAGACGCGCGACCAGCGCGGCGCGATCACCCCAAAGCGAAACATCGAGAACATCGGGAAGATCCCATTGAATGAGCCGCGCGTGCAGCGCCGCCGCGGCGCGTTGCGCTTCTGCGGCGCGGACCGCCGAACTGTTCGTGAGAATAATGATCGCGCAGTCGTTGCCGTGCTCCACGCAGGCCGGTCCGAAGATCGGCGCGACCAGCCCTTCATCGTCCGGATGCGCACCTATCCACAACAGCCGGACGGGCGGGCGGACGGATCGGACGCGTTGCGCGTGGACCGGTCCGATCGTGACGGACAGCGCCAGCAACAAGAGCATGAATCGCAACACGTTGATTCTTACGTCGCCGCTGCGAATTTCGTCATTCGCCAAATTCGACGGATGGCGGAATTGTGCAATCACGGCCACAATCGCGCTACATGACGAGCATGTTCGAGGAGATTCGCCGCCGGAAGGGCCTCGCCGACGCAATCGCGTCGATCCTGCTCGTCATCACCGTCTTTTTGCTTTATCGAAAGGTCCTCGGGCTCTGGTTGACCTACGACGACGCGAACACGCTGCGGACCATCCTCGACTACCGCTTTATCGACATTTTCACGAACGGCCGTGTCTGGCCCCAGCAACTCTTCACGCCGCTCCTGCACGCCACGTTTGCGATCGAATGGAGGCTCTTCGGGTTGGCTCCCGCGCGCTGGTACGCGATGCAGATCGGGATCGCGTCTGCCGCCACACTTTTGGTCTACGCCGCTGTCCGGCAGTTTCTCGATTCCGAACGCGCGTTCGTGGCGGCGTTTCTCTTCACCGCGGGCGCGCCTCTCTGCTCGGTCGTCACGCAGTTGTCGACCCTTCACTACTACGTGGCGATCTCATTTTGTGCCCTTGCAGTCGTGACGTATGCGATGGCGCTCAGAAGATCGAGCGTTGTCTTTGCCGCGCTTTCGGTGCTCTGCTACTTCCTGGCGATGCTGGCGAAAGAAGTGGCGATTCCTCTGCCGCTGCTTATTCTCGCGTTGCCGCTGCGCGATCTGCGGACACGCATTCGATTCGTGGTCGCACATTGCATCGCGGCGGTCGCCTATTTTGTCTGGCGTTATGCCGTCCTCGGCACGTTTCTCGGCGCGTACGGCTGGAAGATCGACGCTGGTGAGTGGCCACGTTTGCTCGCGCGATTGCCATGGAGGATCACGCAGGGAGCGGCAGGCGCCGGAATCGTGATCGGGCTAGCGCTCATCGTCGTCATGACCGCCACGATCGTCCTCGGCATTCGCAATCGCCGTGCGCTGCTTCTTCTCCTGGCGACAATCGTCGTGGTCGGCGGGCCGATGCTGCCGCTGGCGAAGGAAGTCAATCGCCGCTACGTTGCCGTTCCGTGGTTAGCGTGGTCGATCGCGTTTGCGGCGGCAACGACGCGGCGGAGTCCGCGCACGGCGGCCGCGCTTCTCATCGCTGCGCCGCTACTCGTGATCGGCGCGAATCGTCAGGAGTGGCATCATGAGTTTCCACTACGGCACCGGCAGTCGGAGGAAGCGCGTTTCTATTTCGAGGAGATGCCGCCCGACGCTCTCCTGCGACGTCCGCTCGCGCCTCCCGCTTCGATGGGAGAGGTTCAGTGGTTGAAGAGTGTTCATTTCGGACGCCCCGCCGGCGCGTGGTTCTACGACGACATCTTCCTCTGCAGCGGCGGAGCGAACGGTAAGCGCGTGTTCGAGTACGAGGGAAGAGCCATTGTCGAGATGACGTCACGGATCAGCGCGGTTACGAAACAGCATTGCGGCGAGATCCGCGAGAACGCCCCGCTGACTGTCGATTTTCGTTTTCGAAAGCCGGCACTCTACTGGTCGCTCGGTCCGTACGCGGACGGCAAATACAGCGCGGTCATCGCGAATGGCGTGCAAGCGTTCGAAATCCCGCGCCACGATGCGTTGCAACTTCCGGGAATGTCCGGGATTGCGCTTCGCATCCGTTACGATTCACCGGCCGGATGGTCGACGTACTCGCCGGAGCTCACGCTCGACTTCGTCAACCATCCCGACATGAGCTGGCGCCGATAGAATCACGCTGAGAATAACGCTGAGACAACGATGAGACTTCGCTACGATCCGAACATTCTGCGCGAGCAATACGTCCACGCCGAGCCGTTTCCGCACATCGTTCTCGATGGTCTCTTCGACGACGCCGATCTCGACAACGTTCTCGGCGAGTTTCCGGGCCCCGAGGCGATGAAGTGGAGGCAATTCGATACGCCGCTGGAGAAGAAGCTCGGCTACTACCACGAGACCAGCAGCATCTCGAAGACCGTTCGCGATTTTCTCAATGACATGAACGCGTTCGAGATGCTGCTGTGGATCGAAGCGCTCACCGGCATCGAAGGTCTCATTCCCGATCCCTATTTTGGCGGCGGCGGTTTGCATCAGATCGAGCCGGGCGGTTTTCTCAAGGTGCATGCGGACTTCAACGTCCATCCGAAGCTGAAGCTCGACCGGCGGCTCAACATGCTCGTCTATCTCAACAAGGATTGGCGCGAGGAGTACGGCGGGCATCTCGAGTTGTGGGACCGCGACGGCAAGAGCTGCCGCACGAAGATTCTGCCGATCTTCAACCGCACCGTGATCTTCTCGACGAGCGATACGTCATTTCACGGTCACCCGCATCCGCTCGCGTCGCCGCCGGGAACGTCGCGCAAATCGGTCTCGCTCTACTACTACACGGCGGGGCGGCCGGAAGAGGAGCGCTCGCCACCCCACGACACGCTCTTCATTTAGAATCAGCACGTCGCTGCCATGTCTTCCGCCGACGAGACCGAGTTTCTTCTGCCGCTGTTTCCGCTGCCGAATCTCGTTTTCTTTCCGCAGACGCGGCTTCCGCTCCATGTGTTCGAGCCGCGATACCGGAAGCTCATCGCCGACGTCGTCGCGCGCGATCAGCGCTTCGGGATCGTGCTGCTGCGTCCGGGATGGGAGACGGACTATTTCGGCGCGCCGCCCGTCTACTCCTGCGGCACCATGGGAAGGATCGAGCAGACCGTTCCGCTCGACGATGGCCGCTACAACATCCTCGTGAACGGCGAGGCGCGGTTTCGGATCATCGGCGAAGTTACGCGCGACGAGCCGTATCGCACCGCGCGTGTCGTTATGCAACCGCAGAGCGAGAGCGATTTGGCTGAGGCGTATGCGCAGCGCACGTGGCTGACGGATCTGTCGCAGCAATACATCCGTTACCTGCCGGCGCAGGGCGGCGTGCCGGAGATCCAGACGGCCGGTCTCGAAGCGCTGACGAACGCGCTGATCATGTCGCTCAATCTCGACATCGCCGAGAAACAGCGTCTGCTGGAGACGGACGATGTCGCCACACGCGCAGAAGAAGTCGGCATCGAGTTGCAGCACCGGATCGGGAGCCTCGAGTTTCTCGCGCCGTTCCGCCAGGATGGAGATCCGAGCCGGAACTGAATGAGCCGGAGCTGCAGGAAACGGCTGTCATCCACGCTGTCATCCTGAGCCGCCGAAGCCGCCGCAAGGTTCGATGTTCTCGCTCCAGGCAGGTGTCGGCGGCGAAGGACGGTCGAAGGACCCCCCGATTACTTGCGACGATTTTGTGTAAAGCCACTTTGCAGAAATCAGGGGGTCCTTCGACCGTCCTTCGCCGCGCGATGTATGCCGGTTCGGAGAGCAGCGTGAAGTCGCGCGGCTTCGGCGGCTCAGGATGACAGTCACGTTGGCGCTTCGCCTGATGAACGCTCCGGAGCGCTACGTTCCCATCTCGGCGTCCACCATCTTCGCGATCACCTCTCGATCCGCTCTCGTCTTCCGCAGGAAAAACTGGCCCGCCGCGCGATGACGGAATCGCAATGCCGCATCGAGCAGGGCAGGACGGGACAGCAGGAACGCCACGCGGCGGCTCCATCCGATGCGGCGGCCGAAGATCTCGGCGTGATGCGAACGATAGCCAACCTCGCTGCGTTGCCGATCGCCTCCTTCGAGAATTGCGGTGACGAACGGCGCGGCGACGAGCGCCGATTGCAGGGCCATCGCCATCCCGTTGCCGGTCAATGGATCGATGACGCCCGAGGCGTCGCCGATCATGAAGATGCCCTCTTCGACGGCGGAGCGCGCGCGAAAAATCACAGGCTCAGACGATAGAAATCCATCCTGCGCGGGCGTGTGGCGCGCGTAGAGATCGTCGAGTGGTTTCTCTTCCGTGCGGATCGTGCCGACGAAGGCGTCCCATCGTCCTTTGTGTCCTTCGAGACGGCTGGCGTGGACGAGACCGCAGATGTTCGTGATGCCATCTTCGACGTCGTTGACGCCGAGGTAGCCGTGCGCGAATGAGTAGAGCTCGATGATTCCCGACGACTCGTTCCTCGTTCCTCGTCCCTCGCCCCCCATCTCTCGTCCCCCTTCGTCCCTCGTCCCTCGTCCCTCATCCCTGACATAGTGCCGTTTGAATCCGAAGTTACGATGCGAGCGGTCGCGCACGAAGGCGCGGCGGAGCTGCTGATCGAATCGCCCCCAACGTCCCCATGCACCGGCGACGACGCGCGCGCGAACTTCGCCGCCGTCGAACGCCACGCGTGTGCCGGTTACCTCCGTCGCCGTCGCCGTGATCGCTTGCGCGCCGCTGGCGATCGCGCAGCGGAACAGCGCGTCATCGAGCAGCATCCGCGATACACCTCGAGCGGGATGCGGGAAGTCGAACGCGTACGTGCGATTCCGTCCGACCACCTTACAGCTCACGATTGCTGGTGCCCCGCGGCGATCGAGCTCGTCGCGAACGCCGAGGGCGTCGATGATCGGCAGCGCGTCGTAGGAGAGAAATTCGCCGCAGAGTTTGTCGCGTGGAAACGTATCGCGATCGATCAGCGCGACCGAGTAGCCGCGCCGCGCCAGAAGCGCGGCCAGCGTCGAGCCGGCCGGCCCGGCTCCGACGATGGCGGCATCGACGTTGAGAGTGGTCATCGTGTCCGGCTGGCTCGCGCCCGCGGTCAATTCAGATCGAACAACAGCACTTCTCCATCTCCGGCGATCGTCACGCGCGGCTCCGCCTCGATTGCCGCGCCGTCGCCGGCAACGAGCGGCTCACCATTCAGCGTCACGGCTCCGCGCGTGACCTGTACCCATCCGTAACGCTTCGGTCCGAAGTCATGCGCGACGCTCGCGCCGTCGCGCAGCGTGGTCGTGTAGAGATCGACATCCTGATGAACGGTCAGCGATCCTTCGCGTCCATCGTGCGAGGCGACGAGCCGGAGGCGGCCGTCACGCTCCGCGGCGGGAAACGCTTTCTGCTCGTAGCTCGGCGTGATGCCTTGACGTTCCGGCAGGATCCAGATCTGGAGAAAGTGGACGAGCTCATTCGACGCGTTTTTCTCGCTGTGCATCACGCCGGTGCCGGCACTCATCCTCTGCACCTCGCCGGGACGAATCACCGAGCCAGTGCCCATCGAGTCTTGATGGCCGAGCTCTCCTTCGAGAACGTAGGAGATGATCTCCATGTCGCGGTGGCCGTGCGTTCCGAAGCCGCGCCCGGACTGGACGCGATCTTCATTGATGACGCGGAGCGAGCGGAAACCCATGAACGCGGGGTCGTGATAGTCCGCGAACGAGAACGTGTGGTACGTGTCGAGCCAGCCGTGGTCGAAGTGGCCGCGGTCGGCAGCCTTGCGGATTCGGATCATCGATATCTCCTCTGCCACTGAAAACACCGCGGCATTCCCGCCCTCACTTCGTGTGCATCCCATCGAGCGCGGTGCGGATCGTTGCGGCGAGTTTCAATGCGTCTCCCGTTGCCCAGAAATGCATGAAGAAGAGCCGCGGCTGCTCTTCGAGCATGTGACTGTGAATGGCGGTGACGCGCACGCCGCCTTTCTGCAGCGCGCGAATCACGGGATTGACCTCCGTAGCGATCATGACGAAGTCGCCGGTGATGGCGGCCCGTCCTTCGCCGAGGGGCTGGAAGTTCGCGGCGGTGGCCATGCCCATCGACGGCGGAATCTCCATCCCATGCTCGGTGATCCGCTCCGCGCGCGGAACGCTGAACTGATAGACGCCGCCGTTTGCTTTTCCGGGGTGACCGACGATGCGATCGAGATCGGCCGTGGGGAGGTCGACCGTCGACGTCGACGGCGTGGCCGGACCTATCGGCGTCGCCGTCTGCGCGAGTGCCGCATGAAGCGTGCGCGCGAGAACGACTGCGTCGCCATGTCCGCTGATGTGCATGTACATGACGCGCGGGCTTTCCTCGATGAGATGATTGTGCAGCGCCGACTGCTCGATGCCGCCGGCCTGCAGAGTTGTGATCACAGGGTTGACTTCCGCAGGTAGCAGGACGAGATCGCCCATGACCATCGCGTGACCGCTGGCGTTTTGCTTGAACGCGATCCAGGTTCCGAGCGCGAGCGCCGGCTTGATGGCGACGCCGTCGAGCGTGACTGCGAGATCGCTGCGAGGAAATGCGACTTTGTAGACGTCGCCGGGCTGCATCGATCCGGCACGCCCGAGCGCGTCTGCGACGGGAGTCCAATCGAACGCCTTCGGTTGAGGCTTCGGCGTTGCCGCGAGTAGCAACAGAGCAAGTGCGGTCAGGACAAAAACGCGAATTCTGTTCATGAAGCCTCCTGAAACTCGCAGCGATCAATCGCCCGAAATCATGTTGCCCAGCACATCTCCCGCCAGTCCGCCGAATCCTTTCGATTCGTCGCGGTGACCGGACGGGCCGGCGGCAGCCATCAACCGATTTGCCAGGCGACTGAAGGGGAGCGTCTGCAGAACGATGTGTCCCGGTCCCGTGAGCGTGGCGTAGAAAAGACCCTCGCCGCCGAAGAGCGCATTCGTGAAGCCGCCGACGAATTGAATGTCGTACGCCACCGTATCGGCCATCGATACGATACAGCCGGTGTCGACGCGGAGTTGTTCGCCGGGCGCGAGATTGAACTCGAGCATGTTGCCGCCGGCGTGCAGGAACACGAGTCCTTGCCCGCTGATCTTCTGCAACAGAAATCCTTCACCGCCGAAGAGTCCCGCGCCGAAACGCCTAGTGAACGCGACGGACAGGTCGACGTTGCCGATCGCACAGAGAAACGCGTTGCGCTCGGCCAGAATCGTCGTGTTGTTCAGTTGGATGGGAAAGATTTTTCCGGCGATCGGATTGGCCAACGCCATATGTGCCGAGGCCGTCTGGCAGTGAAAGACGCTCATGAAGAGTGACTCGCCCGCCAGGAACTTGCGCATCAGGCCTTTCATCAGCCCGCCCTGCATTTTCGATTGCAGGTCGATTCCCGTTCCCATGTAGAGCATCGCGCCCGCCTCGGCGTAGATTTCCTCGTTCTGCTGCAACGTGATCTGCAACGCCTGCATGACGTCGCCGACGATTTTGTAGTCCATGGGTGATTCCCCTTCAGAGTGGATTCTAGGTGAAGAGTGAAGGGTGAAGAGTGAAGAGTGAAGAGTGAAAAAATCCCAAGTTCGATGAACAGGTCCTGGTTTGCTCCCTTCCATTTCACTCTTCACCCTTCAGTCTTCACTCTTCTTTCCTCTTCCCATTTCACTCTTCACCCTTCACCCTTCACTCTTCAAATGCCTCGAACAGCCCCAGTCCCACTCCTCGACGCTCTCGCGCAGCTCTATCCCGATTCGTCGAGGACGACGCTGCGCCAGATGCTCCAGAGCGGCCGCGTGCGCGTTGGCGGTGAGACGGAGAAAGACGCCAAGCGGGTCATCGAGCCCGACGAGATGCTCACGGTCATCGCGAAGGCAGACACCAGAGTGCTGCCGCCTGGTGTAGCCATCCTGCACGAGGACCGCGACGTGATCGTCATCCTCAAGTCGCACGGTCTGCTCACCGTGGCCACGGAGCGCGAACGCGAGCTGACCGTCCAGGCCTTCCTCAACACCTACCTCGGCAGCCGCGGCGAGGATCGCGTTCATGTCGTTCACCGACTCGATCGCGAGACCTCCGGCGTCCTCATCTTCGCCAAGAACTTTTTCGCGCGGGAGCAACTCAAAGCGCAGTTCATGGTGCATAGCGTCGAGCGGATCTACGTCGCCATCATCGAGGGAACGATCGATCCGCCGGAGGGCACGATCGAGTCGAATCTGTTCGAGCAGAAGGATCTGAAGATGGTCAGCGTCGTCGCGCATCCCGACGCCAAGCACGCCATCACGCACTACCGGACGATCGCGTCGAAGCGCGCGCATTCGATGCTCGAAGTGACGTTAGAGACCGGCCGCAAGAATCAGATCCGCGCGCACCTGTCCGAGGCCGGTCATCCCGTTGCGGGGGATGTGATGTACGGCGCTGCCACCAATCCGCTCGGACGTCTCGGCCTGCACGCCAAGCTCCTCGGCTTCGACCATCCGACCACCGGAAAGCACCTCGTGTTCACCGCCGCGCTACCGAAAGAGTTTCGGGCGATGTTTCCTTGAGTTCCTGCTGTCATCCTGAGTCGCCGCAGCCGCCGCAAGATTCGCCACGATTGCTCCCGGCAGTCATCGGCGGCGAAGGACGATCGAAGGATCCCCTTATTTGTGCATCGGTGCGTTACCAGAAAACCGTCGCCACGAAGTAGGGGATCCTTCGATCGTCCTTCGCCGCGAAGCCTGCCGGTTGTGAGGCCTGCGTCGAGGCGCGGCTTCGGCGACTCAGGATGACAGGACCATGAAAGCGCGAAGCGCAATTACACGAACGAGACCGCCAGCTGCGATCCTTCTTCGCGATGAATCGTGTCGACGAATCGGATCGTGTTCGACTTGAGCGACATGAAGAGCGATGACGTACGGATGCCGCCGCCGAAGAAGCGAACGCCACGCAGGAGATCGCCATCCGTGACGCCGGTTGCGCAGAAGATGATGTCGTTGCCGGAGGCGAGCTCCGAGGTGTCGTAGACCTTGTCGGCGTCGACGTAGCCCATCGACTTGAGACGGTCTTCCTGCCACTTCTCGAGAGGCTTGAGGCGGCCCTGCATCCGGCCGTTGAGGCAGCGCATCGCGGATGCGGTGAGCACGCCCTCCGGCGCGCCGCCGATGCCCATCGCTGCGTGAATGCCGGTGCCGCGCACGGCTGCGGCAATGCCTGCGGAGAGGTCGCCGTCGGTGATCAGTTTGATGCGCGCGCCCGCTTCGCGAATCTGAGCGATGAGATCGTGATGCCGTTCGCGGTCGAGCACGACGATCGTCAACTCATCGACGTCGCGTTGAAACGCTTCCGCAATCTGGTTGAGATTCTCGTGAACAGAATTGGTGAGGCTGACGTGCTCCGCGGCCGTCGGTCCGACGACGATCTTGTCCATGTAGACGTCGGGCGCGTTGAGCAGGCCGCCCTTTTCGGAGGCGGCGAGGACGGCGATCGAGTTTGCCGAGCCGGTGGCGCAGAGGTTCGTGCCTTCGAGCGGATCGACCGCGATGTCGATCTCGGGATAGATCTCGCCTTCGGTCCAACCACGGCCGAGGGGCTCGCCGACGTAGAGCATGGGAGCCTTGTCGCGCTCCCCTTCGCCGATGACGACCGTGCCGCGCATCTTGAGCCGGTTCAGCTCCTCGCGCATCGACTCGACGGCGACCTGGTCGGAGTACTTCCGCTTGCCGTAGCCCATCGTCCGCGCCGCGGCAATCGCTGCTTTTTCTGAAACGCGCAAAAACCCGATCTCGAGACTCGATTCCATGACGCTCCGTTCGTTGCGTGAAGTTTTTCCGGGCGGCAACTCTAGCAGATAGCGCAGAGGGTGGGCCTGTGGAAGTTGCCTGCCAGGAGTTTCGCGCTGCGTCTGGCGTGTGGCGGCGAACTTCGGACAGAATGCCGCCGTGCGTCGAGCGGCAATCGCGTTGGCTTTGATCGTGTACGCGGCGTTCCTGCTCCGCTACATGTCGTTCGCCGCGGCGGGAACGGACAGCTCGGGATATCTGAACGCCGCTCGCGGACTGGAGCGCGGTCACGTGACCGTGCGTGTGACGCCGCTCGGCCGGCTGCATCTCGACGACTCCTGGCGCGAGCTCTTCATGCCGGTCGGCTTCGCACCGGCGGCGGAGCGCGGGATGATCGGGCCGTTTTACCCGCTTGGCTATCCGCTGCATCTCCGTGCCGCCGCGTGGGCTGGAGGATGGCGTCTGGCGCCGTTCTTCGTGACGCCGCTCATGGCGCTGCTCTCCTTGTGGGCGACGTACGCAGTGGCGCGCGAGCTCGATCTGCCGGATAGCTACGCGCTGGCGGCGGCGGGTCTGCTGGCCGTCGCGCCGACGTTCGTCATGCAGGCCGTGCAGCCGATGAGCGATGTGACGGCGGTGTTCTGGTGCACGTTTGCGATACTTTGCGCCTTGCGTGCGAACCGGAGCGCGCGCTGGGCGGTCGCGTGCGGCGTGGTGTTTGCGGTCGCAGTCTGGGTACGGCCGAGCAACATGCTGCTGATTCCTGCGATCGGCATCGCCATGCGCGGCCGTGTTCGAACGCTTGCGCTTGCGGTGGCAGGCTCGCTGCCGCTGGCGATCGTGTTGATGATCGTCAACAAGTCGCTCTACGGCTCGCCGTTTCTCACCGGCTACGGCGGCGTGGCGGGACTATTTGACTGGCACTATCCACTCGAGCGCGTCCCGCTCTATGGGAAATGGCTGGCGATCACGGAGACGCCGCTGGTGTTCCCGGCCGCTTTCTTCGTCGCGATCGACCGGCGCATTCCGATCTGGCAGCGCGTTCTTCTGCCCGTCTGGTTCGCGGCGTTCTTCATCTTCTTCTGCTGCTACTACTTCGTCTTCAATGGTTCGGACGATGCGTGGTGGTATTTGCGCTTTCTGCTTCCTGCGTTTCCCGCATTACTCATCGCGACGATGCTCCTCGTGCGCGACAACGTGCCGCGGCGCGCGCTGGCCTGGGCGCTGATCGCGGTCATCGCCGCAACCGGAATCCGGCTGACGTTTTTCTGGGGCGTGCAGCGGATGCGCATTCAGGAGCACACGTATCCGTACGCGGTCGCGTGGGCTGAACGTTCTCTCCCGCCCGGCGCGCTGGTGGCGACGATGCAGATGAGCGGGGCGTTTTACTACTACACGGGGCGATTCACGGCGCGCTACGACAATTGCGATCCGGTGCATTTCCAGCGGCTCCGCGCGCAGCCTGGTGTGGCGGGGCTGAAGTGGTACGCCGTGATCTTCGATTGGGAAGAGGGACGATTGAACCTTCAGATGCCGGGCCGCTGGACAAGACTCGGATACTGCCGCAACGTCATGCTGCTGCGTCTCGACTCGTAGCTACTTCGCCGCTTCCGCCTCGCGCCGCGCAGTCGCTTCGCGCTCATCCTTCGCCGACATCGGCGGGTTGTAGGCCGGGATTCCGGTCACCGCCTCGCCGATGATGAGGTTGTGGATGTCGTGCGTTCCCTCGTACGTCTTCACCGACTCGAGGTTGAGCATGTGGCGAATGATCGGGTACTCGTCGCTGATGCCGTTGGCGCCGAGGATGTCGCGGGCGGAGCGGGCGCACTCGAGGGCGATGTTGACGTTGTTCATCTTCCCCATCGACACGTGATGCGGTTTCAGTTTGCCCTGATCCTTGAGGCGTCCCATCTGCAGCGCGAGTAACTGCCCCTTCGTGATCTCGGTGATCATCCACGCCAGTTTGTTCTGCACGAGCTGATGCGATGCGATCGGCTGACCGCCGAACTGGATACGCGTCTTCGCGTACGTCCGCGCCGTCTCGTAGACCGCCATCGCCGCGCCGAGCGCGCCCCAGGCGATGCCGTAGCGTGCCTGCGTCAGGCATCCCAGCGGATACTTGATGCCGTTGGTTTCGGGCAGCACGTTCTCCGCGGGGATGCGACAGTCTTCGAAGAAGAGCTGCGAGGTGACCGAGGCGCGTAGCGAGAATTTGCCCATGTGATACGCGGTGGAGAAACCGGGCGTGCCCTTCTCGACGAGGAAGCCGCGGATGACGCCATCGGCTTTCGCCCAGACGACGGCGACATCAGCGATTGAGCCGTTCGTGATCCACGCCTTCGCGCCGTTGAGGACCCACGAGTCGCCGTCTTTGCGCGCGTAGGTGCGCATGCCGCCGGGATTCGATCCGAAATCAGGCTCGGTCAAACCGAAGCAGCCGATCGCCGTGCCCGCTGCGAGCTTCGGGATCCAGTGGTCGCGCTGTTCTTGTGAACCATATGTATAGATCGGGTACATCACCAATCCCGATTGCACCGAAGCGAACGAGCGCAGACCGGAATCGCCGCGCTCCAACTCCTGCATGATCAGTCCGTAGGCGACGTTGTTGAGGCCCGGCAGGTCGTACTCTTTGATCGTCGCGCCGAAGAGTCCCATCTCCGCGATCTTGGGGATGAGATGCATTGGGAACTTTTCTTCGCGGTTGGCTTCTTCGATGATGGGGATGATCTCGTCATCGACGAAGTCGCGGACGGTCTGCCGCACCATCAGCTCTTCTTCGGAGAAGAGCGAGTCGATATCCATGTAGTCAACGCCGGGAAAGCTGGGCACGGTTGCACTCCTGTTCGTGAAATCTGTGAGGTGATCATATCAATTCGGGCTTTTGACTTCGTGAATCAGAGACGGGTCACGCGGAGACGCGGAGACGCGGAGAAAGAAAAAGGTGTTCTCCGCTCCTCCGCGTGAAACGCTTTTGACTTTGAAGAGCGTGATTCAGATCCGCCCCGCGTACATCACATGCGGATGCGGATAGCCGAAATCGATCCGCTTGCTGCGCACGTCGCGGAATCCCAGCCGCTCCAGTCGCGCCACAAACGCGGCCGGCGTCTCGTAGCTGAACGATTCGCCGAGTGTCAGATGTAGCGCCGTAGCGACTCGCTCCTGCGCCGCGTTCCAGGAGTTCTTCACGCGCGCAGTCGGATCCTGCTCTTTGATGATGAGCATCGCGCCATTCGCGAGACGCGAGCGGCAGCGGAGCAGCAGCGCATCCCATTCGATCGTCGGGATCTTGTAGAGCACGTCGATGATGGTGATCGCGTCGAACGTGCCGCGGACGACATCATCGAATCCGATGACTGATTCGACTCCGGCGACCGGCCGCACCTTGCGCGCGTCAGGCTCGACGCCTACCACGCGCCGCGCGCCGCGCGCACGGACCAGCGACGCGAAAACGCCGTGTCCGGCGCCGATATCGAGCAGCGTGGCATCGCGCGGAACGGCAGCGAGCACGCGCAGCATCGGGCAGGTGAGGAAGCGGACGAGCGTATGGATGCGGTCGCGCAACGGCCGCCGGCCATAAACGCGGTGCAGTACGATTAGTGCGCGGATGAATCCCACACTCGCGATTGTACGGGGCTGGTGGCGCGAAGCGCTCGGCGCGATCGCCGTGCTCGTGTCGCGCATCCTCACGGCGCCGCGCACGCCGTGGGAAAATGACGAGTTCCTGTTCGCCGAGGCGGTGAAGAATTTCGATCCGTCTCGGTATCACCCGCATCCGCCCGGATACCCGCTGCTGGTGATCCTCGGCAAGGCTTTCAACGCCGTCGTTCACGATCCCTGGCGGGCGCTGGTCATCGTCTCAATCCTCTCCGCGCCGATCGGGTTCGTCGCGCTGGCCCGCGCGTTTCGCAACTGGATCGGCGATCCCGATCTCGCGGTCTGCGGCGCGCTGCTCTATTACTTCTCCGCGTCGATGCTGGTGCATGGCACACTCGCGCTTTCCGACGGCCCGGCGATGATGTTCGTGGCACTCGCGCTGCTCGCGGTCAGCACGCCGCACGACGACACCCACGACCGCAATGCCATCGCGATCGGCCTCTGGACCTCGGCGGCCATCGGAACGCGTCCGCAACTGCTGATTCCGATCGCACCGCTGCTCGTGATCGCGCTCCTTCAGATGCGGACGCTGCGCCAGCGCGCCGCGTGCATCGTCGCATTCGGGTTGCTGTCGCTGATGTGGTTCCTCCCGCTGGCGGACGCGGCAGGCGGCTTCGAGGCGCTGCGGCTTTATGAGACAAAGCAGATGGCCTACGTGGCGGCGCACGACGCATCGATATCGCGCGGCGGGATGTCGGCCGGTCAGATCGCCGTGCGTTTCGTCTTTCATCCGTGGGGATCGAAGTACGTGACGTTGCCGCTATTCGCTTGCGTCGTCCTTGGCGTCGCCGCGTTTGCAGGACTTTTGCGGCGCGACAAATGGCGCTCGACGTTGCTGGCGCTGATCGTCTTTGCGATCGTGCAGATGATTTTCGAGCTCGGCTGGATGGATCCGGCTGATGGCGCGCGCTACAGCCTTCCGGTGATGCCGCTCGTCGCGTTGCTTGCGGCGCTGGGGTTGGGGGTGATTCGGCGCAGCGCTGGATTTCAGTTTGCGCCATTGGCCGTGACGGTGATTCTCGCGGCGGCCACATTCGCGTACGTATGGCCGCTCGTCGGTACGCGCACGAAACTGCCATCGCCGCCCGCCGCTGCCGCCGCGTTCGCGAACGCCACGCTCGCACCGAACAGCGTGATCGGATTCGACATCGCGTTGAAGCCGCACGCGGAGTATCTGCTGACCCGTTTTCGTCTGCTGCCAGTCGAGAAGGCGATCGAGGCGACCTACGATCATCCCGAGACTCCGCTGGTTCTCCTGACCAACGGCGCGGGCCCCGGCGCGGGCTCGCACGTCTTTTCGTGGCCGGAGAGCGACGCCTACTGGAAGCTGACGCGCGATCTCTACCGCGAAGTTACTCTTGAGACGGAGCAGCCGGGTCAGCGCTATTTGCCCTTGCGCGGTGCGTATGCGATCGAGCACACCGCGGACGGCGACGAGTGGCGCTGGCTCGGACCGGACGCGACGATCCGCTTGCCGGCCGCGCACGGCGCACGCGCAGAGCTGACGATGCGCACGTCGCCCGACGCTCCGTACGCTTCCGATGCCGTCACGATCTCGATCAACGGCCGTGACGCAGGGGTAATGCAAGTAGGAAAAGATCCGGTGATTGCGAAGCTGACGTTGCCCTCCGATCCGCGCATCGACGTTACCTTGCGCGCGGCGCAATCGTTCCGTCCAAGCGTCACGCTGCACAATCAGGATCCGCGTACGCTGGCCGTGCAGTTAATGCGCGTCGAGAGCGGCAACAACGTACGCTAACGCCGTCGTAGCGCAGGCATTCTTGCCTGCTACCGCCGGGCGTCCCTGCCCAGCGGTGGTTTTGGGCTTGCTCGGTGTTTGTTGTCGCGGCGCGGTCGTTGGGAGCCGCGCGCGATGGCGTCGCATCAGGGATCGCAGGAATGCCTGCTCTACCTTTCAATTGGAAGCACTACCTTGGGCGTGAACAACCGCCCATGTCAAACGACCCGGCATGGAGTCTTGCGCCCCGTTGTTCGGTATGATGATCGACAGTCCTGCCGTCATGCCCACGCCCTCCGTCTCGCTGGTTATCCCGATGTACAACGAAGAGTTGAACATCGAGCACGCGATCAACGCGGCGGTCGAGGCCTGCACGAAGTACACGGACGACTACGAGATCATCATCGTCGATGACGCATCGACCGACCGCTCCTCATTTCTCGTAGCCTGCCGCGCTGCGGAAAATCCGCGCATCCGGATGATTCGCCACGAGCGCAACCGCAAGCTCGGCGGGTCGCTCAAGACAGGATTCGCCGCGGCGACGAAGGATCTCGTCCTCTACATGGACGCCGACCTCCCCTTCGATCCCGACGCCCTCGGCCGTGCCATGCGCGCCATGGCCGTAACCGGCGCGGATCTCATCGCCGGCTACCGTCTCGACCGCACGCTGGAAGGGGCGCGGCGGACGCTCTACTCGTATCTCTACAACGGCTTGATCGGCGTGTTGTTCGGCTGGCCGCATCGCGACATCAATTTCTCGTTCAAACTGCTGAGGCGCGAGGTGCTCGATGCGGTCGAGCTGAAGTCGGAAGGCTCGCTCATCGACGCCGAGTTGATCGTGAAGGCGAAGAACCGCGGCTTCGCGATCCAGCAGATCGGACTCGATTACTTCCCGCGCATCCGCGGCCAGTCCAACCTCTCGTCGCCGCGCGTGATCCTGAAAATATTCGCCGAGCTCTGGAGACTCTATCCGGAGATGCGCGAGGTTGTGTCCGCGGAAGAAGTGGAGCGCGTCGTGCGCGAGAAACGCGGCCTCGCGACCGGACCTCTTGGCAACGATCGTCAGCCGATCGAGACGTAGCCATCGCGTGAGCTCTCCGATCGATACGAAACGTCTCATCGTCACCGCGGACGATGTTGGTCTTCACGGCGGGATGACCGAGGGAGCGATCCGCGCGCATCGGGAGGGGATCGTCACCGCGTGCAGCGTAGTGGCGAACGGCGCCGCGTTCGACGATGCGGTGATACGCCTCCGAGAGAATCCCGATCTCGAGGTCGGTGTGCATCTGACGCTCGTCGAAGAACGATCGCTGACCGGGATGCGTTTCCCGAAGAAGCACGTCAGTTTCGTATTCGGCAGAAAGGACCTCGCTGCGATCGAGCGGGAACTACGCGCGCAGATCGAGCGCGTGCTCGCGACCGGGTTGCGTGTGACGCATCTCAATGGCCACCAGCACCTGCACATGTGGCCGTCGATCTTCGCCATCGTGTTGCGACTCGCAGGCGAGTACGGCATCGGCTACGTACGCCGCGTTCGCGATCGCGGCGGAAGGGGAGGAGTTATGCGGCGCGCGTCGATCGCGGCGCTGAACGCGATCGGTTCGCGGACGTTCCTCGCGGCGGCGATCCACACGAACGACTCCACGATCGGCGTGATGGAAGCGGGTCATCTGACCGCCGAGCGCATCGTCGCTCTTCTGTCATCCGTCGACCGAGTGACGGAGCTGGTTTCGCATCCTGGCATCGGCGTCGATACCTATCAACATTGGGATTACGTATGGGACGCAGAGACGCGTGCGCTCTGCGATCCGCGTGTGCGGGAAGCCATCGGCGATCAGCGGATCGGTCTGATCGCTCCCGGAGAGTTGTAATCCGGAAGCGGGATTCGTGGGGTAGGCCGGGCCATGCCGCCAGCGCGAACAGACCTGTGTTGCCCCGGTATCGTTATGTGTGCCGCCATGGCGCACCTATAATCCGCCGCCGCTATGACGACGAATCCAATCAAGAAAATCGCTGTGATCCCCGGCGACGGGATCGGTCCCGAAGTCATCGACGCCGGTCTGCGCGTCCTCAACCACGTCAACGACTCGCGCAAGCTCGGCCTCGAGCTCGTCCACTTCGGCTGGAACGCCGACGAGTATCTCCGAACCGGCGTTTCCATGCCGCCCGGCGCGATGGATGAAATCCGCAACACCTACGCCGCCGTCTACCTCGGCGCGTTCGGCGATCCGCGCGTCCCCGACATGAAACACGCCGCCGACATCCTGCTCGGCATGCGTTTCCAGCTCGACCTCTACGTCAACTATCGTCCCGTGAAATTGCTCAACGAGAGACTTTGTCCGCTCAAGGGTAAGACTCGTCAAGATGTTGACTTTGTCATCTTCCGCGAGAACACGGAAGGCGCTTACGTCGGCATGGGCGGGCATTTCAAGAAAGGGACAAGCGAGGAGATCGCCATCCAGGAGGACGTCTCGACGCGCAAGGGCGTGGAGCGGATCGTTCGTTACGCGTTCGAGTTCGCAAAGAAAACCGGGCGCAAGTCGGTCTGCATGTCGGACAAGAACAACGTCATGCGCTTCGGCGGCGATCTCTGGCTGCGCACGTTCGAAGAGGTCGCGCGCGAGTATCCCGATATCGAGCACTTCCACATGTTCGTCGACGCGCTGACGATGCAAATGGTCCGCGCGCCAGAGATGTTCGATGTGATCGTCACCAACAACATGTTCGGAGACATCGTCACCGACCTCGGTGCCGCGCTGCAGGGGGGGCTGGGCGTGGCCGCGTCCGGCAACATCCATCCGGGCAAGGTCTCGCTCTTCGAGCCGATCCACGGCTCCGCGCCAAAGTACGCGGGGAAGGATGTCGCCAACCCGATCGGCGCAATCCTCACGGCGGCGATGATGCTCGACTACATGGGCTTCAGCTCAGAATCCGACGCGATCGAGCGCGCCGTCGTGGCAGCGATCGACGCTGGCGAGACGACGAACGACCTCGGCGGAAGCCTGGGCACGAAGGCGGCGGGTGAGGCGGTGTTGCGACGGGTGGAGGTGTAGAATAATTACGTGCAGATCTGGACTATCGCGATCCTCGTTTCCGTTTGCGGAGGCGTCGGTGGTTTTGTGAATGCGCTGTTAGCAGGGGATCTTCATCTGCCGCACCGCGAAGATAGCTCTGTGTATAGTCCGGGTTGGGTTGGTAACGTGGTCATCGGAGCAGTGGCTGCGCTCGTGGTCTGGGGTTTATACGGACCCATGGCCAAGGTTGCGCTCATCGGGCCGGCCAACGCGGTAAATCCGGTTACATTCACGATCGCGGAGCTGGCTGGATCGATTGTCACAGGAATTGGCGGTGGGCGTATCCTGTCAGGCGAAGTCGAGAAAAAAGCGTTGACCAAAATGAAAGATCAATTGACGAGCGCGCTCAGAGATCAACATGGCAAATGATGAATTCGAAGCACTGCTTGATCAGGTCCAGAACGGCTCCACGTTCGAAGCACTTCGTGCTGCCACGCAGTTGAACCGGCTCTCACGTCAGCGTCGCAAGTCGACGGACGAACTGCTGCGCGATGCAGTCGAAACAACGGCAGACGTAATTCGTCAGAAAAATGACGCCGATGTCGATGAGATCGTACGAGACGTTCAGCAACGCGCGCGTTCCCCGAAGTAACTGAGCGGCCTCGCGAGTACGAGGCTAAAGCGCGTCTCCCGTGGGGATCGGAACCTGTCCGTGTGCGCTTTCAGGAAGCGCGGCGTTTCTCATCGCCTGTTTGGGGCCGCGGTGCGCATTGCGCGGATCGCCAATCAAAGGACGCCGTTCACGTCTTCGGATCGCTTGAAGATCTTCGAGACGCTTTCGTCGGCAATGAGGACTTCTTGTAGACCTTCTTCTCGCCCGCGAATCGATTCGGCTTCATCTTGCCGTAGTCGAAATCGTAGTGTGGTCTCAGGTCATCGCCGGCGGGTGGTTTTTTCTTCATGACGTTTTGCGTTCACCGATTCTTGTCAACATCAGGAGACGATTGCGGGGGGCAATGGGCTGGGGAATGAGCAGCAGCGGTATGCTGTCGAAAGACATCGGAGTGATTTGTTGGGCGGAGTCCTGTCCCGCTCGTGTTTCGAAATCCTAAAACAACGCAAGGAGAACGTGTGAAGAAACTCTTGATTGGAATCCTCAGCCTGGCCGCGGTGACGGCGTATGGCGCCGAGGGAATGTGGATGCCGCAGCAGATTCCGTCGCTGGCGGTGGAGTTGAAAAAGGCTGGACTCAAAATCGACGCGAACCGGTTCGCTGATCTGACCGGTGACCCGATGGGTGCCGTCATCTCGCTCGGCGGTTGCAGCGCGTCGTTCGTCTCGCCGGATGGTCTGGTGGTGACGAATCATCACTGCGGATTCGGCGCGTTGCAGTTCAACTCGACGCCGCAGCGCGACCTCATCACCAACGGCTTCCTCGCGAAAACACGCGAGGAGGAACTGCCGGCCGGTCCCGGCTCTCGCGTCTTCGTCACGACGAACATCGAAGACGTCACCGCGCGTGTTTCCGGTGCGCTCGCCGCGTCGCTTTCGAACATCGACCGCGAGAAGGCGATCGACCGCAACGTCAAGCAGCTCGTCGACGAGTGCGAGAAGCCGGGTGGCGTTCGTTGCCGCGTGGCCTCGTTCTTCGAAGGCTCGCAGTATCTGCGCATGACGCAGATGGAGATCCGCGACGTGCGGCTCGTCTATGCGCCGGCGCTCGGTATCGGCGACTTCGGCGGCGAGACTGACAACTGGATGTGGCCGCGTCATACCGGCGACTGGTCATTCCTGCGCGCCTATGTTGGCAAGGACGGGAAGCCGGCCGACTATTCGAAGGACAACGTTCCCTTCCATCCGACTCACATCCTGAAGGTCTCGACCGAGAGCGTGAATCCGGGCGACTTCGTTCTCGTCGCCGGCTATCCCGGACGCACCTTCCGCTACCGCACCGCCGCGGAAGTCGGGGAGATGCAGAGCTACTCGTACCCGACAACGATCAAGTACGCCACCGATCTCAACAACATCCTCCGCGACCTCGGCAAGAGCAACAAAGCCGTCGAGATCGCGAACGCCAGCCGCATCAAAGGCAACGACAACGTGCTGAAGAACTACACCGGCACGCTGACGGGCTTCAACAACTTCCACATCGTCGCGCAGCGCCAGAAGCGCGAGGCTGATCTGGCGTCGTACATTGCTTCGCATCCGGACGCCGCCAAGTACAAAGATGTGATGAATCAGATCAACGCGCTGCAGCAGCAGTCGATCGCTCATGAGCAGCGCGACACCGTGATGAGCTGGATCTTCCGCTCCTCACCGATGCTGGCGCAGTCGTTGACGCTCTATCGCCTGTCGATGGAGAAAGCAAAGACCTCCGACCTCGATCGCGAGGGTGGATTCCAGCAGCGCGACTGGCCGCGGATCACCGAAGGTGTGAACCGCGCGCAGAAGGGCATCGAGCCGAACAGCGACCGCGCCGGTCTTCGCTATTTCCTCAACGAGTCGCAGAAGCTTCCGGCGGGTCAGCGCATCGCGCCGATCGACGCGGCGATCACGAAAGCGGGCGGCGTCGAAGCATTCCTCGATCAGCTCTACGCGAACACGAAAGCCGGCGATCTCTCGCAGCGCAAGGCGATGATGGAAGAGACGACGGCACAGCTCACCGCTCGCAACGACGCGATGATCAATCTCGTCGCCGCGATCATGCCGCTCAGTCTCGAAGTCGAGCACCAGCAGAAAGAGCTCGGCGGCGCGATGTCGAAGATCCGTCCGATGTACATGGACGCGCTGCGCGCCTCGAACGGCGGACGTCTCTATCCCGACGCCAACGGTACGCTGCGCGTGACGTTCGGCCAGGTTCAGGGCTACGTTCCGCGCGACGGTGTCGCGTACACGCCGAAGACTTCGGTCAGCGGCATTCTGCAGAAGAACACCGGATCGGGTGAGTTCGACGCGCCGAAGGCGGAGCTCGACGCCATCCGCGCGAACAAGACCGCAGGCTATGTCGATCCGAAGATCGGCGGGGTGCCGGTCGATTTTCTCTCTACGGTCGATACGACCGGCGGCAACTCCGGGTCCCCGACGCTCAATGGGAAGGGCGAGCTGTGCGGTCTGCTCTTCGACGGCACGTATGAATCACTCGGATCGGATTTCGTGGTCGACGAGAAGATCACGCGCTCGATTCATGTCGACGCCGTCTACATGCTCTGGGTGATGGACGCCGTCGACGGCGCGCACAACCTCCTTCGCGAGATGAAGGTACCGGTGCATTTCGCCGGCGGTGCGCCGGGAGCAGGGAAGTAACCTTATCCTCAGATCGAAAGGGCGGACTTTCGGGTCCGCCCTTTTTATTGATCACCTTATATTGTCTCGAAAACGTCCACGATCCCGCTCCGCATCCGCAGCAGCACCGTTCGATCGAGCGCGTCGCGGATCCAGATGCGATTGGCAGGATCGGTGGAGTCGATCGCGTCGACCATCTCCATCATCGCTTCCGCAGACTCGATCTCCTCGACTTCGCCGTCGTCGAAGATGATGCGGATCGGGAATTCCGGAGTAGCCATGACGTCTTCGTACGCGCGCGGACGGGAGCTTAGCGCTTCGGCTATAATCCCGGCCTCAACTTTTCGGGACGAGTGGCGAAAGCCCGTCCCGCTCAATCAAAAGGAGCATTCCGATGTCCGGCCACAGCAAATGGAGCACCATCAAACACAAGAAAGGTGCGGCCGACGCCAAGCGCGGAAAGATCTTCACCCGCATCATCAAGGAAATGACCGTTGCCGCACGCATGGGCGGAGGAGACGTAGACGGCAATCCCCGCCTGCGCGCCGCGGTCGCCGAAGCAAAGGCGAGCAACATGCCGAAGGACAACATCGACCGCGCCATCAAGCGCGGCACCGGTGAGCTCGAAGGCGTGAACTACGAAGAGCTGACGTACGAGGGCTACGGTCCGGGCGGCGTGGCGGTCATGGTCGAGACTCTGACCGACAACACGAACCGCACGACGCCCGAGGTCCGCCACGCATTCGAAAAGGGCGGGGGCAACATGGGTACGCCCGGCTCCGTTCGTTTTCAGTTCGAGCGCAAGGGCTACTTCGCGGTCGAGAAGAGCGCCGCAACCGAAGACAAGCTGATGGAAGTGGCGCTCGAAGCGGGCGCCGACGATCTGCAGACGGAAGATGCAGAGATCTTCGAGATCTACACATCGCCGGAGTCGTTCGAGCAGGTTCGCCAGGCACTGGAGAACGCGAAGATCCCGACGGTCGAAGCGAAGCTCGGCATGATTCCGGCCAACCTCGTCAAGCTCGACGAACAGAAGTCGAAGCAGATGATGCGGCTCCTGGAAATGCTCGACGACCAGGACGACGTGCAGAACGTCTACACGAACTTCGACATGCCGGAAGAGATGGACGAGGAGTAGCTGCTGTCATCGTGAAGATGCTGGGCTGTCATCCTGAGCCGCCGAAGCCGCCGCAAGATTCGCAAATGCTTCGTCTAACGCAGGCACCGGCGGCGTAGGACGGTCGAAGGACCCCGTGATTCGTGCGACGTTTTCTACCGAGTCTGCGGCACACAAAACTAGGGGGTCCTTCGACGTCCTCCGGCACTTCGTGTCCTACGGCAGTCTCAGGATGACAGCAAAACCTTGACCCTCATCTTCTCGATCGCCGCCTACGACTACATGGCCGGCGCGCTCGTTCGCGCGTGCGGGGCGGAGCGCGGTGCGGTCGAGCGGAGCGACTTTCCTGACGGCGAGCACTATCTGCGCGTGGCGTCGAATGTCCTCGATCAGCACGTCGTCGCGATCGGAGGAACAGTCTCCGACACGGCCACGCTGGCGTTGTACGACCTCGCCTGCGCGCTCGTCGAGAACGGCGCGGAAACGCTCACGCTCATCGTGCCGTGGTTCGGCGGCGCGACGATGGACCGCGCGTCGAAGAGCGGCGAATCAGTGACCGCGAAAAATCGCGCGCGGATCTTCTCGTCGATTCCGCCAGCCAAGAACGGCAATCAGATTCTGCTGCTCGATCTGCACACCGACGGCATCCCGCATTACTTCGAAGGGAGTCTTCATCCTGTCCATGTCTACGCGAGGCCGGTCATCGAATCGCTGGCCCGCGAGCTCGGCGGCGATGCTTTCATCCTCGGATCGACCGACGCCGGCCGCGCCAAGTGGGTCGAGTCACTCGCCAACAGCCTTGGCGTTCCCGCAGCGTTCGTCTACAAGCGCCGTCTCGGTCCCGCCGATTCGGAAGTCACCGCCGTCAGCACGAAGCTCGACGGCGAAACCGTCGTTATCTACGACGACATGATTCGCACCGGCGGCTCGCTGATGAACGCTGCGCGCGCCTATCGCAGCGCCGGAGCAGGACGCCTCGTCGCCATCGCCACGCACGGTGTGTTTCCGCACGGCGCCTTCGACACGATTCGATCGAGCGGTCTCTTCGACGCCATCGCCTGCACCGACAGCCATCCCAACGCACTGACGCTTCGCGAAAACGGTTTGATCGTGCGGCCGGTCGCCGGGTTGTTCTGCCGCTATCTGCGGTAGCGATTCCTACAGCGACACGAGCTCCAGGTGCTCGATCTCCGTCTCCAGAAAATCGCTGGCGATTCTTCGGAAGCGTTCCTCGGCGTCGGTGACCAGGAATGTGTGCTTGGGGATGCCGTTCGACTGCGATGTGCCGATCGCGTCGCGCACGACCGACGCAGTCGTTTCGGCGCTGTCGACGATGGCGATTTTTTCGCCGGTGACCTGCTCGATCGTGCCGCGGAGGATCGGGTAGTGCGTGCAGCCGAGGACGAGCGTGTCGATGCCGGCGTCGAGGAGGGGAGAGAGATAGATCTCCGCCACTTCGCGCGCAACGTGCGTGTTGGCCCATCCCTCCTCGGCCAACGAAACGAAAAGCGGCGCTGCCGATTCGATCACCTCAATCTTCGGATCGATTCTGCGAATCGCCTTCGTGTACGCCTGCGACCGCACCGTTCCCTCGGTGGCGATGACGCCGACGCGGCCGCGCGTGCGCGCGACGGCGGCGCGCGCGCCCGGCTCGACGACGCCGATGACCGGAATCGTGAGCTGTTCCTGCAACGCCGGGAGCGCGGCGGCCGTCGCGGTGTTGCAGGCAACGACGAGCATGCCGATGCCGCGATCGATCAGATAAGCGGCGGCCTGGAGCGAAAAGCGCGTGACGGTTTCCGCGGACTTGGTTCCGTAGGGGACGCGGGCGGAATCGCCGAGGTAGATGAGGGGGTGGTGGGGGAGGGCGCGGGCGATCTCGCGAAAGACGGTGAGACCGCCGACGCCGGAGTCGAAGACGCCGATTGAGGTTTGAAGAGTGAAGGGTGAAGTGTGAAGAGGAGATTTTGGCATTAGGGTTTGTTTGGATCTTGTTTTCACTCTCGTACTTCACTCTTCGTACTTCACTCTTCTCGGATTAGTCACGGGTGGGGCCTGTCATTTCGAATCGGCGGAACCGCGGGGGTGGCCGGCTGGGCGTGAGCGGTGTAACGCGATGAGAAATCCCCCGCTTCGAAGCCAGTACCTCCGATCGTCAGGGGGATTCCTCTCCGCGCTCCCACCGCCCTACCGCCCCCGCGGTTCCGCCGTTTCGGAATGACAGGGCGTTGCACTCTTCACACTTCACTCTTCACACTTCTAACTTCTAACTTCCTCATCCGGAATCGTCATCGCCCCGCCGCCTTCGCGTTTGATGTTGTATTGCTCAATCTTCTTGTAGAGGTTCGATCGCGGCGTGTCGATCGCCTCGGCGGTCTTCGAGACGTTCCAGCCGTTCTCGCGGAGTTTGGCCAGGATGAAGACCTTCTCCGCCTCGTCTTTGAAATCCTGAAGCGTGTTGAGGCGCATGGCCGTGGTGATGATGTCGCCGGCGGCGCGAAAGAACTCCGCGGGTAGATCGGTGATGTCGATCGTCTCGGCGGGCGTCATGATGACGAGGCGCTCGATCATGTTGCGCAGCTCGCGGACGTTGCCGCGCCACGCCGCATCCTGCATCGCTTTCGCGGCCGAGGGCGTGAATTTCTTCGCGTGGCGGTTGTACTGCTCGGAGAACATCGTGGCGAAATGCTGCGCCAGGAGCGGAATGTCGTCCTTTCGCTCGCGCAGCGGCGGCGTGCGAACGGGAATGACATTCAATCGATAGAAGAGATCCTCGCGGAAGCGGCCGGCCTTGATCTCGTCGGTCAGATCTTTGTTCGTGGCGGCGATCACGCGGACGTCGACTTTGATCACCGTCGCCGATCCCACCGGCTCGACTTCACCTTCCTGCAGCACGCGCAGCACTTTGGCCTGCGTGCGCAGCGACATGTCGCCGATCTCGTCGAGGAAGATCGTTCCCCCGTCCGCGGCGACGAACTTGCCGGTCTGCTTACGCACCGCGCCGGTGAACGATCCCTTCTCATGCCCGAACAGCTCCGACTCGATCAACTCCTCGGGGATTGCGGCGCAGTTGACCTGGATGAACGGCATCGCCTTGCGGTCGGAGCGGCGATGAATCTCGCGCGCCACGAGCTCCTTGCCCGTACCCGACTCGCCGGTGATGAGAACCGTCGCTTTCGTCGGCGCGGCCAGCTCGATCTGCGACTTGAGATTCACCATCGACGACGAATCGCCGACGAGCTGGTAGTCGCGCGCCTCGCGCTCGCGCAGCTCGCCCACTTCCTCTTCGAGTTTCTGCTGGCGGACGGCGTTGCGGACGGAGAGGAGGAGCTTGTCGCGGTTGAGCGGCTTCTCGAGAAAATCGAATGCGCCGCGCTTCGTGCATTCGACGGCCGTGGAGATGTCGCCATGCCCGGAGACCATGATCACCGGCGACGGCACTTTCTGCTCTTTCAGATTCTCGAGGACCTCGATACCGTCGAGCACCGGCATCTTGATGTCGAGGAGGATGGCGTCGTACGGCGCGGCGGTACGCGTCGCTTTGTCGATGCCGTCCTGCCCCGACCGCGCCTCGTCGATGCGGTAACCCTCGTACTCCAGCGTCATCCGGATTGCTTCGCGGATGGCCGTCTCATCGTCGATGACCAGAATTCGGAACGCCATTCAGTTACCTCTCTCGTGCATGAGTCCGGCCAATTGTACGGGGAGGTGTCGCGAGTGAGTATGCAGATCGGCCTCAGGCGCTGCAAAGATGCGCGCTTTTAGATTTGTCACGCGGAGACGCGGAGACCACGGAGAAACCCTCCGCGTCCTCCGCGTCTCCGCGTGAAACGGTTTTCAAGAGAGAGCGCCAACGCGAATACCGCCCGAAGCAGCTCCCATTCTTCCGATACAATCCCTCCAATATGGACGTGACCATCACCCGCGAGCCCAAACTCGCCAAAGCCGACCACCTCTTTGTTCTGATTGCTGAGAACAGCCATCCTGATGTCGCTGTCGCTGCGGGAGCGATGAAAGCGATCGCCGACGCGGGATTCACCGGCAAGGCCGAAGAATCGCTCTCGACCGTCGCGGGCGAGCCGAAGAAGATCACGCTTCTCGGCATCGGCAAGCAGGACGCATTCACCATCCGTGTTCTTCGCACCGCTCTCTACAGCGTGGCCAAGATGGCCAAGAAGCAACGCGACCGGAACATCATCGTCGTTCTTCCGTTCCTCGTGACAAAACTCACCGCCGATGAAACGACGCGCGTTGCCGCGGCTGCGCTGTCGGGCAGCGACTACAAGTACGACACCTACATCACAAAGAAGGAAGACAAGTCGTTCTCGATCAGCGCGCAGCTCGTGCCGCCGGATGGCATTGACGCGAAGCGCGCCAAGCAGCTCGATCTCGAAGCGAAAGCAGTTGCCGCCGGCGTCCGCACCGTCCGCGACCTCGGCAACGCGCCCCCGAATCTCGCCACGCCGACCTTCATCGGCCATCGCGCGGAAGAGGTGGCGAAGGAAGTCGGCATCAAGTGCACGGTCTACGGCAGGAAAGAGATCGAGAAGATGAAGATGGGCGGTCTGCTGGCCGTGAACCGCGGCTCGGCCGAAGAGCCGCGCTTCATCGTGCTCGAATACGCGCCGCGCAAAGCGTCGAAACACGTCGCGCTCGTCGGCAAAGGCATCACCTTCGACTCCGGCGGCATCTCCATCAAGCCGTCCGAACGGATGGAGGAGATGAAGTTCGACATGTGCGGCGCCGCGGCGGTCATCGGCACGATCCAAGCGGCGGCGATGCTGGCGCTTCCCGTGCGCGTGACCGGCATCATCGCGTCGACCGACAATCTTCCCAGCGGCAGCGCCTACAAGCCGGGCGACATCATCACCACGATGAGCGGCAAGACGATCGAGATCGTGAACACCGACGCCGAAGGGCGCGTGATCCTCAGCGATGCGCTGCACTACGCGTCCGAACTGAAGCCCGACCACATCATCGACTATGCCACGCTCACGGGTGCCTGCGTGGTCGCGCTGGCCAGCGAAGCGGCCGGCCTTTTCTCGAATAATGACGAACTGGCTCAGAAGTTGATTGAGTGTGGGGAGCGCGTCGGTGAGCGCCTCTGGAGATTGCCTGAGTGGGACGACTACAAGGAACTGATCCGCAGCGAGTGGGCGGATATGAAAAACTCGGGCGGACGATGGGGCGGCGCGATTTCGGCCGCGCTTTTTCTGAAGGAGTTCGTCAATTGTCCATCGTGGGCGCATCTCGACATCGCCGGCACGGCGTACACGGAGCACGAAACGGCGCGCGAGGGGCGGGGAGCGACGGGAGCGGGCGTTCGCGTGACCGTGGCCTTTCTCGAATCGCTGTCGCGTGCCTGATCGCCTGTGTGCTGACAGCCTGCGATACGCGTCCTGCGGCACCGGTGCGAATCGCGCCATTGCCGCGCAACGAAGTCAATTTCGCCACCGTCGATTCGCCGAGCCTTCAGTTCATCCCGCGCCGCCAGGAAGCACAGATCTGGCGGCTCGATGAAAATCCGATCGTCATTCCCAGCGATCATCTCGACGCCTACCTCGGCCCCATCGACGCGCCGCAGTTCGCGAAATACGACACGCTCGACCTGACCATCGGCAAGTACAGCACGCCGTCGGGTGACGGGTTCTGTACCGTTGAGATCTTCCGCTTTCCCGATTTCGTCAAAGCGTTCGGCGCCTACTCGATGGCCAAGAGCGGCAACCACACGTTTCTCAACATTCCGAACGAATCGTTCGCGAAAGCGCATTCGATTCATGTCTGGCGCGGCCCGTACTATGTCCGCCTCACGGGCTCCGGTCCCGGCGACACGCTCATGCGGCTGGCTACGTTCGTTGCCGACCGCATGCCGCCCGCTCCAAGCAAGCCGGCGGTCTTCGCGTTTCTCCCGGAGAAGGAACGCGTGATTGGGAGCGAGCGCTACTCGGCCGACTCGGCGTTCGGGCAATCGTTCCTCGCCAACTCGTTTCAGGCAACCTTCAACATCGACAACGACAGCATCGAAGGCATCGTGATCCCGGCCGCGAGCCGGCAAGTTGCGACGAACATTCTCGATCAGTACAAAGGCCTCTATCTCCACAACGGCAAGCTCCTCGATCCGATCCCGAACCTCGGCGAAGACAACTTCACCGCGGAGGACCGCTTCCTCGGCCGTGTCGTCGCGTTCCGTATCGACCGCTTCGTCGTCGCCTTCAACGGCTATCGAGACCGCCAGCACATTCTCGATCTCGCCACCGCCGCCGACCAGCGCATCCTCGGCACGATCCGCAAGCAACTCGTCACGGCCGACAAGCAGGCCGAGAACGCCAACAACGGCGAGACGACGTCGACGATGCCGGCGTGGCTGCAGCAGAAGAAAAGGTAGGGATGCTGCACCGGTGATTGGTTCCACGCGGTGCCGTTACTCTCCGCGTCCTCCGCGTCTCCGCGTGACAAGCTTTTTCTCGGAGTCACTCCACCGCAAAATCTTTCCGCACGAACCCCAGCGAATGTGTGCCGGCGATGCGCAGAAGAATCTTCGCGGTGTATCTCCCTTTCGGCAATTCGAACGGTTCGCGCAGCGTGATGTAGCCGCTGGCCACGCGCGCCGGTCCGCTGAGGCTGACTCGCTTCGATTTGAATCCGGCCACGCCCTTCTCATCCAGAACGTAGATGAGGACATCGACGCCGAGGGATGACTCGGCGAGCTGCGGCACGACTTCCGCGCGCGAGAACGCCACCGCGATCTCTGCGCCCTCGTCCGAAGTGGTCACGCCTGCATTGAGCGTAACGCCTGCTTGCGGCGTGTCGTTGAGAAGAATGTCGGCGAGTTGCAAGGAATCGACGCCCGCTTTCGGAGTCACGTATCCGAATCCTTCGCGGTACGAGACTTCCGAGCCGCGCGGAAGGCCTTTCACCTTGACGGAGATCCGGCCGCGCTTTCGATCGCCTTTGTGGAAGCCGAGCATGTATATGGTTCGCTGCGCCTGCATCAGCGTGTCGACAGCTTGGACGAGATCGTTGCGGTTCGTGATCACGCGCCCGCCGGTTCCGCGGGAGAGCATGTAGAGCGCGTCATTCGTCAGGTCGGTGAATGTGTGTCGCACGCCCTGGATATCGATGCTGTCGAGCGTCACGCCGGCGGAGACGAATGTGTCGTGCATCTCCCCGACAAGGCGCAACAATCGCGACTCGATATTCGGCGGACGTCCCGGCGACATTCCAGGAATGTTCATGCTTCGTCCTTTCGCTTTGATATCGGTGATGCGCGTCGAGTCGAAGCCTTCGGTGAAAACGAGCAGGTGCTTTTGTCCTTCGAGTGAGCTGATTCGCGTAGCGGCGTCGCCCAGGGCGGTGAGCTGATACTCGATGAGGAGATTCTTCGGCATGGCCACCGTGTCCTGATTGGCCTGGCCGCCGCGGATTGCGTCGGCCATTTCGCCGCTGACCATACTGGCCATCCCTTCCTCGGAGTCATCGACGGTATCGCCTTGTCCCATCGCAGTCACCCATTGCGCGCGCTCGGCGCTGGAGAGGGCAAGGCCGAGCGGATCCTGCGAGTTGCTTGTGTGAAGCGTGTAGATCGCGCGGGCGATTGCCACGCGGTCGGAGAGAAAGGACGAAAGAAACCACACGCCGCGACTGGATGAGTACGTAGCGACGGCGAAGAAATCGGTTGCCGGATTCGAATGCGCCACCGCCTGCTCCGCTGCGCGCTGGGCGCGAACGATTTTCGCCGGCGTTGCGAATGTGAGATCGAACAGGAGCAGATACAACCTGCGCTCGCGCCGTGGACGTTCGACGGCTGGTTGTTGCTGCGAGGCCGGGACCGAGGCGAAATCGATCGCGTCGAAGTACTCGATCGGTTGCGGACGCCCGTCGACGAAGAGCTGGAACGCATCTTTCGTCAGTCCCTGCACCGGTTTCCCGTCATTCGAGGTGATGTAGACCGGCACCTCGACGACTTCGACCGTCAGATTTTCGCGAACCTGCGCCGCAGCGGAGAACGCAAGGGCAGCAAACAGCGTCGCGGCGATGTAGCGCAAGGTTTACTCCTTCACTGTGAAGTCTTCGCGCGTGAGCGCGAGTGCGTCGCGCCCGTCAACGCGTACGAGCACCTTCATCGTGTAATTGCCCGGCGGCAGATCGAATGATTGCGCGATGGCGATGTCGTTCCGATCGAGTCCACCCGCGCGTGCGCGCGCGCCATCGATCGTAATCCCCTTCCGGGCGAAGGCGATTGATGTCTGGCCAGAGAAGACGTAGATCAACGCCTCGCCGGTGAGCTTTTCGTCGCCCGCGAGCGCCAGCAGTTCGCGGCCGGAGAGCGATGCATTGACCGTGGCACGCTTCGGCGCCGTCGTCACCGCGGACGTCAGCGTCAGACCGTTCTGGGGAATGTCGTTGATGATGATGTCGGCCAGTTGCAGGCCGTCGCGCGAGGACACCTTGTCCACAGTCGTCGAGTAGGACTCGCGATAGCCGACCGTCGAGCCGCGTGGCGCGCCGGTGACGCGGACGGCGATGGCGTTCTGCTTGCGGTCCGTGTTCGGCGGGCGAAAGCCGAGAACGTAGACGACCTTCTGAGAATCGGTGAGCCGCTGCATCGCCAGATTCAGATCGTTGCGATGCTCGACGACCTGGCCTCCGGTGTCGGCGACATAGAAGTGGAGTGAGTCATTCGCTGGCATGTCGTACGGGCGAACGCCGCTGATGTCGATGGCGTCGAGGAACACGCCGGCGGCAGCGAACTTCTTCTGCATCCGCATCTGCGAGCCGGGAAGGCGAGGCTCGACCGTCGGAGAAAGTGGCCGAAATGGCCGGAAAGATTGCGGTTCGCCCGGCGCGACGCGCAACGCCCCTCCTGTTTGAAACGCCGGTGCGATGCCGATCATCGAGTTGTCGAAACCATCCGAGAGAAGAACGATGTGCTTGTATCCCTCCAGCGGAGCCAGGCGCTCGGCGAGCCACCCGAGAGTTTCCAATTGATTCTCGACGCGGCCCGCGGCCGCGTCGATGGCCAACTTCACCGCGGCCTGCGACCCCAGGCTCCGAAGCTCGGAGATCTCGGCGGCGTCATTGTTCCCCACCACCAAGCGCTGCGCGGGCGACATGGTTAGCCGCAGCGGGTCGGCCGCGGTCGCCGCGCGGAAACTCATTACCGCGCGCCGGAGCGACGCGCGGTCGCGCGTAAACGGCACGATGAACTCCAGAACGTGCGACCGATTGAATAGTGCGATCGCGAAGTAATCCGTCGCCGAAGCGTTATCGAGAAACTGTTCCGCGGCTCGCCTGGCCCGCAGGATGGAGATTGGTGACGAGTAGACGAGGTCGAACAGGAGCACGTACAGCCGGCGCTGACGCGGATCGTTCATCTGTTCCGTCGAGAGTGACGCGAAATCGACGACGTCGAAGTAGTCGATGTTCTGCGGGCGGCCGTTGACGCGCAATTCGAAATCTCCGCGGGTCAGCCCGCGGACCGACGCGCCGGCCGTCGTAACGTAGACCGGCACCTGGACGACTTCAACGGTGGTCGTCTCGCGGTGTTGGGCGTCAGCTTGTGCAAATGCCGTTGTGAGAGCGAGAGCCGCAGGCAGGAGCACGCGTGAAAGGCGCATCGGAAACCTCCTCTTTGGTTGCGCTGCGTGCCGGGAGTGTGCCACATCCGCGTCACCACTGGTCGTTCAACGACGCGCTCCGCTGTCCTGACTCCCGGACGGACCGACATACAAAAGAGACGTTCAGCCCCTCTCCCAGGTTCCGCTCTTCCCGCCCGATTTGCGCATAAGCTGCAGCGCGTCGATGGTGATGCCTTTCTCCGCGCTCTTGCACATATCGTAAATCGTCAGTGCGGCGACGGCGCAGGCGGTCATCGCTTCCATCTCCACCCCTGTTTTCCCTTCGCAGCGTACGATGGAGTGAACCTCGATCGAGCCGGAGCTTTCATCAAGATCAAAGGTGATGTCGACCGAGGTGATCGCGAGCGGATGCGCGAGTGGGATGAGATTCGGCGTCTGCTTCGCTGCCAGCACGCCGGCGACTTTGGCCGTTGTCAGCACGTCGCCTTTCGGTAGCGCCTGCGCGACGAGCCGTTGCAGCGTCTCCGGCGACATACGCACCGTCGCCATCGCCACTGCCTCGCGCGAGGTCGCGCGCTTCGAAGCGACATCGACCATCGAGATGCCGCCCGTTTCGTCGAGATGAGAGAAGTTCTTGGTCATTGTTCGATTCGTAGTTTAGAACCGTTTCACGCGGAGACGCGGAGATGCGGAGCGTTTCTTTTCTCCGCGTCCTCCGCGCGTCTCCGCGTGAAACGGTTTTGATTTTGCTTATCCCCTAATGCGCGACCACTCTTCCACCGTATTCACATTCATGAGCGGCTCATCAGCAAATTGCGCGCGCAATTCGTCCTCGGCCAGGATCTCCGCATCGCCGTCGCCCGCAACGCCGCGCAGGTCGTACCGCTTTGCGGCGATGCGCTCCTGCATGCGCGGCAGGAGATCGGGAGACCAGCCGGCGCAGAGCATTTGCGTCTTTCCGCTCCAGACCGGCGCGACGAAGTGCGCAGCGGATCGTTCGAAGCGCTCGCGCAGGTAGCGCAGGATCTCCGCGGTGATCAGCGGGTAGTCGACCGCGAGCACGAAGCATTTTGCGCGCGCATGTTCCAGCGCGGCGGCGACGCCGAATACTGGCGCTTGATCGTCGTGCGGGCGTTCGAAAATCGTCGGCAGGGAAGCGGGCGATCCGCCGTAACGCTGCACTGCGAAAACTTCCTCGAAGACATCTTGCGCAACTGCCGAGACGCGATCGAAAAACAGCTCCGTTTTCGAGCGGCCCATGCGCCGCGATTTGCCTCCGATCAGGATGTAGGAGTTCAACGGCGATAGCTCCGCGATATCAAATCGATATCTCCTCCGCGCCGGAATTGGATGACCGTGCGCCAGTTGATCCATGCTGTGCGTAAAACACCTTTGCGCAGAAAGCGGCGGCCCGATGTCGTCACGGTCAGCGGAAGGAGAACGGAGCGCCCGACTCGTTTCATGCGCACCGCCAGATCGTAGTCTTCCATGAGCGGGATCTCACGGAAGCCGCCCATCGTCAGGAACGCCTCCTTGCGGATGAATTGCGCCTGATCGCCCCACGGGCAGCGCGTGATCATCGTCCGCAGGTTGATGAAAAATGCTGCCATACGCAGCTTCCGCACAGGCTCTGCGAATCGCAGCCGAAAGCCGCCAAAATCCGCGCCGCTGGCAAGCACGTCTTCGACCGCACGCGCGGCGCCGGGCGGGAGAGTCGTATCGGCGTGAAGAAAAAGCAGCACATCATTTCGCGATGCGTGGGCGCCTTGATTCAACTGGCGCGACCGCATCGGCGCGCAGAGTAGGACGCGCGCGCCGGCACTCGTGGCGAAACGCGCCGTGCGATCGACGCTCCCGCCGTCGGCGACGATCACTTCCGCCGCGCCTGCCGCGAACGCCGATGCGATCGAAGCCGCAACGCCGTCTTCTTCGTTGAGCGTCGGGATGATGACAGTTACGGGCATGGGGTGGTCAGCCGTGATCGTTCATCGCGGAATCGAAAACGTAGCCGCTGTCATTTCGAATCGGCGGAACCGCGGGGGTGGAGGGTCGGTGGGAGCGGTGTAGCACGATGAGAAATCCCCATCTTCGCAGCGCACTCCACATGGGCAGGGGATTCCTCGACCGTGCTCCACCGCTCCGCCCACCCACCGCGCCCCCGCGGTTTCGCCGGCTCGGAATGACAGCCGCGCACTCCATATGGGCAGGGGATTCCTCGCCGCGCTTCACCGCTCCCACCCGCACTCCGCCCCCGCGGTTCCGCCGTCTCGGAATGACAGCCGCGCGCTCACTCTCCAATCCTCATTTCTTCTTCGCCCCGCCTTTCGCGATCTTTTTGGCGTGCCGCGACTGGCCGAGGGTGACGTTGATGGGATTGGAGCGATCGAGAAAAGGGACGGGAGGTGTTGCGCGGATTCCGAGTTCTTTGCGCACGGCCATGAGCGCTTCATTATCCGGATGGCTCTTCAGTCCCTGTTGCACGGTCTCGATCGCTTTCTTTCGATTCCCCGCGGCGGTGTACACGCGCGCCAGATTCGCGTAGTGATCCCCGTTGTAGAACTGGAGCTCGATGGCGCGCTTGCAGAGCTCGATGCCCGGCTTCGTCTTTTTCTGCACGAGCACGAGGCACAATCCAAAGTACGACAAGCCGGTAGCCGTCTTCGACGACAACATGGGCGACGGCGGATCTTCGCCTCCGTAGACGTCGAGAAAAATCGTTAGCGCGCGGAGGTACTCCTCCTCCTTCGTGAGCGCTACTGCCTCATCGATCAGTTTGAGTGTGCCGGCCATCAATGCAACTCGCGTGAACGGAGCCGTTGCACATAACGCTCGATGCGCTCGCGCTCTCCATCATCGAGCGTGGTGAAGCGAACTCCGTACTTCGCTGCGGTTCCTGCAAATTCGGCGCGCAGTACTTCGCACTCCAGCTGCAGCGGTCTCGGATCGGCCGGCAGATAAAAATGCAGCCGTATCCTCCCCTCGGCGGGCAGCACGCGGTCCAACTCCAGGTACATGCCGCTGGCCGATACGTTGATGCTCCGCCCGATGAGGAAGCGTCCGTTGTTCTCGATCGATACTTCGATACGTGTGAGCGTGCGCAATTCGCGGCGCGACGGAATCGTCGTCAGCTTCGCCACTTTCCCGTCGAGCTCGTGCCGCTCCAACGGGCGGTAGATGACGTCGTTGCAGCCGGCCGACAGGCAGAGGTCGGCTTGCTCGGGACAGTCGCGCTCGCAGACGAGCAGCAGCGACATCGTCCGCGTGGCGGCGTCGGCGCGGATCTCGCGGCAGAATTCCGGCGCCGTCATATCGAACAGATCGAAAGCAAACATGATGAGCTGCGGCCGGTCATTACGCGCGATCTCCAGCCCTTCGCTGCCGGCGAGCGCCGTGAGGATGGTGGCCTCGCGGCGGCGGAGAATCGATTCCTGAAACAACAGCGAGCCGCGCGACTGATCGACCAGGAGAATGCGCGGCCGCGCGACGGCGCTCATGCCGCGGAGATCTCCCGAAGCCGCGGGATGTTGCGTTTCAGATCGTCGACGAGCAGTGCGACGTGCTCCGCAGTGTTCGACTTGCCGAGCCCGAAACGGATCGAGCCAAAGGCCAGATCCTCCGGAACACCGATCGCGGTCAGCACCGGCGACGCGCTGCGGTCGCCGGAACTGCACGCCGAGCCCGACGAGAGCGCGAAGTGCCGCAGCGCCACCATCACGGCGTCGGATTCGACTCGCTCGAAACTGATGTTGCAGTTTCCGGGCAGGCGCCGTTCCCTCGGTCCATTCACGAACGCATTCGGCACCTCAGCGGCAACGCGATTCCACAACTCATTGCGTAACGTCGTCAGATGCACGGCCTCGGCGGTCATCTCCTCGCCGCGCAGCGCGAACGCTTTGGCCATGCCGACAACGCCGGGAACGTTGACCGTTCCGCTGCGCGCGCCCTTCTCCTGACCCCCGCCGAGCATGACCGGTTCGATCCGGATTCCTCGCCGCACGATCATCCCGCCGATTCCCTTCGGTCCGTAGAGCTTGTGCGCGGAGAAGGCGGCGAGATCGACGTTCGTCAAATCGAGCGGAACCTTGCCGGCACCTTGCGTAATGTCGCTATGAAACAGCACGCCGTGCTCGCGGCAGATCGCGCCGAGCGCGTCGATCGCCTGCAGCGTTCCGATCTCACCGTTGGCCGCTTCGATCGAGACAAGTTTCGTGTTCTTGCGGATGGTTCGGCGCAGCTCATCGGGATCGATGAACCCTTCGCCGTCGGGCGTGAGCATGCTGACTTCGACGCCATGCTTCTCGAGCCTCTTCAGCGGAACGAGGATCGACTTGTGCTCCATCGCAGAGCTGATGACGTGATCGCCCGGCTCGAGCAGATTGATCGCGATGTTGTTCGACTCCGTCGCGCCGGCGGTGAAGTAGACCTCGTTCGATTGAACGCCAAAAAACTTCGCGATGACGATGCGCGCCTCCTCGACCGCATGCGACGCGCGCCGTCCGTACTCGTGCGTCAGCGACGCCGGATTCCCGAAGTTCTCCGAAAAGTACGGGAGCATCGCCTCCACCGCGCGCGGATCGACCGGCGTCGTGGCGTGATGGTCCATGTAGATCGGGAGGTCGGGCACTTGCGAATAATAACGCTGAGAACCGTTTCACGCGGAGACGCGGAGGACGCGGGGGTTTTCTCCGCGGTCCCGCGTCTCCGCGTGAAACGGTTTTAATCAGATTTTCTCGCACTCCACCACGCATACGCCGGCAACCCCGCCGCCAGGATCGCGAATCCGATGAAGCTGTTCACCGGCGACTTCACGATCGTGGCGACGACCACGACCCAGCACGAGATCGTAAAGATCGCGGTCGTGACCGGATGGCCCGGCGTGCGGAATCCCGCGGCCGGCTGACGGCGTCGGAAAATGAAGAGCGCCAGGCCCGTCAGTCCGAAGAAGATGAAATCGGTCGACACCACGTAGCTAAGGATCTGTTCGTACGTTCCGGACAGCGTGATGATGATCGCTACGACGCCTTGCAACGCGATGGCCACGACCGGCACCTGCGTCTTCGCGCTGATCCGTCCGACGCTGCGGAAGAAAAGGCCGTCGGCGGCCATCGCGTAGTAGACGCGCGGCGCGGTGAGCATGCTCTGGCTCAGGAAGCCGAGCGTGGAGATGGCGATGCCTGCGGCGATCAGCCGCGCGCCGCGCTCGCCGAGGGCGAGGCGCATGACAGCGGAAGCCGGCGTGGCGGAGTGAGCGAGTCCGTCCGCGCCGAGCGCGCGCACGCAGATGAAACTGACGCCGACGTAGATGACGATGACGCCGATGATGCCGGCCAGCAGGCCGATGGGAAGATCGCGACGCGGACGCGCCAGCTCACCGGAGACGAAGCTCGCCGTCTGCCAGCCACCATACGCGAACATCACCGGAGTCATTGCCGCACCGAAGCGGAGAAAAAGATCCGCCGATACGGGCGAGTCGAGCATGGCGTGCGTGGCCTCGCGCGGTGCGGCCAGAGTCGCTCCCGCGATGACGAGCATGGCGATCGCGGCGAGCTTCATCAGCATCAACGCGTTCTGTGTGTTGCTGCCGCTGCGGACGCCGAGGCAATTGATCAATGTGAGGATCAGAAGCGCGGTGACGGCGACCGTCCATTCCGGAACAGCGATTCCGATCAGACTGAGGGCGTAGCGCGCGAACGTCGCCGCAACGGCCGCCATCCCGCCGCTCTGCACGATGAGCAGCAATGCCCAGCCATACAGGAACGCGACGGACGGATGATAGGCATCGCGAAGGTACGCATATTGACCACCGACCTCGGGGCGCAGCGCCGCCAGCTCGGCATAGGCGAACGCGCCGAGAAGCGCGATGACGCCGCCGGCGATCCACGCGCCGAGGATCAGCGCAGGCGTGTGAACGCGCTGCGCCACGACGGTGGGATTGAGAAAAATGCCCGAGCCGATGATGCCGCCCATCACGATCATGGTGGCGTCGAACGGACCGAGCCGGCGGGCGAGTGTGGGAGCTGTTGGATCGGTCAAAGTCAGCCTTGATTTCTAATCACAAAACCGTTGAACCACAGAGACGCAGAGACAATCGCCGTAACCAAAAAAGGTGCTCCGAACCTCTCGTAGGATGTTGAGCGCACCAAAGCAAACATCCAGGAGGGCAGAAGGCGCCGTGCACGAGTTTATCGCGAAGCACCGGGCCAGGATCGCAGGACCGTTGCCGGGTTCGACCGATTGGTTTTCGAGATCAACGGATTCACCGAAGCAACTGACCACATCCGGCCGCAAGACCACCAGCGGAATCCACTCAGCCCTTCGAGCTACCATCCGCCAGCTCACCCCCATCGCCGCATGAAAATCTTCGCGTCAGGAGAAGAAACCATTGGTTAGTAGCACAGAGATGCAGAGCCAAAGAATCTCCGTGACCTCCGCCTTCTTGTGTGATCCGTTTTCTAATTCCGCGGCTTCGCCACGTCTGACACAATGGCGAGCGGAATCATGAGAAAGCTCCTCATCATCCTCGCGGTCATCGTCGCGCTCGTCGCTGGCGTGTTGATCTATCTGGCGGCGACGACGCCTTCGACTTCAGCGGGCGTTCGATTTCCGCTTACGGCCGGCCAGCGTGCGCTGCTCGCATCGGTGCCGGAGTCTGCGGAGTCGTTCGCTCTGATTCCGACGGCGGCTGCGCTCGACGGAAAGATGCGCGCGAATCCGATCATGGCCCAGGCGGTCGAGCGGTGGGAGCACTCACATTCGCTGCCCTCACCCTGGATGGCCGGAGGCGCCGACCTGCTGGCGTGGCGCGACGCCACGTCGACGCGCTACCTCATCCGCCTCGATCCCATCCGCGCCACGCTCGTCCGTGCCTACCTCATGCTCGGCGGCGACCTCGGCGACACGCTCCTGCTTAGTGCTCCTGCCGAGCGGCCGATCGATGCCGCGGCGCTCGATCAGATCCTTAAACTCGCGGAGAAGCTTCCGCCTGGCGATGCACTCGTCGTCCAGCGCAGCGGCTCGCGCGGCGCATTTCCCCCGATCGCGCGGCCGGCCGTGACCTCGCTCTCCGTGACGCCAGCCGAGATCCTGCTCACGTCGCGTGCAGCGCGTGAGGACGACGAACCGACGTCTGTGCAGATCGCGCAGCCGGCACAGTTCGCGCGCGGCGCGTTGCTCGCAGCGACCTTCGCCACGATGCCGCGCGTCGTCGAGGACCTCAACCGCGTCTTCGGTACGCGCGTCTCGTCATTGATGGAGAACGGCGGGACGATGACGGTCTACGACATCGACACGCACAAGTTCCTGCCGCGGCCGATGGGCGTCATTTCGCTGCCCGACGATCCTGTGCGCCGCGCGGCATTCGAAGATTTCGTCGCCAAAGTGCGGCAGGGTGAGTCCCTCGGTATCCACATCCAGACCGCGGAGCAGAACGGTTCGCTGCTGCTCTCGTTCGACGATTCGATCGCAACGTATCAGAAGGATGCATTCGAACCGAGCCGCTGGCCGGTAGGGAAATGGGCGCTTCGCGCGGACCCGAAACGGCTCGTACCGATTCTCAGCAGGCTGAATGACAGCATTGGATTGCGCATCGCCGCCGGGCGCGTTTACCGGTCGGCACGCGATCTGAACCGCTGGATCGACGCGTTGCAGGAAGCAACGAGCATCGAGGCGGCGGACTCCGAGGATGGAAGCGCGGAGGAGCTAAAGGTAAGAATCGGTGCGAAATAGAAGCTGGGAGGGCGCAGTTACAGCGTCGAACGTCCATGCCCGACAAAGACTTCATCGTCTTCGACGATCTCGACAAATACGGATCCCAGCGCTACGAGCGAACTTATGAGTTTGCCGCGAGCGAGCTGGACCGCATCGACCTTGCCGCCATCGGTCCCGTATCGCTCGATGTGACGGCCAGCAAGGGAGATCTTCAGGCCGAGTATCTCGTCGACGGATCGACATCGTTTTCCGGCGACCTGACCTGCTCACGCTGCCTCGATCCGTTCCCGTTTGCGAATTCGTCAGAGTTTCACTTAAGATTCCGCCCTCGTCTCGAAGTATTGCCGGAGAGCGACGAGGTCGAGATCACACCGGACGAGCTCGATATCGAGTTCTACACGGAGCGGTTGATCCCACTACGGGATCTCGCCGCGGAGCAAGTCCAGCTTTCCATTCCGATGAAGCCACTGTGCACGGAGAGTTGTCTCGGTCTCTGTCCGCAATGCGGAACGAATCGGAATCAGAATGGATGCAACTGTCAGTTATCGACCGGCGACGAGCGCTGGGGCGCGCTGGCAGGAATCCGGGCGGAGTTGGCGAAGAAGAATGAGCAGTAAGGCAGTGATCAGGAAAAGCAGTGATCAGTGATCAGGAAAGCAGCGAGCAGAGATCAGTGACAAGAGATCAGAGATCAGGAGTTCCTGTTTTTTGATGTGTCGTTTCTGAATCTCAGACATAAGAATCAGATGAAGAGATGAGTGGTGAAAGATCGCGGTCGTTTTTTTCTGATCTCTGATCTCTTGCCTCTGATCTCTTCAATATCTCTCGAACATTTTTAGAACCACGAAGGAGCACACCAATGCCGAATCCCAAACGGAGACACTCCAAAGCCCGGACGCGTACGCGCCGCGCGCACGACTTCCTGGAAGCGAAGTCGCTTTCGACGTGTCCGCAGTGCCATGAAGCGAAGATGCCGCACCGCGTTTGTCCGAAATGCGGCTTCTACAAAGGCCGCGAAGTCATCGCCGTCAAAGACTCGTTCTAGACTTCATCTGCGATGAACGACGTTTCCATCGCCCTGGACGCCATGGGCGGCGATCATGCGCCGTCCGAGGTTGTGAAGGGCGCGGTCCTGGCAGCAGCTGAATACGCTGTCGAGATCATTCTCGTCGGCCAGGAAGATATCGTGCGGAAGGAGCTCGCCGTTGCCGGCGGGATCCCCAACAACATCACGATCTTCGACGCTCGCGAGATCGTAACCATGGAGGACACCGCGCTTGCGCCGTTGCGCAGGAAGCGGAACTCGTCGGTGCGCGTCTGCGCGAATCTCGTAGCCGAGGGCCGCGCGAAGGCGTTCGTGTCCGCCGGCAACACCGGCGCGACCTGGACGTCCGCGCGCGCGGTGATGGGGATGATCGAAGGCGTGAGCCGTCCCGCGCTGGCGACGGTTCTTCCCAGCCTGAAGGGGCACACGCTGCTGCTCGACGTCGGCGCGAACGTCGACACGAAGTCGAGCCACCTGCGCGAGTTCGCGGTCATGGGTCACTTCTACGCGCAGATGCTTTTCGACATCGAGGCGCCGCGCGTCGGGCTGCTGTCGATCGGTGAAGAAGAAGGAAAGGGCAACGAGCTCACGAAGGAGACCTTCCGGGTTCTGAAGGAGACGGGCCTCAACTTCATCGGCAACGCCGAGGGGCGCGATGTCTACAACGGCAACGCCGATGTCATCGTCTGCGACGGTTTCATCGGCAACGTGGTTCTCAAAGCGTCCGAGGCTCTGGGCGAGTTTGTCTGGACCACGATTCGCCAGGAGATGAAGCGCACACCGCTGCGGAAGCTCGGCGGTTTGCTGGCCAAGAGTGCGTTCGTCGATCTGAAGAAGCGGATGGACTACTCCGAGTACGGCGGCGCGCCTCTGCTGGGAGTGAAGGGCGGCTGCATCGTCTGCCACGGCCGCTCGAATGCCAAGGCGATCAAGAATGCGATTCGCGTCGCGCGCAACTTCGCCATCAATCGCATCGACGAGAAGATCATGTCGAAGGTGAACGATCTCCACAAACGCGAGCACGACAGCAGCGTGCTTGCTGCACAATAGAGGCATGCAACACCGCTCGCTCCTCGCTCTCCTCCTTGTTTTGCCGCTCGCGGGCTGCGCAACACACGCCGACAGCCAGCGTCCCGAGCCGAACGTCGTCGAACTGCACAGCGTTCCGCCGCATGCGTCGGTGAGCCTCGATTGCGGCGCAGGCACCGTCGCGCACGGAACGACGCCGATGTGGGTCGACGTTCCCCGCTATCCCGAGCGATGCACGATCGACGTCGCGGCCGTTGGCTATCGTCCGCTCAACATGCGTTTCGATCGCGGCCTCGTGCTGAAGGAAGGCGTGCCGCTGCATATGGACGCCTCGCATTCGCTGGATCGGACGGCCGGCACGCTCGACATGATCTTCTTCCCGCTCCGCAACCTCGCCGACCGCGTGTCGAACGCCGCATCGCGCGCAGGAAGCGCGGACTACCGGCTGGAATTGAAGTTGACGCCGGCCGGGCAGTAGGTTCGGCTGGCAAGAAAGGCAAAAGCGTTTCACGCGGAGACGCGGAGGACGCGGAGCAGGTTTTCTCCGCTCCTCCGCGTCTCCGCGTGAAACGCTTCTACTCGGACTTTACGCGCTCACCTTCTCGCTCTTCGCAAACCGCGCCCGAATCCCTTCCTTTGGATCGGTCGCAGGCCACATCTTCAGAATTCGCACGAAGGGATGACTGGCCGCTTTGCTGCGAAAGTATGCTTCATGCTCCCACTCCACCTCGGCCATCGTCAGCAGGCAGTCGATCATCTCGTCGTGTCCGCATGCGGCAGCGAAGACCGCCGCCTCTTCGTACTCGACGATGTTGCCGCGCTCGAGCCGCCCCGCGCCGTACATCGGCGCGAACCATCCGCCGACATGGCAGAACAATCCGATCGCGCGGCCGATGCACCAGAAGATCGCTTCGCGAACGCGGTTTGGTTTTCCGCCGAGTTGGGCCAGCAGTCCGCCGACGAGCTCGCGGTGATGCCATTCGTCGGCTTCGATCTCGCGGATCCGCGCGCGGTCGGCGGCGTCGCGCACGCTGTGCCAGTGGCCGCGATAGGCATAGCCGGCGGCGAGCTCGCCTGAATACGCTCCCTGGAGCTGGCGGACAAGTTTCTTGCGGGCGTCGTCGGACATTCGCGGGCGATTGTAGCGGCTCCGCTCCATGTATCATTCCGGCCCCATGGAGCACAACACAGCATTCGTTTTTCCGGGACAGGGAAGTCAGTACGCGGGAATGGGAAAAGACGTTGCCGCAGCGTATCCCGTTGCGCGCCGCGTCTTCGACGACATCGACGCGGCGCTCGGCTTTCCGATCTCGCAACTCTGTTTCGAAGGCCCTGAGGATCAACTCAGGCTGACGGAGAATACGCAGCCGGCCATCCTCGCGGTTTCGTCCGCGATTCATGCGGTGCTGGAAGAGCGCGGCGCAACCCGACGCGACGTCGTCGCCGGCCACTCCCTCGGCGAGTACAGCGCCATCGTCAGCGTCGGCGGATTGACGCCGGCCGAGGCGGCGAAGATCGTCAGGATGCGCGGCCGGTTCATGCAGGACGCCGTACCGGTCGGTACGGGCGGGATGGCCGCGCTGATCGGACCGTCAGTCGATGAGGTTCGCTCGATCTGCGAAGAGGCGGCAGAGGGCGAGATCGTCTCTCTCGCCAACATCAACGCGCCGGGACAGATCGTGATCGCCGGAACGAAAGCGGGCATCGACCGCGCCATCAACGTCGCCAAAGCGCGAGGCGTGCGCCGCGCAGTTGTACTTCCGGTCTCCGCTCCGTTTCATTGCGCGCTGATGAAGCCGGCGGAAGAGCGATTGAAGCCGCTGCTCGACGAGGCGCCGTTCAAAGACTTGTGGATGTCGCTCGTGTCGAATGTCGACGCATCGCCGATCGGGACATCGACTGCGGTCCGCAACGCACTGGTGCGGCAGGTGGTATCGCCCGTGCGATGGGTCGAGTCGGTGCAGAAGATGGTTGGGATGGGAGTGCGGCGCTTCGTCGAGATCGGACCCGGCGCCGTGCTCACCGGTCTGATCAAGCGCATCGATCCGTCTGTGGAGTTGATCAACGTCTCCGACGTCCCGTCGATCGAGAAGTTTCTGGAGAGCATGCAATGAGAATTGATCTAACTGGCCGCACCGCGCTCGTCACCGGCGCGTCGCGCGGCATCGGCGAAGCGATCGCGCTGCGCCTCGCTGAGAGCGGAGCGAACGTGCTGTGTGCGGCGCGGAATCTCGAGCACGTCGAGCGCGTCGCGTCCGTCATCACCGCAAACGGCGGGAAGGGCTCGGCGGTGCAACTCGACATCACCAGTGCAGACGTGCGCGAGAGAATCAAGGCGCTCATCGAGCAGCAGCCGATCGACATCCTGGTCAACAACGCCGGCATCACCGAGGATGATCTCTTCATCCGGATGAAGCCGGAAGCATGGACGAACGTGCTGCGGACGAATCTCGACTCGGCGTTTCACATCACGCAGGAAGTGGTGAAGAAGATGATTCGCGCGCGATGGGGACGCGTGATCAACATCTCCTCGATCGTCGGCATGATGGGAAATCCGGGTCAGGTGAACTATGCGTCGTCGAAAGCGGCGCTGATCGGATTCACGAAGGCGCTGGCGCTGGAGATCGGCTCACGCAGCGTCACGGTGAATGCAATCGCGCCAGGGTTCGTGCAGACGGCGATGACTGATGCGATGACCGACGACGCCCGCAAAGCGCTCGAGGGACGCATCGCGCTGCACCGGCTCGGAACTGTCGATGACATCGCGTACGCCGCGGTCTTCCTCGCGTCCGAGCAGGCGGGTTACATCACGGGGACTGTGATGAATGTGAGCGGCGGGCTGTATACCTGATTGATTAGAACCGTTTCACGCGGAGACGCGGAGAGGCGGAGAAAACCCTCCGCGTGAAACTAGAAATCGAGATCGCGCAGGTGGAACGGCGAGAATCCACGCGCATACGCCGGCGCCCAGATGAAGGCCATTCGTTCGTGTTCGCCGGTGAATGTGTGCCTGCCCGTTCCCAGGAATCGCGCCCCTTGCATCGGCGTGCCGTCGAGTGATCCAACTGCCTCCCCGTTCTTCGTCAGAACAATGTAGTCGCCGGGAATGGCGATCGTGAACGTTCCGTCCGGGCGCAGCCACTGACCGGAAACGCGAAGACGGCCGAGGTTGATGAAATTCGCGTTCATGAAATCGCGGGCGCGGTCGGGCCATTGCGCGCCGTCCGCCTGCGCCACGTGGCAACCGGTCCGCACGAGATCTTCCGGCACCGTATCGGGGACCAATCCGCGGGCGATGGCGTTGCGCGTGATGAACTCGAGGATGAAGTAATAGGGACGCTTCCGGTAGATCGTTTCGCCTTTGTAATCCATCACCAGCTCGCCGGGCCGCGTCAGCGCGAGGAGCTGGTCTTCCATCGTGACGAACTCGCGGGTCTTGTTCGCCAGCCATTCCGCGTAGTAGCCGACGCCGGTCAGCAACACGATCGACAGCACGATGACGGCCGGAACGAAGTGCGGTCTGCGCGTGAGCGCTGCGGCGAGAAACATCCCAAGGAACGGGAGAAAGGGGAGGAAGTCGCGGGGCGAGATCAGGATCCAGAAGGCGAAGAGCGTGGAGAAGAAGATCCCGGTGGCCACGCCGAGAAAGAATCGCTCGTCGGTCGTGGATTTGCGAAACCGCCAGGCACGCTGCAGAACGATGTACATCATCGCGATGTATGTCAGGCGCGGAATCCAGACGGCAAACGGCGATCGGGTCGCGGCGACGAGCTCGTTGAAGCGGAGGACGCAATAGACGAGATCGGACCATCCGCCGTGTGCGACGAAGTAGGAAGCGATGATCGCCGGCACGATGAGAAGACCGATGGCCAGTGCAACGAAGTGGCGGACCCGAACCTCCGTGCCGCGCTCGCGCAAGCGCATGACGTAGGTGACGGCCGCCGCGCCGCCGAGCGTGATCAGCAGCAGCGACGTTTTGAGCGAGACAGCAAACGCGCAGCCGAGTAGCAGTCCTGCCAGAAAAAAGATGGCGATCGATCGGCGGCTGAGCACGAGCAGCGCGACCGCAAGCATCCAGAACGTGTTCCAGAGGTTGTCGGTGCGAAACTCGATCGTCTTCAGAAAAAACGGAGGGAAGACATTCAGCAAGGCGATCGACCAGAACGCGACGCGAACGCCATAGAGCCGCCGCGCGATTGCGTACGTAGCCGCAATGACGATCAGCCAAAGCAACAGCATCGGCGCGCGCATGTAGAGGAGGATGTCCGCGCGTTCGCCGAGAAATCGGAGCAGAGGAGCGGCGGCGATGTGAAAGAGCGGCGCGTGATTATCGAAAAGATCGCGATACTGGAGAAGCCCGGCCGTCCATCCCCACGCCACGTGCAGATGCTGCGGCTCGTCGGAATCGAATCGATAGTGAAAGAAGGCGACGGCGCGCATCGCGAGTGTCACGGCGGCAATGGCTAGCAGCGCGAGTCGCTCGGAGGGTGGGATCGCTGAGAGTGGGGAGTGGGGGGTGGGTGGGTGAGGAAGTGCGAGGACGCGGTCTGAACCGGCCGCGCCAGTGGCTTCGCTTTTCGGTTCCAGGTCATCCACGGCCATAGAACCCGATTGAGTCGAAGTTGAGGCCATCGTTGCGGCGCGCAGTGTGCCACACGACGCCCGGAATGCGCCGATGCCCGACCGCGTTCTCCGGACCGCTCGACACCTACGAGTCACCTCAGTAGAATCCGCCTCCGCATCCGTCAAGCCGTTGTAGCTCAGTTGGTAGAGCAGCTGATTCGTAATCAGCAGGTCAGCGGTTCAAATCCGCTCAACGGCTCCAGGGTTCTCCGCAAGCCACTGATGACAGTGGCTTGCTTCGTGGGTCGCTCCTTTGTGAAACGGCCGAGGAGTGGTCTCATTCTCCCGATCACTGTCGGCTTCGATCTGCCGCTATTCTCACCTGATCGTCTCTCCGGGATCGCGCTCGGCGCGAAGCTGGCCGGAACCCCGGCCTCTGATGCTCGGCTCAAGCGCGGCCGCGTTACTATTCCGGTCATGGGACTCTTTTATGTTGGCTGCAAGGTCGTCAACACTCGAAACTCAAAGTCCGCCGTTGTTCCGAGAATGATGGTCGATACTGGCGCGGAAGCGACATGGATCGATAGTGCAGTATTGGCGAAGATCGGAATCGAGCCGCGCAAGAAAGACCTGCAGTTTCAGATGGCGAATGGTTCCATCATTACCCGCTCGGTTGGGTACGCCGTGCTGAAGGTAAGCGAATCGGAGACCGTGGACGAAGTGGTGTTTGCGCAAGAAGGCGATCTCCAACTGCTGGGTGCACGCGCATTGGAAGGCCTGAATCTGAAGGTCGATTCGCGCCGCAAGAAACTCGTGGCGGCGGGCCCAATCATTGTTGCGGCCGCCGTGCCGCCTCAATTCGGAGAGTTGATTCGTGTCCCGATTCAAAAGCAAACGCTTCGCCGCAAGAGGGCAAACGCGAGCGTCGCGAAACGCCGCGACAATCCAAAATTGAAAACGGAAAACGGGACCGAAAAAACGGGATAACTGGGACGTGACCCGGTGACGGGACCGCCTCCGCTCGTGGCGGCGATCCCTCACCGCGCGCTTCGATCACTTCCGGATCGATGGTACCGCTTCGGGCCATCAGCTTTTCTAGCGCTGAAAGCGCACTGGCGCCGTTGATCCACTAGCGCAGCAGCAGGGTCACTTCAGGGTATTCGCTCATTGCGGACCCGCTCATTGAATTTCGCTGCTGCGCGCGTGCGTCTCGTGCACCGGCAGCAGACGATCGCGATCGTAGGGCGGTTTCTCTTTTGGCGGAAGAGCCGAGCCGAAGTCGAGTTGCCATCGGGTCCGAGTGTCGTCATCGGCGTAGTAGCGAAGATAGATCTCGTTGTCTTCTTCGCTGCAGCCGCCAATGGGACTGATGTGCCATGCGCCGCCGCCTCCGGGCGTTGGGAGGATCGTTTCCTCGCGAAGCGCGTCGGTGACGAGATAGCGGTAGAGCTCGCGATCGCTGAGGTGGTCGGTCGTTTCGAGGATCATTCCGATCGCGTCCATCGCTTTGATGATCTCCCACAGTCTCGCATGCAGCGATTCGTCATCGAGCTCGCGCTCATCCGGAATCGACAGTCCTTTGTTGCGCAGGACATCGATCGGGCGTTCCCCTTCCTCTTCGCCGTCGAAGAACCGGTCCAGTCGCTCCATCTCCGCAATCGGATCGTCATCATCAGACATCGCGTTTATCTCCTTCGCACCGAGGCTCCCTCGGGATGGTGTGGCAGTCAGGTTTTTCTACTTGACGTGGAGAATCATTCTCTAGCGAATGCTTACGACCGCGACATCCGAACTTTCGGACAGGCTAGACTTATCACCTTGGATCGGCTTCCATCCCAGGACGACCGCCAGTGGCTCACGCATGCGCTGAAGAAGATCATTGCGCGGCGTGGAGCGGATCTTCTCGACGCGGCACCGCTCGTGGAGCCGACGAACGACTGGTTCCCGGAGAAATGGGCCACTACGGCTGCCCACGGGCATCGCCTGGCGCAACGGCTCATGCACTACGCCGGACTGGGTGAGCTGAGCGTCTCGTTGAGCGCCTACAAACCTGTGTGGAACGATGACGAGGAGGCACCGTGGGATGCGGGGACCGCGGGATGGTTCGCGGGCATCCGCGATCGTCGCGCATTTTTTGGTTTGCACGTCCGGCAGTTTGGCGATCCCGAAGCGGCTGCGGGAGTGCTCGCACACGAAGTCGCGCATGCGTGGCGCCGGCATCATCACCTCGTCGTCGAAGACCGAGAGAAAGAGGAACCGCTTACCGACGTCACCACCGTTGCCCTCGGATTCGGCATTCTCACGACGAACAATACGGATCGCTATCGATCGTCCGGGACATGGAGCATGACCGCCTGGTCGATGTCGTCGGCCGGCTATTTGTCGCCGCAGGCGATGAGCTGGCTCCTAGCGGTCTGGTGCACGGCGCGCAGCGTCGCCGGTGAGCGCCGGACGATCGAGCGCCACCTCGAGCCGAATCAACAATCGTACTTTCGCGCCAGTCTCGAAGAGCTCGATCGCTCCGACTCGGGCGCGCGCGAGTTGCTCCGAGCCGCCGGCCGCCCACCGCAGCGGATTCTCCATGCTGTTCCAGCGAACTTCGTGCCTCGCGATCCTTCGCCGGACGAGATCGACGAGCCGGAGAAGCCCTCTCCCGATCCACAGGTGAATCGCGGAACGATGGTCTATCAGAAAGCGCGCGGTGAAGTGACTGTGACCGCGTTCATGGCTGGTCTGGCTGCATGGTTCGTCGCCTGGATCGCTGCGCTGAGCATCGATGAGAGTTCCATGACACGCGCACTTCTCGTTTCACTGATGGTCGCCAGCGTCGCCGCAGCAATTGCGGGCAGTCGTGCCCGCCGCCCGGCCTGCAGCGCGTGCAACACGCGGCTCGACCAAAATCCCGCGATTTGCCCCGGCTGTGGAGGAACCGTCGGCGCTCGGGTGGGGGCGCGGGAGCTGCGACGCATTCGTGAGGAGGATCTCGATCGGCGCGCTGCGCGCGACGTCGGTTATGAAGAGTGCGACGCTTGCGAACCGGAAAATCCCTGTCCGGCTCACGCGCCAACGTTCGCCATCGGCGTCGGGTCTGACGAAGATTTGGATCGATCGTCAGGGGCGCCACTCACGATCCCGGTGAAGGGTCCTGGCAATTCGGAAAGGCCGGTGAGTGGACGGTTTCTGAAAAGGTTTGGTGCGGTCTTCTTCATCATGGCGGGAATGACGCTCGCTCTCGCTTTCTGGCGACAGAATCATGTTGCCGTCTACATCGATAATCCGCTCGGATCGCCCGTGACGTTGGCGATCGACGGCGAGAGGTTCGTGGTCGCGGGACGTCCGCCGGTCGCTCTGTCCCTGAAACCCGGCAAGCATCGCATTGTTGTGACGGAGGCAAATCGCGAGATCGAGCATACGGAAGTCGTCGTTGATCAGCAGCCGCTCCAGGACGCACTTACCCAACCCCGCTTCTACGTCTACAGCGTCGCAGGACGCGGCCTCTATCGCTGTTCGCGATTGGTCTACTCCGCAAGGAAACAGGATCGAGGCACGACATCGACGCTCATTGCATTTCAGCGCTGGATTCGTCAGGACGAGGTCGACTTCCTCTTCACGAGCCCGCCCGACCACCTGTCCGGCTCGCGATCGAAAACTCGCGCCACATTCGAGATCGAGGACCTCAGCCTGCGCGAGATCTCGTATGAGCTCGAACGCGAAGGGAAGCACGAGGATGCCGTCCTCGCGCTTCGCCGAGGAGTGGATTCCGATCCCTGCGACACAGCAACACGGCAGGACCTCGTGGAGCTCGTTTCCGCACAAGGCAAGAAGGGCGATGCTCACCGTGAAGCCACGGCTTGGGTCTCCGCGTGTGACCAATCACTTGAAGCGCATCGTACCTATCAGGATGTGCTCGGTCAGAGCGGTGGAAAAGACTCGTTGCTGAAGGTCTATCGCGAACGCCTTCGCAAGGAGCCCAGCGCGGTCAATCACTATCTTTGTGGCCGGCTACTGCATGGTGAACCAGCCATCGCAGAATTCAGGGAGGCACTGCGCCTTGACCACGACGTCCCGTGGGCAGGCATCGCTCTCGGCCGTCAGCTCCTTGAAGCAGAACAGGACGTTGCCGCGTACAACGTCCTCGACCAGGCGATGCTCGCAAAAAAGGTCGAGGGGATTGGCGCGGTCTACTTCGCGATGGCCGCCGTTGGAACGCAGAAGCAGGACGAAGCGCTGGCGCGATTGCCCGACGCCAACCGGGTCGACGGCGATTCCCTCTGGACGGCGAAATGGATTCTCGCGCGCTCGAAAAACGACTGGAGCGCCGCACGTGTCTTGCTCGCGGATCGTGAGGCGGACCAGCCGACATCGGAAACGAGAATCCTCCGAGCCAGACTGGAACGTGATGCAGGGGGGACTGTTGATAGTCTGGCCGACGATCTGGAGAACAACTTGGAGACAAGGTCCGCTGCCGTTCAACTACGCTTCGAGGAAGCGTGGCAAACGGGCCGTCTGCGCGAGGCCGCGGCGATGAACCTCGCGCCGCTGCGCGAGAACGACGCCGCAATCATCGACGATATCTACGCGATCGAAGCTGCGATGCTCGCTCACACACCTGGGGCACTTGCGAAATCCAGCGAGCTTCGCGCGAAGCTTTCTGCTCTGCCCGAGCTCCTCGCCCTTCTCGACGCGGCGGAGGGCCGCATCTCGAAGGAAACGCTCATGACCCGCATCGCCGGCAACACGCTGGGATGGGCGCCACATGCCTGGTTCGCCCTCGCCGTCCACGCCTCGCTGTCGGGCGGCGATGCCTCCACGCTCTTCCGCAAGTCCGCGGAGCGCGCGCTCGATCGCGAGTTCCCTTACCGTCTGGGGTTGCGCATGGCGGAGAATCCCGCTCTCAGGTAACACCCTTGGACATCGAGCGGAGAGTTCCTTCCTGCGAAGTCCTTGAGCAATATGCGAGCGCGATACTGCGAGACTGACCCGGTCCGGTCGATCGGTCCCTGTGAAAACGGTTCTAAAGTAGCGACCACAATGACCGGTGCTCTCTTCATCCCTCGCCCCATCGGATTCGCATGCACTCCTTTCAAAGACACGGCTCAGGTTCCGAAAGGTCGGGGGACGAAACATGAAGCAAACGGCACGATCGAGATTCTGCCCGAGTTTGCGGATGGTCTGAAGGACATCGAGGGTTTCTCGCATCTCTTCGTGATTTGGGTCTTCGATCGCTCGGACGGCTTCGACCTTCTCGGCGCGCCGCCTGGCGAAGAAGTGGCGCATGGAGTGTTCGCCACGCGCTCGCCGCGCCGTCCGAATCCGATCGCGCTGACCGTCGTCGAGCTTCTGCGGCGCGACGGAGCGACGCTGCACGTTCACGGCGTCGACATGCTCGACGGAACGCCGATCCTCGACATCAAGCCGTATATGTCGAGCATTCAGATGCAATCGCTGCGTCGCGGATGGCTTGACGATGCAGAGCGGCGCGCGGGAAAACGTTAACCGTCCTGTTAACTACTACTGCGCTACAGTGCGCGCTCGAAAACGATGAACTACCTGGCGCTCCTCAGCAGCTCCCTCTGGGCACTTCTGCGCAACAAGATGCGCAGCCTGCTTACGGTTCTCGGCATCACCATCGGAATCGCGGCAGTTATCTGCGTCGTCGCCATCGGCCGCGCCGGCCAGGTGCGCGTCGAGCAGCAACTCAACAACCTCGGCGACAACTTCGTCTGGATCGAGGCCGGAGGCCGCGCGGTCAATGGCGTTCGCACCGGTCCGCGCGGCACGAAGACGCTCACCCTCGGCGATGCACTGGCGATCAAGAATCAGATTCCGCTGATCAAGAGCGTCTCACCGAATGTCGACGCGTCATCGCAGGTCATCTACGGCAATCAAAACTGGTTCACGACCTATCGCGGCGTTTCGCCCGACTACTTCGACATCAAGCGCTGGGTGATCGACGAGGGAGCGGCGTTCACGTCGGACGACGTCGAGCGCGCTGCCGACGTTTGCGTCATCGGTGCAACGATCCGCAGCCAACTCTTCGGCGTGGCCAATCCGATCGGACAGGTCATCCGCCTGAAGAACCTTCCGTGCAAAGTCGTGGCGACGTTGAAGCCGAAAGGGCTCTCGATGTCGGGACAGGATCAGGACGACACGATCCTCGTGCCGTACACGACTGCGCAGAAAAAGCTCGCAGGAGTGACGTGGCTCGACGACATCCTCTGCTCGGCGGTCGCGCCGGATGCGGTGAAAGCTGCGGGCCAGCAGGCGCGCGCGCTGCTTCGCGACCGCCATCACCTTCGCGCCGATCAGGAGGATGACTTCAATATCCGCAATCCGGAAGACATCATCCAGGCGCAACTCGAAGCGAGCCGCACGCTGACATTGCTGCTGGTGGCGATCGCCTCGGTCTCGTTGATCGTTGGCGGCATCGGCATCATGAACGTCATGCTGGTCTCGGTCACCGAGCGGACGCGCGAGATCGGCGTGCGCGTTTCGGTTGGCGCGACCGAGGAGGCGATCCAACTACAGTTTCTGGCGGAGTCGGTGATGCTCAGTCTCGTCGGTGGTGCCGCGGGCGTGTTGGTCGGTGTGGTCGGCTCGTTCTTCGTCGGCCGCGCGCTCGACTGGCCGATGGAAATGTCGATGAAGGCCATCGTACTTGCGGCGCTTTTCTCGATCGCTGTTGGTGTCTTCTTCGGCTACTATCCCGCGCGCAAAGCCTCGCTGCTCGATCCGATCGAAGCCCTCCGCTATGAGTGAAACCTCCGAAGCATCTACTAAAAAACCGCTGTACCGCCGCCGCAAGGTCTGGCTGATCGCCGGCGGCATCGTCATCCTTCTTGCTGCGATTTCGTATCCGTTGCTGCACAAGAGCGAGAACGTGCAGTACCTCGCCGCGAAGGTGTTGCAGGGCGAGATCCGCGACGCCGTCGAAGCGACCGGGATCGTGAACGCCGTCGTCAGCGTACAAGTTGGATCGCAGGTGTCGGGACGAGTCGGCAAGCTGAACGCCGACTTCAATTCGCGCGTGCATCAGGGCGACGTCATCGCGCTGATCGATCCGCAGTTGTTTCAGGGCGCGCTGCAGCAGGCTACCGCCGATCTCGAGAACGCGAAGGCGAACGTTGTCGCGGCGAAGGCCAACTTGACGAAGGCAAACGCCAATCTCGTGCAGACCAAAGCCGACTTCGATCGCGCCCGGTCGCTCGCCGAGAAGAGAGTGGGAACCGAACAGGCTCTCGATCAGGCCAAAGCGAACTACGACGCGGCGAAAGCATCCGTCGATGCCGCCGCAGCGAGCATCACGCAAGCAAACGCGCAGGTCAGTCAGAAAGAAGCGGCGGTGGCCGTGGCGCGCACGAATCTCAACTACACCGTGATCCGATCGCCGATCGACGGCACGGTCGTCGCGCGCAATGTCGACGTCGGCCAGACGGTCGCCGCGTCGCTGCAGGCGCCGACGATCTTCACCATCGCGCAGGATCTCGCCAAGATGCTCGTCTACGCGAAGGTTGATGAGTCGGATGTTGGCCGCATCCGCCCCGGCCAGCCGGTCACGTTCAAAGTCGATGCATTTCCGAAGCAGCTCTTCAAAGGAAGCGTGAGCCAGCTCCGAATGAATGCGACGACGGTGCAGAACGTCGTCACGTACGACGCCATCATCGATTTCGCCAATCCGGAGATGAAACTTTTTCCTGGGATGACTGCCTACGTGACGATCCCCGTGGCGACCGCAGAGAACGTCGTCAAACTGCCGAATGCGGCGCTGCGTTTCCAGCCGCCGCTGCCGCCGGCCGCCGTGCGAGCGCTGTACGCGCAATACGGGATCGACGAATCGAAGCTGGGACTCGATACGACGGCGGTCGAAGGAAGCGGCGCGGCTGCCGCGGCGAATCATCGCGCCAACGAGACACCGAAGACATCGCGCGAGAGCGCCGTCGTCTGGAAGTTGCACGCCGACGGCACGATCGAGCCGGTGGAGATCGCGCTCGGCATCACCGATCACGCGTACACCGAGGTGACGAAGGAGTTCGTGGGGACATTGAAACCGGGTGATGACGTCGTCACGACCTCGGTCACCTCCAAGTCGGCGCCGCCGGGCGGCATCAGGCGGTGACGTTGGAGAGCGCCGGTCCCATCCTCCGCGTCGAGGACGTCCACAAATACTACGAGCTGGGAGAGACGCGCGTGCACGCGCTGCGCGGCATCAACGTGTCGGTTGAATCAGGCGGCTTCGTTGCCATCATGGGTGCCAGCGGCAGCGGCAAGTCGACTTTCATGAACATCCTCGGATGCCTCGACCGGCCGACGTCGGGGCGCTATCTGCTCGAGGGAATCGATGTCTCGGGCCGCACGAAACGCGAGCTGGCTGGGATACGAAACAGCAAGTTGGGATTCGTGTTTCAGGGATTCAATCTTCTCCCACGCACAACCGCTCTTGAGAACGTGCAACTACCAACGCTCTACACGCCGATCGATGCGGCGGAACGGAACAAGCGAGCGCGCGAAGCGCTGGCACTCGTCGGTCTCGCCGCACGATCGCAGCACTATCCGTCGCAACTCTCCGGCGGCCAGCAGCAGCGCGTGGCGCTCGCGCGAGCTCTCGTGAACCGGCCGTCGATTCTCCTGGCCGACGAACCAACCGGAAATCTCGACAGCCGCACCGCCGTCGAGATCATGGAAGTCCTTCAGGATCTGAACGAGCAGGGACTCACGATCGTGCTCGTGACCCACGAGCCCGACATCGCCCAGTTCGCAAAACGGATGATCGTCTTCCGCGACGGCAAGATCCGCAAGGACGACGTCCTCCACGATCGCCCCCGCGCGCACGACGTGCTGGAGACGATGCCGACGCTGGAGGATTAGGGGCGGCTACGAGGCGCTGGCGCATGGCATCACATGCGCCGGAGAAAAGACGGTATCCGGTGGCAAGCGAGGAACGAGCGCCGCCACCGGATCATGAGCGGCCAGGGACCACCGCCCCGGCAGGGGCGGCAGAAGGCGCGCAGTCGTGGCTCCAAGTCCGGTGCAGCGGAGAGTTGGAGGTGAACCGAAGTCACGTGATCCTGTCGTATTTTCCGTGCGTGCCGATATCCACGTCCATAGAACACCGTCGACGACGTCTGTGCCGAGCGCGCGATATGCCAAGCCAACGCGAACAGACCAGTAGCACCAGCCTTCTTGAAACGGAGTGATGGGTGCCGCGGATTGGTCTTCAGAATCTCGTAGTAGTTGCGAGCCAATACCTGGATTTCTAGAGGCAGACGTTCAACTGCCTCCCAGAACCCCGGCGAGGTGTGATGGTTCACAGCAGCCGAGACTTGCCGGCAGCATGATCTGCCAACGCCTGTTTCATTAGGCGATCCAGCTTCCCCGAAGCCGCATCACGCTCGATCTCGCGGTCCCACTCAGCCCAGTCCTGGTTCCAGCAGCCACTCACGAAGTTGCGCGAACTCTTCCGGGTCAAGTTGGACAATCTCCTGCTCTAGCTGTTCGACTCTTGTCATGGCGCTTTCAACGAAAGCAAGTGTACGACGACCGAAGTTCCGCCGCCATATGGACTCCGCGCCCTCCGCGTCTCCGCGTGACACGGTTCTTATTGTCGAAGAAGGGGCCTACTCCTTCGCCAGCTCCACCCTCCGATTCTGCGCGCGGCCCGTCGCCGTCTCGTTGCCGGCCAGCGGTTTCGACGAGCCGAACCCTTTGGCGGTCAATCGGTCAGCGGCGATTCCGGCGGTGACGAGGTAGGCCTTCACCGAATCGGCGCGACGCTGGGAGAGCGGGACGTTTTGCGTGTCGCCGCCACTCGAATCGGTATGGCCTTCGATCGTTAGCTTCCATTCGGGTTTCGCTTTCAGCATCGCGGCCATCTTGTCGATCGTCGGCTTCGATTCGTCGCGGATCACGTCGGAGCCCGTATCGAAGTTGATGCCGTAGACGCGCGTGCGTCCGGCAGCCTCCAGCTCTTTCTGCATCGTCGCTTCGGCGCCGGTGCCTTTCCAGTGCGGGCAGGAACCGACATCGTTGGAAATCTTCTTGCCGTTCCAGTCGCTGCCGGGTGATTGCGTGTCGCCGGCGTACCACCAGAGTCCGAACATCTGCTGGCCGGTCGGATCAAAAACCATGATCGCCGGGCCGTTTTTGTTCTCACCATCTTCGGTCCAGGTGAACTTCATGATCCGGCCCTCGATGCCTCCGGTGAGAAGTCCGCCGCCATGCTCATAGCAGCCCGTTACCGACGTCCCTTCCTGTTTGAGGTGAAAGTTGCCGTAGTCGGTAGCGTAGGTGCCGCTGGCGTTCGCGAACGGCGTACGCGTGAGCTGTTTGCCGAACGCGCGGAAGTCCATCAGCTCGATGTAGTCCGGCGCGCCCCAGTTGTTCTTGATGCTGAGCCGTACCCATCGTCCGGCTTTCGGCGACGCGACCGGGAAGCTCTGCTTGTCGGTCTTCTCTTTCAGGGAGACGTCGGCAAGTTTTTGAAAGCCGGATGTCGCGCTGACGTCGGAGATCTCAACGGAGAGATCTTTCGCGTCGCGATGCTCGCCATCGGTGTGCTCGGTATCGAATTCGAGCCGGTTGATCTCCGTCTTTTCGGCGAGCGCGATGACCATCGTCTGCGGCGCAACGACGTTCTCAGGAGTGGCCCATCCGGTGGTTGGCTTCTCGTCGAGGATCCGGAAGGCGGACCAGTTCTGATCCAACTCCTGCGGCTTCTTCTCGATGAGGGCGCCAGAGGAGAACGAGATGAGCGAGGGCTCCTGAGAATCGGTAGCAGCAGACGCTGTTGTCGTCACTGTGGTGCTGTTGACGGCGGTGCTCGAAGTGCTGCTGGTCTCGGAACTGGTGCCCGATGTTGCGGGCGCGCTTTCCTTCCGCGCGCAGCCAGTCAGTACGATCGACAGCAGAGCCATTGCGATGGCGATACGAGGCATTCGAGTCTCCTTCTCGTGTGAAAACGGCCGCTCGAGATTGTAAATGACGCTCACTCATGCCTGAGGATTAGTCAAAAGCTCTTTCACGCGGAGACGCGGAGGCGCGGAGTGATGCTCTCCGTGCCCTCCGCGTCTCCGCGTGAAACGGTTTTGAGTACGAGCGAACCTACTCGATCCTCTTTCCCGGATGATCGCCGTTCTGATGAAGGATCATGTTCGTCGCCTGACCCTTCGCATCCGTTTCGAACGTGATCTGTGCATCGACGATTTTCGAGAAAAAGTTGTGATCGTCTTCCGCGAAAATCTCGGACTTCGCCTGTGCCGTGGGCTGCAGGAATAGATGGCTTCCCTCACGCGTGATGACGATGATGAAAGTTGGCGCCAGCTGGTAGCGTCCCACGTAGCGCTCGAGGATGGCTGGGTCGACCGCAACTTCCTTTCGTTCTTTTGGAACCGGAACATCGCCTGTGATTCGTTTCGCTGGCCGGTCGGCGCCATTTTGATGAAGGATGAGCTGGTCGTCCTCGAACGTGATCCGCACGTCGGCTGCTTTGAGAACGAAATTCCTTTCATCCTGCGCCGCGACCTCAAACTTCGGTTGCCCCGTCGCCTGCGCGAAGAGCCGGCTCCCATTGCGCGTGATCGTGAGAATGAAGCTCGGTGCGAGCTCATAGCGCCCCACATAGCGCTCCAGGATTTTCGGATCGACGACGACAACTTTGGTAGCGGTCGATGGAGCGAGGATCTCCATCCCGATATCGTCCACTCCCTCGGCCGTGGAAATATTGGTCAGCGCGACGACGCCGATTTTTTTCTTCGAATCGAATCCGATAAAGGTGCGATAGCCGCCCGTTCCGCCGTTGTGCCAGATGATCTCCTGCCCGTCGGGCATCGACGTGATATGCCAGCCGAGTGCAATGGTGAGCCCTTTCGCGCCGGTCGGCCGCCGCACCGCCAGTTGTGCGGTCATCGCTGGCGCGAGCGACGATTTCTTGTAGCCAAGCTCCGCGGCGAGAAACTCGAGAAGATCGTTCGCCGTCGATCGAATGGCGTACATTCCTTCCAGAACGCCGGGCTCCCAGTTTGAAACGCGCTTCCCGTTTTCGTCGTGGCCGGCGGCAAGGCGTTGTTTGAGCGCATCCGACAGCGTGATCGTTGTCGACTTCAAACCTAGCGGCGCAGTAATTCGCGCGCGGAGCAACGTCTCGTAGCTGGTTCCGGCGCGGCGTGCCAGCGCGTGACCAAGAATTCCGCCGCCGAGGTTGGAGTACTCGTATTGTGAACCGATGGCTTGAAGCAACGTGTAGCTTCCGAGGAACTCGTAGAGTTTCTTCGCCGTGTAATCGGCGTAGGGGTTGGCAGCATCAGCCGGGATCAGGTTCCCCGGAAGACGCGGCAATCCCGACGTGTGCGTGGCCAGATCCTGCAATGTGATTTTCTTGCCTCCGCGCTCCGGCACTTTCACGTCAGGAGGCAGAAACTTCGCGACGGGATCCGTCAGCGCGACTTCGCCTCGTTGCACGGCATCGGCGAGGAGCAGCGACGTGAAGACCTTCGAGATCGAGCCGATCTCGAAGACGGTGTCGCCGTTCAGCGGCCGCTTGTCGCCGGCGTCGAGCGCGCCTTCCGCGACGATCCTCCGGCCATCCGCGTCGATGACTCCGACGACGATGCCGATTCCCGTCTGCCCGTTGAGCCGGTCACGCAGGGTCTTGCGAATCTCCGCGTCGGTGGGCTTAGCTGCGAATGCCAGTCGAGCGAGCAACAACGTTGCGGCGGCGAGGCAAGTGGTCCGTTTCATCAGGTCTCCCTTGAAGTCGAAGCGTTCATCGAGCGGTAATGATCCCAACGGCATCACTGCGTGTGACACAATCCTACGCGGTCCGTTCCTATTAAGAAGAATCTGGCGCGCACTCGATTCGCGCCGCACATCGAGAGGAAGAAGAAATGCCCATCACACGACGACGCATCAAATTCGCTGATCACATCCGCTACAACTTCGACAAGAGCATGGCCGCGGGACCGATCGCGCTGATCGGCTGGCTGGCACTCGTGTCACTGGGCATGATCGTGATCTTCTCGTTCGTGCTCGTGCTCTCCGGGATCGGACCGGCACCAAATGAGAAGCTCTCGTTCATCGAGGCATCATGGATGAGCCTCATGCGCACGCTCGATGCGGGAACGATGGGCGGCGATCAGGGTTGGTCCTTTCGCTTCGTCATGTTTCTCGTCACCCTCGGCGGCATCTTCCTCGTCAGCAGTCTCATCGGCGTCCTGACCAGTGGCTTGGAGAGCAAGATGGACGAGCTGCGCAAAGGCCGCTCATTCGTCATCGAGAAAAACCATCAGGTCATCCTCGGCTGGTCGTCCAGCGTGTTCACGATCATCTCCGAGCTCGTGGTGGCGAATGAGAATCAGCGCAAGCCACGGATCGTGGTTCTCGCGGACAAAGATAAGGTGGAGATGGAAGAGGAGATCCGCTCGAAGGTCGGATCGACGAAAAACACGAAGGTTATCTGCCGCACCGGGAGTCCGATCGATCTCTATGACCTCGAGCTCGTCAATCCGCACGAGTCGAAATCGATCATCATCCTCTCGCCGGAAGCGGAGAACCCCGATTCGCAGGTGATCAAGTCGATTCTGGCGATCACGAACAATCCGGCGCGGCGCGCGGAGCCGTATCACATCGTCGCCGAGATTCGCGACCCGAAGAGCATGGAGGCGGCGCGGCTCGTCGGACGCGATGAAGCAACGCTGATCGAAGCAAACGATCTCATTGCCCGCATCACCGTGCAGACCTGCCGGCAATCGGGCATGAGCGTCGTCTATACCGAGCTGCTCGACTTCGACGGCGACGAGATGTATTTCCAGGAGGAGCCAGCACTCGTCGGCAAGACGTTCGGCGATGCGCTCTTCGCGTACGAAGACTCATCAGTGATGGGCATGCAGTTCGCCGATGGTCACGTCAAGGCAAACCCGCCGATGGACACGGTGATCGCCGCCGGAGACAAATTGATCGCCATCTCCGAGGATGACGACAAAGTGAAGGTCTCCGGCAAAACCGAATTCGGAGTGGACACGTCCGCGATTCGCGAAGGAAGCGCCGAGGCTCGCGGTCCCGAGCGAACGCTGATCCTTGGATGGAACCGCCGCGGCTGCGCCATCATCAATGAGCTCGACAACTATGTCGCCGCGGGATCGGAAATCATCGTCGTCGCTGAAATCGACGCACCGCAAGCAGAGATTGCGAAGTACTGCGCCAACGTTCGCAATCAGAAGATCACGTTCCGCGAGGCCGATACGACCGATCGCTCCACGCTCGACAGTCTCGAAGTCACCGCCTTCTCGCACGTCATCGTGCTGGCATATTCGGACGCGCTCGCGCCACAGCAGGCCGATGCCCGGACGCTCATCACCCTTCTCCATCTCCGCAACATCGAGGAAACCTCCGGGAAACCGGTCAGCATCGTCAGCGAGATGATCGACGTCCGCAACCGTGAGCTGGCCGAAGTGACGCAGGCCGACGACTTCATCGTCAGCGACAAACTCATCAGCTTGTTGATGTCGCAGGTCTCCGAGAACAAAGCGCTGCACGCGCTTTTCGCCGATCTCTTCGACAGCGAAGGATCGGAGATTTACCTCAAGCCTGCGCGCAACTACGTGGCGTCCGGCACGCCGGTCAACTTCTACACGCTCGTCGAATCGGCACGCCGCCGCGGCGAAGTAGCGATCGGCTATCGCATCACCAAAGACGCACACAACGCCGACGAGCAATACGGAATCGTGGTCAATCCAGCGAAGAGCGAGATGATCACATTCGCGGAAGATGATCGCGTGATCGTGGTTGCGGAGGATTAGGTCTGATTATGCGTTGTCATTCCGATCGGGCGGAACCGCGGGGGCGGAAGGGCGGTGGGAGCGGTGAAGCGCCGAGAGGAATCCCCCGCCGATGTGCGATGACCGCTCTGTAGGCGGGGGATTTCTCATCGCGCTACACCGCTCCCACCCGACCTTCCACCCCCGCGGTTCCGCCGATTCGAAATGACAAGGCGGCAGGGTTTTGCCGCGCGTTTGGGGTCGTGCCCCACCGCGCGCAGGGCGATCGGCGTTCAGTCGAAAATGCATCGAGTGCCGATCTCCCGCTAGAATAACAGCCTCATCCAGGGTCCATCGTCGAGCGAAAACAGGAGTGGAACATGGCGGATTCATTCAGCGTCACCAGCAGTCAGGGCTGGTTCTCACGGATCTTCGAGTCGATCAAAAGCGTACTTTTCGGCATGGTCCTATTCATCGTGTCCTTTCCGCTTCTCTGGTGGAACGAAGGGCGCGCGGTGCGCACGGCGCGCAGTTTGACCGAGGGATCGGGATCGATCGTGTCGGCACCGGCGGATTCGGTCGACGCGTCGAAAGAGGGGAAGCTCGTCCACATGAGCGGCGCGGTCACGACCGAGCAACCGGTCGTCGATGACGAATTGGGTGTATCCGCCACCGCGGTCAAGTTGATCCGCAATGTCGAGATGTTCCAATGGATCGAGGATAAGAAAACCGAGACGCACAAGAAAATCGGCGGCGGGGAAGAGACGACGACGACGTACACCTACAAGAAGGAGTGGAAGGACGGCCGCGTCGACTCCTCGAGTTTCCAGCGCCCCGAAGGACACGAGAATCCTGAGGCATCGCAATTCGCCACGAAGACGCTTGTCGCCGATCCCGTGAAAGTCGGCGCCCACAAGTTGTCGTCGGAGCAGATCGGAAAACTGAACGATTCCACCGACATGCCGCTGGATGCCTCGGCGTCGGAGAAACTCTCTGCGGATCTGCAGGAGAAGGTGAAGGTCTCGGGCGGGAAGTTCTACATCGGAGCGGATTCCGCGACTCCTGCCGTCGGCGATGTGCGCATTACATACAAAACCGTGAAGCCTGCGTCAGTCAGTCTCGCCGCGGTGCAGAGCGGCGATACGTTCGTGCCGTTCCAGGCGAAAGCGGGCGATCAGATCCTGCTCGTCGAAGAAGGCAATCACACCGCCGCGGAGATGTTCCAGAAAGCGCAGGACGAGAACGCGGTCATGACGTGGATTCTCCGCGCCGTCGGCTTCTTCATGATGTTCCTCGGCCTGTTCCTGGTGTTCCGTCCGATCGCGGTATTCGCCGATTTCTTCCCACTGGTCGGCACGATGCTCGGCGCCGGAATCGGCCTCTTCGCCTTCCTCGGCGCTGCCGCGCTGTCGTTCATCACGATCGCTCTGGCCTGGGTATTCGTCCGCCCCGTCCTCGGCATCGTCATGCTCCTCATCGCCCTCGGCGCGGTGATCTGGCTGATGAAGGTGGGCATGCGGAAAAAAGCGGCACGCGCCGCAACGGCCGCCGCCGCACCCGCACTCGCTTCGACGTGATGTTCGTGCTGGGGCGGATGTTCGCATCCGCCCCGGCCGGCTACATGAAGCCAATGGTGCCAACCACTCCGCAACGCTTCAGTGCAGGCGCTCGCACGCGCCGAAGGAGTCAGTCGCCGAATGAGAACATTCGATCATCGTCCGATGAGATCGGGACTTCAGTCCTGTAGCTCGTAATCTTTTCGGGCGTTCGGAGAATGACATGTTCCTCGGTGAAGAGCTGTGGCATGTCGCGTCCGAGGGCGAGCGCGGGTTCCTTCTCTCCGAAGAAGGCAACGACTCGGATACCTTCATTCCATTCCAAAGCGCATGACCAGAGCGCAACATCCGGATTCTTTCGGATCGCGACCTTGAAGAATCCCTGGGCGGCTGAGACAACGAGGCGGGGAAGCCACGGAGCCGCGTTGTCGATGAACCACCGCTGGATCGGGTTTCCCCAATCGCTTCGAGCAGCTACGTCGGTCGTAAAGAACCCGCCCCCTGGCCAGAGTGAACCGCGCCGTCCCTCATCGCGGTAGGTCAGCAGGTAGAAGAAAGCAGTCGCGTGCATGTTCGCCAGCGCGAAGGCGCGATCGACACTAATCTGGGGCGCAGAGATCAGACCAACCGTCATCACGCCAGCGGGACCGAGCGGCATCTCGAGCGTCGACTCCTCCACGCTCCGGCTTACTGCTTTCTTGCTGTGTCGCGAGTGTGTCCGTGACGCCTTCTCCAAGCGTTCACGCACGTGGGTGTCGTAGGCGGGATCTGTTCCGTCGAATGGATAGTGTTGGAGAGAGAGGACCGCCATGTCGTCCTCAAGGTCCGACTTACGCGTGTTGCACGCCACGCACGCCCGAGCGATGAGGTTCCAACTTCGGTCCCAGGTTCCCTTCGGGACGAAGTTCGTCGCGATGACATGCTCCTTGTTCGAAGGGACATCAGCGAGGACGGTCCGGCAGTAGCAGCAGGTGACGTTCCTCAGAACCTCAGGCTGGTTCTGACGCATCTTCAGTGGCACGACCAAAGTGTAATGCTAGGTTGGGCTGCGTCATTTGGGTCCAGGCCTTCGGTCATCGAGCTCCGAATGGACGACTCAAAGGTGTGGCCCTTCTGATCACACGACGCGGCACTCCTTTCGGCACGTTCACGTTCGCTGCGCTGAGGAGTGCGGGCGTCTCGCCCGCGGCCATCGAGGCGTCCCGCCTCGATGGTTGGATCCAGCAGCAAGCTCCGGTGGTTCGAAACGGGTCCCGAGTTCGAAACAAGGTGAGAGAAGAAAGTCTCACGCTCCACGCATCGTTTTCCATCCTCGGATCCTCGTGACCCTCCCCTGTGGAGCAATGAATCGCATTCCTTCCATCCATTTGCTGCTATCATCCGCTCCTCAACATACCGACCGACCGGTCGGCAACTTGTCTCGAACTAATGAGGAGGATTTTTCGTATGCGAGCTCGCGCCCTGGTCTCTGCTCTCGTCCTGACTCTTGTCTCCCTCTCCCTTCACGCCCAGGGTCCCTCCGATCCTGCGTACGGACTTTCCACCGACTTTCGCAACTGGTTGAGCGCGAATGGCTACTCGAGTTACAGCTTCCAGCGCTCCGATGTTGCAGGCGGCGCGTATGGCGGGCGGGTTACGCCGGGTCAGGCGGTCGTGAATCAGCCGGTGATCTTCATTCACGGCAACAGCGACAGCGCGCTCGGGACCGTCTCGCCTTCCACCGGCTGGACGAGCTCGATCGGCTATTTCAAATCGCAGGGATACACATCGGCCGAGCTGTACGCGACGACGTGGGGGCCCGCCGATTCGTCGCAGGCGTCGCTTCAATATCACTCCAAGACCTACATGACGCGGCTCCGCGCATTCATCCAGGCGGTGAAGGCGTACACCGGCGCGGCGAAGGTGGACATCGTCTGCCATTCGATGGGCGTGACGCTTGCGCGCAAAGCAATCAAAGGCGGCAGCGTCTACGATTCCGCAGCCGGCGGCACCTACAACCTCGGCGCATCGCTCACCAGCTCGGTCGACACGTTCGTCGGCATCGCCGGCGCGAACCGCGGCCTGACCGCTTGCTACTACACCGGTCCAACCAGTCCCACATGCAGCGACGTCAATGGTTTCTATCCGGGCTATCTCATCGGATTCACCGGCCCGTACGACGTGTCATCGATTCTTGTCGACATGAATTCGACATCGCACTACGAAGGCTCGTTCGTGTATGCCATGTGGTCGCAGGTGGATGAAGTGATCGGCTACGGCACGATCGTCTACGGCCAGTCGACCTGCCGCATCCCCGGACAGAACGGGGAAGTGGTCTTCTCTTCTGCGCCGTACGGTCACTTCGGAACGAAGGACCTGACCGGCTACTATCAGTGGCGAATGACTAAATATCACGCGACGAATTAGCAGCACATATTTTAATCTACGTTTTTCGTGCTGTTCAGATTTTCGCCCGAGGAACGCCCCCTCATCCGCCTTCGGCACCTTCTCCCCCGCTGAAGAGCGCGGGGGAGAAGGACGCTCGATTGGAATGGTGTCGTCACATCAACCGTGGCGCTTGCGCCGTTTGCCCGCTCAGGATGACACCAACTGCATGTGTGCCTTAAAGTTCAGGCCATTGAGCTAGCGCGCGTTCGCACTCAAAGAGACCGCGACCGCCTTTTGGGGATCAGGCCAAATCCTCGCGCCGTGAGCGGTTATCATGCACCAGGTGCTTTGCGCACGGATCGGTCTGATGAACAACGAACGTAAGGATGGTCGATGAAGACCCTGCTCATCGTCGGTGGAGTGTTGTTCCTGCTGCTTGCATTCTTTCTGTTCATCGCGGCGATCGTCATGTTTTTTGTGGTTCGGAACCGCCGCGCAAAGGAAGGGGCCGGCGTGCCTGCGTCTCCTGCGCAGCCGATTCCTGCACCTCGCGCCACGCCGGCTGCGCCTCCGGTTTCTGTCGCGCCGCATGTTCCTGCGGCTCCGTACGCTCCGCCGCAAACTGCCGCACCGCCGCCTGCACCGCCGTCGTCAGCACCGCCGTCACCGCCGCCGCCACCGCCGCCGCCTGCACCACCTCGACCTGTTCCGGTCGATGACGACAGGACGGTCATGACTGATCCGCGGCAGGGAGAGTTCTTCGGATCGCTTAACGGAACGTCCGGTCCGCTGGCGGGGCGTGTATTTCCGATCGATGCGACCGGCTTCTTCATCGGGCGCGATCGCGCGACATCACAAGTCGTGATCGACTCGCCAAGCATTTCGAAAAAGCATGTCTGGATTGGCGTTCGCGACGGCGTCGTCATGGCCGTCGATCAAAACTCGACGAACGGAACGTTTCTCAACGACCCGAATACGCCGATCACCGAGGCCCGGCTTTCTCCCGGCGATGCGTTAATCCTCGGCGGCGACGTGGCGCGTTTCGTTTACCGCGCATAAGGTGAAGACGCGATGGCTGCCAACTCAAAGTCTCCTTTCTTTCTTGCCGGTTGCGGCTGCCTCAGCTTCATCGCCGCGATGATTCTGTTCGTCGCTGCATATCTGATCAATGATTCGAAGCTGAGCGGCTACAAGAGTGAATCGTCGCCTGACGATTTCGTTGTGTACCGCAACACGCGCGATGGCCGGACGGGACCGCTCGCCGAGAACTACGTCGGGTTCGAGTTTCGCTATCCGAAGAGCTGGGTTCTGAAACCGCAGGACAGCGGGTCATCCAACTTCGTCACCGTCGAGCGGGCGGTTGACGGCAAGACGTACGAGAATCTCAACGTCGGCTACTTCGCAACGGCGGGGAGTACGGCGCGCAACCGGCTGCTCTATCCGCAAATGATCGCGCAGTTGCAAAGCCAGTTCGAGCAGCAATTTCGCGATCTGAAGAAAGTGCAGGAAGGAGCAACGCGGATCGGCGATTACGACGCGTGGGAAGCGCTTTTCACTTCGACAACAAGCGCCGGCGATAAGGTGGTCACCATCTATACGCGCGCTGTTCTTCTTCCCACGCCTGACGGTTCCAAAGGGGTCAGCATTCTGATGATGGGCACGTCGAACTCTCCCGATCTGAGCTCCGCGGAAGACCTCGGGCATAAGGGCGAGCTTCCAGCGGTGCTGGAGTCATTCAAGTTTCAGGAGTGAGGGTTCAAGAGTCAAAACCGTTTCACGCGGAGACGCGGAGATCGCAGAGATGTGCTCCGCGTTCCCCGCGTCTCCGCGTGAAACGGTTTTGAAGGACTACTTCACGCGCACCAGTTTCTCGAACAGCCCCTCCAACGCCATTCGCGGATCTTCGTGAACTCCCGAGTGCACGGCGGAGGTCTGGATCACGGTGCTGCGCGGTGCGACGAGCCAGTGGAAGCGCGCACGCTGTGGCAGATCGCCGATCGATCCGGCCTCGCCGCCGCCGGCACAGACTTTGGGAATCGCTTCGAGGTAGCTCTCTACAACGGCGATGTCGATCGATGGCGCGAGCGCACGCAGGCGATCGTGATCGAGCACGATGCGGCAGTCGAGAAAACCGGCGGTCGGAGAGAAGACGATCACGCCGGCGTTGAGGAATTCGCCGCGGTCGACGCGAGGGACGACGCGCACGACAGCGTAGTCAAACACGAAGCGTTCGTGCATGAACGGCGTCCTCCATCCATGTCCGCGGCGCGGCCAGCCGCTGCTTCAGATAGTCACGATAGCCGCGGCGATGTTCGGCGATCGTGGAGAAGCGCGGCTCATCGCCGAGCCACGATTCCGGAATCAGCGCGATCACACCTTCGATCGCTTCGGGCGTCAGAAGCGCGGCCAGCTCCGCATCGGCGTTCGCAATCTCGCTCGCCCAACGCAGCAGCACGTGCTCGTTGATCTGCTTGTACGGCGCTGCCGCCCGATCCATGAATCCATCCCAGTTGTGATGAAAAATCAGCGTCGCGCCGTGATCGATCATCCAGAGGTTGCGGTGCCAGACCAGCAGGTTCGTGTTCTTGGCAGTTCGGTCGACATTCGTAACGAGCGCGTCGAACCAGACGATCGATGATGCCAACCGCGACTTTCCGGTGATCGGTAACTCCACGATCGGATCGAACGTGATCGAGCCCGGGAGGTAGTCGAGCGCGAGATTGAGGCCTTCGCTTTTGCGCAACAAATCCTGAATCTCCGGATCGGGCTCGGTCCTGGCCATGCGCGGATCGAGATCAGCGAAAACGATCTCCGGGACGGGAAGCTTCAACAGCCGCGCGATCTCGCCCGAGACGAGCTCCGCGATCAGCGCCTTTGCTCCCTGTCCGGCGCCGCGAAACTTGAGGACGTACGTGCCGTCGTCGTCTCCGGCGACGATCGCGGGAAGCGACCCTCCCTCGCGAAGCGGCATGACGTACTCGGTGGCGTTGATCGTGCGAATCATTGACAGCGCGATCATATCGGTGGTGCTCGGACTTCAAGAGTCAAAAACGTTTCACGCGGAGACGCGGAGAGCGCGGAGAAAGACAAAGAGATGCTCCGCGGCTCTGCGTGAACCGGTTCTATGCTGACTCGATGCGCCGCCTGCGAATCAACGCCGCACCGATCAGCGCGAACGCAACGGCCACCGCCAGTAGACTCACAGCCATGCTGCCGAGTACGAGCGGATTGCGGTAGCGCATCTCGATCGTGTGCCGGCCGGCGGGAACGATCAGCCCCTGGAACGCCAGATTGACCGGGAGCAGCGGCGCGGGCTGGCCATCGATCGTCGCCGTCCAGTATTTCTGTCGCGTCACCGTCGCCACGAGCAATGCGGTGGATGCGCATTCCACATCGATCACGGCGCTGTTGGCGTGTTCGGCCACGCGCAGCACGCGGCCCGGCCCAAGAAGGGGGAGGGGAGAGGTCACGAACGCGATGGGACGCCGGATTCCCGGACTCCTCATGAACGCGCCCGGGTCGGCGGTGCTGATCTCCTGCGCGAAGTAGTACGTGCCGCTGTTCGCGATCCGCGTGAGCCGCACGGCCATGGCGTGCTCGATGTCGGGCGCTTGCAATGCCAGCAGCGCTCTCCGGTAGTCGACGATGTAGCGGACGTTCGCAATCGCGCCGAACGATTCGGCCCAATAGGGAAAGCCGGCATCGCCAAGTTTTTTCATCGCGGACAACATGTCGTGCGTCGGAAGAAGCGCCGTCTCGTCGAAATCGACCTCGAGGATCGTGCGCACTCCCCATCCAGCAAGTGAGAACGGGGCGATGCCATTGCGGATCACCCACGGGCCCAGGAGCCGCCGCAACATTTGGGGCTGCGGGCCTGACGCCTGCCATTCGCCGCGGTGAAGCACGTTGTAATGATCGCGATCGCGGTCGAAAAGTTTGACGACGTCGGGAGGTGTCAGGTAGCTGGCGGGCATTCGCGCCACCAGCCCATCGAGCGTGAATGCGAGATCGAACAGCACGACGGTGAACGCAATCAACATCCATCTCCGGTGATCGAGGCGCGGAAGCAGAACGATGAGCAGCAGCAGAACAACGGGCACCGCTAATCCGACGAGCCAATTGGTTCGTGCCAGGCTGGCCAGCGGGATTTCTCGGGGCACCAGATGCCAGAAGGCAACAAAGGATTGTGTGAATCCCGGCATCAATGACCATAACAGGGGAATCGCGCACGCTCCGGCGACGATGGCCGAGGCGATGATCGCGGCGCGGCGAGTCCTGTCGTCGCCGGAGAGGAGCCGGTCGGCAATCGCCGCCGCAAAAACCGTTAACGCCACAATACCCATCGCGGCGAATTTCTCTGGATAACGGAGCCCGCGTGCGATTCCTGCGTCATAAAGGGCGCGTAAGAGCGGCGTTCGGTCTCCGATGGCGACGACATAGGAGAGTAGTGAGAGCGACACCACAACGATCGAACCGCGCGCGCGCAAAAGGAAACCGGCAATCGCAAGAATGGCCACGGCAATCCCGTTATAAAGGCTGGGAAGATAAGGATTCCGCCGCGGGAACGCGTCGCCGCCCCAATAGGTCAGTTCGAGGGCACTATAGCGGCCGTACCAGTGGGGAATGAGAATCTCGACCGGCCTTCCCGGGGGCATGGCGAACTCCGCGACGGTCACATAAGGGATTCCTTTGGAGCGGATGGAGTCGTGAACGTGATCGACGGCCGGCGCGATTTGCACCGCCGCGACCAGCAGTGCGGCGATTCCGATCACGAGCAGGATGCGGATCGTGCGCGGGAATCCTGAGGCAATCAGAGCGCCCGCAAGAATGAGCAACCACACCTGGGCGAGCGCGATCGGCTCCCCGATGATGAGTTGCGTTCCCGCGCATAGCGCCGCCGCCGCAATACGCGCCGCCGAAGGCTTCCGCAGCGCTCGTAGCACCCCCCAGCCCACGATTGGTGCAAGCGACCAGACGAAAAACGTGGGCAGCATCGGAAGACCTCCGATGAGCAACCCTCCCATTCCGAACGACAACGACCCAAAGAGCGCAGCCGGACGTCCCAATCGCATCTCGCGCAGCAGGAGATACATGCCGGCGAGCGCCACATAGACGTGCGCGACGATGTGCAACGCAAACCCGAACCGATACGATCCGACAAGAATCAGCCATTGCAGCGGATAGAACAATTCATACGCGGGATTTGCCGCGATCGGTTGTCCGCCCGAGTAATAGCGGTTCCAGAACGGAAATTCGCCGCTGAGCATCGCTTCCCGCACGATGTGTTTCATCGGGAAGTGATAAAGGAAAAGGTCGGGATGGTAGAAGTTGCTCCCCGCGAACAGAACGTCCGCAAAAAAGAGCGTGGGGATCGCGGCAAGTGCGGCCAGACACCAGAAGTCGCGGCGATCCATCAACACGTGCCACTCCTCCATGTCCCGCACGCAACGCGGGGGAAGCGGGCTTCGGTCTGCGGTTTCATCGACGGAGCGGCATGCTATACCGAATCGATTCGGGCGACAGGCCCGGCCTCTTGCGCCCGATCCCACCTTCCGGCATGATGGCAGCAAATCCAGAAAACGTCGCGCCGCAGGGGGAGGATCTCATGAGCCTGTTCGACTATCCGCGCATCAACATCAAGGGCAACGTCACGCTGAATCCCGGAACGGCCAACAACGACGATTACGCCGGCAGCTACAGCATTCCGGCGGGGCCGTACGAAGGGGAAACGCTTGCGCTGATCGATTCCAAACGCGTGCAGCCGCGCACGTACGGGATGTCGGACGCCGACTTCATCACGTGGGTGCAGAAGGCGCACACGTTCAACTCTCAGGGAGGCGGCTCCCCGGCGCAGCTCATTCCGGCGGAGTGGAACTACTACGGCGACATGAGCTCGAACGTGAACAGCGGCGACGCCACTGTGATCGGCGTGCAGACAGGGCCGGGCCAGCTCTACACCGCTCCGAATCCTACGGTTCCCGCCTCGGCGCTCATCGGCGCTCCGCTCACGTACTACGGCGGCATCACCGACGTGAACTCCGAGGGATCGCCGCCGGCGACGCAGTTCTTCATCGATCAGTTGACGCTGATGAACGGCTCCGCCATTGCACTGCAGGGGCCGGCATCAAAGGGCGCCTGTCAATGGATCAACTTCTATCGCAACGTGAATGTTACGGGCGACGGGGGCGCGGGCGGATACATGTATCACGTGATTCTGAAATCTCAATGCGGGGGCAATTTCAACATTCCCGGCTTTGACGATCCGGCGATCACGGGCGTCATCTTCCGCTATTACCTTTACAACATTTCCAAGCCGGTTTCGGGCAATCCGGCGCTGGAAGCGCTGTTTGCGAAAGGCGGACAGAATCCGGCATCGCTGCAATTTGTCGCTACGATCGCCCCGCTTTATGAGGGCGAGGAGATCACAACCGGCCCGGTGGGACGCCTTTTGGCCGCGTCGCCGCCGTCGATTTCGACGCTTCCTCTGGCGAATAACAACGGCTCGGGAACGATCGCGCTGGCCCCGGCTGTATTGCAGCGGGACGGGAATCGAATCTCCGTTGAATTCATCGGCACGTTCCCTGACAATCATCAGCCGCCGCTGAACGACAAGTACGATTTTGGCCCGGTGACGCTGATGGCCGACGGAGCCGGTACAACCGCGATGATCGGCGTTGTCAATTACGCCGACACCACGGGAGGCGATCAGCGAGGCTGGCTCTTCGATTTCGACCTCACCGGTAACGACGCGGCACAACAGGTTCTTGCCGACCCGAACGCGACGTTCCGGCTGCAGAGCGCATGCTGCGGGAACGTTCTTAGTGAGACGGACTATTACATCGTCTCGAATCAGCAGGCTATGTATGCCGAACAGCACGGTCCCGGCGATTCGTTTCTCAATCAGGGGACCACAGAGCCGGCCACGGTCACTGTTTATCAGCGCGGTCGGAAACTCGCGTCAGGGGCCTGTCCACCGATCACTGTGTGGAGTTACAGCACCGTCCCGTTGCAGACTCCGGGAGCATTAGTGAAGGTGGCCGAGAATTATCAGCCGGGCCAGCCTCTTCAGGTCGACACATCGCTTCCCGGCAATTTCATTTTCACGTTCACAGTAGGGAATCAGCCGCCGCCTCCATCGAGCTATGCCGCGTTCCTCAACCCTCCGTTCACGATTCTGACGAACGCCCCGCAGATCAGCCTTCGCATCCTTCCGAATGATGAAGATTTCTCACAATACTATGTCGATCCAACCGCGCCCGCGCCGATCGGCAACGACAAGCTCACCTTCGATATCGTGTTCGCCAAAGTCCTGCGGACGTATTACCTGCTCTATCCGATCATGAACAAACGCATTCCGCTCAACAATGAGAGCAGAGTTGCGGCGCGTGCCGGGGCAATCCTCGACCGAACCGATCCCGCTATCTGGATGACGAGCAGCTATATGCCACCGACGCGCGACATGTCGCAGAGCCGGAGAACACTGTTACAGGCCTGGTGCAGGAAACAATAGGGCGTAAAGCGGCGACGATCGATCGGTGACAGAGTGAGGCTCAATCCTCACTCCTTCGGCAGCGCCGCCGCCAGCTTCATCAGCGATTGCTCGATCTCCGCCCCGAGTTCCCGTTCGTCCGCCCACGCAATCCCGACCACCGCCCGCACCTCGGCATCCTCATCGAGGACCGGCAGCGCGATGGCCGCCTGCGCTCCGACCGCCTTCGCCCCCGGCTTGATCGTCCCGCTGTCATCCGTCTGCAAATTGCACGTCTGCACCGGCTGCTTCTTCACCTGCGCCACGCCCGCCATCCCCTTGCCATGCGCGACATGCGCGACGATCGCAATAACCGGCGGCGGGATGTTGTGTGCTGCGGTGAGATAGAGATCATCGCCGCGCTGCACATGAACCGTTCCCGCGACGCCGCCGACGCCGGCGAGGAGAGACTCGAGGAATGCTTGATGCGAAGGGTTTTTCTCGAACATACAGAGGAGAGGCGATTGGGGGCTCGTTCCCTACCCGCCACTGCACTCTGCGCGCGTGCACAGCGCGGAACGGAACGCCGCTGTCCCGGCGCCGCTGCGGGAAGAACCGGAACATCCGACTCTGCTACGCTTGGGCGCATGCTCGCACCAACGCCTCGCCACAAAATGGTCGATGCACAGGGACGTCCGTATTTTCTATGGGACGTGGACATGACCCTTGACGAGCTCAAACGGCTTCTTCGCGAAGGCGATCCAGCGACGCGAGCGTATCTGACCGGCAAGATGATGCGCCAGGCAAAACCCGACGACGCCCTCCAATTCGTCTCCCCGCAGGAGATCGCCGACCGGTGGCCATCCCTCGAAAAATATCTCGGCAAAACGCACGCGTTCTGGAGCTGGCTGATCGAGGAGTGGAAGCGCAATGGAATGGTCAGGGGGTAGTCTTGATCCGCTGCAAAGGCGCGTGCTCGGGATTCTAGCTGGGTTTGAACCGCCATTCATTCTCGGAGGAGGCGGTGCTCTGGCGATTTACTTCAACCACCGCCAGACCAGGGATCTCGATTTATTTTGGGAGGAGATCGATGCGCTTGCGGATGTGCCGACGTTGATTCAACAGCGTCTCCGGGATGGTGGCGTGTCGACGTCGGTTGTCCAGCAGACCTCCGCGTTCGTGCGTTTGCGTGCGTTTGATAACGTCTCGGCAATCAACATTGATCTCGTCGCCGATCCGACAGAGCGCCTGGAACGCCCTGTGCTGATCTCCATGGACAATGGAGAGATCGCCGCAGAGTCGGCTCGCGACATACTGGTCAACAAGCTTTGCGCACTAGTTGGCCGGTCCGAGCTTCGCGATCTTTTCGACATCGGAACGTTGATTTCACATGGAATTTCGCTCGATGAGGCGATCGAAGCTGCCCCTCGCAAAGACGGAGGGTTCTCCCCACTGACGCTTGCATGGGTTCTTCAGGGTCTGGACGTGCGCCCCTTGATGGCTGCGAGCGGTTTCGCGGCCGGCGATGTAGATCGGATCGAGCAAGTTCGTATGGGCCTTATCAAGAAGCTCCTCGGGTAATTTCAAACCAACGGGCTGGCATCCTGGTCCGCGATACGATTTGCCGATGCGCAACATCATCGCCTGCTTCGTCCTCCTCGCTTCCGCAACAACTCTCTCCGCACAGATCAACGACTCCGAGGTTTGGGTCGGATCGCTTGATATGTCCGGCGGGCGGTTCGTCGTGTCGAATCTGGTCAACATCTCGAATCATCCTGGCTACGACAATCAGCCGGCGTTTTTCGCGGATGGATCGCGGCTCGTGTTCACCTCGCAGATCGCGGAGCTCGACGAGACTGGGCATGCGGTGCAGGCGGTGATTCATGACTTCGCGAACGGGACGTCGACGCCGGTCATCGGCGCGCTTGGGTTCAGTCCCACGCCGGCCGCGGATGGCAAGTCGCTGATGATGCTGCGCGAGGGGCACGTGGTCCTTCGCGATGCCGCGGGGAAAGAGACTGCGATGACGGAGACGACGGACACCGGCTACTACGCGCGATTCGACGAGCGTATGTGGGCCTTGTACATGAACGACAAGCAGCGGCGCATCGTCATTTACGACGCGAAGATGAAGACGCTCGACACGATGTCCCTCGGCTCCGTTACGGCACCATTCCGCATTCCGGGCAAACGGGCAGTGACCTTCGTCGCGACGGAGCCGTTTCCTGCTCCTGAACGGGAAGCCGCGAAGAGCGCGCCGCCGCGGAAGCTCGTTCTGCGTCAGCTCGATCTTGCCGATCGCAAGGTCACCACGCTCGCCACGATCCCGTTCGCGACGTCGGGGAGTCATGTCTGGACCTCGCGTGACACGTTGCTCATCGCATCAGGCCACACGATTTACGAATGGAGTCCACAGCATCCCGACGATTGGCGCAAGGCTGCCGAATTCGATCATCCGGAGTTGCAGGGTCTCACGCGCATCGCGATCAGTCCGCGCGGCGACCGCATCGCGCTCGTCTCCACACCTCGCGATGAGACGATCATCCGCGACTCGCGCGCGGCGTCGAACGCGGCGCTTGCGGCGCATCATGCCGCGGCGTTCGCGCAGATCATGAAGGATGACGCTGTTGTCGTCGCTGCCGCCGGCCAGTTGATTCAGGGGCGGGCGGCTGTACAGCAGTCGATTGAAGGCCGTTGGAAGGCGCAGCCGGATTTGCTTTTCGTTCGTACGCCGACATCGATCGTGATCAGCCGCAGCGACCCGGCGGCATCGGAGCGCGGCACGTGGACAGGACAGGCAACGACGCCGGCCGGTCCCGCCGCCTGGCGCGGAGAGTATCAGGCTGTCTGGCGCAAGACGATCACGAGCGCCGGCCTGCCATCGTGGACGATCGCGTCGGAGTTGTTCGTGGCACTCGATTGCACGGGAACCGGCTGCGCGCAGCGGTGAACGGATCTCGCGCGAAGCGCTTTGGAGTGCGGTGGCGCCAGCCACCGCTTTGCATCACGTAATCCATTGGACCTCGCAGTCTTGTGTAAGTTCGTTTGTTCGAAAGCGGTGGCTGGCGCCACCGCAGTCCAAAGTGCTTCGCACGAAATCAATGATGACGACAGCCCCGAAGACCGCGGTCATTCCCGCTCAATCATTTCTGATGGGGTCGGATGATGGTTCTGCCGATGAGCGACCCGTGCACCGCGTCTGGGTTGGCGCATTTGCGATCGGCGTCACGCAGGTGACCAACGCCGAATACGAATCGTTTGCGATCGCGACAGAACGTCCGCTTCCGCCCACGCCATTTACCGATCCGGAGCAACCGGTTGTTGCGGTCTCCTGGTTTGATGCCGTTTCGTATTGCGACTGGCTGAGCGAAATCTGTGGAACGCGCATTCGACTGCCGGCCGAGGCGGAGTGGGAGTGCGCGGCGCGGGGAGGAGCGGGAGGGATGCGCTATCCGTGGGGAACGAGCGGACGCCGGCGGACGAGACGCGCTGCGCGATTGGTCCCGATCGCGTTGCGCGCCGCGCGCCGAACGCGTACGGCCTTTTCGACATCTGCGAGAACGTTCACGAGTGGTGCAGCGATTGGTATGCGCCGGATTACTACGCAATTTCGCCCGATCAGAATCCGCCCGGCCCGGAAACAGGCGCTCGCCGCTCGTCGCGCGGTGGCTCCTGGCGGCATCAGATCAAGTGGAGCCGCTGTGCCGCACGATCGAGTATCCCGCCCGAGTATCAGTACGCCGACTACGGCTTTCGGATCGCGTGCGACGTTGGTTGAACGGTGCGCTCTGCGCGCTCCTTCACTCTTCAGCAGATACAATCCACTCCATCCCTCGTGCCTTTCATCGTCATCTCGAGACTCGAACGATTTGTCTCCTCCACGATCCGTAAACGTGGCGCGGAGTACGCGCGCGACGGCGCGGTTCGGATCGAGAAGAAAAAGGTGATTCAGGGTTTCTTGATTGCGTACGTAACCGGTGGTAGCCATTACACGGTTTCTCTCCGCTACGGCGGCCGTGTTCTGTGGGCAACGTGCTCGTGTCCGTTCTTCCAGCGTGATTTCGATATCTGCAAGCACATCTGGGCCACGCTCATTCAATGCGAGAAGGAGAGCATCTCCTTTCCCGGGCCGGTCGATGATCTCCTCAGCGACGACGAGTCTGACGATGACGATTTTGTCGATGACGATAACGATGACGAAGGGCCGGTCGTCGACGACGAGGACTGGAGCCCGCCACCGCCGCCGCGTCCGCGCGCAACCTACCCGCAGGTGACGCCGCTCCGCGCGGTTCCAAGCCGCTGGCGCTCCCAGCTCGGCTCCATTTCTCCAGCCAGCTTCGACAGCGTTGACGGCGCCGTCGTTCCGCCCGAGATCCTATGGGTCGTCGATCCCGAAGCTTGCGGGACAACCTTCTCGATCGAAGTCTCCTCGCGCGCGTTGAAAAAGAATGGAGAGCTGGGAAGGCCTCAGCCGGTACGGCTCGAAGTTTCCGCGGCATCGCGTGTTTCCAATGCCGAGGACCGGGAGATTCTCTCGATTCTTGCGTCGACGCATTACGGATTCGGGTCACTCGATCCTCATCGGTCGATCGGCTGGCCACTGGCGGAATACCTCGTTCCGAAGCTCGTCGCGACCGGACGCCTCTGGATTCGAACGGGCAAAGGGGAGTACAGCTCCGGCGTGACGTTTGATGGTGGCGAACCGTGGCGATTGGCGGTGCGTGCGGAGGAGACCGGTGACAACTATCGACTCGAGGCGGCGTTTCATCGCGGCGAAGAAACGCTTTCCGTCCGCGAGCCGCTTGCCGTAACGCGCGGCGGTTTTTTGATCTTTCCGAACGTGATCGCGCGGTTCGACGATCATGGAGCGCATGCGTGGGCGTCACTGCTGCGCCGCGATGAGATTGAGATTCCGGCAGGCGAGATCGATGCCTTCATCAAAGAAGCGGCGACGTCGCGCTCGCCGATGCCGGTCGCGTTTCCGCCCACGGTTGCATGGCAGGAGAGACAAGGTGTCCCGCGGGCAGTGATCGAGATTCGGGCGCAGACGTGGCAGGACTGGGGCGCCACCGCGATTCCGACGTTCGAGTACGAAGGGCACGCAGTCAATGCACTCATCAAAAGCCGCGCGCTGTTCGACGAGAAGGCGAAGAGCATCATCGTCCGCGACGCCGCGGAAGAGTCGCGCAAACTCGATGCGCTCTGGGCGCAGAGCTTCAAACGGGCGGGAGACTACCTCTCCATTGCCCCGTCGCGGCTCGGTGAGGCGATCCCGAAGCTGATCAACGCCGGATGGGAAGTGCGCGGCAGCGAAGGAACCTATGCCGGTTTCGGCGAGCTCGATCTAACGCTCCGCAGCACCATCGACTGGTTCGATCTCGATGCCAACGTGACCTTCGGCGAGCAACGCGTCCGCATGCCGCGCCTTCTCGCCGCCCTGCGGAAAGGGGAGTCGTTCGTCAGGCTCGATGACGGAAGGCTCGGCATGATCCGCCCCGAGTGGCGCGCACAGCTCGAACCGTTTCTTGCCACCGCCTCCGACGAGAACGCGCAAGGTCTGCGCTTTCGCCGCAATCAGGTGCTGCTACTCGATGCGCTGCTGGCCACGCGCAAGAACATCGCCTTCGACGAAGTCTTCGAGCAGGCGCGGCGAAAGATTCTCGATGTCGTCGTCAAGCCGGAAGCGGCGCCCGACACGTTCATCGGTGACTTGCGTCCCTATCAACGCGAAGGGCTCGGCTGGTTCACGTTCCTTCGCGATCTCGGCTTCGGCGGTTGTCTCGCCGATGACATGGGTCTCGGCAAAACGATTCAGGTACTTGCCCTCCTCGACCAGCGCCGGAGCCAGCCGAAGAAGGATCGTCGTCCGTCGCTCGTCGTCGTTCCGCGATCCGTCGTCTTCAATTGGAAGCGAGAGGCCGCGCGTTTCACGCCGAAGTTGCGCGTGCTCGATCACGCCACGACCGACCGCATCCGCGCCACCGATCACTTCATGGAGTACGACGCCGTGATCACGACCTACGCACTCTTGCGCAACGAGGTCGAGCTGTTCGCCGATTTCGAATTCGACTACGCGATCCTCGATGAAGCGCAAGCGATCAAGAACGCGTCGAGTCAGGCGGCGAAAGCGGCGACGCTTCTGCGGGCGCGTCATCGTCTCGCCCTCAGCGGCACGCCCGTCGAGAATCACCTCGGCGAACTGGCCAGCCTCTTCGAGTTTCTCAATCCCGGCATGTTGCGCGCGAAGACGACGCGCGTGACGAAGATGCTGCGCGACGCCGGCGGCAAGACGGCGCAGGCCGCCGAGTCGCGGGCGATGCTGGCGCGGACGGTGAGGCCGTTCATCCTGCGCAGAACGAAAGCGCAGGTTGCCACCGAGCTGCCCGACCGCGTCGAGCAAACGGTTTATTGCGATCTGGAGCCGAAGCAGCGAAAGCTCTACGACGAGCTACGCGATTTCTACCGCGCGTCGCTTCTCGGAGTAGTCGCGAAGAAGGGCATCGCCAAGTCGAAAATCCACATCCTCGAGGCGCTCCTGCGCATGCGCCAGGCTGCCTGTCATCCCGGACTCGTCGACGCGGCGCGAACCGGCGAGACATCAGCAAAACTCGACAAACTTTTCGAAGAGCTTCCGATCCTTATCGACGAGCAGCACAAAGTGCTCGTCTTCTCGCAGTTCACATCGCTGCTCGCAATCGTGCAACGCGAGATGAGACAACGTGACATCCGCTACGCCTACATCGACGGCAAGACGCGCGATCGCGAAGCCGAGGTGAAGCGCTTTCAGGAAGACGCGGGAATCCCGGTCTTCCTCATCAGCCTCAGAGCCGGCGGACTCGGACTCAACCTCACCGCCGCCGACTACGTCTACCTGCTCGATCCGTGGTGGAACCCCGCCGTCGAAGCGCAAGCGATCGACCGCGCCCACCGCATCGGGCAATCGCGCAACGTGATGGCCTACCGTCTCGTCGCCCGCGACACGATCGAAGAGAAGATCCTCCTCCTGCAACAGAGCAAGCGCGAGCTTGCCGAGGCGATCATCGGCGAAGAGAACAGCATCCTGCGGCAGTTGACGGCAGAGGATCTGGAACTGCTGTTGTCGTGAAGAAACATTCAGTAGCCGCCGACCCGCCAAGATCTGCCAGCGATCGTTCTTTTTCATCCAGACGCCATAGTCGCAAGCGTGCCTTCGAATTGCGGCCCTGCGTAGAAACTAGTGCGCGGGTCTCCGAGGGCACGTCGTTCAGCTCTGGAATGCGCGCGTCGTGCTGGCGAGCCCTATGCAATCGTTTTTGCAGGAGGATACGCAAATGCCGGAGAGAGAAACGCTGCGGCGTGCACGAAAAGATAAAGCTGAAGGAAAGGCTCCGTCGACGCAGGCGGGAGAATTCGTTCGCGAGGAGATCGATCACATTCGCGAGGGAAAGCACGGGGCGCGATCGGCGAAGCAGGCCATTGCCATCGGCCTGTCGAAAGCTCGCCGCGCGGGAGTGAAGGAGTCCGCCCTCGCGCAGAAATTCGGCAACGCGGCGGTTGCGCGTGCTGAAGCGGCTGCTGCCACTGCCATGCGCGAAAAGAACGATGCCTGTTGCTCCGTCCGGCACGAGAAGATTGCCGTCCAACGTGACGGTACCGGTGCGGATGTGCACGAGTCCTTCGTCCTCTGCATTCCCGCGATTCATGGCGTCACGCCTCCGGCCTTCGCTGCGCGCTCGAGCAGCTCATGCACCTCGGCGTCACTCGTCTGCGAGAAATCGTCGTACCAGAGTCCGACGGCTTGAAATGGACTCGGGGTGCGAAGGCAGACGATGTCGTCGACCAACACTCGCATCTCGGCGCACGTTTCTTTCGCCGCCACCGGAACGGAGACGATCACTTCGCGCGCATTCCTATTGCGCAATGCTTGAATGGCCGCGCGCATTGTCGAGCCGGTCGCCAATCCGTCGTCGACGATGATGACCGTTCGTCCGGCGACGTCGACCGGCGGCCGTTTTCCGCGGTAGCTCTCTTCGCGGCGCTCGAGCTCGATCTGTTCAGCCGCAGCGACGCGGTCGATGACGCGTTGCGGGATCGACGCGTAGCGAACGACGTCGTCGTTCAACACGCGCACGCCGCCGCTGGCGATCGCACCCATGGCCAGTTCTTCCTGACCAGGTACGCCGAGCTTGCGGACGATGAACACATCGAACGGCGCGCTCAGTGCGGACGCGACTTCGAATCCGACCGGCACACCTCCGCGCGGAAGCGCGAGCACGAGCGCGTCGGGCCGCGGTCCGAACCGCTTTCTCAACTCCGCGCCGAGGAGGAGGCCGGCCTCGGTTCGATCACGGAATGTCAGCTCACGCATCGAGACGCTTCTCTGCAAAAGACACCCCAATGATCGCGCAACTTCTTGACTAAAATCAGCGACGACTCCAACGAGCTGAGCAACGCCGGGAAGAACGATGCAGCGGACGTGTTAGAGTCCTTGCCGCGGCGCACAAATGGCGCCGTTGCTGCACCTCACTTCCCACAGAATTCCGCCAACGTCGTCGCGAGGCCATCCTCGTGCTCCCGGTCGCGGTCGAATCCCGCTGAAAGGCACTTGATGACCTCATTCGTTGCAACACAATCGGCAGACCTGCCGAAAGCGCGCGTTCTTCGGACCTCCGACACACCGATCGTCTCCAGCCTCGGGCCCGAGCCCTGGAAGAGTCCGTGGTGGAAAACCGCGGAGGGCGATCGCGCCACGTTGTTCTACATCATCCTCATCCACATCCTCGCCGTCATCGGAATCGTTTTCTTCCCGACGCCTGGCTGGAAGGTGATCGCGGCGACCGTCGCTCTTGGATGGATAGGCGGACTCGGTGTGACGATTTGCTATCACCGCTCGCTGGCGCACACCGCGCTGCGGCTGCATCCGATCGTCAAGCACGTCCTGATCTTCTTCGCGATGTTCAACGGATCAGGATCGCCTGATTCGTGGACGGCGAACCATCGCCAGCATCACTCGAAGGTCGAGACAGTCGAAGACATCTCCAGCCCTGCGATCGGCGGCTTCTGGTGGGCGCACTTGCGCTGGCTCTGGCAGGCAGGCAACGTGCCGCTCAGCCGCTGGTGTCCCGATCTCGACAAGCCGGAGTACCGCTTCTGGAACCGGATTCAGATCCCGATGCTGGTCGTGTCGTTGTTCGGCGGCCTTGCCTTCGGTCTTCCCGCGTTCTTCTGGCTCGGCGCGATGCGTCTGGTAATGTCGCTGCACGCGCAGTGTTTCATCAACAGCATCGCCCACATGCGTGAGCAGGCGTCGCCCGGCGATGACTCCTCGCAGAACATCACCTGGCTCGCCGTGTTGCACTTTTTCCAGGGCGAGAACTGGCATCGCAATCATCATGCGTCGCCGTCGTCAGCGCGGTTCGGATGGAAGCTCTGGCAGATTGACGTCGGCTGGTACAGCATTTTCCTTCTAGAGCGCCTCGGCCTGGCGACTTCGGTGAAGCGCCCTTCGCGGCTGTAGTGATCAGTGATTAGTGGATTAGTGATTAGGAATCTGTGCTCATCTATACCCCCGAAATCTACCGAATCTACTAATCTACTAATCTACTATTGACCCGATCACCCTAGGAGGAAGCCTTGAACTGTCCGCGTGATGCTGCGTCAATGGAAATGAAGTCGTTCGGCTCCACTTTGGTCAAGACGTGTCCCGTGTGCAGCGGGATGTATCTTGCGCACGGGCAACTGAACGAAGTGGCTGGCCCGATTCGCGGCGACCTCGAGTACTCGACTGTCGATCTCGACTCGTTTCAGCATGAGGACGACTACGGACCGATCGTCTGCCCGCACGACGGCGCCGCGATGGGGAAGGTCGATTTCAACATCGACACCTCGATCATCCTCGACTACTGCAAGACCTGCCTCGGCTTCTGGATGGACGGCAAGGAACTGCTGCGCATCAACGAAGAGGTGAAGCGGCTGAACGAAGCCGACGCCGAGGTGCCCGATCCGCTCCTCGTGAGGATCTCGCAGTTCTTCTGGAACCTGCCGCTGCCGCACTGAGTGGGAGAAGGTCGCGCGATCACGCCCGGAGCGATCATCGTCAATCCGTGTAGCAACTCGCGAGCTGGAGGACTCTGCTCCCACCCCCCACTCCCCACTCCCCAATTCAGTGGGTAGGGAAGTATCGCCCTCGCGGCTCTCCTCTGATGCAGGGTGCAAGTCCACGTTACCTCGCATACCCCCAACGCGTGTAATGGATCCTCAACAGGACGACGAATGGAGGAGAGATGAGTACGAATCGCTTTCAGAATGGTGTGCGTTTTGTCATTCCGTTGATTCTTTGTGCGGTGCTGGCGTTGATCGCCGGCTGTACGAACGAAGTCTCGACGAATACCGACACGTCGGCGACGACGACGGCGGCCGCTACGACGACGGGGCCAACGGATTCCGCGGCCGCTGCGGCGGCGAGCGGCATGGCCACCTTCAATCCGGTCCCGATGCCCGATCCACACATCACCGGCTACATGTTCCCTGAGCCGGAGCCGACGATCATCGGCTGGACGAACACAAACAATCAGAAGGCCATCAACCTGCACGCCTGGGGGATCTGGACCGCGCTGACGCAGGAGACGAATGAAGTTTTCGCGGGTCAGAAGCTTCGCGTGTTCGAGACCTGGCCGGATGTGGACGACTTGATCTCGACGCCGCCGGCTACAGGGATGACCGCGCTCGCACAGAAGCCGCGTCTCGCGCACCGCCTGAAGAAACCGCGTCAGTTCGAGCACGGTGGCGGCGCGGCTGCGCTCGGCCTCACTGCCAACGGCGGCGAGTCGACCGTTCTCGCGTTCGTGAAATACGACCCCACCGGCGGCGATCACATCGTCAAGAACAATCTCTTCTCGTCCACGAATCTGAGCGCCATGCTCACGGCCGGAAAGCAGGCCATCCCCGATTTTCCGAATCCATCTCTCGCATTGAAGCCGGTGTTCCAGACGCTCTCCGGAAGCACCGTCGGCGGCGGACGCTACTATCAGTTGTCGACTTGGCCCGGATCGCCGCAGCTCACGTACAACAGTTCGGACAAGCTCTATCACTCGATCCCGTTCCCGCAGAAGCTCTGGAAGCAGTGCGTCTGGATCGACGTGCAGGCAAAGGGCAAAGGGACGGGAACGGGTGGCGTCGATACCACCTGCACCGCTGATGGCTCGTCACGAACACCGGCGAACACATACGGCGTCGATGATTTCATCCGCTTCCAGTTGACGGCGGCGGAAGCGGCGGCCGAAAACGCGCAAGGCCAGTCACCGCCTGCAAAGGCGGGCGACTACGCCGTGCTCGTGGCGATGCACGTCACGTCGCGCGAGATTACGCGCTGGACGTGGGAAACGTTCTGGTGGGTCCCGAATCCCGACAAGCCGACGGCACCGAGCTCGCCGGCAATCGCCGCCGATCGTCCGCCGCAACTCCAGGGCGCGCCGCGCAACTATGCGCACTGCACTGCCTACGACATGGAGAACCCGGCCACGCCGCTCATCGGCGGCAACAACAACGGAGACTCGATCTACTGCTTCAATCCCTACCTCGAAGCGCCGTTCACTCCGAGCGTGCTGCCGAAGTCGATTCCGGGTTACACGATGTTCCAGGGCAAGAAGGTGCAGACGGCGAACAACGTAGGCGCGCAAACGAACTGCATGAGCTGCCACGGCCAGGCGAACTGGCCGGTGGTGAACCCAGCTCCCTACACCGGCGATCAGTACATCGCCATGAACGCGCCGCAGTTCAAAGGTGTGCTCAAAACCGACTTCCTCTGGTCCATCCCCGATAATGCATGCCCGCAACCGGGCCAACCTTGCCCTTGAGCAGATAGAAGTGATTGGGATTTCAGCGCCGGCCGTGACACTCACGGCCGGCGTTTTTTGCGCGCCCTTGTGCACACGCCGAGTTGCGTGATGACTTTTTACCACCCCCCACCCCCCACTGCCCACGCCCCAATACGGATTTCCCGCGCGCCTCGCCGTGTTCCACGCGACGCTGATGAGTGAGCCGAAGCCCGATAACGACATCCCTTTCTCCGAGCGCGTGCGCATCGCCGCAGAGCTGCTCGAGTCGCTCGACCAGGACCGCGGTCAGCTCGTGCAGGTGAGCGCGGAAGAGCGGCAGCGATTGCTGCACGCCACCCGCCGCGTCGCCGAGCCCGATCACCGCGCGCGGCGGAAGCTGGTCAAGGCCAGCGTTCGCGAGCGCAAGGCCGCGCGTCTGCGTCAGGACGATCAGGTGCTCAACTCCGCCGGCATCCGCGAGCTTCGCCGCAAGCCTGTCTACTCGACGCCGAATTCGTATCGCGAGGAATCGGCTCCGCAGGAAGAGCCGCGCATCCTCACCGAATCGCAGCATTGCTATGTCTGCAAGCAGCATTACGTGACGGTGCATCACTTTTACGATCAGCTCTGCCCGGCGTGCGGCGACTTCAATTTCGCCAAGCGCACGGAGCTCGCTGATCTGCGCGGACGCGTCGCGCTTCTGACCGGCGGCCGCGTCAAGATCGGCTACCAGGCCGGACTCAAACTCCTACGCGCCGGCGCGCGGCTCATCGTCACGACGCGTTTTCCGCGCGACTCCGCGGCGCGTTACGCGCGCGAAGACGATTTCGCCGACTGGTCGGATCGCCTCGAGATTTTCGGACTCGATCTGCGCCACACGCCCAGCGTGGAAGCGTTCTGCCGCGAGATGCTGTCGTCGCGCGATCGGCTCGACTTCATCATCAACAACGCCTGCCAGACGGTCCGCCGTCCGCCTGCGTTCTACGAGCACATGATGGAGTCGGAGACCGCCGCGCTCCACACTCTCTCCGACGCCGAGCGCCACCTCCTCGGCAACTTCGAAGGGCTGCGCGGCTATCGCATGCTTCCCGAGGGAACGGCGGCGTTGACGGTTTCAAGGTTCGAGGAAGTGGCGGGACTCACGCATTCGGCGCAACTCTCTCAAGTGCCGCTGTTGCCCGACGATCATGATCGCGATCTCTTTCCCGAGGGGCGGCTCGATCAGGATCTGCAGCAGGTCGATCTGCGCGGACGAAACTCGTGGCGGCTGCTGATGGCCGAGGTGTCGTCGGTCGAGCTGCTGGAAGTGCAACTCGTCAATGCCGTGGCGCCATTCATCATCAACGCCCGTCTCAAGCCGCTGATGCAGCGCACGGCGAACCGCGACAAGCACATCGTGAACGTCTCTGCGGTCGAAGGGCAGTTCTATCGCAACCAGAAAACGACGCGCCATCCGCACACGAACATGGCCAAAGCCGCGCTGAACATGATGACGCGCACGGCCGCGGCGGACTATGTCGCCGACGGTATCCACATGAACAGCGTCGACACGGGGTGGGTGACGGATGAAGATCCGGCTGCACTCGCCGAGCGGAAGACGGCCGTGCATCGCTTCCATCCGCCGCTGGACATCGTCGACGGGGCGGCGAGGATCGTCGATCCGATCATCGCGGGGATCAACACCGGCGAGCATGTGTGGGGACAGTTCCTGAAGGATTACAAACCGGCGGACTGGTAGCGTCGAATGGCGTCGTCGAATGGGGTCAGGTCTGAAGTATGAAGTGACGAAGATTGCATGACGTAAAAGGTTAAGCGTTCTTCCGTCACTTCATACTTCAGACCTGACCCCATTCGCTACAAGCCGGCGGATTGGTAAGTCGGCATGTCAGGATGACAGCACGATGTTAAGGGTGTTATCATTATGTCTCTTAGCACAAATTTAAGGAGACGGAACGATGAGACTCAGAGCTCTGGTCTGTGCATTTGTTCTCTTGTCGCTGAGCGTGTTTTCCACGTTTGCGTTGCCGCAATTGACCGTGAAAACCTTTATCGGTACATGGTCCACGAAGTGGGCTCGCGTTGATTACCCGGACTGCAATGGTTGTACTGGGCATTGGGCCGAAACCGATCTCACCGTTACCGAAGACACCGCCGGTTCCAATAAAGTCCTGGACGGAACATGGACCTCGGTCAGTCCTGATAAGACCACGAAATCGACCGGGTACATGCACGGTACGTTTACGTCGAAGGACGGGGTGTGGCGCGGAGTCTGGTGGGCCAATGGGGCAAACGAGCATGGCAACTTCCGCTTCACTCTCATGGAGGGGATACCTCCAGTCAAACGCAGCTTCAGTGGCAAGTACACGGCCGCCAAGCATGGTGACACGGAGTACGACTGGAATGGCGTTCTGAAATGACGTGATGGAAGTACTGCGACGGATTCCGCCGTTCGTTCGGCAATCGCGAACGTCGGAACTCTTGCAGGTTGGGCTGGGCAGAACCGGTCTCAACCGCTCGCGTCAGGAGAGTGGAAGTCGGGTCCGTCCTTCGCCCGCTGTGCCGCCCGTGCATTCGCGGGTTGAAGGACGGATTTGCAGGACGAGGCATTCGTCTTTGATCGCGTTTGCTGTAGCATCAAAGCATGTTCCCCAAATCACGTTCGATTTCCCTATTCGTCGCCATTTTCCTCACCAGCACTATCCTTCTTGGCCAGCCGTCCAGCTATCGCGCCAAAGTTCAGAACACACCACGATTTCTTCAGACGGATCCCGATGCCGGGTTCGAGAACGCTGGCGACCAGTATTGCGCGCCGACCGCCGTCTCGAATTCGCTCATGTGGCTTGCCAATCACGGCTATCGCAAACTGAAGCCGGAAGGTGATTCCGAAAAGGACTCACAGATCGCCATGATCAAGGCGCTCGCCGATTCGGATCTCATGAACACCAATCCCGAAAAAGGCACCGACGTCGCCGAAGTAATCACAGGCGTTCAGGGCTACGTCGAGAACGCCGGATACGAGGTCGATACGTTGCAGTATTCCGGCTGGCGTCCGGCTCCCGACGATGCGGCGTCGGGTGAATATCCCGATGTTGATGCCGTCAAGGAAGCGATCGCCGATCCTCACGGCGCCGCGTGGCTGAATGTCGGCTGGTATCGCTATAACGAGAGCACGGGCAACTATGCGCGCAGCGGCGGCCATTGGGTCACGGTCGTCGGCTATGACGGCGACGATCTTCTGATCCACGATCCATCGCCGCGCGCCGGCAGCGGATTCTCCACGCAGCGCATCACTCTCGAGCCGATCGAGAGCGGACGATTAACAGGGAATCAAGCCAATCTCCCGCGCTCCGCGGAAGGGTATTTCATCGTCGGTGGCGAGATGAAAGTGTCGCGGAACGTGACGTGTATTCTCGATGGCGCGGTGGTGATGAAATTACGGTGACTAGTAAGCGGCGCGTCCGTTCACTGTCATCCTGAGCCGCCGAAGCCGCCGCAAGATTTGCGAACACTCGCCCTCGGAATGCATCGGCGGCGAAGGACGGTCGAAGGACCCCCTATTTTTTTGCACGGTTTCTGGGGGTACTTAACCGCGAAGAATGAGGGGATCCTTCGACCGTCCTTCGCCGCCAGTGACATTCGGGAACGCGTGCAGTGAATCTTGCGGCGGCTGCGGCGGCTCAGGATGACAGAGGCGCGGGGCCTTATACTCCAATCGCACAATGGAAAAGATACTCGTCAGCGCCTGCTTACTCGGCGAGCCGGTACGCCACAATGGGGCGCATAAGCGGTCAGACGATCAAATCCTGCAGCGCTGGATTCGCGAGGGGCGCGTCGTCGCAGTATGTCCGGAAATCGCAGGCGGTCTGCCGGTGCCGCGCCCTGCCGCGGAAATAGCCAGTGGCGTAGATGGAACGCGGGTCCTGAGCGGCGAAGCGATCGTGGTCGATGACAATGGGCGTGATGTCTCGCATCATTTCGTTATCGGAGCAAACGTCGCTCTGCAAGCAGCCCGCGCTCACAACATCCGTATCGCCATTCTCAAAGAAGGCAGTCCTTCCTGTGGCAGCGGCTACACCTACGACGGTACCTTCACCTCCACAAGAGTGCCCGGCAACCTCGGCGTCACTGCCGCGCTCCTGAAACAACACGGCATTCAGGTGTTCAGCGAGCTGCAACTGGCCGAGGCGGAGGAATGTCTCGAGAACCTTGCGGCAATCGCGCCGTCTTGACGAGCCTTTTTTTGCTCGTTCTGCCTAAGCCGGGGTAGGGAAAAGCCCTCGCCGCACACTCCCTTGGATAGGGGTTCTTCGCGTTGTCCCACAGGTTCACTACGGCGTTTTCAAGAACCAACATCACGATAGGAGAAAGCAGATGGCTGAAAGCAAATTCGGACCGATCGTCGGCTGCTGGCAGATGGTGGAAGCCTACGACATCAACGATCCCGGCCTACCCGGCAAGTCGTATCCATGGGGAAACCCGCCCCTCGGCTATTGGGTTTACGACTCCGCGGGGAACGTCTCGGTGCAGATCTCGATCAACCCGCCGCTGCCGGCCGTCAATATCGCAACGTCGTCGTGGTGGATGCTGGGTAGTAACTCGATCAATGAGGCGATCCTGGCCTCGTTCAACAACTACATGGCGTACTTTGGCACCTACACGGTCGAATACAACGCCGACCAGACCGCCGGTACCGTCACCGCGCAGGTGACCACCGATGTCCTTCGGCAGTACACCGGGACCTCGCAGCCGCGACCCTTCACGCTTCAGGGCGACACGCTCACCATCGGCGATCCCACCAGCTACATCCGGATCTTCAAGCGCGTTGCGCCGGCATGATCACCGCGGAAACTTTTCGTTTATCCACTGCAGGAAGAGATCCGTCTGCGCCTTGGAGAGCGGTTCCATCGGCGGCGGAGGCATTTGGTTGAAGCTGGGATTGCCGATGATGCGCTGGTAGATGATCTCGGCGCTTCCCTTGACGGTGTCATAGTCCGTGATGTCGAAGCGCCACATCATGTTTGCGCGGTAGGGAGCGAACATCGGAGCGATGTCGGTCTTGAATGAAGTTGCCATTGCCATACTCCTTCGATCGATCAGCCGCGCGCGCCAGTCCACATGAAGGCGGCGATCACAATGAGATAAAGTCCGCTGATGACACTTGCTTGCTGAGGAATCCACCTCCGGATGCGAGCTCCTCCGAAGATGCCGATGATGCACATGCACGCGCTGACGGCGCCGATGGTCGCTGCGGCGAGGAGCAGAGGATAACGGAACGCGCCGAGGCTGACGCCGATGAGAAGATTGTCAAACGACAGCGACAGTGGCAGCGCGGCAATGGTCCAGCGCGCGTTGACCAGTTTTTCCAGCTCGTCGCGATCGGTCGCCGCCAGGACCAGGATGATGATGCCGCACGCTACGACGACCAACGGCGCTACGCGGTCCATCCAGTGGCCGAAGCGCTGGTTCAACGAGTGAATCAGCAGCAGGCCGATGAGAGGCGTCGCGATCTCGCAGACACAGAAGGCGAGTGCGAAGAGCGACCGGCGAGCGCGCGAGAGCGGGGCCATGCTGATCGCGGCTGCGACCTGCAGGTTGTCCGCTCCGGCGAGCACACCGAGGAGAATGATCTTCAGCATGCCATTCACGAAGGGAGAGCGTAGATGTTCAACACGCCGCCGTTTCCCCCGAGGACGAGCGCGCCGGCCACGACGTAATTGCCGGAGATCGCAGGCCCCATGCAGTAGCCGTAGCCGCCGCTCATGCCGCCGGTCTGCGAGCCGAAGTTCTCGGTGTCGCTCCAGAGCAGAGTTCCGTCATCAGCTTTGAAGGCATAAAGGGCTACGAGTGTCGTGGACATGAAGACGACGTCATTGACCACGGCCGGGACGCTGATGCCGCTCTCGCCGGAGTTCTTGTAAAGCGGATTGTTCGGATCGGACGCCGCTTTGTAGCGTTGCGGATCACCGCCGTCGAGCGGCCAGGCGTCCTTCAACGTGTTCCAGTCCAGCGCCCGGATGAACGGCGTGGTCGCCGAGTCGATGCCGGAGGCGACGTAGTGATAATTGTTGCCGCCGACGCCGATGAACAGCTTCTGTTGTGGCGTGCAAAGCGCAGCCGTGCTGTACGTGCCGTGATAATTCTCGGCGTTGACCTGATTCGAGACTTGATTGCTCACGACCGGCTGCGGATTGGACGGACCGTCGGTGAAGTGCGGATCAACGGTTGAAATCTGGCTGCCATCATTCATTGTCGGCAGCAACTGGTACGTGGTCGGCGTGTAGTTCGGGGCGTTGATCTGGGTCGGATCGAAGACCATGTAGCAGCCGTTCTTACAGCCGATACCCACCACCGTTTTTTCATTGATCTTCCAGATCGTCGGCGCGCCGCCGATGTCGACGTCGGTATCGCTCGGGCGGTAACTGCCATAGGGAGCGTTGGGAGGAGAAACGATCTGAACGCCGTTGAATGTGCCCGCCGGAATCTGAATCACCCCCTGGAATGCGCCCGTCGTGGCATTCAGGATCAGCACGCTGTTGCTGTAGCCTGCGGTCGGCAGCGGCCCATCGGGATTGGGATTGCCGGTTGCGGCGTAAAGCAGATCGCTATCGGGATCGTAGGCGATGCCCGACCACACCGACGCCCCCTTCGCCACCGGCTGCGTGTCGACGGTCGTGAACATCGGCGGGAGCTCCTGCAGGATCGTCTCGGCCGGCAACTGGTTCGGCAGATTGTTGACGTTCACCTGGAACTGGCATGTGCAGTAAATCCAGACGACATCGCCGCTGTTCGCGTCGAGGCAGTAGACGAAGCCGTAGAGATATGGATTTTCCCCTTCTCCGATTCCGACGTAGATCTTGTCGTTGACGACGAGTGGCGACGACCAGCCGGACGCTTTGGGAGCGGACGATGTCTGCAAGGCGGGATTCGCCGGCGTCCAGGCGTCGCCGTTCGGGAAGTCGTTCGTCACCGGCTGGTTGTGAGCCATGTCGGCGTAGCGAAGATCGGTGCGCCATGCCAGCGTCAGGTCGGACTGGTTCAGACAATAAACCTTCCCATCGAAGGCGCTGAAATAGACCTTCCCGTTGGCGACCGCCGGCGTGCAGCCCATCCCGCAGAAGCCGTGCGAGTCGCGGTCGATCGGGTTGATGTCCCAGGTGAACTGCGCCACCGTCTGGCCGCTGGCGAGGTCGACCTTCAGGAACTGCCCGCCGGTCTGGGCCGCCGCCTCGAGGCTGTTGGCCAATCCGACGTAGACGTAACCGTCGACGACGGCGGGCGTGGACAGGATCGAGCCGTTGACGTTGATCGAGTACAAGAGCTTCAGGTTTGCGACGTTCGTGGCGTCAATCGGGCTACCGGCCGCTTCGCCGGTGTGGGCGGCGTCGCCGTGAAACATCCACCAGTTGCTGCTCGTGGCCATGGAGTCTCCTTTATTTCGCTGCAGGCGAAGTGGATCGGGGTGGCGGGGTGTCTGCGTGCGGCCGGCGCGCGAATCCCCAACTGAAGTCGCGCAGACCGCTGTTTGCGTTGTAGTGGCACTGGATGCAGCTATTGCCGAAGGCTCCCTGCGCCTGCGTCGTCGTTTGGAAATACGTCTCCAGTGTGACGTTGACCGCGCCGCTGACCGGGAACGGACTGCCGGCACCGCTTGGATAAACGCCGCGGTCCGCACCCGGCTTGAACGGGGTTGCGGTCGTCGGCCACTGCGTCACGACGAGTTGGTAGTTCTGCCAGACGGAGGTCTTTGGCAGCGCGTTGTGGAACGTGTTGTTCACGTCGACCGTCGAGGCGCCGGTGGGGGTGGTCGGAATCGGATTGATGCGATTGACCTGCGTTGGCGTCGGATTCGGAGGGAGTTGGCCTGGCGTGTTGTATTGCGGCCGGTTGGCGAAGCCCTGGGTTCCGGTGGGCGGAACATCGGTGCCGTTGTTGAACGACGATGGCGTGTTGCCGGCTTTCGGCGGGACGTTGTCGACCTGCTCGAACGTCGACCAGATCCACTCGGGGAACGTCGTCGTCTTCTGCGCGATGTGAAAGCCGACCAGACCCATGGGCTGCTGCGTACATTGCTTCGTCGTGCCGTTGTAGACCCAGGCGTTAACCGTGTAATAGCGGCTTCGCTGGCTGGCCGGCAGCGGCGAGAGGTTGCGCCACGCCGCCTTGACCATGATCGCGTTGTTCGTGCTCGCGCTGTTCGGCGGCAGCGAGACCACGGTGTAATCGGTCGGGAGATTCTTCGAGTAATACAGCCAGCTCGCCGGCTTGCCGTCGTCGCCGCGCACAAAGTCGTAGTACGCCTCGTTGTAGGTCACTTCGAAGAAGACGTAGTTACGGTTCTGGTCGACGAGCGGGAACGAAAACGCGGTGATGTTGTCAGAAAGCTCCGTGTCGCCTTTGGTCACCATGACCAACTGCGTGTCGGTGGGTTTCGCCTGCGGACAGCCAGCGGGTGCGTAAGGAGACTTCCAGTCGTTCCATGGCGATGGACGCTTGTCGTACTGGTTGTACAACTCCCAGTTCGCTTTGTAGGTGTTCCAGGTGACCGTCGACGTATTCGTCATCGACGTGAAGACGGACGGTGTGTTCGGCTGGTTCGGATTCCCGCGTCCGTTCGCCGACGCCGGCCAGTTGAGCGCGATGAAGCTCTCCCATGAGAACCAGTCGAAGTAGGGCCGGAACTGTTCGGGCGTGGCGTTCTTCGGCGCGTTACCCGGGATCGGCACCGTATTGGGGATGTTGCCGCTGATGACCGGCGACGGGATCGAGGGAAACGCCATGGTGGCCGCAGCCGTTGATGCGGTGGCCGACGATGCCGTCGTTTCTGTCGAGCTGGTTGTCGTCACCGACTCCTGCTGTTGTTTGCAGCCGGCGAGAAGAGCCGCGAGCGCGGCGGCGGCGAGGAGCGTTCGTTGGATGGAGATCACCTGTTCCCCCTTCGTGAGAAAGTCCACGTTATCCCGATCCGCAGCGAGCGGCCGGGCGCCGGATACTGGAGGGCGTTCGGCCGCCCTTTGAAATCGTTCAGAACATATCCGAGCTCGTTGTAGCGGGCGTCGAATGCATTGAGCAGATCGGCCTGCATGCGAAGACTGCCGATGTCGTGGCTGAGGCGGAAGTCGGTGCGCGACACCGCGGGCGTCCGGAACGTGCCGGCATCGTCGAGCGAGAGTTTGCTGCGCCAGCGATAGACGAGATCCGCATGCGTGTTCGCAGACAGCCGGGCATGCAGCAGGAACTGCGCGGTGTGTTCCGGGATGTTCTTCAACTGTTGTTCGGGCGTCGCCGTATCGGCAACGCGCGTCCAGGCATACGTGACCTGCGGCGACAACCGCGCGGTCTTCGCGAAGGCTACGCTGCTCTCGACGCCGCGGTGGAGGCTGCTTCCGATATTGCGATAGGCGAAGGTGCGCGGGTCGAAATCGATCTCGTTGCGCACTGCCATCCGGTAGGCAACGACCGACCAATCGCTCGACGCCGACGTGCGCGAGAGACCCGCTTCGAGGTTGTGCGCTCGCTGCGGCCGCAGGTCCGCGTTCGAGATCGTGAACGTGCCTCCCTTGCCGTTCGGGTACGCGCGCGAGTCGAAAAGCTGATCGAGCGTCGGCGCCTTGAACGCCTCGGACGCCTGCACGAAGAACGAAAGAGGAGACGGCGCGGGGCCGAAGTGAACATTCACGCCGGCCCGCGGTGACCATGCCGAAGCCGTCCCATGGCGCGGCACGCCCGCGGTCGTCGACGCGTTCATGTCGTCGCGAATCTCGTCGCGCCGCAGACCGGCCGAGAAGCGAACGTGATCGCCGGCAGTCCATCCACCCGTGAGAAAGAGCCCGCCGCGCGTCCGGCCGCCGTGCTCCTTTCCATACTCCGCACCGCGACCGCCGGTAGGCGTCACCGCGTCGTAGTTGCCCGCAATCGTGGCGCGCTCGATGTCCGTCCCGGCGCGCAAGGTCACGCGCGTCCATTCTCTCGACGCCTCGATCGTCCCTCCCGCCGCATGCGTCGACAACGATCGGAACGCGCTCGTGCCGAAACCGGGAGCGAGCAGCAAGGTCCGCAGATTCTCGTCATCGCGATCGATGCCGTAGACCGTGACGCGATGTGGGAGCGTGCCGAACGACTCGTACGTCGCGTCGACGCGGCGGCGCGTCGTTGTCTCGCGATCGAACCGGAACAGCGCGTTCGACTGGGTGCGCCCGGATGTAATCTCCCCAACAGTCAGCGGCCCGGGCTGATGGCGATGCTGGTGATCGCCGTCGACTGCGAAGCGCCATCGGGAACGATCGCCGAGACGATCGATTGAGAGCTGCAGTACACGGTCGTCCGTATTAGCACGCTCGCGAAAACCGCTCGTGCCCCATATGCCGCCGACTGCGTTGAGACGCAGGCCGCCGCCGAGGTCGACGCGGTCTCGCACCTGCAGATCGCGGCCGCCAAAACTGCCGCCGGCCGCGTAGAGCACGCCCTCCTCGTGATCGCTGCTCTCCATCGCACGCGTGGAGACCTGGATGACGCCGCCGAGGGCCGTGTCGCCGTAGAGCGCGGAGCCGGGGCCGTGCAGAACCTCGATGCGGTCGATGTCGGAGGCACGCAGGCGTTGCCAGTCTACGTTGCCTGACTCCGGATCGCCGATCGGAACACCGTCGACGATCAGCTTCACGTACTCCACTTCTCCGCCGCCAAAGAACCCGCGCGAGGTGACCATCGGGATCCCGCTCGCGCCGCTGTCAAACATCATGGTCACGCCCGGCACGTAGCCGAGCAACTCCGACAGCGATGTTGCCGGCAGCCGCTCGATGGCATCGCGGTCGAGGACCGTCACCGCGGCGGAGGCCTGGTCGCGCGGTTCCTCCTGGCGCGCGGCGGTGACGACGATCTCCTGCTTTATGACCGTCGGCGCGACGGGCCCGTCATCGACAGCGCAGTACACCAACAGCAGCACGGTGAGCGTCTGCATCTCTTTTGTAGGAGGGTCCTGACAGGTGAAATCCCTACCCTTGCCAGAAAAACGATCCGCGTGTGGCGACAGACACCGCTCTGCCGCACGCGCTAATCACCGTTCATGAGTGCGGCGCACGATCGTTCACACGAAGAATGTGTTCGACATTCCCGGCCGTTCGGGTCGGCATGCCTGAGATGGCGCTGAAAAAAGCAGGCCGGGAGTCCTTCCCGGCCTGCGTCGATTGACCTGCTCTCTGTGCGCGATTACCTGCCGTTGACGTTGCGGACGAGAACGATGTTCTGCGCGGTGTAGCTGGATGTGCCGTTGCTTTGCACCTGCACGTCGACGATATCGCCGCGCTCCAGATTCGTGACGGGATAGATCTCTCCGTTGTAGTCAACGCCGCTGTTTGAATCGTAATGAACGAGGATGCGATTGCTGCTGTTGTTCGTCTGGAAACCGGCCGACCAGGTCGTGGTCTCCAGCTCGATCGTGCGATTCGCGCGGTCAACCGATCGCACCGTGCCGCGAACCGTAGCGAGCGAGCTCGAAGTAGACGAACCGTAGCTGCCCATCCCGTTTCCCGTTCTGGTCACGGTGATGTCGTCCGCGCTGATGCGCCCGCCGCTGCTGACGGTGCGGATGTCGATCTCATCGCCCGGTTCCAGATCGGCCGCCGCGTACGAGCGTCCGTTGAACGACACCGGCGTGCTGTTGCTGTAGTCGACGATCACATCGGACCCATAGCCGCGATCGATCGTGATCGTATGGCGATAGGTGTCGACCGACCGGACCGTACCGTGGATCACCGAGCTGTTGCCGTAGGTTCCACCCGACGATGACGCCATGCCGCCGCGCGAGTTGTACGTGACGTCCATCGTCTGCGCGATCAGTTGGCCGTCGTTGTCGTCGACGCGAATCGCGACCTCATCGCCGCGCTCAAGGTCGCTTGCCTGATAGTTGCGCCCCTGATACGAGATCGACGTGCGGTCGTCGTAATAGACGCGGACTGTCTGGCCACCGCCCGTATTCAACGACGAGCTCATATTCACGTTGGTCAAGGTGATGTAGTGGTTGGGTTGGTTGACGGAGTCGACCGTGCCGCGGATCTCGTAGGCGTTGCCCGATCGCGACCCGTTACCGAAAATATCGCCGATGCTGCTATTCCCGGACGTGCCGCACGCCGCCAGGACGAGCAGCGCGAATGTCGCTGCTGCCATGATTTTGTATCGTTTCATGATCGTGTCTCCCAGAGGGTTATTGAGAGCAGAAAACATGCCGGGAAACGGCGGTTTTTCAGACCTCTGCGATCGCGATATGGCCGGCGGTGCCAACCTTCAGTCCGTCGCTGCGATTTGCGAAGTACCGGCGGTTCAACGCCGCGCCGTCAGCGTCCTCGGCCTTGCTGAATCCCAGCGCGCGCAGATCGCGCAACAGCTCCTTCGGATCGAAGTACGTCTTCCACGGCTCACCGATCGATGCGACGCGCTTTGCCATCGTTCGGACGATGATGCGGTTCATCAATCCCATCGACTCGGGCGGGACGGAGTAGTCGAATACAACCGCTGTGCGCGAGGGGAGCGCGGCGATGAAGCGAAGAGTCTGATCGATCGCAGGCCGCTCGAGATACGGCACGACGCCGAGCCAGGCAAAGAACGCCGGCGATGTTGCATCGAAACCGGCGGAGCGCAATGCATCATCGAGGGCCGTGATCGTGAAGTCGATCGGGACGAATGTGAGCGATGGCGGAATCGTGATCTCGCCGGTGACGAGCCGCGCGCGCTTCGTTGCCTGTGTGGCAGGATGATCGACTTCGAAGACGCGCAGCTCCGGAAACGGATTGCGATAGGCGAACGTGTCGAAGCCCGCGCCGAGCACAACATACTGCTGCACTCCGCGCGCGACCGCGTCGCGCAACGCGTCCTCAGCGAAGCGGCTGCGCACGGCAAAGAACGCGCGAAGGTAGGGCGCGAGCGGCGACAGTTCCCGTGCGTGGGGCTGTTCGCGTAGCTCGCGCGCGGCCTCGGGGGGGATGATGCGCAACGCCAGCGGATCTTCGAAGACGAGAGGGTGATCGCGAACCTGATGCGCCGCGCGCCGCTCGGCCACACGGTCGGCTGTGCGGCTCGCCTGACCTTCCTGCATCGCGGGATTGTAGGTCGGGGAGTGGGGAGTAGCGGGTGGGATGTGGAGAGAACAGATCGCGCAGATTCACTTCCGCTTTCCATGGGAACCAATCGCGAAGCCTCTATCTCCCACTCCCCACGCCCTACACCCCACCTCCATCTGAAATAAATTGCTCCGCATCAGCCCTTTGCGTATCATCCCCGGCCCGGCTCTCCGCGGTCGGGACATCTTTTGACAATCTTGCCAGCTCCTTGAGCCATCCGCTTCAGGCGGAGGCTCCGCTAGGCCAGAAGGAGGATTTATGAGGACTTATGAAGTCCTGTTCATCCTTTCTCCGCAAGTACCGGAGGAAGAGGCGACGACGCTTGCCACAGAGTTCAAGCGTATCGCCGAAGGGACAGGCGCCAAGCTCACGCACGAGGAAGTGTGGGGCCGTCGCCGTCTCGCGTATCCCATCCAGAAGTTCAACGAAGGCAACTACCAGCTCCTCGTGTTCGAGACCGAGGCCGGGCTCAATGAGCTCGACCGGCGGATGAAAAACTCGGACCGCATCCTGCGCCACATGATCGTGCGCACGGATCTCGACCACAAACGCGCCGAGAAGCTCGCCAAGCGCAACCCGAAGAAGGAGCGCATGCGCCCGGCCCCGTCCTTCGCGGCCAGCGGAGCGCCTGCTTCGGCTCCGGAAACCCAGCCCATTCCTGCTTCCGACGAAGCAGTGCCGGCTGAATAAGAGGAGAGGAGACTGATATGGCAACCGAAATGAGACGACCTGGTGGTGGCGGCGGAGGCCGCGATTCCGGCCGCGGCGGCGCCGGCGGTCCGGGAGGCGCGCAGGGTGGCAAGAAGAAGTTCTTCTTCCGCCGCAAGCGTGTCTGCAAGTTCTGCGTCGAGAAGCTCGAGTACATCGACTACAAGGACATCAAGACCCTGCAGCAGTTCATCCCCGAGCGCGGCAAGATTCTTCCGCGCCGCATCTCCGGAACGTGCGCCTTGCATCAGCGCAAGCTCCAGAACGCAATCAAGCGCGCACGCATCGCCGCGATGCTGCCGTTCGCAACCGACTAACAACTTTTTCTGATGATCGAGACGTCTCTGCAGCACGAGCAGCCGGTCGTGACACCGGTGCGGTCGTTCGGGAAGCAGGCCCGCAGTTTGGCCGGCTACACGATTCTGGCCGCGCTGATGTTCATCTCGCCGCTGCGCATGTTCCTTCCGGCAGCGCTGTTCCATTGCGGGATCCGCATGGGACGGCGTGCGGCGTGGCTGGTCTTCGTGTTGTCGGGATCGATCGCTGCATTGCTCGTGGCGGCCACGGTCAAAGCAGGAAACGCCGCCTTTGCCACGCTCCTCTACAGCGACTTCCTCGGCATCGTTCTCGCCGTCGGGCTGTCGTCGCTGGCGGTGCTGCCGCTGGTTGAGCGGGGAGAACGCTTTGGCCGCGTGCTGATGTACGCGGTGATGATCGCCATCGCCGGATTCGCGGTCACCGAGCTATCGATGCGCATGCTGACCGGCGCGTCACCCTATGCCGCGCAAGTCGCGCAGACGCACACGGAGACCGCACCTCTGGTCGCGAGCTTCGTGCAGGCAGGTGTTCCCGCGCAGCGGCTCGCGGTCTTCCAGCACTGGCTGGAAATCTGCCTGCCGGCGCAGATGGTGATCGGCGTCATTCTCGTATTCGTTTTCAGTCTCGTCATGCTGGGCCGCCTTCGCGCGTGGCGCAACTATGCGTTGCAGCGAGATCCGGCCGTAGCCGCTGTCTATCTGTTCCGGAATCTCTCGCTCCCCGAGTGGCTGCTTTTCGCGTTCGTGGCAAGCGGTCTCACGCCGCTGGCCAGCGGGATGTTGCAGCAGATCGGGGCGAACGTTCTGGCAGTGGTCGCGTTTCTCTATCTGCTGCAGGGGCTGGCGATCTTTCGCTCGTTCATTGCGGCGACGCGTGCAGGATTCGTCGGTTCCCTCCTCGCCTGGATGCTTCTCGGCTTCCTGGCGCTGACCGGAATCTCGCAGGTCCTGCTCTGCATGGCTGGGCTTTTTGACTCGTTTTTCGATTTCCGACACTTCAATCGAAAGGATCACTCTGATGAAAGTCATTCTCATTGACGAGATCCGCGGCCTTGGAAGCCGCGGTGACGTCGTAACCGTCAAGGGTGGCTACGCGCGCAATTTCCTGATTCCGAAGCAGCTCGCGCGCGAAGCGACACCTGGTAATCTCAAGACGATCGAACAGGAGCGCAAGAAGTGGGCGGCTCTTGGCGATCAGGAAAAGGCCGCGGCCCAGAAAGCGGCCGACAGCGTGAAGGGGATGAAGATCGTCATCCACAAGCGCGTCGGCGATCACGGCAATCTCTTCGGCTCGGTCACGGCGAACGACATCGCCGACGCCCTGACGAAGAAGGGCATCGAGGTGGACAAGCGCCGCATCGAGCTCGGGCATCCGATCAAGAGCGTCGGTGTGCACGATGTCGAAGTGCGCCTGCACCGCGAAGTGGCCGCGCACATCCAGGTCGAAGTCGTCCCCGAGGGGAAGGAATCGATCGAGGTGCCGCCGGCGGCCGCTGCGGCAGCACCGGCCGCAGAGCCAGCCGAAACGGAAGCGTAATTTTTCTCTGGAGTGCGTCGGGCGTTTGACTGACGCACTCCAGATTGTTTCCCTGCTGATATCCTCGCCTCGATGAGCGACGACCGTTTTGTCGATGCTCCGCCGTCGGGAGCCGATGGCTGGCGCGATACGTGGGAGCATGACCGGCGATTCCGTCCGCGTCCGTCGCGCTTCGATTTCCTTCTTCGCATTTTCCGGCGATTCGTCAATCGCTCGGTCGAGCCGGAGGAGGAACGGCAGCGCAACTTCAACGTCGCGCTGCTCGATCTTCTGAACGACCTTCGCGCCGATGTTGCCCATGCGCGCGACGATCTCAAGCGGGACATCGAAGCGGTGCAGCGCGATGTGCGCGCCGCCGATGAAACGCTGGCGGGCGAGCTGACGAAGCTGCGCGAGCTGATTCCGATCGCGGCGAAGCGCAATGATTCGCTGATTGCGGCGCTCGATCAGAAGATCGAGACGGTCGCCGTTCGCGTGCGCGACGTCACGAATCCGATCGTTGCATCGGGCACGTCGACCGCGAATGATTTTCTCTACCGCCGCATCGAAGATGGATTGCGCGGCGAAGTTTCGGTAGGTGAGTACGTCTCGCTCGTTCGCGATCAGCAGCCGGTGATCGATGTCGGATGTGGACGCGGCGAGCTTCTTCTCGCGTGCCGTGAAGCCGGCATCATTGCCCGCGGATTCGATACGAACGAACGATCGGTTGCCGATCTTGTGGCGCGCGGCATCGACGTGGCCGTCGCAGGCGTGCCTGGTTGCTTCGTGAAGATCGCTGACGCGTCCATCGGCTCGATCGTTGCGATGCATGTCGTCGAGCATCTTCCCGTCGACGCGCTCTTCGCGTTGTTCTCCGAATCGGCCCGCGTGTTGCGGCCGGGCGGTCTGCTCATCATCGAAACGCCGAACGCGGAGTCGCTGGCGGTCAGCGCGTCGGAATTCTGGCGCGATCCGACCCATCTCGCTCCGCGCCATCCCGCCGCGCTGACACTCCTCGGCCGCGAGCACGGATTCGCGATCGGCGACGTCGCCGCCATCCATCCGTTCCCCGAGGGGAATCGCCTCGTCGCGGTGAACGAAGAAACGCGGACGCTGGTCGATGCGTTGAACGCGAGGATCTTCGGCGGGCAGGATCTGCGCTTGGTTCTGCGGCGCGAGTAGGCAGCGGCTGCGCGTTTGGTGGCGGCGAGACGCCGCCAGGCCAGCCGGCGGGACGCCAGCGTTCCGCTGGCTTCAAACGTGATTCAACGCGGATGGAACGCTGGCGTCCTCGCC
>JAXDGL010000001.1:0-165000 GCA_034665065.1 Thermoanaerobaculia bacterium | reverse complement strand
ACAGGATAGACAGGTCAGACAAGCGTTACAGCGATTCCTATCGACCTAGGGTGCATCCATCGCAACCTCGTTTTGATCCGAGGCGGAGGTGCTCCTTAGAAAGGAGGTGATCCAGCCACAGGTTCTCCTACAGCTACCTTGTTACGACTTCACCCCAATTACCGATCACACTTTAGGCGCCTGCCTCCCTTGCGGGTTAGCCCAGCGACTTCTAGTGCAACCGACTTTCGTGATGTGACGGGCGGTGTGTACAAGGCCCGGGAACGTATTCACCGCGGCGTGCTGATCCGCGATTACTAGCGATTCCAGCTTCATGCAGTCGAGTTGCAGACTGCAATCCGAACTGAGAACGGTTTTTTGAGATTAGCTCAACCTCGCGGTTTTGCGACTCTTTGTGCCGTCCATTGTAGCACGTGTGTAGCCCTGGACATAAAGGCCATGAGGACTTGACGTCATCCCCACCTTCCTCCGGTTTATCACCGGCAGTCTCCATAGAGTTCTCGGCATGACCCGTTAGTAACTATGGACAAGGGTTGCGCTCGTTGCGGGACTTAACCCAACATCTCACGACACGAGCTGACGACAGCCATGCAGCACCTCTCCAGCGATCCCCGAAGGGAGGGACTCATCTCTGAGCCTTGCCACTGAAGTTCAAACCCAGGTAAGGTTCTTCGCGTTGCTTCGAATTAAACCACATGCTCCACCGCTTGTGCGGGCCCCCGTCAATTCCTTTGAGTTTCAGTCTTGCGACCGTACTCCCCAGGCGGAGTGCTTAATGTGTTGACTTCGGCACAGCAGGGGTCGATACCCGCTACACCAAGCACTCATCGTTTACGGCGTGGACTACCGGGGTATCTAATCCCGTTTGCTCCCCACGCTTTCGCGCATCAGCGTCAGTACCGGTCCAGTGAGCCGCCTTCGCCACTGGTGTTCCTCCCAATATCTACGCATTTCACCGCTACACTGGGAATTCCACTCACCTCTCCCGGTCTCAAGCCAAGCAGTTTGGAGGGCAGTTCCTCGGTTAAGCCGAGGGATTTCACCTTCCACTTGCCTGGCCGCCTACGCGCCCTTTACGCCCAATAATTCCGAATAACGCTTGCCCCCTCTGTATTACCGCGGCTGCTGGCACAGAGTTAGCCGGGGCTTCCTCTGCAGGTACAATCAACTCCCTGACGTATGAGGTCAAGTCGCTTTTTCCCTGCTGACAGGAGTTTACAATCCAAGGACCTTCATCCTCCACGCGGCGTTGCTGCGTCAGGCTTTCGCCCATTGCGCAAAATTCCCCACTGCTGCCTCCCGTAGGAGTCTGGACCGTGTCTCAGTTCCAGTGTGGCCGATCACCCTCTCAGGCCGGCTAACGATCGTCGCCTTGGTAGGCCATTACCCTACCAACTAGCTAATCGTACGCGGACCCCTCCTATGGCGAGAGCCCTTGCGAGCCCCCTTTGACCTCTCGGTATCATGCGGTATTAGCCAAAGTTTCCCTTGGTTATCCCCCACCTCAGGGCAGGTTATCCACGCGTTACTCACCCGTTCGCCGCTCGACTATCCCTTGCGGGACGCCTCGCTCGACTTGCATGTGTAAAGCACGCCGCCAGCGTTCATTCTGAGCCAGGATCAAACTCTCCAGTTAACTTGCTTCGGCCGATCACGACTGACGTCGCGGGCCGTCAACTTTGAAGTCTGATTCCAGCACCAGTCTCGAACGACTAGTGCACTTATTCGGATACGGTCTAACCCTCTCTTTCGAAAGAGCAGACCGTCATTTCAATGAGACTCGCATTGCGAATCTCGAAAGGAATCACGTTGTCTTTGTTGCTATCCTATTCAGTTGTCAAGGAACCGACGTCCGCGAAAGGGCGGCAATCCTGCCAGACCCCCACGGCCGTGTCAAGCGGGTTGCTTCCAGGTTGCTCTCTGAACCCAACCCGTTTGACGCGGACACGCCTACTGCTCGAATTTGCTGCTGGGAAAGATCGGCGGCGGTTGCTGCGTTTGCCGCTTGCAGGGACCGGGGAGTGTATGCCCCGTTCGCCGCGTTGTCAACTACCGTGCAAGTAGCGCTCAGAACTCCGTGAGGCACCCTACTATTCCAGCCCGCGAAGATCGCCGCCGAACCAGCTTGGCGCCGCGTTCCGCATTCTTCTTCGCGCCTGCACAAACTGCTGTGCAGATTCGAGTTATCGTTCGTTTTTCCAAAGATCCCGTACCGCTCAGGGACCAGCCAGAACGACACCAGGGTAGGTCCTATTCCACGGATTTCGGCGACTCGCAAGAATCCGCTCCTGACGCGCTCGCGGACCGCAGAAATCGCTTCTCTATGCCTCCAATCGGACGCCACGGCAGCTCCACAGCAACACCAGGTCGTAGACGATTTTCAGCGAGCCCGCCGCGACGAACGGAACCCATCCGTGCGAGACGCTGGCAATCAGACCCATCGCTACGACCGGCGCCAGCGCCGCTCCCGTCGTCCGCGCCACGCCCGTGATTCCCGCCGCCGCAGTCCGCTCCGCCGGATCGACCGCCGCGATCACGAATGCCTGCCTCGTCGGCACATCCATCTGCGAGATCGAGAATCGCAATAACAGAACAATGATGGCGAGCGGAAGCGTCGGCATCAGCGGAATCAGAATCAGCAGAATGTTCGACGGCAAGTGCGTGAACACCATCGTATTGAGCAGCCCGAACCGTTTGGCGATCCGCGCAGCGCTGAGCGCCGAGATCCCTGCGGCGATATTTGCTCCAAAAAACAGCGAGCCGAGCGCGGCTGGACTCAGTCCGAACCGCCGGAAGAACCAATACGCGACGATACTCTGCACGACGAGCCCGCCGGCGAACGAGTCGAGCGCGAAGAGCGACGAGAGCTTCAACACGATTCCCTTGGAACGCTCGACATGAAAGAGACTGCGCACGGAGCGCGCTGCCGGCTCCCCTTCGATTGCGGGCGACGTGAAGAAAAAGACCATCGCCAGCACCGCGCCGAGAACGCCGTAGGCGATGATCGAGCTTCGATAGCTCGCCGTCGGCGCCCATCCTTGCTTCAACATCGTCCCAGCCAGAAAACCGCCTGCCAGCGAGCCGGCCGCAGTCGCGAACGATCCGGCGAGGTTGTACCAGGCGAAGAGCGAGATGCGATCTCTCCCCTGCGCCACTTGCGCAAGTGCTACCTGCTCGACCGCGAGAAACGGTCCCACCTCGTTCCCGCTCGGGCTGATCACGCCGATCGTTGCCGCCAATACGAGCAGTGTGAAATCGCGCGTGATCGCGAACACAACCGCCGCGCCGATCATGAGCAACGCGCCGGCGAGAAGCGTTCGCTTCCTCCCCAGCGCATCGGCCCGCGTCGTCAAATAGAGAGAGACGACGACATCGCCCGCCAGCGTGAGCGACAGAAGCAACCCGATGCGATGATCGTCGAGTCCAATCGACGACAAATACAGCACCAGGACCACCGCGACGAAGCCGTACGCGAAGAGCCGCACGATGCGCGCGGTGAACAGAAGGCGCGCATCGCGTGAGAGCATGATCAGTGGCTCAGGCGCTGCGCACCGTCGACTCGTGCAGTACGAAGTCGAGCGCTTTTTCCTGACTCAGCGACAGCCGCAACTGCTCATACCCGCCGTCGTGCTTCAACCGATGCCGGACCTCAGCGAAGTCGCGATCGGCGCTCTTCGCCGCGCGCCGGATCTCCGCGTCCACCTCGACATCACTGACGATCAGGTTTTCTTTCTTCGCGATCTTCTCGAGGATCAGCGAGCGCTTGGTGCGTTTCTCCGCCTCGCCAAGGAACTCCCCGCGCATCTTCTGCCAGTCGATCTCCGCCTTGTCGATGTCGACGCCTTGCGAGGCCAGGAAGCGCGCGTAATTCTGCAGCGACTTGCCCACTTCGTCTTCGACAAGCGACTCCGGCACTTCGAAATCGTGCCGCGAGAGAAGGGCCTCGCCGATCTGATTCTGCTTCAGGCGTTTCACTTCCAGCTCGCGATGTTTGCGGATATCGGCGCCGATGACGTCGCGCATCTGGTCGATGTTTTCCCAGCCGCCGCTGCTCTGCGCAAATTCATCCGTGATCTCAGGCTTTTCCTGGACGCGAATCTCTTTCAGCGTGACGTCGTGATGGATCGTCTTTCCGCGGAATGCCTCGTTCTGCGCGTCATCGGGATAGGTCTTCTCGAACGACGCCGACTCCCCTACGTTCTTGCCGCGCAGCGCTTCATGCAGCTCCGGCAGCGGCGTCTCTTCGCCGAGGCGGAAATGACCGCCGCGCGTTTCAGGGTCGAGACCCTCGCCCGACGTGGTCATCTCGATCATCGCGAAATCGTTCTCTTCGAGTCCGCGATCGGTCACCGGACGGTAGACGCTGGCCTGCTCGCGCAGACGATCGATCATGCTGTCGATGTCGGTGTCGGCTGCTTCGACCTTCGGATCGTCGATCGCGATCCCGCGGTACTCGCCCAGCTCGAACTGCGGCTTGACCTCGAACTCGGCCTTGTACTTGACCGGCGCGCCGTCGATGAATGGATCCATGTGCTGCAGATGCGGATCGCCGACGATCTCGAGTCCTTTGTCCGCAACTGCCTCATGAAACGTGCGCGGCAGCAGCCGCTCCATGACCTGCTCCTGAATCTCTTTTGCGAAACGGTTGCGCACGACGCCCATCGGCACTTTGCCGGGACGGAATCCGTCGATTTTCGCCTGGCGGCTGAAGTCGGCCGCCACGCGCTGCGATTCCGCGGCGATGAGGTCGGCCGGGATCTCGACTTCGACGATTTTCTTGACTGGAGAGATTTCTTCGTAGTTCAGAAGCATTCGCTGGCAACCTTCGGATGGATTTTTCTGCTGGAGAATGGTGCGAAAGGCGGGACTCGAACCCGCACGGCTTTGGGCCACTGGATCCTAAGTCCAGCGCGTCTGCCAGTTCCGCCACTTTCGCGCCCGAATGCAGAAAAGGACCGAGCGCGGGCTCAGTCCTCTGCATCGTACTTGATTTGGTGCCCCCACTAGGACTCGAACCTAGAACCAACAGATTAAGAGTCTGCTGCTCTACCAATTGAGCTATGGAGGCGTTCGGACCCCTGCTAACTTCGTGCGTGCATCATCTATTTCGCCGCGCGAGCCGCGCATTCTAGGAGAGCAGCCGGAAGCGGTCAAGGATTCGCGATGGCGATCATTCCCTTTCCTTTTCGCAGGTAATCCCAACCCGAGAAGAGAGTCGCCAGCACGGCCAGCCGGAACAGAACCTCTGCAAACCCGGCGAGCGCAGGACCGAAGGCATTGATCTCGATGATGGTGGCCAGCGTCACCGCCTGCAGCAACGTCGATCCCTTACCCGCCCACGACGGCGGAAACTTCGTCACTCGAACGCGCGTGTAAAGAAGGTAGGCGAAAAGAATGATGACGAAGTCGCGAATGAGAACCGTGAACGTCAGCCAGCCCGGAATGCCGAACGGCACGTTCCGGCGCAATGTATAAAAGAGGTAGCCGCTCACCATCATGGTCTTGTCGGCAGCAGGGTCGAGGATCGCTCCGATGCGCGAGCGCTGATTGAAACGGCGCGCGATCACGCCGTCGAGAATGTCCGTGAACGCCGCGCCGACGAAGAGAAAGAACGCCAAACGATACTCGCCGCGAAACGACGCGTAGACGAACACCGGCACCGCGAAGAGCCGGAGAAGCGTGAGTGCGTTGGGGACGGTGAGCATGGTCGAAGGCGCGAACCGGAACATGAGGTTGCCCGGCGCTTATACCCCAGCAACCCGGCAACGAAGTAACCGGGCAACCTCGTCACAGCTCGGCGCGGAACTGATCGAGCGCCGATTTGCGGAGGTAGATCGTCTTTCCTTCGGACAGAAGAAGGTTCTGCTTCATCAGGTCGTGAATCAGCCGCGACACGGTCTCGCGGGATGTGCCGATCATGTTAGCGATGGCCTGATGCGTCGGCCGCGTCACCGCAACATATTCGTCGTCGATCGACTTGCCGCTCTGCCGGGCCAGATCGAGAAAGAAGCGCGCCAGCCGGCCATACACATCCATCGTCGCCAGCGATTCGATCCTGTTCGACGCGTTGCGCAACCGCTTCGACAACTCCGCCAGCACTTTCTGCGCGATCGAAAAGTTCTCGCTGAGAATGTGCAGAAAATCGGAGCGCCAGATCGAGACGATCTCCAGCGGCTCGGTGGCGATGACCGTCGCCGAGCGCGGCTCGTTGTCGAAAAGCGCCATCTCGCCGAAGAAATCTCCCACACCCAGAATCGACAGGATGATCTCCTTCCCCTCGGGAGAGATCATCGTCACCTTCACCTGTCCTTCGCGGATCAGATAGAAGACGTCGCCGATCTCGTCCGCGTGAAAGACGGCGTCGTCCTTCGCGTAGCGTCGCGTTTTGGCGACGGCAGCGACCGAGGCCAGTTCGCGGTCATCGAGCTCCGCGAACAGGCTGAACTTCCGGTAGAACGAAGTTGGGAGCACGTGTGCCACGATTTTAGCAGCAAAGCCGGAAAGCGACGCGATGCTACACTCCGCCGCGAAGTTCCCTACGCGATTGGCTATCAAACGGATCATTCCGATCTCCTCCGGAAAAGGCGGAGTCGGCAAGACGACTTTCGCGATCAATTTCTCGCTTGCCCTCTCGCGCCACGGCAAAACGGTCCTCGTCGACCTCGATACCGGTACGTCCGCAATCCGCAACGCCATCGACGTTCCCATCGAAAAAGATCTCTACCATTTCTTCCGTAAGGGAGAACCGCTCAACGGATGCGTTTCGCATCTCGACGAGAAGCTCGACCCGAAAGGAGCGTTCCGGAACTTCGGTTTCGTGGCCGGTCCACTTCATCTGATCGACGAGATCACGAACTTCGGCGCGGCGAACAAAAGCCGGCTGATCGAAGCGATCAACGGTCTCGACGCCGATTACGTCATCCTCGACATGCGCGCGGGACTCGACGCGAATGTCATCGATTTCCTGCCGTTCTCGAACTCCGGCGTTCTGATCTTCACGCCGCACCTCCCCAGCGCCACACTCGCGGCATCCGACATCGTCAAAGCGATTCTCTTCCGCAAGCTGCGTCTGATCTTCAGCCGCGAATCGCCGTTCTTCTCTACGGTGGATGGAAAACTTGACTTCTGGAAGCTGATCAACGATCTCATCGATCAGGTCGAGGATGTTTACGACTCAGCGATCGGAAACCTCGACGCCTTCGCCGACGATCTCGCCGGCAACCTCGGCGATCATCCAATCACACGCACCGTGCAGCAGACCCTTGATGAGTTTCGCGTCCACTACGTTCTCAATCTCTTCAACGGCGTCGAAGACTCGTTCCAGACCGCCGTGAAGCCGTTCATCGAGAATCTGACCTCCAACGTTTCCGCGCGGTGCGGCGTCACGAACCTCGGCTGGATTACGCGCAGCGAAGCGATCCACCGCGCGAACTGCAACAAGATCCCGGCGCTGCTCCTGCCGCCGGAAGGAAAGCGCGCCCCGAAGAGCAACCGCGTTTCGCAGGAGCTCGACGAGCTTCGCTCGCTGGCCATCGGAACGGAACATCCGCGAAAGAAATCGGCCAAACAGCAGAAGTCCGCATCGACCGTCGATCCGGCCGACCATCTCGCCAATCAGCTCAACGTCCTCCGCTCGATGTTCGATCAGAAGAAAGACGACGACTTCCACGCGAACTTCGACTACGCCTCGCAGCGGGCGTTGTTCACGATGAAAACGCGCCGCCCCAGCGAGTTCGGCGATGTGCGCATCTATCGCCCCGACGAGATGCTGGCCACGATTTTCGCCAAGTCGAACGTGCCGACGTCGATCGACTGGGGAGAGTTGGATTTGTGACGGTAACGAAGCGCTAACCTGCCTTGCGCGCCTCGTCGGTAACCCGCTCCTGCAGCCAGAGGTTTAGGAGAGTCTCCGCCGAGACTCCGTGAGCAGACGCCAGCTCTCTCAGCCTTTCAGCAAGGAAACGATCCACCGGAAAGTACATTGCCGACGACTTCACATCTAATTCAAACTCGACGGCCGACGTCTCGTTCCAGTGGTCCGCAAGACTGTGAGTGTCCCAGTATTCGCTGAGTTCCTGATACGACCGGCTACCCGACAACGACGACTTATTTTCGGCCATAAAATCTCTTTTCAGAATCATCCATGTCGCGCGCCGAGATGATCAGCGCACGACCGTCCTGTTTGTGGATGAAGAACACGATCAGATAACGGCCCTCCTCGGACTGACCGAGAGCAGCATACATATTCTCACCGGCGACCTGTCCCTTCTCGACAAAACGGTAGTGAGGGTTCGATGCAAATAGCGCTTCCACTTCTTCGGGTGCTATGTCGTGTTTCCAAGCCAGCTTTTCTACGTATTGTTCAAGCCACATGAAGCCTTTGATTCGCAACGCAAGGCTCCTCGTTCATTCTCACAACGATGGTACCGCCTCGCAGTCTCCTCGGCGAGGAAATCACTCGACGAATCTTGAAACAGCCGCGATTCCGCTACACTGCGCGGCCATGAAAAAGACTCTTGCGCTGATTGCTCTTTTCGCGACCTCTGTCTTTGCCGCCGACACGCCCGACCTAACGATGCAGGGACGCATCCGGCAGGAAGGTCTTCGCAACTCGAAAGTCATGGACACGGCCCAGGGATTGATGGACTTTGTCGGCGCGCGCCTTACCGGCTCGCCGAACATGAAGCGCGCCAACGAATGGACGCGCGACAAACTCACGGAGTTCGGCCTCACGAACGCCCATCTCGAAAGCTGGGGTCCGTTCGGCCGCGGCTGGTCATACGAAGAATGCACCGTGCGCATGACGTCGCCCGAGATCGCGCAGTTGTGGGCGCTGCCACGCGCGTGGACACCCGGTACGAACGGCGTGATCACCGGCCATCCGATCCGCGTGAAGATCGAGACGGTCGAGGACATCGAAAAGTATCGCGGTAAATTGTCAGGAAAAATAGTGCTGAATGGCGATCCGCGCGAGCTCAAGCCGCACGAGCAGTCGCAGTTCACGCGCTACAACGAGAAGACACTCACCGACCTCGAACAATACGAAATGCCGGGCCGGCCTCGATTCACCCGAGAGGAAGCGCAGAAGCGCACCGCCTTCCGCAAGGCGCTGACGAAGTTCCTCGCCGAGGAGAAACCGCTGCTCATGATCGATCCTGGCAACACCGACTTCGGCACGTTCACGGTACAAGGTGCCGGAACACAGAAGGACGGCGAGCAATATCCTGTGCCGTCGATCGTCATGTCGGCGGAGCACTACAACCGGCTGGCGCGCCTTGCCGAGCAGAAGAGAGATTTCACGATCGAGGTCAACGTCAAGACCACCTACTACGACAATGACAAGAACGCGTACAACACGATCGCGGAGATTCCGGGCACGGACAAGAAGGGCGAGATCGTGATGCTCGGCGCGCATCTCGATTCGTGGCATGGCGGCACCGGTGCGACCGACAACGGCGCTGGTTCGGTCGTGGCGATGGAAGCGGTGCGCATCCTGAAAGCGATCGGCATCGCTCCGAAGCGCACGATCCGCATCGCACTCTGGAGCGGCGAAGAAGAAGGATTGCTCGGATCGCGCGCGTACGTATCGGAACACTTCGCATCGCGCCCCGAGCCCGACCCCGCCGAACGCGATATGCCGGCGACGATGCGGCGCCCGACCGGGCCGCTGACGATCAAGCCGGAGCACGCCAAACTGGACGGCTACTTCAATCTCGACAACGGAACCGGCAAGATCCGCGGAATCTACACGCAGGAAAACTATGCGGCCGCTCCGATTTTCCAGGCCTGGATCGAGCCGCTCAAAGACCTCGGCGTCACCGGCATCACGTCGCGCAACACCGGCGGCACCGATCACCTCTCGTTCGACGGCGCCGGCCTTCCCGGATTCCAGTTCATCCAGGATGAGATCGAGTACGAGCCGCGCACCCATCACACGAACTACGACGTCTACGACCGCCTGCAACAAAATGACCTCGAGCAAGCCGCCGTCGTAATGGCCACCTTTGTCTGGGAGACGGCGAACCGGCCGGAGATGCTGCCGCGGAAACCGCTGGCGAAGAGCGACCTGCCGGCGACTCCTGCGACTACTCCCGCGGTCAAACCGCACTGAAAACCATCGTGGTCAGGCGATCTTGTTCGAGCTGAAGTTCGCCCCCCTCATCCGGCTTCGCCACCTTCTCCCCCCGCAAAAAGCGCGGGGGGAGAAGGCGCTCGATGAGAAGATTGTGCCGAGAATTGCGAGACTGTTCGCCGGCTCGTTCTGCTTCACTGCCGCCAGAAGTAACGCGCGCGAGTCACTGTCCAGGCGATGCGCAGCGTGTCGAGCCATGGCTTGTAGTGGCTGGTCGACTGGCCGTCGACGAAGCCGAGGTCGATCGGAATCGTGACGACTTTGAATCCGCGGCAGCCGGCGTAAACGATCACTTCGCTCTCGAGGTCGAAGCCGTCGGTGCGGAGGCGTACGTTGCGAAGGAGGTGCGCGGAGTAGAGCCGGAAGCCACTCTGCGAATCGGTGACATTCGTTTTCGAGGCGAACGCGATGGAGCGCGCCGACACACGGTTGGCGAAGCGGCGCCGCGGAAGCATCTGGCCGAAGAGATGCGCGCGTCCTCCGATAATCAGATCGCCGCCGCCCTCCGCGCGCGCCGCGAGAAATTTCGGGATCTCCGCGGGAAGATGCTGACCATCCGCGTCGAGTGTGATCACGGCATCGAATCCATGTTCCAGCGCATACGCGAAGCCGGTTTTCAGCGCAGCGCCTTTGCCGCGATTGACCGCGTGACGGACGACTTGCGCGCCGGCATCGCCGGCCATCTCCGCGGTGCGATCGGAGGATCCGTCGTCGATGAGAAGCACGTCGTCGTTCACGATCTTGCAGTCGCGCACGACTGCGCCGATGGTTCGCTCCGCGTTGAGCGCAGGAATCAGTACGAGCGTCTTCTCGCTCATTCCGCCTCCCGTGAGAGAACCGCGCAGACGATGCCGCCGCCCGCGGACACGGAGTTGATGAGAATGTGTTTCAGATCGGCGGCACGCGCCTCGCGCGTGGGAGCGAAATGAAACTCTTCATCGCACTCGGAGAATCCGTACGACGCATGAAGTTTCTGATCGCGCATTGCCAGCAACGCCGCCGCAAGCTGAAATCCGCCGCCGGCAGCGTACTCGCCGAAGTAACCCTTCGTCGCAACGACCGGAGGAACGGCGTCACCGAAAACCATTTCGATCGCCCGCGCTTCGACGCGGTCGCCGCGCTTCGTTCCGTTCGCCGAGGCGTAGATCGCGTCGATGTCGGAAACGTGAAGAGCCGCGTCGTCGATCGCGGCGCGCATCGCCGCAGCGACATACTCGTGGCCCGTTCCCCAGTCGGAGATGGTCGCAGTGACGTCGCGTGCGATGCCGAATCCCGACAGCCAGCCGTACGGCTCGCGCGACGGCGCGCGTTCGGCGACAAAGATCGCGCTTCCTTCGCCGATGGTCATTCCGTTGCGCCGCCGGTCGAAGGGACGCATGCTCTCGGTCAAGTCTCCGTCCGCGCGGCAGAGCGCACCCAGCCGGTCGAGCACCGAGAACACCATCTCGTTGACTTCTTCCACGCCGCCGATGATCGCCGAAGGAGCCGTGCCCTTGATGATCTGCGTGCTGCCGAACATCGCCGCGGCGAGCACAGACGACTCGCGCTGCGTCATCGTGACGTTGAAGCCGCGCAGATCGAATTCGATGGCGATGTGCGAGCCGGGAGCGTTCGCCACCGATTCCGCAAAAAGCTGCGGCGGCGCTAAAGCAGGACCGCGCGAGACGTACTCCTGCATGTAGTCGACCGAAGTCTGCACCGGACCGAACGCCGTTCCGATCGCGACGCCTGACTCGGATGCCGGCCGCACACCGGCATCGTCGATCGCCAGTTTCGCTGCGGCGGCTGCGTAGCGCGAGAGAGTGTTCATCCGACGCATTTTCATCGCCGGGATGTAATCGCGCGCTTTGAAATCGCGGACGAGTGCGGCGGTGTGCGCGGAGAGTCCTTCCGTGTCGAAGCGGTCGATCGGCGTGACAGCGGTCGTTCCCGCGTCGAGCATCGCGCGAAAGGGCTCGATGCCAACCGCCCCCGGCGCAACGATCCCGATGCCGGTAATGGCAACGCGATTCATGCGTCGGCGCTTTATAGCATTACGCTCTGCGAAAAAGCAGAGAGACGTTCGATCCGCCGAAGCCGAATGTATTGGACAGTACATTCGTCATCGCCATCGGCCGCGGCGTGTGCGGAATGTAATCGAGAGTGCAGTCGGCGGCTGGCGTGTTGAGACGCAGCGTCGGAGGAGCGATCTGCCGTTGGAGTGCAAGGACGGTAATGACCGCCTCGATGCCACCCGCGGCACCAAGCGTGTGGCCGAAATACGATTTGCTCGACGATGCAGGAATCGACTCGCCAACCGCAGCGATGATCGCCTTCGTTTCCGCCGAGTCGTTGAGCAGCGTGCCGGTGCCATGCGCGTTGATGTAGTCGATGGAAGGATCATCGCCCGCTTCCGCGATCGCGCCGCGCATCGCTGCCTGCGCGCCGCGGCCTTCCTCGTGCGGCGCCGTCGGATGATGCGCATCGCATGTTGCGCCATAGCCGCAAAGCTCCGCGAGAATCGTGGCTCCGCGAGCGACTGCGTCATCCCATCGCTCGATGACGAGATACGCAGCGCCTTCTCCAAGCGTGATTCCTTTGCGCTCTTCCGCAAACGGCATGCACGCCTTTTCGTCGACTGCCTGAAGCACGTTGAATCCGCTGTAGGTGAGGCGGCAAAGCGCGTCGCTGCCGCCGGCGATGGCGACGTCCGCATGGCGCGATCGCAACAAATCTCCGGCCATGCCGATCGCAGCGCCCGCGGACGCGCAGGCAGTGGCATTCGACAAGACACCACCGCCAAGACTCAGCGCGCGAGCAACCGCGTCCGAAGGTCCGGAGGTCGGTTGCTGCAGCACGCGCGATGCCGCAACGCGACGACGGCCGTGAACGAGCCGATCGAAGTAGTAGCCTTCGCCTTCCAGCAGCCCGCCAGTCGACGTTCCCGTCGAGACGATCGCGCGCTCCCGCGGCATCGGTGACGATGCGCCGCGATCCGCCTGCGCCACCGCTTCGTTCGCTGCGATCACCGCCAGCAAATCGCTGCGTGACATCCGCTTTGCCTCGCGTCTATCGATCGTCCGCATTGCATCAAGGTCGTCGTCCACCTGCGCCGCGATATCGGTCGGAAACGTTTCGCCCGGAAACTTGGTCAGCTTCCCGATTCCCGCCCGCGACTCCACGATCGATTGCCACACCTCGGCCTGGTTGCGTCCGATCGAGCAGATGATCCCGAGTCCGGTAATGGCGAGGCGAGTGGACGTGTCAGCTTTGCGCATGTTTTCTCGCTGGAACTCTTCACTGTCATCCTGAGTCGCCGAAGCCGCCGCAAGACACGCCGCACTCTCAACCGGCAGACATCGGCGGCGAAGGACGATCGAAGGACCCCCTAATTCTGTGCGGTGGGTGGTGGAAAAAAAATCAGGGGTCCTTCGACCGTCCTCCGGCACTTCGTGTCCTTCGGCGGCTCAGGATGACAGATAGAACCTACTACGAATCACTTCCACTCCGTCGACAACCCCACGTCCGGAAAAGCGAAACGTTCCACCGAACTGCGCATCGAGCGTGACGACAAAGCGGATCACATCGCCGGCCTCGATGAAACGATCGACCTCACATCCGTCGATCCCGGTCAGAAAGGCGTGCGATTGCGAATCGGCGAATGCCAGGCCACCGCCCAACTGCGCCATCGCTTCGACGGCCATCACGCCCGACGGCATCGAATCGTTGGCGGTGCAGACGAATACTCCTTCGATGGTCTTCTCATCGATCGGCGTTGCGGCCGAGGCAGCGCGGAAAGGGATCTGATGAGGAAGGCTCGCCAGCCAGCTCACGCCTGCGCCTGCTGCTGCTCCGCCAGCCGCTGCTCGACAAAACCGGCCAGGGCGGCGACAGACTGAAAGTTCTCGCGCGCGGACGACTCGTTCTTTACCTTGATGCCGAACTCGCTCTCGAGCATCACCACGATCTCGAGCGCGTCGATGGAATCGAGCCCGAGGCCGCCGGCGAAAAGCGGCTCGTCGTCCTTGATGTCGTCGGGCGTCATATCTTCGAATTTGAGCCGCTCGATCAGCAGCTCCTTGATTTTGAGTTTGAGGTCGTTCATGGGCTGACGACATTCTCACACATCGCCGGTCCGGGAAGGTCGTTCCATGCGATCGGCGGCGCGATCACGCCGAAACGCTTTTGCAGGCGGATGAACAGAAAGAACAACGCCAGCTTGAACCGGTTGCTCTTGACGAAGATGTTGCCGGCCAGGATTCCGGTGATCACGGGGATGAGGCCGTAGTCCTCCTTCGGCTGCAGAAAGACTTCGAGAAACTCGCGGCGGTAGAAGTTGTCGATGAAGCGAAAGTACTTGCCAAGCGCGCTCTGAAACGAGCGCTCGTAACGCTGCAACAGACGTGTGCTCCCTTTGCGCAGGCGCTGCTCGACGGCGTCGGCGATCAGATCGGCGGACTTCATGGCCAGGAAGACGCCAGTCGAAAAAATAGGGTCGAGAAAGCCGGCGGCGTCGCCGATCAGCGCAAAGTTCCGTCCGGTCAGTTTTTTCACCGTGAATGAAAAGTCGCGACGGACGAGCACCGGCGTGACGCGCTCCGCGTTCGTCAAGCGCTCCGCGAGATACGGCGCGCCCGCGATCGTTTGCCGCAGCAGCGCCTCGGGCGAGAGGCCGCAGCGCCGCAAATGATCGCGCTCGACGACGAGCCCTACGCTCATCGTGTCGGCGCTCACGGGAATGAGCCAGAACCAGGCATCGCGCAAAACGACGATCATCGTGTTTCCCGCGTCGCGGCCTGGCTCACGCGGAACGTTGAGGTAGTGCGCGAAGATCGCTACTTTTTTCAGCGATTCCACATCCTCTTTGCCGCCGAGGCGATTACCGAGGAACGAGCCGTGACCGCTGGCGTCGATGACGAATCGCGCGTCGAGACGGTCCCCATTCGCGCACGTCACCGATGCGCGCGACGAATCGTCGAGATCGACCGCCGTCACCGCACATCCCTCACGCACGTCGACACCGTTGGCCGCGGCGTTACGCAGAAGCAGTTCATCGAGCTCGGCGCGTTTGACTTGGAAGGACTGGTGATACGCCTCTGGAAGGTTCTCGACGAAGCGGAAGGTGTAGCCGAGCGCACCGTCGGCGGTGACGAATCCCGCTCCATATTTCGGCGTGAACGATCCCTCCGCCATCGGCGCCGAGACGCCGAGACGTTCGAAGAGGTCGTTGTTGTAAGGAAGGAGCGACTCCCCGATCTGAAAGCGCGGAAAGCGCTCGCGCTCCAGCAACGTCACCGAAAACCCTTTGCGCGCGAGCAGCGTGGCCGCCGTCGACCCGGCCGGGCCGCCACCAATGACGAGGACATCGATCATGAACGAGCGCCGTAACGCAGCAAGCGAACCGTTTGATTTCTAAGGGCTCTCGGTATGGACAAACTCAAAGGAAGTAATCGATGTAGATCGGCCCCTCCTCGAAGCGGCCGCGCGCGGGCTTCGGCAATGCGTCGGGCGATCCCTTCACTGCCGGCACTTCGTTGTCCGGCAGAGTGACCGCGAATTGATCGCTGCGAACCAACGTGGTCTTCTTCGACAATGCCGTCAGCAGCGGGATGCGCGGCACCTCGCTATTGTTAGCAACCTTGCCAAAGGAGCCTTCCTGCGTCGAGCACATCGACGCGAAATCGCCGCCCATCGCTTCCACGGCGCTGACCGGCGTTGCATTCGTGCTGCCGTGGTGACCGACTTTGTAGAAATCGAGATTGCCGAGGATGGCCTTGCTGGTTTTGTCGATCTGATCAGCGGATGGCGCATTGTTGGGCGTACCGCCGAACATCCAGTACTCCCAGTTGCCGCCCTGGGCGTCGCCGGCGAAGAGCAACTTCTTGCCGTTGAATGTGAAGAGAACGACGAGGCTTTGGTTGTTGAGGATTTTGTCGAGCGTCTTCGCCGCGGTGAAGAGCAGGTCGGGTTGCGCGTTCTGGATGGCGGTTTCCATCGCCGCACTGGCCTTCTTCTTCAACCCGCGCTCCCATTCACGGAACGCCGTTTTGGAGAACGCTGCGGCGTCGCGATGCCACTGCGTGCCGAACGGATCGAACTTCTTTGCGCTGCCGTCTCCTCCCTCGCCGAGGAATTGGCCGACGCCTTTCTTGAGATCCATGAGCTTCAGGAAATCGAACGCATCGGCGGGCGGTGGTCCGAGGATTTGCGCGGTGAGGCCGGCATCGGCCAGCACCTTCGGCACCTTCGGCGTGTCGCCCTTCGCGTAGTACTCGGGCTTGAGCTTGAGGCCGGTCTTCAGGAACGTGAGCGAGGCCGCGTTCGTACCGCCGCCCTTGCCAGGCTTCCCCGCGGCCGCCGCGCCGCCGGCAGCGGCGAGCTCCGCTTGATCGAGGCCCGTCGCGTTCTGCAGCATCGCCAGAATCTCGTCTGAATCGGGATCATCGGCACCCCGCGCCGCCATGTGCGCTTGCATGTTGGAAGCGAGCGACGTCAGTTCCTCCTGGAACGCGAACGCCATTGGCTTCTCTTTCTTCTCGTTCGGGTCGTACTCCGTCTCCCAGAACGACATCCAAACGGCGCCGACCGTGAAGTCCTTGAAGATCTCCGCCGAACGGCTGAAGCCGACGATGTGATCCTGATGACGGTGCGTCACGATGATCAAAGCGAGTTTCTTGTTCGTCACGTCAGCCATGTGAGCAACGGCATCCTTGATCGTGCCGATGTCGCCCAACTTGGTCTGGCCCGGCGTGACGCCGCAGTCGATCAGGATGTGCTGCGGTCCGTCCGCTGCCGGCACGGTGACAAGAAAGAAATCGCCGAAGCCGACGCGATACATGCGAATGCGCAACTCGGCGTTGGTCGTACTCGTTGGCGTCTTTGTTGCAGCCTTCTTTGTTGAAGTCTTCTTGGTGGCGGCTTTCTTTGTCGCAACCTTCTTCGTTGCAGCCTTCTTTGACGCAGCCTTCTTGGACGTGGCGCTTTTCGCCTTGCTCGTTTTAGTGGCCATGCTCAGTCCCCTCCATGAACCAAGGCGAAGTCGACCTGGAAGCGGTTCGGATCCTTACTATCGCCAGCGATGCCAAGGTGTTCGCCAAAACGGCGTTGGCGATCGGCGCGCTCATCGCTGAGGTTTTTCGAGATCACGTACTGGATCGGCGCCTCATTCCTCTCCGCGCCCGGATCGCCGGCGACCGGTTTGCGAATGATCAACGCCGCGCCACCACGAAGCGGGAACTTGCCGAACTGCGGCGCCGCATCATTGAAATTCTTTTCGATCGTCTGCACGGCTTCGACCACCATGTCCGTGCGCAAACTGCCGTCCGGATTGATGCGAAAAACGGGATGGAACGAGGGAACGAGAATCTTGACGGCGGGAGAGAATCCGAGTGCTTTCGCATTCTTCGTGACGTACTCCCGGAGGACGTTGCCTGCCTTGTTCATCTGGTCCTGCGTGATGAAACCATTGGGATCGCCGAAGTCGAGACCGATGACGGGCGGAAGGGCAGCGGATGCGCGGGGATAGACCGCCGCTCCTTCGCTGAAGAAGCCCGCACCCTCGGGCAGAATGCCGCGCAGCCGGAATGACTGCAGCAGCGCGTCCCGCATCCCATTTTCATCGATCGAGTGCAGATCGAAATCCGCCGTCAGGACCGAGCGCAAATACGATCCGAACGTGATGTCCACCGGCGCGGTGTAGTCGAGCGCGCGGACGCAAATGGTGAAGAACTGTTCCGCGAGCCGGATGGCCTCGTCGCAAAGGTGCGTAGCGAGCGAGCGCGGAATGTCGATCGGGTTCGGACCGCCGCCGCCCGCGCGGAAGATGCGCCACAAGTCGGCGGTGCGCTTCAGATAGATCGTGAAGTAGGCGTCGAACACCGCCGCCACGAGAATCGATCCGCGGCGATGCGGCTCCGTATATTTCTGGATGTCGTCCGAGTTCGGCTTCGTGCCGAGTGCGGATCGCAACGCTCGGTTCCTGCCGGTCGCTTCTCCGAACTGCTGCGCGAGCTCGATCAGCGGATTGCGGCTGCTGATCTGCGCGCTGAGCGTCGGGTCCTTCTTCTCCGCCGCCGTCGCATCCGAGTAGTCATCGTAACTGCTCATCTCGGCGTCCGGCCGCAACTGGTATTGATACAACTTTCCACCGGTCCGCTCGATCGTGTCGTAAAGCACTTCCCGATGCGTGAAGTGGCGGAAGAGCGCCGCAAGATCCGCGAAGGCCTCATGGAACGCGGGCACGTCGGGGTTCGTCTGCTCGGTGAAGAATGAGCGGATGCCATCGACGATCGCGTGCGTCGTCTCGTGGACGACCACATCGTGCGACAGGCACGTGAACACGGTCTGCCCCGGCAGGTTTCTGCCAACATCTTTCGCGCCAGCCCGGAAGTATCCGAAGAGGATTCCGTGCGCTTGCGGACTGTAAAACGCGTTCTGTCCGATGAACGCGTGCGGGTAGATGTTGAGTGTGTAGATGTTTTCGCGGCGCGCGGCCTCGACGTCGCCATCGCGCAGTCCGCGGCGCCAGTGGATGCGGCGCCCGAGCGCCATCTCGAAGTGCTGGATGGTCTCGGTGACGACCGCGTACACCATTTGCTGATGAAAGCGCGGATCAGCCTCGCTCGGATCGAGTCCGCCGCGAATCAGAATCCTTTTGTCGTCGAGGTCGACCGGCGTGTAGTAGGTCTTATTGGAACCGTCGTAGTCGATGACGGCGATGGCATTGCGGCTGAAATCGCGAACCACCGGCCCAGGGTCGAGCTCCTGATACCGGACCTCCATCGACATCTCGTTGCCGAGGAGCTTGCCCGCGCTGGGATCGAAAGCGTACGCCTTGAGCGGCCGTGTGTCGGGGGCGTCAATGTCCATGGTCTTCCTCTAGGCTCGAGTATCAATCATGAAAGACGGCCACTTCGGAAAACTTCGCTGCCGCCCTTCCGGATTCTACGTCCGTTTCGCTCACTTGCGCTTCTGCTCTGTGTTCGGCTTCGTCGGTTGTGAACATTCGCGACTCCAAGCGATCACTATTCAAAATTGGTGGTAGGGAACTCGGCGCTTCCGGCACTCCTTAGATATAGGTCCATACGCGCTCTCACAAGGAGCAGGGGGGAACCAATGTCGTCCGAGGACCGGCGTGTCCTGGCGGTTGTGGGATTCGTCGCACTTTGTTGCTGCTGCTCGTCACGAGCGCTGGCTCAGTCAGCGCCCTCGCTCGGCAACGCAGCCAGCTTCGCCGTTCTCGGCGGATCATCCGTGACCAACTCCGGCCCCACCGTCGTGACCGGGAACCTCGGAGTGAGCCCCGGCAACACGATCGTTGGATTCTTCCCGCCCGGCGTGGTGCAGCTTGGCGACATTCAAGGCAAAGCACTCTCGCAGTTGGCGCAGCACGATGCGGGCATCGCGTATGGCGATCTCGCTAGCGTAAGCCGCCCGTGCACCACCCTCAGTCCGGTTCTGGGCGATGCGACTCTGCCGCCTATCACAACGCCCCCCACGCATCCCCCGGTAAACGTCTACTGTGTCGATTCGCCCGCACAGTTGAAGGGACCGCTTATTTTCGACGCCGGCGGCAACCACGACACCGTCTGGATTTTCCGGATAACGGGCAGTTTCACGACAGATCATGATTCGTCCATTCTCGCGATCAACGGCGCACAACCCGGCAACATCTTCTGGCAAGTAAGCGGCTCGGCCACTCTCGAAGCAGGCAGCGCGTTCGTCGGAAACCTTCTCGCGCACGACAACATCACCCTGAATTCCACTGCAAGCGTCTTCGGCAGAGTTTTGGCGCTTACCGGCACCGTAACGTTGAATACGAACAACGTTTTGCTCTGCACTAACTGCAATGCGATCAACCTCGATCCGCCGGTCCTGCCTGACGGAGAGGTGGACAAGCTGTATACCCAGACGACCATCAGGGCCAGCGGAGGCACCGAGCCCTACACCTTCAAGGTCATCTCGGGATCCCTCCCTCTGGGATTGAGTCTCACTCCCGGGGGCGTGCTATCCGGGACACCCATGGAGTCTGGCTCGTTCCCAATTACGGTCGCCGCCACGGATTCCCAAGGTTGTTCCGGTGAGCGGAAGTACACGATCGCCATCATCCCCTGTGCCATTACTCTCTCTCCACCGGCCCTCCTGCCCGCGACAGCCTGCGTCCACTATCAACAGAGCATTACAGCGATGGGCTGCTCAGGATCATATGTATACAAGTTCGCCGGGTTGCCGGATGGGCTGATACCAAATTTCCCGAATCAGGGCGACATCTCCGGCTTCGCAACGACGCCGGGTCCTTACAACGTCACCGTGACGGCCACGGACACGGTTACAGGATCTTTTGTCAGCGGGACGTACCCCCTGACCGTGATTTGCAACGTCATGATTTCCCCGGCGACGCTTCCCGGCGCAACCGCGTGTACTCCGTACAGCCAAACCCTCACAGGCAGTTGTGGCACCGCGAAATATACGTTCAGTGTCCCCGACAGTACACTGCCCGACGGACTGACGCTGTCACCTGAAGGCCTGCTCTGCGGAACACCGACGACGCCGGGCGATACTACCTTCACAGTGACCGCCACCGACGCGAAATTCTGCACAGGCAGCCGTACATACACGCTCAAGGTAGCTTGTAACGTTACGATTTCACCGCTGGTTCTTCGGAACGGCAGCGTAAACACGCCATATAGCGAGCAGCTCACGGCTAGTTGCGGTACGCCACAATACACGTTCACGAAAGTGCCTGAACCATTCCCTCCGGGATCTCCCGCTTTGACCCTCTCGACTGACGGACTGCTATCGGGAACGCCGACGGCTGCGGGTGTTTATCAATTCAGGGTCACGGCAACAGACTCAGCGGGATGCACAGGCACAAGGGATTACACGCTCTTCATTTGTCCGCTAACGATTTCGCCGGCCACCCTTCCGAACGGAATCGTGGGAGTCCAATACGGCCAGCCGATAGGCGACCAATACGGCCATCTGATCACGGCCAATAATGGGTCGGGATTGTATCGGTTCAGTGTTCCACCGGGGACGCTACCGCCGGGTCTGACACTCAATCCAATGAGCCCGGTGTCGAGCCAAACCGCGCTGATTTCAGGAAAGCCAACGACGAGCGGCACCTTCACGTTCACCGTGACAGCAACCGACGCGCTTTCCGGCTGCATCGGCAGCCAAACCTACACAATCGTAGTGAATTGCAACCTGGCGCTATTCCCAGCGACCCTCCCCGCCGCGGAGCTGGGCAGTCTCTACTACAAGACCATTATCGCCAGCGGCGGAACGCCGCCCTACACGTTCAGCGCGACCCCAACGATTCCCCCGCCCCCTGGCCTGACATTCAATACGGCGAACGGAGTGATCTCGGGGACGCCGACAGCGCTAGGCAGCTTCAGTTTCTGCATCACGGTGACCGACACGAGCACGCCCCCGTGCACCGCGACACAGTGCTACACGATCGATGTCATCCCGCCCCTCGTCGGCGGCCCCACGCTGTCCGCGTGGGGGATGCTCTTGCTCTCGATTCTGCTAGCGGGGGCGGGGTTAATAGTGATTCGGAGAGACGGCTGACGATGCTAGTGCAGCAGGCAGCAGTTCCGAAGGAGTAAATACGATGGTTCGACTGAGACCAAAGAAAGCGGCAAAGGAAAAGCCACCCGCTGCGACCAATCGCGAGCCTTCACCAGCGGCGACAGATACACGCTCCACGATCAAACGGCTCGGTGGACTCGTGGGAAGCTTTCTTTCTGGACGGTGGGCTCCCGCGTCCCTGATAGTTGGCTTGGCCGGGCTTCTGGGGGCGCGCGATACCATAATGAAAAGCATTTCCCCGTCGCGCACTGAATTCGTTGTAAATAGGTCGGAGCCAAAGTTTCTCCACCTCACGGTGTGGAATACAGGGGGACGCCGCTCTACGCTCGTTAGCTATCGCTTAGAATTTCCCATCGACTTGATGATTGAGAACACCGCAGTTACGCAGGCCGGTGGAGACACGTTCGTTGATCCCAAGCCGGACCCAATTCCGATTGACCTAACCACGACGGAGTTGACTAGACGCTGCGATCCTCTGACAAAGACACCCTACCCCAAGACAAAAATCGCAGATGTGCTGCAAAGGCGCGGCGCGTCGCTAATCGTTCGGGCTTATCTAAGGGTCGAAGAGTCCGGCCGGTTTTGGGAGATACCGCGTAGGCCAATCATTGTTGAGAGAACGGCCGAAAGGCCGGCCAATATCGTGGCGCCATTCATTCTAGGGAGGATTCCCGATGTTGACGAGAACACCCCCTGCAACCCATAGCAGACGACTATTGAATAGGGCAGCTCTGGTCGTTCTCGGCTTCGCGCTGGAAGCACACGCTCAACCTGTGTCGATTGTCCAGGTAACCATCGACACCGACTGCAGAGCTGCTGCTCAGAGCGAAATCACTGTTGTCTTGACCGTCGGCGAGCAGACAGTGCGTTTCCCAGCCCAAAAGGACACCGATGGGTTCTGGAGGGGTAAGTACGTGGACAAGGAACACCCGAACGTCAGAACTTTTCCGGCAGACCGAGCAATGGCGAGCCTACGGCTCAACGGCCTCAGGACTGGGTGCGAAGCATCCACTCCGTCGGAGAACGGCGCGAAAGAGGACATCGCGGCATTTACATTCGGCTGCAAACGGCGGAAGGTACACGACATTGCCATTCAGACTGACGGCCCGATCAAAATTGATTACCGACGCTGGAGCGCACTCGAGAACTGTCAAAACGAGCGTGACCACGGGACGTTCACGGCTGGCACACTTCAGGCCATTCCCGACATCTGGGTACCAGATGAGGAGGTCCGACTTCTACTCAATTGGGACAAGCCGAACCCCCTCGATCCGGGGCTTCTTGTGTTCTCACACGATTCCACCGGCACGGATTTCCCCCTGTTCTCGCCAGACCCTACGAATCCTGAGCTGTTTATTTTTCTTGACAAGAGGGGCCACGCACATCGGCAGAAGGTTGGCGACCCGTTGCCTCTCGATCTCGAGTTTGTCGTCAACACCCTCGCGAATCAGCGCTTCAAGAAAAGAGTCGACAACGCCCCGAACAGCCGCCTCGCCAACCAGGAGAGACTCAAAGGTAAGTTGAAAACACTCACTCTGGTGGTGAAGTGATGCTTCGCGGCCTGCTATGCACTCTTGCCTTCGTCAGTTGCATCCCTCTCGCCGCACAAGAGCGTTTGATCGGCGATCCTGACGACTCTGTCGATCCCGGTCAGCGCGACGGAGCGCTGTTTATCTCCAGTCTTGTGGCCGGCGGCGTGGCAAATTTCATCGCCGATTACCGCCCGGTCCACCGTAGCGCGGCATTCGTCCTCTTCACAAACAGCCTCTACTGGTCGCGCTTTCAGTTTGACTACAAGCGCAGCCAGATCAGCGCCGGGGGCGACGCGCCGGTGTACTTGTGCCGTTGTCCCAATCCGATTTATTTCCCCACGCCTCCGCCGCCCGGCTCCACCCCCGCGGCTCCGACTCCGGGGTCCAAGGACACGATCCAGGCAGCTTGGTATGGACCGAGCCTGTTCTCTGGGCCTCCAGAGGATCCGCCTCTCCTGTTGCGATATCGATTGACAATCAGCAGGCAGCCGATCGAGACGGTGATCAGGGATTTTGCCACGGGAGAGGTTCTCTCGCAGATGTCCGGACGCGAGCGGTCGGTCGGGCTTGACGTCGACACGTACTTTCCAATCGGCAAACACGAGATCTACGGCTCGCTCCTCTTCGCCAGAACAATTCAAACTGGAACGCCGGCCAATCGCTCGCAAACCGAATTTGCCTACATGGGCCGTTTTCCCGGAATCATCTTCCGTAACATCCTCATGCGCGCCACGCTCACCGTGGGCGGAGTGTCGAACCGCGGCGGTACGGCACTCAATGTCGTCAATCCAGCGTTTGAGGCCTTCTGGCACGATCCGACGACGCGGGCGAATTTTCATCTCGTCTGGAGTCCGCAATCGACGAACAGCGGGACGGGCGGGTGGGAGACTCACCACCAGATTGCGCTCTTTGTCGACCGCGCGCTATATGTGCATCTGTTCCGCGCGCACACGGACAAAGCGAAGGAGTGAGAAGTTCGCGGAGCGCAGTGCGCGAGGGCTACGCTGACCAGTCCTCGACCGTAAGGCCTGGGACGCGGCGCATATGATCCGTATTGGCTGTCACCAGGATGGCGTCGTAGGCAACAGCGTGAGCGGCGATCGCCACGTCGAAGTCTTCTATCCGCTGCTCCCTTTTTTCGAGAGCCGCTTTGATCTCACCAAACCTCTCACTCACGGCATCCGACCATTCGCAGCGTTTGAGCTCGGAGCGAAGGAGCTCCAGACGCCGCCGCAGATTCTCGCGGCGGCGCGACCGGGGCAACCGTTCGATTCCGTACGCGATCTCCGCCAGCACGGGCTGCGGAATGCCAACCGCCTCGCGAGACGTCCGAGCCAGGCGGTCCACGACGCGGGGATCTCCGCGCATCAGCGCGGAGGCGGCGTTGGTGTCGAGAATGTATTTCACAACTTCGGCGGACCCTTCGAGCGCCGTTGTGCGCGGATCGCCGTTAACATCAACTCGGTATCTTCAACCGTCTGGCGATCGACGGCCCGCAACTTGTCGAAGAAACCGACCGACCACTCCGATCCCTGCTCCAATTCTCGTTCGAGCGCGCGCAGGATCAGCCGGTTTCGGCTGATGCGCAGTGCCCGCGCTCGCCGATCAACGGCCTTCAGAAGTTCGACTGGGACGTGGACGCTGGTGCTCATGAGTATGTTCGCAAATATACTCGTCGAGGCATCTTTGGACAAGCGATTGGGACCATGCTCATATACAGCGTGAGTGGCGCGAAGTGTTGATCACCGCGACGCAATCGTCGCGATCGGCGGCGAGACGCCGCCGGGCCAGCCGCCGGGACGGCAGCGTTCCGCACTGAAGAAGTGTCGCCTCCGTTTTCGCGCGAAGCGCTTTGGAGTGCGGTGGCGCCAGCCACCGCTTTCTGAGGTTTCGAACCGGTGAGCCATCCGCCATCCCAAAGTGGTGGCTTCGCCACACGCACTCCAAAGCGCTTCGCGCGAATTAATTTCCTCACCGCCTCGCAGGATGACAGCGTTCGATAACGGCCACGCCGACCCCGTGAATCGGCGACCCGCCGAGTACCAATTGCCCAGCACACGGTTGACGTTCCCGAGCGTCAACTCTATCCTCCCTCCCCCACGCCCATGTTCGAACAGTTCCTAGCACTTGCGGCTGCCGCGCCCGAGACGGTTGCGCTAATCGACGGGGAGACGGGCGCGATTACCACGCGCGCACAACTCGCGCGACACATCGCCGATGTGGCGTTGCGATTCGCAGACGCCGGCTTCGTCGAGCGCGACGTCATTGCCATCCAACTGCCGAACTCTGTTGATTTCGTCGCCGCATTCGGCGCGATCCTGAAGCAGAGACTCGTGGCGATTCTCATCGATCGCGATGCCACCGAAACGGAGGTCGCCAGAATCCTCGCTCACTTTTCGGCGCGAGGTCTTGTCTACCGCAGCGGTAGTGAGGTTCTGATCTCGCCGCGAAACGCGGCACCGGCGAGCCTCCCGCATGACGCACGCCTCATCAAGTTGACATCGGGTTCGACCGGCTTGCCTAAGGGCATCGTCGCCTCCGAAGCCAGCCTGATCGCCGACTGCCTGAACATCTGCTCCACGATGGGCATCCGACCCGACGACATCAACCTCGGCGCGATTCCGATGTCGCATTCGTATGGCTTCTCGAATCTCGTGACGCCGCTCTTCGTTCAGGGCACGCCCATCGTCATCTCGAACGATTACCTGCCGCAGTCAGTCATGAATCTTTGCAATCGATTCGGATGCACCGTTGCTCCGCTGATTCCGATGGTGTTCGATCATTTGATTGCCGCCGCGTCGGGCGAGTTCTCCTCGGTCCGCACGTTCCTCTCCGCGGGCGCGCCGCTGCCGCCGGCTGTTTCGCGCAAGTTTCGCGAGCGATTCGGCAAACCAGTGCACACGTTCTACGGATGCAGTGAATGCGGCGGGATCACCTACGACCGCACCGGCGCGTCGGTCGAGCGCGGCACAGTCGGCAACGCGATGGACAACGTGCAGCTCACCTCTTCCCGCGGACGTCTCACGATACGGGGCGCGAATGTATCGCTCGGTTATCTGCACGACGCGGCGACTTTCGAGCCATTCGAAAACGGGCGCTTCGTCGCCGACGATCTGATCGAGCTTCGCGACGGTGGCGAGGTCTCGATCATCGGACGTGCCAGTGATCTCATCAACACCGCAGGCAAGAAAGTGAACCCGCGCGAAGTCGAGCAGGTCATCCTGCAGATCGACGGCGTCCGACAGGCCAAGGTCTACGGCGAGCCCGCCGGAGCGCGCGGCGAAGTCGTCGCTGCAGCTGTCGTCTCCAATCCCGATGTAACGCGCGACCAGATCCGCTCCTGGTGCCGCGAGCATCTCTCGTCACACAAAGTGCCGCGCATCATCAAGCTGATCGAATCGATTCCTGTCGATGAACGCGGCAAAGTCAAACGCGCCGCGCTCGCCGAGCTGTAGAAATCTCACGACGCGCGAAATCCGTCCGTGCTCTCGACGATCTTCGTGAAGCCAGCCGCGACCAGCACATCGCGTGCATCGTCAGCGAGCTTTATCCCGATCACGTCGACGCGTTGCGGGTGACCAATCTGCGACAGAAGATGGCGGAGATTAGCGGTCGGACGAAAGACAGTCACACTGATATGCGGCCATTCGCTGGCGCGATTCCACGCCTCGGACACCGCCGCTCGGTTGGTGACGCTCTCCACGATCCAGACAGGCATCCGCATCGCCAGATCCGAAAGGCGATCGCCAAACTCCCGCTCGAACACAATCGCGACGCGCCGGATCATCCCTGAGCGGTTACGTTCCCGGCCGGCGATGCCGTGGCCGCAGATCGGCGGAAAAGACGCCGCACCTGCAGTCGTACGTTGTCCGCTTCCGCGAACGCCCACAGTTTCATTCCGCGCAGCACCATGTGAAACGGCGAGAGATTGAGATTGAAGTAGGCCTTGATCCGGCGGCCGTTGTTACGCACGCCTTCTTCACCAGCCGCGCGCCGCGCCTTGGCGATCGCGATGAAGCGGCGGTGATAGAGCTTGATGAAGTGATAGCTGAGAAACGCCGGCCTCGGTCCGAGCACCGGCATCCATTGAAACTTCTTCGCGAAGCGATAGGCCGGAATGACGACAAAGATGTAGTAGTGCGCGGTGTCGAGAATCATCGACGCCGCCAGCAGGTCGGCCTCGCCCATGTAGTAGTACTTGTCTTTGTAGATCGAACGGAAAAAGCGGACGTACGAACGGGCGAACGACTCATTGTGCTCGACGATCCGCGCGCTGATGTCCTCACCCTTCGCCTGCATTCCGACGATCTCCGCAGTCGCTTCGGCAGTGAACGAGGCGTGGTCAAGTCCCGGCGAGTAGTACGGGTCGAGAAACGACGCGGCGTCGCCGAGGAGCGCCCAACCGTTGCCCATGTACTGCTTCGCAACGTACGGAAGGTGCGAATAGAAACGGAGATCGTCGAGCCGCGGCGTAGCGTCGACGAGCAACTCTGCCAGCGACGGAATCGCGTTCAGGAAGGCGATGAAGTCCGTCGCGCGATCCTTGCTGTGATGCAGATCGACGAGGCGTTTATCGAACACGACGCCAACCGATGTCTCGCCGTTGCCGAGTGGAATCACCCAGATCCAGTAGCCAAGTCCGGTGTAGTGATTCGTGGCCAGGCGGCGTGAGCTGATGTTGCGGCCCGCGAGGTCGCCCGAACGCGCGGCAATGTCGTCGATGTGACGAATACCATTCCATCGGCACCAGATCGCCGCGACGGGATGCTCATCATTGCGCTCGATGAGCCCGAGGCGGCGGCCGAGGAAATTCACGCGTCCGCTGGCATCGAGCAGCCAGCGGCAGCGAAGCTCCCGCACTTCTTCATCGATCTCGATCGTGACCTTGTTGTCGAAATCGTGAAGCTCGACGTCGCGCGCCTTCGCGGGACGCAACAGCTCGGCCCCTTCGCGGACGGCCGTCGCGAGCAAGTACTCATCGAGCGCGTCACGGCGAAGCTGGAACGCGGGAACTGCACTGCGAAGAAATCCGCCAGCTTCCGTCGCGTTGGCGTGGCCTGTCACCTTGTTGTTCGTGAACCAGTAGCGCAGACCCTCTTTGGGCAATTGCTCCGACTCGAGGTGATGCCACATCGCCAGACGCCGCGTGAGGAACATCGCCGACATTTCGGTCGTCGCTTCGCCGACTTTTGCATCGAAGGCTTCGGCCTTCTCGACGATCAGAACGCGGAGTTGCGGATGATCGCGCCGCAGCAGAATCGCCGTCGACGCGCCACTGAAGGCGCCGCCGAGGATGATGACGTCGTAGTCATGCGGCTGCATTGGCCGATCGTAACACCGCCCTTTCGGTTAGCATTCGCGCCCTATGCAATGGTTCCATCACTTCTTCGCAAGCTGGATGCAGTTCGTTCTGGTCTGGGGATACCTCGGCATCTTCGTCATGATGGCGTTCGAGTCGACCGCGCTGCCGATTCCCGCCGAGATCGTCATGCCTCCCGCCGCCTACTGGGCGTCGCAGGGACGTTTCAATCTCGCACTCGTCATCATCGCCGCCACCGCCGGCTCCTGGGCTGGATCGGCGGCGAGCTACTGGATCGCGTACAAACTAGGACGCCCGCTCGTCGGACGCTACGGGCGATTCGTGTTCATGTCGGAGAAGAAAATCGAAGCGGCTGACAGATGGTTTGAAATGTACGGTTCCGGCGGAATCTTCGTGGCCCGTTTGCTTCCAGGCATTCGCCATCTGATCTCGATTCCCGCCGGTCTGTTCCGAATGCCCTTCGGACGCTTTTCGCTAATGACGATCCTTGGCGCGGGCCTCTTCAACGGCGCGCTGGCTTGGTTCGGCATGCGCGTCCTCGGCGATCAGCCGGGACTGTTGAAAGATCCCGACGCACTCCGTAACGCGCTGGCATCGAAGTCGATGTGGATCATCGGCTTCGCCGTCGTCGTCGCGGTGCTCTATGGCGTGATGATGTGGATGCAGAAGCGCGCGGCGGCTAAGCGAGCGTGAGGCCTGCTGGCAGGAAGTGTCGGAAGTCAAGGTCGTAGGTGATGAGGGGCACCTCGTGGTCAACGCAGACCTGCGCGATCAGCACGTCGGCGAGTTTTGCCTTATGTCCTTCCCGTAACGTATTTGCTCTCAACTCGCCGGCTCGTACCCAGTAGCCAGCCCGCAGCTCCAACATTCGCAACGCAGAAATCTTTTCGGCGAATAGCGTTGGAAGCTCGGGGTCACTCAACAGCTCGGCGACAACGACGGGCGGCACAATGAGATCGTCTTCTTCAATCGCGCGAGCCACTCGATTTACGTCGAACCCTCGCTTTCCATCGAAATAACGTCTAAGCGAGCTGGTGTCGGCGGCAATCAATCATCGTCCTTACGCAGTTCTTCGAGCGAGATGGACCATTTGATCTTTCCTCGCAGTTTTTCGATTTCACGAAAGACACCTTCTTCTTTCGCTCGCTGCAGATCCGCAAGCATACGGGCTCGGGACTCAGCTCTTTCGTGATCGCTGAGCTGATTCGCAAAGTACCGGTTCCAAGCTTCTTTGGTCTCTGCCGCCATCGCAGATTCTCCTACCTACGCTTTCGCACGTGCTTCATCCGATCGTAGCGCGCCCACGGATCTTCCTTGTCACCAGACCTCGCGGAATCCTCTGACTTCGTTGCCGTCACAACCCAATTCTCCTACTTTCCCACCTTCCGCACAAAAGCCACGATGTTCATCAGCAGATCCTCGGTGAGCTGCAACGACGGATCGCTGTACGAGGCTATCTGTTTCGCCTTGTCAGACGAAACGCTCTTGAGGACATGGTTCATCCCTTCGACGATCAGGAGCTTCGCTTTCGGACTGGCAGCCGCGAGCCGCTTCGCGTCATCGACACTGACCTGGATGTCGGTCGTTCCCTGGATGATGAGAACGGGCACGCTCAACGCTGCGATCGACTTGGCGGGATCGTAGCGGAGCCACGAGATCATGTACGGCTGCACGCTGGGGCGATAGATCGCGAAGAGCTCGACTGGCGGCTTCTCTGTCGTCTTCCCCACTTCCATATCTTTGAGAATTGCATCGCTCTGCGTCGCAAGCGCGGGCGGCAGCTTGCCTGCGAGTTGCGCGCGGAGAATGTCGCCGGCGGGACGCCCCGCACCAGCGATGGAGATAAACGCCGACGCATCGCACCGCTTCGCCGCCACCATCCCGATCACCGATCCCTCGCTGTGACCGGCAATCACGACCGCGTTGAATCGCATGTCCGCGCGCAACTGCTCGCAGAAAGCAGTGGCGTCGTCGATGTAGGTCTCGAAACGGAGATCGGACTCCGCGACCATCGCCTTCGCACTCGCACCGACACCCCGCTTGTCATAGCGCAGCGACGCGATGCCGTTCATCGCCAATCCCTCGGCCAGCATCTTCAGCGAGTTGTTCTTGCCGGGAAGCATCGGCGAGTTGCCATCGCGGTCCGTCGGCCCCGACCCGGAGATGAACAGCACGACAGGCATCGGCTTCGATGTGTCTTTCGGAAGCAGCAGCGTGCTGTGGATTGATTTGTCTTCAGGAACGGCGCCGACGGTGGCCGGAGGCTCCGACTGCTGCTGCGCCAGGGAGGCCGAGGTGATAAGGGCGATGACGATTGCAGTGCGCATGTGCCGATTATCCCCACATTGGTCATCGCGCAACATGACCTTTGGCAGGGAACATTCGAAGCGCCTTGGCGTACATTGACGTCATGAATCCACTTCAGATCGAGAACGTCGTGAAGACGTTCGCGTCCCGCCGCGCGCTCGACGGCGTTTCGCTCGATCTTCGTGACGCCGAAGTCCTCGGGCTCCTCGGCCCGAATGGCGCGGGAAAATCGACGCTCGTCCGCACGATCATGGGCCGCGTCCGGCCCGACTCCGGAAGCGTTTCGATTTTCGGAAAGCCCGCTCCCGCGGGCGATACGGACGCACGCGCGCAGGTCGGCGTCGTGCCTCAGGAGATCGCGCTCTATCCGAATCTCACTTCCCGCGAGAACCTCTCCGTCTTCGGCCGTTATCTCGGGCTGCGCGGTGCGGCGCTGGCCGATGCGATCGATAAGTCGCTCGATTGGGCGGCGCTTACCGATCGTGCGAACGAAGCGGTAAAGAACTTCTCCGGCGGAATGAAGCGGCGTCTCAACATGGCCGCCGGCGTTCTGCATCGTCCGCGCGTGCTGCTCCTCGATGAGCCGACGGTCGGCGTCGATCCGCAATCGCGCGAGCGGATTTATCAGATGATCGAAACGCTCCGTGCGGACGGCGTCTCGCTCATCTACACGACGCACTACATGGAAGAGGCCGAGCGGCTCTGCGACCGTATCGCCGTCGTCGACGCCGGCCGCGTTATCGCCACCGGCACGAAGGACGAGCTGGTACGGGACACGATCGGCAGCAAGCGCGAGGTGATCGTGTCGTTCGCCGACGGCACGAGCGTCACGCATCTCATCGATGACGCCGCGGAGATGCCGCGCGTCATGCGCGAGGCGGAGTCGCACGGAAGCGCGATTCGCGATCTGACGATGAAGTCACCGTCTCTGGAGAAAGTCTTTCTTCATCTCACCGGAAGGGGTTTACGCGAATGATCTCCTCAGTCGTTCGAGCCGGATGGCTCAATCTCCGCCGCGATCGCTCGGCACTCATGCTCAGCTTCATCGTACCGATCGTCTTCTTCTCGATCTTCGCGGGCATCTTCGGCGCGCAGAAATCGAAGACGCCGAAGACGACGGTCGTCATCGCAGACCTCGATCGCAGCGACGCGTCGCGCCGCCTCATCGAGGCGCTTCGCGCCGAAACCGCGCTGGACGTCGTCGTCGCCCCGAAAAAGAGTACGACCCCGTTCGATGCGCAATCGGCGGAGGCGACCGTGAGGGCTGGCGATGCGCCGGTTGCGCTGATCATTCCAAAGGGATTCGGAACAACCCAGATTCACTTCGATGCGCCCGGAAAGGGTCCGGCGTTCCGGCTGCTCTCCGACTCCGCCGACCCGATCGCCGATCAGGTCGTCGGCGGTTTGCTGCAGAAGACGATGATGACGTCGATGCCGGAGATGATGATGGACGCCGGCGTCAACGAAGTCGATCGCTGGAGCGGCGGCCTGACGCCGCAGCAGAAAACGACGCTCGATCAGAACATGAAGGGCTTTCGTTCGTTCAGCTCGAAGAATCCTGTGGCATCCACGAAGGGTGAGCTCATCCGCATCGAGAAGACCGACGTCATCGGCCAGAACAAGTCGAACGTCATCGCCGCGCTGTACGCCGCAGGAATCGGTGTCATGTTCCTGCTCTTCACCGCGTCGAACGCAGGCGGCGCACTACTGGAGGAAAACGAGAGCGGCACGCTCGACCGCATTCTCACCACGCGCCTCACCCTCACCCAACTCCTCCTCGGCAAGCTCGTGTACTTGTGGACGCTCGGCTTCACGCAGATCTGCGTGATGTTCCTCTGGGGCGCTCTCGCCTTTCGTCTGCAACTCTTCCAGCACCTCGGCGGTTTCTTGATCATGGCACTCACGACCTCGCTGGCGACATCGGCGTTCGGACTGCTGCTCGCATCGATCTGCCGTACGCGAGCCCAACTCGGCGCGATGTCGACACTCGTTGTCCTCTCGCTCTCGGCAATCGGCGGCTCGATGTTCCCCCGCTTCCTGATGCCCGCTGGCTTGCAGAAGGCAGGACTGGTGCTCTTCAACTCCTGGGCTCTCGAAGGATTCACGAACGTCTTCTGGCGCGATCTTCCACTGACATCGATCGCACTTCCAGCGGCGGTGCTGGTCGGATGGGGAATCGTGTTCTTCGTCGTCGCGAGGCAATTGACGAAGAGGTGGGAGATTGCGTAAGGCTTCCTTAGAACCGTTTCACGCGGAGACGCGGAGGGCGCGGAGGGCGCGGAGCTTGTGAGACTCCGCGGTCTCCGCGTCTCCGCGTGACCAATCTCTCGTGAGAATTGCCCAATCCAATTTACCCAATCAGCTCCACGAATCCACTCGACGCCGCACACTGCCCTACAATGCGCCGCGTGTCTGCGCTCAAGAATCGCGATCACTATCCTGCTCTCGTCATCGGTACCGGCATTGCCGGACTGACCGCGTCGTTTTGTCTGGCAAAGGCCGGCATCAAAGTCCTCCTCGTAACGAAGGCTTCTGATCCGAAAGACTGCAACACATTCTGGGCGCAGGGCGGGATCATCTACGAAGGCGAAGGTGACTCGCCGGCGAAGCTGATCGCCGACGTCATCGCAGCCGGCGCAGGGCTTTCCAATGAAGAAGCCGTGCGCTTCCTGGCTGTGGAGGGGCCGCGCGTCGTCAAGGAGTTGCTGCTCGACGAGATGCACGTTCCGTTTTCCGTAAGCGAAGAGGGCGAGCTCGATCTGACGCAGGAAGGAGCGCACTCGCTGCCGCGCATCATTCACGCAGGCGACGCCACGGGACGCGCCATCGAGACCTCGCTCCTCAATCGCGTGCGCAGCGAACCGAACATCACGCTCGTCACCGAAGTCACGGCCATCGACTTGCTGACGACGCAGCATCACCCGACCGACATCCAGGTTCGCTACGGTCTGACCAACGAATGTGCCGGCGCGTATCTGCTCGACAATCGCACGAACGAGGTCTTTACGATCTTCAGCGACTTCACGATCCTGGCGACCGGCGGGATCGGGCAGATCTATCTGCACACGACCAACACGCGCAGCGCCATCGGCGACGGCGTGGTGATGGCCAACCGCGCCGGCGCGCGCATCATGAACGCCGAGTACGTGCAGTTCCACCCCACCGCGCTGGCAGACAAGAAGGCGAATCACTACCTGATCTCCGAGGCGTTGCGCGGGGAAGGGGCGAGACTGAGGAATCAGAAGGGGGAGTACTTTATGGAAAAGTACTCGCCGGTTCTCAAGGATCTCGCTCCGCGCGATGTCGTAGCACGCGCGATCGTCGAAGAGCTGACGACGAACAAGGATGAATTCGTTTATCTCGACCTGGCCAACTTCTACAACGGCCACGAGCCGATCGCCGAGCGCTTTCCGAACATCCGCAAAGCGTGCGCCGACATCGACGTCGACATCGAGCGCGATCCGATTCCTGTGGTTCCCGCGGCCCACTATTTCTGCGGCGGAATCCTCGCCAACAACGTCGGCGAGTCGACGCTGGAGCGGCTCTACGCGATTGGCGAGACGTCGTGTACCGGACTGCACGGCGGTAATCGTCTCGCGTCCACATCGCTGCTGGAAGGACTGACGTGGGGATACTTCGCGGCCGCGTCGATCCGCAACAAGTACGAAGCGTCCACGACCCCGGTCGAATCAGCGACCGGTCCCGTGCCGCGCCGCGCACGCCTCGGCGACGCGCCCGCCGTGCGTCTTTCATACGGCTCGCGCACGCCCGGCATCGGCGCGATTCCCGACGCGCTGCTGCAGTCGATCCCTGACTGGCGCGCGGCGGGAAGTCAGAACATGGAGGATCCCGCGCTCATCCTTCAGGACTGGACGACGATCCAGCACACGATGTGGAACTACGTTGGCATCGTAAGAACCTACGAGCGTCTCAAGCGCAGCGTCGCCGACATGCGCGAGCTCGGCAGCCGCCTCACGAAGTACTACCACGAGTCGACGATCAGCAACCGCATCGTCGAGCTTTTCCACGGCCAGCAGATGGCCATGATCGTGTCGAGCGCAGCGTTGCGAAATCCGGTGTCGCGTGGGGCACACTTCCGTAGAGATTGAAGTTGCTGAGCTCTGCATGGGATTTGAAGCAGGAACGGTCACGCGGAGACGCGGAGGCGCGGAGAGAGAGGCCGGCGGAGAATTCGACAACGTTTCTCCCTCCGCGTCTCCGCGCCTCCGCGTGACCCGTCTCCCTCTAACCATGGCAAAAGGCAACGGGAACGAATCCATACCCCGCCATGGTTTCGTAGTCTGCAGAAGGAGCAACCCTCATGAGCACGATCTGGAAAAAGTGGCTGCCGATCGCCGCGGGCGTCATCATCCTCACGATCCTCGTCAACGGCATGATGCAGCACCCCGTCACCGCCGCCCCTGCCGGTCCTCCGGTCCACACCAAAGGAGACAAGATGGAAAACTACAAGAAGCCGTCCGACGCCGAGTTGAAGAAGCGCCTGACGCCGGAGCAGTACGAAGTTACCCAGCACGAAGGCACTGAGCCACCGTTCCGCAATGCGTACGCCGACAACCACGCAGCGGGCATCTACGTCGATGTCGTTAGCGGCGAGCCTCTCTTCAGCTCGCTCGACAAGTTTGAGTCGGGCACCGGATGGCCGAGCTTCACCCGTCCGCTCGAACCGGCAAACGTAGTCAACAAGACCGACCGCAAGTTCTTCATGTCACGCACCGAAGTCCGCTCCAAGCACGCCGACTCCCACCTCGGCCACGTCTTCGACGACGGCCCGGCGCCGACCGGCCTTCGCTATTGCATGAATTCCGCGTCGCTGCGATTCATCCCCGTCGACAAACTCGAAGCCGAGGGCTACGGCGACTACCTGGACCTGTTCGGAAAGGCGGCGACCAGGAAATGACCGAGACCGCAACGCTCGCTGGCGGCTGTTTCTGGGGTGTCGAAGAGCTCGTACGCAAATTGCCTGGAGTGACGAACACGACCGTCGGCTATGCCGGAGGCACGCTCGATAACCCGCGCTACGAGGATGTAAAGAAAGGCAAGACCGGCCACGCCGAGTCGCTGCAGATCGACTTCGATCCGTCGAAGATCACGTTCGGCGAGATCCTCGACTTCTTCTTCCGCCTTCACGATCCGACGACCGCCAATCGCCAGGGCAACGACATCGGGACGCAATACCGTTCCGCGATTTTCTATCACAATGAAACGCAGCGGGCGGAAGCCGAGGCGGCGAAAGTGCGCGCGCAGACAAAATGGTCACGTCCGATCGTGACGGAGATCGTGCCGTTCACCAATTTCTATGAGGCCGAGGATTTTCACCAGGACTATTTGCAGCGGAATCCGAATGGGTATACGTGCCACTGGGTGAGGGCGTAAGCTAACGATATGAGTCGCAAGTTCGAAGAAATCGAATCCGAGATTCTTCTACTCGATCGAAATACACGGGCAAACCTCGCCAAGTCGCTCCTGGAGAGTCTCGACGATCTTTCCCTGGAAGAGTACGACCAGCTTTGGGCGGAAGAAGCGGAAGCTCGTTACGCGGACTTTGAAGGGGGAAAGATCCAGGCGATTGATGGCGACGAGGTTTTTCGAAGAGCGCGGGCGAGGAATGCGTGAAACCCTACCGCTTTCTCGAGGAAGCGGACGCGGAGTTTCAGGAGCAGATCGCCTACTTCAATAGGCAGGTGGACGGCTTGGGTTTACGGTTCGTGGTAGACGTGGAAGGGACGATCGCCAGTAGTTCGAGAGTACCCCGACAGTGGCTCACACATCTCCCGAAACGTTAGAAAACGAGTGCTCAAGCTGTTCAAGTACAACGTTCTGTACGTGAACAAGCCCGATGAGATCCTCATCGTAGCCGTGCATCTCACAAACGTCACCCTCGATACTGGCGAAAGCGTTTGCGAAGACAAAGCTGAGACGGCACTCTTACGGCCTACTTTCCAAGGCGCTGGAAAAGGCCGGCGTATTGCCGATTGATCTTCGCTGCCGACTGTTGGAAGGCGCGATCACGAATCTCCGCGACCGCTTCTTGAAGACCGCTCGCCGCTGATTCGCCACCGCCAAGAGCGATTGCATGTTCAAAATACGGCTTCGCCTTCGCCGCGTCATCCATCACTGCGAAGTAAAAGTATCCAAGCGATTCGTAAGGCTCCGGCAATGAGGGTGCCAGCTCAATCCCGCGTTGATAGCTCTGCTCCACATCGGCGAGATCATACGAATCGCCATTGCTCAATTGAATGGCATCACCGCGCAGGATCCAGAGCGCGGCGGATGGGTCAGAGTCGAGCGCTGCGTCGATTTCTTTCAGAGTTTCTGGCGTGACGTTTTCGCGGCGCCGAACCGCGGATCGAATCGTCTCGAGGTTGCTCATGCTCTTGTTTTTACACCGCCTTCGCACGACGCTTGCGCAGCCAGCGCCAAGCCGCGCGAATCAGCAGCGCAAAGGCCACGAAAATCAAACCGAGGGGAAGGATGTAGATTGCGAACCAGATCAGAACGTCGACAAGACCCTTCAGGCTGTTCAGGAGAGAGCGGCTGGCGTTCTTGAGCGTCGCCACCGGCTGCCAGCCCGGCTCCACCACAGGCTGCGCGAGAACATCGGGGACGAGCTCGAGGTTGATCGTCGAGAGTGCTGTGGCCTGCGAGAAGTACTGGATGCGGGCCTGGATCTGATCGATCTGGCCGCGCACCTTCGTGATCTCGTCGAAGATCTCCATGATTTCCGACGCTTTCTGCGTCCGCTCGCGCACGGTCTTCAACAGCTCGCGCAGCTCCGTCTCGGTTGCCTGCAGATTGCGCAACTGCGCGTTGAGATCGGAGTACTCCTGCGAGACATCCTGCGCGTTGACGCTCTCACTCTCGACGCGAACGGCCAATCCGCGGATTGCCGCGAGCAGGGGCATGAGCTGCGTCGAGGGGATGCGAAGCGTCGCGGTGGCGCGGACCTGCTCCCGCTCCTTCCACTGTTTTGTATCAGATACGTAGCCGCCCTTGGCGTCGACCATCGTCGTGACTTGCTGCAACACCGAGGAGGCATCGCGGACGACGAGCGACATCGTGGCGTTGCGAATGATCATCCGCGTTTGCGGTTGCGGGGCCTTCTGCGGAGGCGCGGTTGCGTTCGCGGCGGCGTTTGCGACGACAGGACTGGCAAGCGACCTTCCTAGAGGCGAAGCTTCGTCAACCTGGGCAACCGATGTGTTGGCCCGTTCTGCTTTGCAGGCAAGGAAGACGAGGAGTGTCGCCAGAACGATGTGTTTCATTTCGCGAGTTTACGCAGAACGATGGGATTACGCTTGTGTGCGCGCCACGGCGGCGGCGCCGATGGCCAGCGTCCGACGGTTTTGCAGGAACGCTACCGCCGTGAGATTGCGCCATGCCGCATCGACCGGAATCGACACCATCGTCTGCCCCGGCGTGACGCGCACAAGCCGCCTCACGATCGCATCATTCGTCAGCGTCCGTCCGGCATTCTCGCCGTGCGCGACCTTCGTAATCAGGTCGTCTTCCGTCACGGCGAGAAAGAGATCGTGTCCTGCGGGCACCCTTGCGTGGATCGTGGCGATGAGCGCATTCCCTTCCCGGCGCACAGTCAACGCCACTTCTCCGGCCGGCTTCACGTTCGAGGCAGCTTCGAGCGCGCCGTTTAGGGCCGAGCGGCTCGATCCCACGAACTGGCGCGTACCACCGACCACCGCCTGCGGCGTATAACTCGACGAGAGCCGCATCGCTCGCGTGTAGCGCACTTGCCGTTGCGTCCACTCGGCCGACGAGAACGGATCCCGCCAGCCGAGCTGGTCCCAATAGTCGACGTGAAAGACCAGCGGAATCACGCGGCCTCGCAGCGCCGGATCGCGCGCGATCTCGTGAATCAATTCATCTGCGGGAGGGCAACTCGAACATCCCTGCGACGTGAAGAGCTCGACGACGACGGGATTCGGACCGAGCTTCGGCGGCGCGCCGTGCATGGTCCAAGTCAGCGCCGCGATGCCAGCGCCAACCAGGAGAACAGCCACGAGTCTGGGACGGAACATCGCGTGAGTCTACGCCGCCTTTTTCGGCAGCGGGACATTCATCAGCGTCGCTCGCTTCGGAGCGTTGCGCGAGCTTTGCACCAACGCCACGCCGGCGAGAATCACGACCATCGCGGTGATCGACACCCACGTCAGTTCTTCCCTGAGAAAGAACCAGCCGAGGAGGACGGCGACGAGCGGATTGACGTAGGCGTAGAGCGAGAGAGTGGTCATGCGCAGATGACGCGCTGCATAGACGTACGACGTGTATGCCAGCACGGATCCGAAGATGGCCAGATACGCCAGAGCGCCGAGCGTCTTCGGCGTGGCGTGGAAGCGCGGAAGCTCGCCGAGAAAAAGTCCGGCAACCATCACGACGAAACCGCCGGCGAGCATCTGCAACGCCGACGACATCAGCGGCGGGAGACTGGCCAGCGCATACTTGCCGCGCATCGTGCCGTACTGCCAGGCGACGCATCCCGCCTGGATGACGAGCGCGCCGATCACGAAATGCGTGTCAAACGCATTGCCCGCACCGCGCGGCGTCACGAGCAGAGCCACACCGACAAACCCGATGAGCATCCCAATTCCCCTCCGCCCGTCCACGCGCTCGCCGCTGCGGCGCATCAGTTCCATCAGGACGACCCAGAACGGAGCGGTCCCGACAAAGAGCGCCGCGAAGCCGCTCGGCACCCACTGCTCCGCCCAGACGACGGTCAAGTTGCCGATTGCCACCATCAGGACGCCGCAGAGCACGACTTCGCCGAGGATGCGGCGGCCGCGAGGAATGGCATCGCCATGAATTTTCGCGACGATGAAAAGCACGATGCCGGCGAAGAGGTAGCGCGCACCGGTGAGGAGGAACGGCGTCATCGTTGTCACGGCCACGCGAATGGCCAGATAGGTCGTTCCCCAGACGACGCAGACGATCGCGAATGCGGCGTAGGCGAGCGCGCGGTTCTCTCTCATCGCTCCCCCAGCGTGATGCCGCCGATCTTCTCGCAGTGCGTCTGCATGACGATCGTCGTGCGCGTCGCCAGCGACAGCGGCGGAGCGGTGAGCTTCGACACGAGCGTGTTGAGCGACTGGATGGAGTCGGTGCGGACTTTGATGAAGAAGCAATCGTCGCCGGCGACTGTGTGCGCCTCGACGATCTCGTCGCTCTTCAGAATGACGTCGAAGGCCTTCTTCCGCTTCGCGTCGAGCTGACTCTGACCGCGTGCCGCGATGAAGGCGGTGACATCGCGGCCGAGCGCGGACGGCTCGACGACGACCGTGTGTCCGCGGATGACGCCATCGCGCTCGAGGCGGGCGATGCGATCGGCAACCGCCGGCCGCGAGAGGCCGATGCTGTCGGCGACCTGCTGGGCCGGAGCGCGGCCGTCGCGCAGCAGATGCGTCAGGATCTTGAGGTCAAACGAGTCGAGATCGGCGGCCATGCCGCCAAGTTAGGCTCGATTCGACGGAAAATCAAGTGCAGCGCTGACGATCCGTCAGAACAAAGCCCGACGGACCGTCGCTGCGGACTACCGTGCGTGTGCCAGCGCCGGTGTCATCGACGCCGGAAGGTCGCGCCGCACCGCAGTGCTCTTGCGCGGATAGGTGTATTCCACCCGTCGTGCCGCAGAAAGACGCAGCTCGCGCTGGAGATACTCCACCTTCACCGCGCCCGCAGGATCCTGCAACAACCGCCGCAGTGCCCATCGCCGGAGAACGATCGAGCGCAGCTTCATCCCGGCCGAGCGGATCGCAAACCGGATCGAATCGCGGTCGTCCGAACAGACGCGCACCGCGTCCGCATCGAGGGCTCCTACGATCTCCTCCGCCAGCTTCGTTTCGTCCGTGACTTTCATCGCCGTGCTCATTGGTTCCTCCGTTGTTACTGAAGCTATAGACGCTGCCACCCGCGGAAAGTTTCTTCGATCTCCGCGAACTCTTTGTGAACGACCGGTGCGAAAATCGTCGCGTGCGCGTACATTTCACACCCCTCGGCACCTTCGCTGACGCGAAGAATGACGAGACCATCCTCGATGCCGCCCGCCGCGCCGATGCGCCGCTCGGCAACTCCTGCGGCAGCGTCGGCATCTGCGCGCGTTGCCGCGTGCGGGTGGTGTCAGGATCGGAGAATCTCAGCGCCCCGACGACGATTGAGATACGCGTGTCGGCGCAGCGTGGATTTGCGCGCGACGAGCGCTTGGCTTGTCAGGCCGTGGTGCAAGGGGATGTGGAAGTGACGACGGGATATTGGTGACCCGACGGCGGCGGGACGCCGGCGTTCCGCTTAGTTGTCATCCTCGCTGGCTGTTGCTGTCGCTCGTCCCCACGCATCGTTGCCCGGCACTTCGAAATAGAACGGCTGCCGATTGCGGGGATGATTCCCCGCTTCGTTCATCGTCATCGCATTGAAGAGCCGGCCGTTGGCGATCGTGTAGCGGATCGACTCGGAGTTGCGAATGTCCTCCAGCGGATTGGCGTCGAGCACAAGAAGATCGGCGAGCTTGCCCGTCTCGATCGAGCCGATCTCTTTGTCCATCCCGATGTAGTGCGCGCCATTCAGCGTCGCGGCGCGGATCGCTTGCAGCGGCGTCATCCCGCCCTGCACGAACATCCAGAGCTCCCAATGCGCGCCGAGCCCTTCGCGCTGTCCGTGCGCGCCGAGCTGTACGGAGACGCCGGCATCGTTGAGCCGCTTGACGACGGCGGCGTTGCTGAAGTGATTCCACTCATCGTCGGGCGCCAGCGTGCGGCGGCGTGACCGCGAATCGATGACGCGGCGCGGCACGAACGACAACAATCGCTTGTCTTCCCACACGTTCGTTTTCGCGTACCAGTAGTTCTCGCCCCACAGTCCGCCGTAGCCGACGATCAGGGTCGGCGTGTAGCCGCTGCGCGACTTCGACCAGAGTTGCTCGACATCGTTGTAGATCTTCTGCACAGGGATGGAGTGCTCGACGCCGGTGTGACCGTCGACCACCATCGTCATGTTGTGCTCGAACAGCGATCCGCCTTCGGGCACGACCATCATGCCAGTCTGCCGCGCGGCCTCGATCACCTGCTGCCGTTGATCACGCCGCGGCTGGTTGTAGCTCTTGACACTGATCGCACCGATCGCCTTCATGCGGCGCAGATGGAAGAGTGCGTCGTCGAGATTGGCGATGTCCGCTTTGAACGAGCCCTTCGCGCCGTAAAGAATCGTGCCGGTGGAGAAAATACGTGGCCCGACGATCTCGCCGGCGCGCTGCATTTCGGCGGCGGTGAAGATCTCCGACGAGTTGTTCGAGGGATCGTGCAGCGTGGTCACCCCGAACGCCAGCGCGGCGTAGTTGATCCAGCTCTGCTGCGGAATGATCTCGTCAGCGCCCATCGACCCGTGCCAATGCACATCGACGATGCCGGGCATGATCGTCTTGCCGGCGACATCGATGACCTTCGCATCCGCAGGAACCGCAACGCTCGCGCGCGGTCCGATCGCCGCGATGCGATTGCCGTCGATGATCACAGTGCCGTCGTCGATGACCTCATCGCCATGCATCGTGATGATGCGTGCACCGGTCAGCGCGAGACGACCCGTCGGGACGCTGGTCGTTGCTGCGAAGGCGATATTCGTACCGGTCGCCGGCGCGTCCGGCAACTTCTCCGGTGCTCCGGCAATGAAGGCGAAGGAGTCTTTGAGATCGCGCGAGAAAAGCTCCGGACCGAGCGACCAGTAGAGCCGCGAACCGTCGCCGGACCAGTGTAGAAACTCTCCCGCCTCTTTTGTGACCTTCGCAACTGGAATCGATTTCGTTTCCGGACCGATGTCGACCGACTTTCCTGTCCGCACAAACGGCGCGATGTAGGCGTTGAACTTCTCGCGGAACGCGACCCACTTCTCGTCGGGCGACAACGCATATTCCGTGGCCGACGCCGACATCAGATGCGCGCGCTCATCGGTGCGGTCGATGCCGATCGATCGCAATGCACGCTTGTCTTCATCTTCGAACGTCATGAAGAACACGCGGTCGTTCGACGCGCCAAACTGCGGCGATGCCCCCTTCTTCGTAACGAGCGCCGGCTTCCCTCCCGCCGACGGCACGACGTAGATGCCGGTTTCGCGCGACCAGAGCGCGGAGCGCAGATAGCCGTCGCTCGTCGTGCGATAGACGACCTTCGATCCGTCTGGCGAAAACGCCGGCTCGATGTAGTGCCCGGGCCTGTCCGTGATTACGCGTCCTTCGCCGCCGAGGGCGGATGCGATGCGGATCGTGCCCAGCGCTTGATCGTTCCAGGTCGTGTAGACGATCGACTTTCCGTCGCGCGACCAGGCCGGATAGAACTCGAAGTGATCGCTCTGTTTCGTCAGTCGATGCGGCGTGCCGGTCGGGAGATCGCGAACGTAGAGGTAGCCGAGCGCGCCGTAGACGACCTGCCTGCCGTTCGGCGAGACAGTTGCCCAGCGCAGCATCTTGATCGGGTAGTTCGATCCTGCAACGTCGACGGGAAAGCGCAACGCCTCCTGAATCTTCCGCGTGTCGTGAATGTGAAACGGGATGTTCGTGACCTGCTTCGACGCAACATCGATCCGGTTGATGTGCCCTCCGGCCCAGAAGACAATCGATTTGTTGTCGGGAGTCCAGGCCATCGACGGATAGAGACCGTGAATCGACCATGTCTCCTGCATGTCGCGATCGAGTCCGTCATACAACGGCGTCTCTTTGCCCGACTCCAGATCGAGCACGAAGATCGTCGACTTGAAGCGAACGCGCCGGATGAACGCGAGCGACTTCCCGTCCGGCGATGGCGTCGGGCGCACGGAGCCACCCGGTCCGGTGACGTAGGACTCGATCTCGCCCGTCTGCCGATCGAGGCGCTGGATCACGTAGATCTGCGTGTTCGGATCTTTGTTGTACTGGAAGATCGCACCGGGCGTCGTGTCGTCGCTGTAATAAACGTAGCGCCCGTCGGGTGAGAACACCGGCTCGCCCGAGTCCTTCTGCTCCGTACGCTTCTTCGTGAGCTGCAAACCTTCGCCGCCGCTGCGGTGATAGAGCCACATCTCGCCTGCACCCAGCGATCGATCTGACGTGAAGTGTTTGCGTGCGACGAGAAACTCGGAGTCGGGTGACCACGAGGGCTCGTTGAGCAGCCGGAACGTTTCTTTCGTCACCTGCTGCGGCTTCGAGCCGTCGCGATTCATGATCCAGACGTTGTCGCCGCCGGCGCGATCGCTGGTGAACGCGATCCACTTTCCGTTCGGCGAGTAGCGCGGCTGCATGTCCCAGGCGATGCCGCTCGTGATCGATTTCGCTTCGCCGCCGGGCGTCGAGCCTGTTAGGGGAATCGTGTAGATGTCGCCGAGGAGATCGAAGGCGATTTCGTTGCCATCGGGACTCACATCGAGCGACAGCCAGGTCCCTTCGGTCACATCGATGGGCACGTCGTACTGCGGACCGGGCGGGTTGTTGACGTCCCACTTCTTGTCTTCTTTCTTCTCCGCAGCGCTTTCGCTCGCAATCGGATTCGGTGACGGTTGCGCGGCCACGGGAGGTGCCGGCGCGTCTTTCTTCTGCGAGTCCTGCTTCTGCTGCTCCTGCGCGACCGGACGCGGCTCCTGCTCCGCCTTCTCCGGCTTTTTCGGCTCGGCTTTCTTGTCCGTGACGGGCGCCGGCGTCGGTGTCTGCGCGGCAAACGACGGAATGGCGATGACGACGACAGCCAGCAGCGCGATCAGGATCCGCTTCATGATTCTCCTTACCAGCTTCCGCGGCCGTTGAGAAACATGCAGTCGCCGTAGCTGTAGAAAAAATATCGGTGGGAAACCGCCTCGGCATACGCGCGTCGAATCGTCTCGATGCCCGCGAAGGCGGAGACTAGCATCAGCAGCGTCGACTCCGGGAGATGGAAGTTGGTCAACAACTTGTCAACAGCGCGGAAGGGAAAACCGGGCGTGATGAAGATGGATGTCGCGGCGCGTCCGGCGACGAAGCGTCCGTCTCCTGCACGAATCGCGCTTTCGAGTGTGCGCACCGAGGTGGTACCGACGGCGACGATGGTGCGGTGGTCGTCGAGGGCGGCGTTGAGTCGTGACGCGGCGTCGCGGCTGATCTCGTAGCGCTCCTCGTCCATCACGTGCTGCGCGATGTCATCGACTTTGACCGGCTTGAACGTGCCGATGCCGACGTGCAGCGTGATGCGCACGATCTCGATGCCACGCGCGGCGATGCGTTCGAGAATCTCGGGAGTGAAGTGCAGACCGGCAGTCGGTGCCGCGATTGCGCCGCGTTCGGCGGCGTAAACCGTTTGGTAGGCGTTGCGATCTTCATCGCGCGGAGTCTCTCGCGCAATGTAGGGAGGAAGCGGAGGAATGCCGGTCTGCTCGATCTCGCTGTCGACATCGTTCGGACTGTCGAACGCAATCGTGACGGTTCCTTCGTTCTTCGCCAGCACGCGCGCATGCAACGTGTCGCTGAAGGTGAGATCGTCTGCAGCCTTTACGCGCTTGGCGGGCTTGCACCACGCTTCCCAGTTGTTCGCTTCGAGCCTTCGCGTCAGAAGGATCTCGATCGGCCGCGACATGCCAGCCTTCGGCCGCGCGAAGAGACGCGCAGGAATGACGCGCGTATCGTTGATGACAAGAACATCGCCCGGAGAGAGTCGCTCGGGAAAGTTCGCAAACGATTCGTGCTCGATGCCTGGCTCCGCGCCGTCGCGCGGCGACACGACCATCATGCGCGAGCGTCCGCGCTCACGCGGCTCCTGGGCGATGAGCGATGGGGGAAGGTCGTAGGAGAAGTCGGTACGCTTCATTAGAATCGGCCAGCGATGATATCCGCCCGCGTCATCACCTGCTCCGATGCCGCCTCGCGCGGCACGCGCGCCGACACGTCCGGGCCGGCGGTGCGGGAACTGCTGGAAGCGAACGGATTCGAAGTCGACCAAGTCGTCATCGTGACCGATGACATCAGTGCCATTGCGGATGCGATCGTGTCAGCGGCCAGCGACGGCGCGCGCCTCATCGTTACCACCGGCGGGACCGGAATCGCCGCGCGCGACGTCACACCCGAGGCGACGTTGACGGTGTGCGAGAAGGTGATCCCGGGGTTCGGGGAGCTGATGCGGGCCGCGTCATTGCAGAAGACGGCCATGGCTCCGTTGTCGCGCGCGCAGGCGGCCACACGCGGGTCGGCACTCATCGTGAACTTACCGGGAAGTCAGAGCGGCGCGACGGAGAATCTGCAGGCGATCCTGCATCTCATTCCGCACGCGCTGCAACTTCTCGAAGGGAAAACAGCACATTCATGAACGTCCAACCTGGACTGGAAGTACTCCTCGCAGACCCAAAACCTATTGCAGGAAAGAAGATCGGCCTCGTCACTAACCAGAGCGGCGTGACGGCCGATCTGCGCCACGTCGTCGATCTGCTTCATCGCGGCACGGACTGGAAGCTGACCACCCTCTTCGGCCCCGAGCACGGCATCTGGGGCGAGGCACAAGACATGGCGCACGTCGGCCATTCCGTCGACCCAATGACAGGGCTGACGGTGTATTCGCTCTACGGCGCCAGCGAGTCTGACCTCGCGCCGAAGGGGGAGCTGCTGAAGGGACTCGATGCGCTCGTCATCGATCTGCAGGACATCGGCGCGCGCTACTACACCTTCATCTACACCATGGCGCTCTGCATGCGCGAGGCGGCAAAGGCCGGCGTGCAGGTCATCGTGCTCGATCGTCCCAACCCGATCAACGGCGTGCAACTCGAGGGCAACATTCGCGAAGAAAAGTACTCCAGCTTCGTCGGCATGTTTGCGTTGCCGGTGCGCCACGGAATGACCGCGGGAGAACTGGCGCGCTACTTCAACAAGATTTTCAAACTCGACTGCGATCTCGTCGTCGTCCCGATGCGCGGATGGCAGCGATCGATGTGGTGGGATGAGACCGGCCTGCCGTGGGTGCTCCCCTCGCCCAACATGCCGACGGTCGCGACGGCGACCGTTTATCCCGGGATGTGTCTGATCGAAGGGACGAATCTGAGCGAGGGACGCGGCACGACGCATCCGTTCGAGCTGTTCGGCGCGCCGTGGCTCGATCCGTTCAAGCTCGCGCAAACACTGAACGATGTTGGACTGCCAGGCATCCGCTTCCGTCCACACTTCTTTCTACCGACGTTTCAGAAGCACGCGGGCAACGTCTGCGGCGGCGTCGAGCTGCATGTCACCGATCGCCATTCCTTTGAACCATTTCGTACGGGGCTCTGGTGCGTGAAGATCGCGCGCGACTTGAATCCCGAACAATTCGACTGGCGCCGCGAGACCTACGAGTTCGTCTCCGACCGGCTGGCGATCGATCTCCTTGCGGGCACTGCGCGTTATCGCGAGCTGGTCGAAAGCAGCGGCGACATCGAGGAGTGGATGGCGGAGTGGAAGGGGCCGTTGGATGAATTCGCGGAACGCCGCGAAGAGTTTCTGCTTTACTGAGACTGGCCTTCAAGAACCTGTCATCCTGCGCCGCCGCAGCCGCCGGCTCTGCGCCACCAGCTCAACCGGCAGTGATCGGCGGCAAGGACGGTCGAAGGACGCCCTTCCGATGTGCTGGTTGTTGGTGGAGAAAAGACGGCTCAGAATCGGGGGGTCCTTCGACCGTTCTTCGCCGCGGTGCCTGCCGGTTGTTTGATAAGCGTTGAGGCGCGGCTTCGGCGGCTCAGGATGACAGACCAATGGCCTTAACTTAACGCGAGATCCGGCTGTTCGGTGAAGGCGAGAGCTTTTCGTTGGAAGCGGTTGAAGATGGGATAGCTGCTTGCCTTGTGTTTGAGGCCGCGAGGGTAGTGACGATGAGGACGGACGCGGACGCGCGCGTCGGCGATCTCGCGGCGGATGTGCTTACGGCAACGCCGCCTCTGCCGAGGGGGAAAAAGAAACCATCTCCGGTAGCCGGCGAATGATCACGTGAAGGGCATTGACGAACGAGAGCTCTTCCGGATCGAAGCCTTGCTCGTGAGCAGCGCCGAGCATTTCGTGCCGCACGCCGAAGTGAGCCAGCAGCAAGCCGTAGACATCCTGCTCGACCAGATCAGGCGTAGCGCTTCGGAGCAGAAGCTTGGGTCCACCGATGCGCACTTTCAACTCGTCGAACATCGTTTCGATGGTCCATCGTTTGGCGTAGAGCTTTGCCAGGTCGGTCGCTGGTGCGCGACGGTGATCCATGATGGTGGTGATGAGCCGATAGTCTTCGCGCTTGCCGTTCTTGAACGTCAGGGTGAACTTGATCACGCGCACGGGTTTGCGAGGTCCACGACCACGGACACGGAGATGTCCCAGATACGATCCATCGGAGAGTTTCTCGAGCTCGCCGAGATTGAGTGACGACTTGACGCGCCAGAGCAGGTCGGCCCCTGTTGCAACTGCTTGATTCCACAGCTCATGGCCGAAGAACCCGCGATCGGCCAGACAGAGCATTCCTTTGGTCAGTCGCGGGATCACCTTGCGCGCCAGCGTGTTCTCCGCAGTCGCGTATGCACCGGCGGCGATGGCGAACAGGATGCGCGTTCCGTTCTCAAGCAGCCCCACCAGGCGTACTTGAGGATAGGCCGTGGTGCCGCGCTTTGAGAACGGGCGGCCGAACCGCTGCTCATTGGCATCGGTGTCCAGCACGCGAAGAGTAGTCCCATCCATCGAGACAACCCGCCACGATTGGTACCACGCGCTTTTCAACCACTTCTGCGCCAGCGGCCGGACGAAGCGCGCGAACAACTCTTCGAGCGGCTTGACACCAAGCCGTTGACGCGCCTTGGTGATCGCCGCTTCCGTCGCCAGCGGTCCATGAACCGGACCATCTTCACGAACGTGATCAAGCAGATGCCGAAGAACCTGTCGCGCCCCAACACTGCACATCAAGCCGAGTGCGATCGCGTAGTACACCATCAGCGAGGCTGGCAACTTCCGTTTGCGCTGACTCTCCCGTTCGGTTTCCCGCAAAATCTGCTGAACCTCAGGCAGCGGGAACTCCGTATCCAGAACTCCCAGCCCGTCCATGTCCTCACGCCTTCGCGATCTGCGCATGGCCCACCCTCCCACGCGCAAGCGTGCCTTAAGTTAAGGCCATTGGGATGACATCCTGGATGACAGCGATTTCTTCGCTCGCGCTACCTTACGTCGCCATCATCACGATCGCTGCCTCCGCGGGTACGCGCCATTTCCCTTCGATCAGGATGGGAGGCGTTCCCGCGCCGCCGTAGTCGGGCGATTCGCTCGACCATCGGAGCTCCCAGTTCCGCGATGCCGGCGGTGCGAGAAGCGGCTCCGGGACGACGTCGAGCGCGAGCGCGCCGCCGAGGTTGACGATGAGTAGGCGGTGGTCGAAGCGGAGAAGGAACGCCTTCTCTCCGATCACGGAGCCGCGCACATCGCCGGTCATCTCACTCCGCAGCCTGAGCAGATCGCGATGCAGCGCAACAAACGCGGCATTGGTTTCGCGCTGGCGATGATCGACTTTGCAGCGCAGGAACGTTTCCTCGGTGTCAGGCGGCGCAAAGTCGCCATGAAGCACGCGCAGGGAAGGGAACTGTTCGAGAAACTCACGACGCCCTTCGCTCACCGCCTTCGCCAGTTCGGGATTGTGGTCGGCGAAGTATAGGAATGGCGACGACGCACCGAACTCCTGCCCTTGAAACAGCATGGGCGTATTCGGTCCGAGGAGGAGAAGCGCGGTGAGGGCGCGAAATCGGCCCGGCGTCGTCAACTGATGTAACCGCTCGCCGCGGGCGGAGTTTGCGATCTGATCGTGATTTTGCGTGAAGCAGACGAGTTGCTCGGCAGCGAGGTGCAGCGACGGAGTGCCGCGCGGTGCCTTTTGCCACGAGTAGCGCTGACCCTGATATAGAAAGCCGTACTGCGCCATCGAGACAAACTCCTGCGGCGTGCCGAAGTAATCGGTGTAATAGGCCTCGCGTTGTCCGGTTGCGGCGACCATGGCCGAGTGATGCCAATCATCGTTCCAGAGGGCGTCGAGTCCGTACCGGTCGATGAGCACAACATCCTGCGGCTCATTCTCGGCGACGAGAAAAATTGTCCGCTCTCCGGCAGCTTCACGCGCCCGCCGCGCGATGAGCGCCAGAACGTGTTCCTCCGATGCGTCGTTGATCGATTGTGTTGCATCGAGACGGAGTCCGTCGAGATGAAACTCCGCGATCCACATCGCTGCGTTTTCCGACACCAGCTCGCGCACGCCCGCCGAGCCAGGGCCGTCGAAGTTGATCGACTCCCCCCAGTCGTTCACGTACTTGTTCGTGAAGTAGTCCTTCGTGAACTGACGGAGATAGCAACCGTCGGGACCGAAGTGGTTGTAGACGACGTCGAGGATGACACCGAGCCGGGCCTGATGCGCCGCATCGACAAAGGCGCGGAAGTCGTCGGGCCGGCCGTAGAGATGCACAGGCGCCCAGAGATCGACGCCGTCGTATCCCCAGCCGAAGCGGCCCGGGAACTCGTGGATGGGCATCACCTCGAGAAGAGTGATGCCGATGTCGCGAAGGGCGCCGAGGTGCTCGATCGCGGCGCGCCAGGTGCCTTCGGTGGTGAAGGTGCCGATGTGCATCTCGTAGATGACGAGATTCTTCGCGTCGACGCCTTCCCACTCGCGGTCGTGCCACACAAACGCGGTGGGATCGATGACTTCGGAGTCGCCGTGCGGCCCGTCGGGTTGAAATCGGGACGCAGGATCGGGATAGAGCTTCTCATCATCATCGAGACGCAGTCGATAACGTGTTCCCGCGCCCGCCTGCGCGATGACGCCGCGGAAGTGGCCGTCCGTTTCGCGATCGAGTGGAAACGCGCGGTCGTCGATGACGACGGCCACTGATTGGCGATCGGGCGCCCAGACGCGAACGTCTGTTCCGCCGTCGATGAGCTCCGCGCCGACTGCGCGCCTTCGTGTTTTTGTTAGACGATTTGTCAATGTGCGTTTTTCGTTTGCAAAGGGCGTGCGATCTCATTGGGCAACAGGGTTGCGGGTTCACGCGGAGACGCGGAGACGCGGAGAACTTCTCCGCCTCTCCTCGTGAAAAGCTTTTTTTCTAATCATTGACGCTCGCGCCGCTCGCTGACGACATCGAACACCGACAGCGCCAGTAGCAACATCGCGGCAACACCGGCGATCCACCACCACCCGCGGCCGAGTCTCCGCGTGAAGACAACGCGGTGATTGCCGGCGGGGATGGGAACGCCGGCGAAGAGGACGTTGATCTCGACCGGCTGCACGGGCTTGTCATCGACCGTTACGCGTAACTCAGGCGTCAGTTTTTCCGATGATGCCAGGAACGTGTTGGCTGGCGCGTCGACATCGATGACCTGTTCATCCGTCTGATAGTCGCGCAGCGACACGACCGCATCCGATGCGTCGATGGTCGATGGCCGTGCGTCCGTGATGATCGCTTCATCCGCGTAATCAATGTTCTTCGTGGCCAGCATTTCATCCGCGCTCATGCGGCGCACGCGCGTGACCGCGTGAAAGCGCGGAACTTCGCCGGCGTTGCGGAAGATGCGGCCATCGGGCAAATCGCGTTCGAAGATCAGTGGAGTCATCACGCGGCCGTAGAAGAGCGGCGCATCGCTCGGGTCGTCGGTTGCGCCGGTCAGCAAACGCACGCGCACCCCGCTCGACGCGAGACGCAGCACGATGGTCTCGCCGAGGCGTGCGTAGGGACGAAGAGGGATGTAGATCTTGCCGAGCGCAGTCATGTCGTCCGGCGTGAAGGCGCGCGCGTAAACGACGCTCGTTCCTTTGATGAGCGAGACGTCGAGATGTGGAGCGCGTCCAATCGACGCTTGCAGCTCCGCCGGAATCTCGATCGCAAAGAAAGGTTCCTCGTCGACGCGCACGTGCCGCTGCATCACCTGGCCAGGCTCCAGAACGGTTGCCGCGATCTCTGTCACGCCCGGCTTCGTGTTCTTGAAGATCATCCATCGCATGACGTCGATCGTTCGCTGTTCGAGCAGATAGCGAACGCCAAGCATTGAGACGAGCGGATCGGTGAAGTCGAACTTCAGGCTGTTGAAGTTGATGACGGTCGATCCGCTCAATGCCGCACTCGGATCGATCCGCTCCAGGAGACGGCGGTAGCTCGCCTCCGATGAAAAATGGCTGCGTATATCTTCGAGCCGGTAGAGCTCGGAGCTGTTCGGCCAGAGATAGTCGAAGAACGGCGCGATGCGGAACGGCTTCGGCTGCGATTGCAGAAAGGCGATCGTCGGCGTCGCCGGCGGCGTTGCCAGCGCGGGATCGAGATAGGGATAGAAGCGGCCGGCGAAGACGGCGAGATCGGCCGCGCACGCGACGGCGACGAGCATCGCGATGGCAATGCGAAAGCGTCCGCGCGCGAGAAGCGCAGCACCCGCTGCGGCAAGGTAGGCCGTCGCGATCGGCAGCATCATCTGAATGCGCGTCAGCGGCGAGAACTTGAATCCCGGCAGGGCGGCGACGATCTTCGCCACAGGCGTGAAACCGAACATCGCCGCGAGCATCACGGCGAGCATCGCCAGCCAGAACCAGCGGGAGCGCGCTTTCCGATTGGCGAACGCGATCAGGAGCAACGGCAGCGCGATGACGCCGATGTAGATCGTCGATTCGATGTAGTTGTTCAGCGTGCCGAGAGCGCGGTCGCCGCGCCAGTCGTGCAGCGCGGAGTTGCCGAGGTGATCGGGATTGAGGAAGAGAGCAAAGTGGCGAAGCGGGAAAACGTGATCGGCCGCAGCGCTCGATCGCGAGACGAGATAGCCGCTGCGTTGGACGAGTTGCGCGAGCGGCACGAAGGACGGCGCCGCGATGGCGATGCCGAGAATCGTGGCGATGACAGCGATGAGGATTGCGCGGGGGAGTCGTTTTTCGGGAGTTGGTAGTCGGGGAGCAGCGTTGTCTTCATCACGCGCAGACGCGGAGATGTGCAGGGTTTTCTCCGCGTTCCCCGCGTCTCCGCGTGAAACCGTATCCCTGTTGTTTTCTCTCCGAAACCCCCGGCTCCCAATCAACACGAACACGAAATACGCCGCCGCGGCGTACGCGCCGTACGCCATCGTCGCCGGAAACGCGGAGAGCGCGTAGCAGAGCGCGACGAGCCCGATCGCCCACGCCGGCGTCCGCTTGCCGCGCGCGGTGCGCAACGCGATCCAGAGCAGCGCTGGATAGAGCGGCGCGGCATTCGTGACGTGCCACCACCAGCGCATGGCAATCGGTCCAGCAGCGGCGAAGAGAATCGCGCCGACCGCAGCGCCGCGCTTGCCGAGCCGCTCCTCGCGCAGCCAGAGATAGGCGAGCCAGAACGCGACGTTGAGCTTGAGCAGGATGATGCCGCTGTAGATCCACGTCATCGGCAGAAGGAGCGCCGGAAGGAAGCTGAACGGCGCGAGCAGCGTCGAGCCGAATCCCGGCGCGCCCGAGCCGATGAACGGATTCCAATGGAACGCCCGCCAATCCGTTTTGATCAGCGAGAGGACGGTGTAGTACGCGGTCGGCGGATCGTTGATCAGCGAGTTCTGCGCGTCGATCGACCGCATGCTCTTCCACGGCTGGAAGTTGTAGAAGACATCGTTCGGCGACGCGATCCGCCCCATGAAGAGCGTCGGAAAGAAAAAAACGAGGTGATAGACCGCGAGGGCGATGAGTGCGATGCGGTGTTTGCGTAGAGTGCGCAAGGGTGTGAAGTTTATCTTCATTGCTCAGGGAGACGGTTTCACGCGGAGACGCGGGGGCCGCGGAGTGGATCCCTCCGCATCTCCGCGTGAAACATTCAGAGCGTGCCTGGTTCGCTACTCACAATCCAAAGGCCTCAGGATAGAGTTCGAAGACATGAAACGCCTCCTCATCGCCGCCGACGTCGACCGCTCTCTCCTATCTCGTGCCCATGCCGACGGCCGCTTCACGATCATCGATCAGCCCGTGAAATCAGAAGAGGAACTGGCGTCGATCGTCGGCGATTGCGAGATTCTCGTGACCCGCTCCTACAACCGCGTGTCGAAACGCGTGATCGACGCGGCGCCATCGCTCGAGCTGATCGCGCAGGGAACGAGCGGCACCGACAACATCGACATCGCCGCAGCGCACGCGCGCGGCATCACCGTGATCAACATGCCCGGCGAGAATGCCAACGCTGTCGCGGAGCTGGTGATCGCGTTCATGATTTCGCTGACGCGAACCGTTCCCGCGTACGACCGCGAGATGCGCGCCGGCATCTGGGGCCGCGATGATTGCGCCTCCCGCCACGAGCTTCGTCACCACCGCCTCGGCATCATCGGACTCGGTCAGGTCGGCATGCGCGTGGCGCGCCTCGCCGCCGCGTTCGGAATGCGCGTCACGGCGTACGATCCCTACATCAGCGACGACGATTTCGTCGCACGCGGCGCGATCCGGTTGACATCGCTCGACGCATTGCTGCGCGAGAGCGACATCATCACGCTCCACGTTCCGTTCACTCCCGAAACGAAGGCCATGATCGGCGCGAAGGAAATCGCGTCCATGCCGCGGGGCGCGATCGTAATCAATGCCGCGCGTGGCGAAGTGCTCATCGTCGACGCCGCGCTGGCCGCGTTATCGCGCAACGAGATCGGCGGAATCGCGATCGATGTCTACGATCCCGAGCCGCCCACCCGCACCTGGCCCGACGACCCGCGTCTCATCCTCACGCCGCACATCGCCGGCTGCACGACCGAAGCAAAGAGTGCCATCGGTGCGAAGCTGTACGAGAAGATCTGTGCGCACTACGCCGCCCGATCGTTGTGAGAAGATCGACCGCTATGTTTTGTCCTGAGTGTGAAAGCGAGTATCGCGAAGGGATCACGCACTGCAACGATTGCGACGTCGATCTCGTCGCCGATCTGGCAGAGGCGAGCGCGGCGGAACCATTCGGCAACCTTTTGCCGCTGGCGGAGGAGAGATCGTCGGAGCTGGTGGCCGAGCTGCTCGACCGTCTGGAGAAGGCCGACATTCCGTACGTCATCGAAGCGGGAACGGCGCTGGCGATGCTGACCAGCGACGAAATCGTTTTCAACAAGCCAGAGCCGTGGGAAGCGCGCGTCTGGGTGCCGTCGTCCTTTGGCGTCGCTGCTGCGCGCATTCTGACCGAGGTCGATGAACAGTTCGGACGCCGGCGGGTGGGACTGCGCCAACCACCGCAGGCGATCTAGACGTATTTCGCAACCTTCGAGGAGCTCGACACTCCTGTGCATCGAGGCGATCGAGGAAGTGGAGTGCGGACAAGCGAGACGCCTGTCATTTCGAATCGGCGAAACCGCGGGGGTTGGCGGGTGGGTGGGGGAGCGGTGTAGCTCGATGAGAAATCCCCCGCCTTCGGAGCGAGTCCATTCCAATCGGTCAGGGGATTCCTCTCCGTGCTCCACCGCTCCCACCGACCTTCCGCGCCCGCGGTTCCGCCGGTTCGGAATGACACATGACGCCTTCCTCTGTCTTCGTGTTTCGTTCGACCTAGACGATCCACGCGCCGTCGCGCATCACATGCGCGACGAGATTGACGCCGAAGTGGTAGATGAGGTGCAGGTAGTTCGGCGCGTCGAGGAGGACGAGGTCGGCGCGCTTGCCCGGCTCGATCGATCCGACCTCGTGCGCGAGCCGCAACGAGCTTGCACCGTTGAGCGTGGCCGCGGTCAGCGATTCCTCGACCGTCATTTTCATCCGCAGCGTGGCCAGTTGCATCACCATCGGCATCGACTCGGTCATCGATGTGCCGGGGTTGCAGTCGGTGGAGAGCGAGACGATAGCGTCCGCGTCGATCAGTTTCCGCGCCGGCGCGTAACGGTCGGACATCAGGAAGAAGCTCGTTCCAGGGAGCAGGTTGGCGACGGTGTTCGATGCCGCCAGAGCGGCGATGCCGGATTCGGAGACCTGCATCAAGTGATCGGCGGATGCGCAGCCGAGGGATGCGGCGAGTGAAGCGCCGTCGGTGTCGGAGAGCTCGTCGGCGTGCAGACGGGGGAAGAGTCCCAGCGCCGCGCCGGCGCGCAGAACGGCGTCGCCTTCTTCGAACGTGAAGACGCCGCGCTCGACGAACGCATCGCAGAAAACCGCGAGTTTCTCGTCCGCAACCGCGGGAAGAATCTCTCCGATGATCATCGAGACGTATCCCCGCCGCGCCGCCGCACTCGATCGTCCCTCCGGTGGAAAATCGTGCGCGGCAAGACAAGTGGGGACGAGACGCACGAGCGAAGTCGCGTTGGCGTCGCGGATCGCGCGGAGCTGCTTGAGCTCTCCTTCGACACTCAACCCATATCCGCTCTTCGCCTCGGCCGTCGTCGTGCCGTAACTGGCCATCGTGCGCGTGCGCGCGAGGATGTTCTCGGTCAGCTCATCCTGCGACGCGTGGCGCGTGGCGTGTACCGACGACGCGATGCCGCCTCCCGATGCCGCGATCTGTTCGTACGTCTCGCCCTGCAGCCGGCGGTTGAATTCCGTTTCGCGAAAGCCGGCGAAGGGGATGTGCGTATGCGAGTCGACGAAGCCGGGGACGGCGGTGGCGCCGCGCGCATCGAAGTCGTGCTCGATGAGTGCGCGAAGATCGGCGTCGATGCCGGACTCGCGTCCGACAAACGCAAAGCGGCGGTCGCGAACGACGATGACGGCATCTTCGAACACAGCGAGCTTGCGCATCGATTCGCCGCGCGCGGGAACGAAGCCGAGCGGCGTGGCGATCTGCGAGAGGTTGCGGATGAGGAGAGTCGGGGTGTGGGGCGTAGGGAGTGGGGAGTGGGAGACAGGAGAGAAGGGCAGAGCCCCTTTGCGGATGCCCGAAGGGCCCTGGACCAGATCAGTCTCGTTCACACTTCACTCTTCACTCTTCACACTTCACTCTTCTTCTACTCCCGCACCCGGAACATCGACGTGATCGGCTGCTCATTCGCTTCCTGTTCGGCGTCGAGCATGACGAGTTGTTGCATGGTGTCGAGCATCGATTGGAGCTTGTTGCGGTTGCCGCGGCGCTCGATCTTGAGATCCTGAATGGCGCGCTCCAGATCGCCGACGCGCGACATCGCCTGCGACGTGAGGCGGTCGGAAAGTAGCTCCGCATCTTTGACGATCAGCTCCGCTTCCTTGTGCGCGTTTGCTTTCAACTCTTCGGAGACTTTTTGCGCGGAGAGGAGCGTGTCTTTGAGGATGCGTTCGCGCGCGTTGTGCTCATCGAGCTCGTCGCGGAGCATGGAGTTCTCGCGCGAGAGGCGGTCCACGTCGCGGATCAGCCCTTCGATCTCCTCGGCGATCAGGTGAAGGTACCCACGCACTTCATCGACGTTGTAACCCTTGAAGGTGCGTGCGAACGTCTGCTTCTGAATATCGAGTGGCGTAAGTCCCTGCATCGCTCCCTCCCGGCACCGGTAATGCTTGAAGTATACGCGTTTCACGGAGCTTCCCTGCTATGCTGTAATAGCATAATCTTGCCTTCAGTCAGCGAAAGGAGAGGTCATGAAGAAACTATTTGCTCTCAGTCTGTTCAGTCTTCTGCTCACCACGGTCGTCTCTGCAGCAACCCGCGACAACGATGACACGTGTGACGTCAAGGTTGGGCCTGCGGCGACCTTGCTGATCCCCTACTTCGAAGTCGATGTCACCGGAGGCTCTGGACAGACGACGCTCTTCACGGTCACGAACGTCACGCGCTATCCGCAGATCGCGCACGTCACGATATGGACGGACTACGGATTCCCAGTCTTCACGTTCAACCTCTATCTCACCGGCTACGACGTTCAGGCGATCAACCTGGCCGATGTTCTCGTGCGCGGCGTGGTGGCGTCTCCGGCGGGGACGCCGTCCTCGACGAAGCCCGGCTCCCTGTCGTCGGGAGCCAACCCGAATTTTCAGACCGATACGAATTGCGCCAACACTCCGGGAACGATCCCGGCAAGCCTCATGGCGGCGGTGCGCGGTGCGCTGACCGTGGGCACGTTCGGTTTCGGTGGCAGTACATGTAGTGCGCTTGGGAACGTGCATCAACACGCGATCGGCTATCTCACGATCGACGTCGTGTCGAACTGCACGCCGCGTATTCCAAACGATCCGCTCTACTACACGACCGATCTCCTCTTCGACAACGTTCTGCTGGGCGACTACCAGAACCTCGGGCCGCAGCCTGCTGGCGCGCCAGTGGGAGCATTCGATGCCAGCGGCAATCCGATGGTTCACATCCGCGCGGTGCCGGAAGGTGGCGGCGCGGGCTCGAACGTTCCCACCGCGCTGCCCTACACGTTTTACGATCGCTACACGCCGTCCGACGCGCGGGCGCGCGATCGGCGGCAGCCGCTTCCTTCTGTATTCGCGGCTCGTTTCATCCAGGGAGGAACCGCAGCATTTGCGACGAACCTCAATATCTGGCGCGAGGGAATCGGGACGGGAAGTTGTGCCGACGCAAAGAATTCGAGCGCCTTGCTCGTCCCCGAAATCGTCCGCTTCGATGAGCATGAGAACCCGTTCATCGGCGGGGGTTTCTGCACGATCCTGTGCGGACCGCAGAGCATCACACTGCCCGCGGCGTCATCGAGAAACACGAGCGACTCGAGCATCTATCCTCCCTTGAACACTGCCGACGTCGGCGGCTGGCTTTATCTCAATCTGAACAACGGCGGCAGCACTTCCTACTCGGTGACGCGCAATGTCGGCGGTGCGCCTGCGCCGACGAATAATCCGGGCAATCTCGCGCCGCTCGGCGCGACGACGACAGCCGGCCCTCGCCCAAGTCAGAACTGGGTCACCGTAACGATGTTCGGCCACCTCGGCAACAGCAGCATGACTGCCGAATTCGACGCCGCGTCGCTCGGCAACGGCTGCTCGCCTGCAGCGTTCCTGACGATGGCGAACGGAGGGAGTGCTCCCATCGGCCCCGCCGGCGGCGTGTTCGTCTGTCCGCCCGGCCCAACGTTGACGAATGGCACGACGACGCAATGCATCGGCACCAACGTCAACCCGACGCCGTGAAAACACTATTGATTGTCGTCACGATCCTTGTCGCCACACCGGCCCTTGCCGGTGTGCGCGACAACGACGATACGTGCGACATCAAAGTCGGACCTGCGGCGACGTTGCTTTTGCCGTACTTTGAAGTCGACATCACCGGCAACTCGGGCCAGACGACGCTTTTCACCGTCACGAACGTCACGCGCTATCCGCAGATCGCGCACGTGACCTTGTGGACGGATCGCGCCTATCCGGTGCTGACGTTCAATCTCTATCTCACAGGCTACGACGTGCAGGCGATCAACCTCGCTGACGTGCTGCTGCGCAATGTGGTGGCCCCGCCGAACGGTACGAGCGCGATCGCAACGCCGGGACCGCTGTCGGCGTCAGACAGCGCGAACTTCCGCGGACCGCTCGACTGCGGCAGCAACTCAGGATTGATACCGGCGAGCCTGATGGCCAGCATCCGCGTCGCGCTAACGGCCGGAGTAATGGGCTCTTGCGCCACCGTGGGCAACGTTCACGGTCATGCAATCGGCTACGCGACGATCGACGTCGTTGCAAGTTGTTCGACCCGGTTTCCAAACGATCCCCTCTATTACTCGAACGACATCCTCTTCGACAACGTGTTGATCGGCGACTATCAGAACCTCAGGCCGCAACCTGCCTGGGAGCCGCCTTCCGGTTCCTTTGATGCAACCGCGAATCCGATGGTGCACATCCGGGCCGTTCCGGAAGGTGGAAGCGCTGGCGCGTATGTATTCACCGGCCTCCCGTACACCTTCTACGATCGCTACACACCAGCGGCCTCGCGGACACGCGACCGGCGGCAACCTCTTCCATCCACGTTCGCAGCGCGTTTCATTCAAGGAGGGCCGGCGGGTTTCCGAACGAACCTTGGCGTCTGGCGCGAAGGCATCGTCCCCACCAATTCGTGCTCTGGCTATGCAGCCAATGGGTCACGACTCGTCACGGAAATCGTCCGCTTCGATGAGCACGAAAACGCGATGCTTTGGGTGGGGAGTGTCAATTGCGGCGCTGGCTGCGGGCCTTTTCAGATTGAACTTCCCGCGGCCTCCTCAACGTCATCGCTGGACAACGACCTCTACCCCCGCCTTGTCACCGCGGACATCGCTGGCTGGCTCTATCTCAATCTGAATAACGGCGGGAGTACTGCGTACTCGGTCACGCGCGATGTCGGCGGCCGGCCTGCACCGACGAACAATCGCGGCAACCTCGCACCGCCGGGCGCGACAACGACATCCGGACCGCGCCCGAGTCAGAATTGGGTTACGGTCACGATGTTCGGCAACGCCGGCGGAAGAAATATCACCACCGAATTCGATGCCGCCTCGCTCGGCAACGGCTGTTCGCCTGCAGCATTCATCAGCACCGCGAACGCGGGTGGCGCTCCGATCGGGCCGGCCGGCGGCGTCTTCGCCTGTCCGCCCGGCACGACGCTGACGAACGGCACCACGACGGAATGCAAAGGCACGAACGTCAATCCGACACCATGAAGACGCTAGCGCTCATCGCTGCATGGTTGATTGCAACATCCTCGTTCGCCGGCGTGCGCGACAACGACGACACGTGCGACATCAAAGTCGGACCTGCGGCGACGTTGCTGCTGCCGTACTTTGAAGTCGACATCACCGGCAACTCGGGACAGACGACGCTCTTCACCGTCACGAATGTCACGCGTTATCCGCAGATCGCACACGTGACGTTGTGGACGGATCGCGCCTATCCGGTGCTGACATTCAATCTCTATCTCACAGGCTACGACGTGCAGGCGATCAACCTCGCTGACGTGCTGCTGCGCAATGTGGTTGCGCCACCGGCGGGCACATCGTCATCGACGAAGCCTGGGCTGCTGTCGTCCGGAGCCAACCCGAATGTGCAGTCCAGCTCAGACTGCGACGCCAATCCTGGACTGATCCCGGCGAGCCTGATGGCGGCTGTTCGCAGCGCGCTGACGACCGGCGTCATGGGCACTTGCGCCAACGCGGGCAACGTTCACCTCAATGCAATCGGATACGCGACGATCGACGTCGTCGCAAGTTGCTCGACTCGGTTCCCGAACGATCCGCTCTACTACTCGAACGACATCCTCTTCGACAACGTCCTGATCGGCGACTATCAGAACCTCGGGTCCCAGCCTATCGGGGAGCCGCGCACCGGTTCCTTTGACGCCACCGCGAATCCGATGGTCCACATCCGTGCCGTTCCGGAAGGCGGAAGCGCCGGCGCGTATGTTTTCACCGGCCTCCCCTACACGTTCTACGATCGCTACACGCCTGCGGCCTCGCGGACGCGCGACCGCCGGCAACCTCTTCCTTCCGTATTTTCAGCGCATTATGTTCAATGGCCGGAGAAGCTCCGAACGAACCTCAATATCTGGCGTGAAGGCATGGTCCCTGGCAATTCGTGCTCCGCCTATGAAGCCAACAGATCATTTTTAGTCTCGGAAATCATTCGCTTCGATGAGCACGAAAATGTGATGATTCGGGCGCAGGGCCTTTGTTGTTTCTCGTTTGAGTCTTACCTTCCAGCGACCTCCTCAACCTCATCGATGGACGGGACCGTCTATCCCTATCTTTTCACGGCAGACGTCGCTGGCTGGTTCTATCTCAATCTGAACAACGGCGGCAGCACTGCGTACTCGGTGCAGCACGACGTTGGCGGTCAACCTGCTCCGACGAGCTCTCGCGGAAGTCTGGGCCCACTGGGCTCGACGACGTCATACGGCCCGCGCCCGAGCCAGAACTGGGTCACCGTTACGATGTTCAGTGACTTCAATGGACGCCAGATCGCCGCTGAATTCGATGCTGCCTCTCTCGGCAACGGCTGTTCGCCTGCAGCCTTCATCAATGGCGCGAACGACGTGGGGGGCGCTCCCATCGGTCCCGTCGGCGGCGCGCTGGCCTGTCCGCCCGGCACGACGTTGACGAACGGCACCACGACGGAATGCAAAGGCACGAACGTCAATCCGACACCATGAAAACGCTCTCGATCATCGCTGTGTTGTTGATCGCCACATCAGCATTCGCCGGCGTGCGCGACAACGATGACACATGCGACATCAAGGTCGGACCGGCCGCGACGCTTTTGCTTCCCTATTTCGAAGTCGACGTCACCGGAACCTCGGGCCAGACGACGCTCTTCACGGTCACGAACGTGACGCGCTATCCGCAGATCGCGCACGTGACCTTGTGGACGGATCGCGCCTATCCGGTGCTGACATTCAATCTCTATCTCACAGGCTACGACGTGCAGTCGATCAACCTCGCTGACGTGCTGCTGCGCAATGTGGTTGCGCCACCGACTGGAACCTCGTCGTCGACCGCGCCTGGACTGCTGTCGTCTGGAGCCAACCCGAATCTTCAGCCAGCCCCGGGCTGCGACACCAATCCCGGATCGATTCCGGCGAGCCTGATGATCCTCGTCCGCCAGGCGTTGACGACCGGAGGCATGGGCACTTGCGGCAATGTGGGCAACGTTCACTACAACGCCAACGCCATCGGATACGCCACCATCGACGTCGTTGCCAGTTGCTCGACCCGGCTGCCGAACGATCCGCTTTACTACTCGAACGACATCCTCTTCGACAACGTACTGATCGGCGATTACCTGAACCTCGGGCCGCAACCTGCTGGGGAGCCTTCCGCTTCCTTTGATGCGACCGCGAATCCGATGGTCCACATCCGCGCCGTTCCGGAAGGTGGAAGCGCTGGCGCGTATGTCTTCACCGGCCTCCCGTACACCTTCTACGATCGCTACACACCAGCGGCCTCGCGGACACGCGACAGGCGGCAACCACTTCCTTCCACGTTCGCGGCTCGTTACATTGAAGGAGGACCGGCGAATTTCCGGACGAATCTCAGCATCTGGCGCGAAGGTTTCGTCCCCGATAACTCATGCACCGGCTATGTCGCCAATAGGTCAATGGACGCCTTTGAATTCGTTCGGTTCGACGAGCATGAGAATCCGTCCATGGGCCAGGTATGCGGATACCACTACTGTCCGATTTTCTCTTCCTTGCCGGTGGCCTCGTCAACGTCGACATTCGATTACACCATTTTTCCGCCCTTGTTTACTGCCGATACCGGCGGCTGGATTTATCTCAATCTGAACAACCTCGGTAGTACGTCGTACTCGGTGACGCATGACGTGGGTGGCCTGCCTGCACCGACGAACTCTCCGGGCCACCTGGCCCCGTCTGGCTGGACGACGGCCGGACCGCGCCCGAGTCAGAACTGGGTTACGGTCACGATGTTCGGCAACGTCGGCGGGAGAAACGTGACCGCTGAATTTGATGCTGCAGCGCTTGGAAACGGTTGTTCGCCTGGAGTGTCCTTCAGTACCGCAGTGATGGGGGAGGGAGGCGCTCTCATCGGCGGCGCGCTGGTCTGTCCGCCCGGCACGACGCTGACGAACGGCACGACTACGGAGTGCAAGGGCACGAACGTCAACCCCACGCCGTGACGAGCGAACGATCAGCGCACGATCAGCGCGGCGAGGACGTACGCCAGCACGCCGCGGAGGATGTAGATCGCCAGCAGGAGCAGCAGCGGCGACCAGTCGATGCCGCCCATCTTGTGCGGCGGCAGCATCCTGCGGAACGGCCGCAGGAACGGGCTGGTCATCCGCGTGAAGATGTCATTGAGCTGATTGAGGATGATGTAAGCCTGTTTGTAGCGCCAGCGGAACGAGGTCTGCGCGGCGAAGAAGAGGACCCACGAAAGGATCACCCACACCAGGACGATCCACTCGATCACGCGAAGAACGATCATCAACGCGTCGAAGAACACCACAAGGATTCCCATCAGCTTCGGCTCCCGAAGATCGCGCGGCCGACGCGCACGATCGTCGATCCTTCCTCGATCGCCGCTTCGAAGTCTTCGCTCATTCCCATCGATAGTTCCTTCAGCCCGAGGGCGTCGCGCATCGTGCGCAGCTCGCGGAAGTATGGACGCGACTCGTCCGCGGTGCCAATCGGCGGGATGGCCATGAGGCCGGCGAGATGCAACGGCGTCAGTGCCGCCGCTTTTTTCGCGATTGCGTCGACGTCGCTGCACGCAATCCCGCTCTTCTGCGGCTCATCGCCGATGTTGACCTGCAGCAGAATCTCGATCGTCTTTCCCTGACTCTCCGCTGCACGTGCCAGTTTCTCGGCGAGGTCGAGCGAGTCGACGGCCTGGACGACGTCGAACAACTTGACCGCATCCTTCGCTTTGTTGGTCTGGAGATGTCCGATGAGGTGCCAGCGCGCACTCCCGCGAACGAGCGGTCTCTTGTCGCGCGCTTCCTGCACGCGGTTCTCGCCGACGTCGGTGATTCCGGCGACGATCGCTTCGTCGATCAATTCAGCGGGGAACGTCTTCGAAACTGCGACGAGCTTGACGTTCTCACGCGCGCGGCCGGCATTTGCGCACGCGCGCACGATGCGCGCTTCGACGGCGGTGATGTTGTCATGCACTGACACGGCGTCTCTCGATCCAGCGATCGTTTGGCGTCCGCTCGGGACGGTCGAGCGCAGCGTTCGCCAGACGGTCGGCGTCTTTGTTTCCCGCGCGCAGCGTGTGGCGGATCTTGAACTTCGGGAACTTGCGCGTCATCGATTTTGCGCGCTCGTACAGCGGAACGAGATTGGGATGCTTGACGCGGTACTTGCCGAGCATCTGCTGCACGAGCAGGAGCGAGTCCGACACGATCTCGACATCCGTCGCCCCTTCCGATTGCGCGGTCGTCAGCGCTTCAAGCAGGCCGGCGTATTCGGCGACGTTGTTCGTCGTCGTGCCGAGAAAGCCGGAGATCTCGATGATCTCGCTGTCGTCCTTGCGCATGAAGACACCGTAGGAAGCAGGACCGGGATTGCCGCGGCAAGCGCCGTCGACGAAAGCGAGGATCTTCAGGATGGGGGACTCTCCACGTACAGAATTCTGCTGCAGCCTTCGCAGTGAACGAGATCGCCGCGCTTCAGCTGCTGCATGACAGCGGGGCGGACGCGGGTGCGGCAGCCGTTGCAGGAATCGGCGACGACACGCGCGACGGCGACGTTCTGCCGCTGTTTGAAGATGCGGTGGAACTCGCGGCGCAGACGCTCCGGGAGCGATTCTTCGATCTTCGTCGCGCGTGCTTTCAGTTGCTCGACCTCTTTGCGAAGATCGCCGAGGGAGTGCTGCCAGGCATCGTGTTCGGAGTCCCAGCGCGATTTCAGATCGACGCTGCCGGCGGCCAGATCATCGTGCTGCTTCTGCAACGACTCGATGTCCGTCATCGTCTTGAGCGTCGAGTCTTCGAGCTCTTTGACCTGTTTACGCGTGGCGTCGATCTCTTTCCACGCTGCCGCGTACTGCTGCTGATTCTTCACCTGCATGAGCTGGCCTTGATATTTCTTGAGCAGCTCCTGGTGATCCGTCAGCTCGCCGTCGACGCGCCGGCGTTCGCGGGAAAGCTGCTCGATCTGTTGCAGCAGCCTCTCCATATCCGCGTTGACGCCCTGCCACTCGCGATCGACGGCCGCGAAGGACTCCGGTTTGTTCGTCAGTTGTTTTTCGCGGTCTCCGAGCGCCGACAGGACTGTTTGCAACTCCCAAAGTTTTTCAACGTCCTGATTCAACCAGACCTCCAGAAACGAAAACGGCGTTCCAGTGAGGGAACGCCTGTGCGGAATGCGCGTGCCCGGCTTGCCGCTCGAGCATCGGTAGGGAAGGGATGAGCGATCCTCCGGCGTGCCGGCAATAGCAGTTCAGTAGATCGCTCGTCATGTTCGGGATGTTGTTCAGCATCGATTTCCTGGTGGGTCCACCAGGATTCGAACCTGGGACCTGCCGGTTATGAGCCGGTAGCTCTAACCGCTGAGCTATGGACCCGGACGGGCGATTCTAACAAAAGGACGGGCGGAGTCGAGGGAAATCGTAGAAGTGAGAAGAGTGAAGTGAGAAGAGTGAAGGGTGAAGGGTGAAGGGTGAAGTGAGAAGGGTGAAGTGAGAAGGGTGAAGTGAGAAGAGTGAAGTGAGAAGAGTGAAGTGAGAAGAGTGAAAGCGTCTCAGTGACTTCTTTCACTCTTCACCCTTCACTCTTTAACGTATTTCTACATGGTCGCCGATTTTCATCGAATAGCGCATGGCTACGATCTTTCCCGTTGCGGTGTGTGTGTTCGTCGTGAGGATGCCGACTTCGCCGAGGACTTGGCGGGGAAGGCCGGGGGCGACGTCTTCGCTGTAGACGGTCAAGAAATCGCCGGGCTGAATCTGATCGGCCTGTCCGAGGTTTACTTCGACGAGAATGCCCTCGCCGAGCGCTTCATCCCATCCACCCTGGGCTCCGATGATGTAGCCATTTCGCTTGCCGCTGGAGGGATCGCAGAAGGCCGGCATGTCGGGGACGCGTGCGAGCGGGATGGGAATCTGCGGCATCGCCTTCAGGTGCGTGCCGACGCGAATCTCCGTACACGATTGCGTGATGATGCCGCGGGCGCTGCGGTCCTCCGCGCAGAGGATCTTCACCTGGCCGCGGTAGAGATACTCGCGTCCGACGATCTGCATTTTTCTGCCTGGATGTTTGATGAGGTTGCCGACGTCGACGAGCATGTAGGTCTCGCCCGCGACGAGTCCGCTGCCGGTTCCCCCGTCGATGAGGACGAGATCGCCGATGGATCCGGAAATCACTTGCTCGACCGCCCCCTTGGCGTAGCGCAGTTCGGAATCTTCGTAGCCGAGGACGGAGTTCGGCATGGATTCGCCGTCGGCACCGATGTAGCCGTAACAGTAGACGTCGGCTTCCGTACCGAGCGGTATGGGGCTGCGGCTGCCGCCCGCGGGATCGGCAGCGGTGATGAATCGGCGTTCAGTCGTTCCTGAGGTTACGGACGTGCTGGCGGAGCTCGGCGTGGTGTCTTCCGGCATGATGGCCGGCGGCGGAGGAAGTGCGCCGGTGCCTCCGGGTGTCGTTGCCGCGGCAATCTGCTGCGCGGTCTCCGAATCGATCAGCAGGACGTCGCCGGGGTAGATCCAGTGCGCGTCGGTGATCCAGGTGTTGCCTTCCCAGAGTTGCGGCCAGAGGTAGGCGTTCTTGAAGAATTGCTGCGCCAGCCCCCAGAGCGTGTCGCCGCTCTTGATCGTGTAGGTCCTGGCACCAGCCGGCCAGGTGGATGGATCGGGAGGGTTGTACGCCGTCCAATGGTCGCCAACGCGATGCAGATCGCGCGGCGGGTGCGATGAAGACTTCTTCGGCGCCCCGAAAATCGGGATAGCGACCGCAAGCAGGAGAACGGGGACCACCCTACGCACACTGACCATTTTCCCCTCCCAAGGTTGTCGAGGTCGGCGAAAACGTTATCCCAACAAGCCGATGCGGTCAAGTTTCGGAGGGGATGAGGGTTAGGGTTTGCGGGGATTCAGTGATCAGAGAGTCAGTGATCAGAGAGTCAGAGATCAGAGATCAGGAACTGCAATCAGTGAGCAGGGCTCAGTGGTTGGGGCAGGGATTCACAGATCAAAGGGATAAGACTCCAGTGAGTCCGCGCTCACGCCGTTTGGCGCTGCGGCTGCCTCACCGCAGCGTCATCACGCTGTCGTCGCTGGCTGCGCCTGGCCCGTGCTCGGTGTCGTACTGCTTCAGTTCCTGCTTGCGTTTGGCGTAACGCGACATGACCCGCTTCACGTACGTGCGCGTCTCGCGGAACGGAGGCACGCCGTTGTAACGGCGGACGTTGCCCTCGCCTGCGTTGTACGCGGCGATCGTCTTCGTGAGGTTGCCGTCGAAACGCTGATTGAGGTAGCTGAGGTACTTCGCGCCGGCGTCGACATTCTGCTCGGCGTTGTAGAGGTTCGTCGCTCCCATCCAGCGGCCGGTACGTGGCATGAGCTGCATCAGTCCGCGCGCGCCGACTTCCGAGCGCGCATTGGTGCGGAAGCGTGACTCCGTCTCGACCACTGCGGCGACGAGCGCGGGATCGACGTCATATTTTTGCGACTTGGCGTGGATGATGTCGCCAAACGGAACCGCGTTGGCGAAAAACTCTTTGCGAATCGCGTCGTTGATCCGCCGCATCTCCGCGTGAAAGACGTCCGTTTTCTGCGGGGCCGGCGGCGCGAACGAAGTGCTCTCGGGCAGCCACGATTCGTTGAAGAGATTGATGCGCTGCGTCACGAGACTCTTCGGAAGGCTTCGCGAGAGTTTGAAGAAGGAGTTGCCGGCGAAGTCGTCGCCGAGCTTCGCGACGACCGTCGAATGCGATCCCTTCTGCTCGACGATCTTCACGGCATCAATATCCTTCAGCACGAGGAAGTGCACCCCCTGCAGCGCTTCGGTTACGCCGCCGACGGAGAGTGCCGCTCCGACGACGATCGTCGCTGCGGCGCGTCCACCGATCAGGCGGAGAAACTTGTGAGACTGCGTCTTGCGGCGTACGTTCGCCGAGCGAGTGGACAGAGATTCCGTGAGTGACAGCGGCTTCTTCGGCATCGTCCTCCCTACAGTTATTGTCGCTACGAATAAGATTGGTCTCGTGGCGCTGGTAACGAAGGGGGAGTAGAGGTTTATGCCGCCGATCCACAAGCTCTGACTTGCGAAACAAGGCTCAACTTATTGCGCACAGAAGAGTTATTCGCCAAATACGACGGCTGAAAACTTCTCGATGCGGCAGTCGCCTGATCGCCAGGCGTCCCGAGGGAGTCCCGCTTTGAGGCAGGTGTGCTGGAGGAAGGTCTCGCGGTCCCAGCCATATTCTGTCGCGACCTGAGGGAGCAGCAGTCCGGCATTCCGCCCTTTGCTGATGATCAAACCATCCCTGCCAGGGACGATGTCCTCGATGTTGCCGACGACTTCGATCGGCCCCATGACCGAGATTTCGAGATCGAGCGCATCGAGCTCGCCGGGACTGAGCGGAGGAAATCGCGGATCTCGAAACGCCGCCGAGACCGCGCTCGAAGCCACTGCCTGGAAAAGCGGCTGCACTGCCTGAATTGATCCGATGCATCCGCGAAGATCGCCGTCATGCGTTTTCAACGTCACGAAAGCTCCCGCCGGACGGCGGAGAAGATCGTCGAAATCCTCCGCCTTCCACTCGGGCGCGTGTCCGCCGAGCACAGAGGCGATCGATTTTCGCGCGATGCCGAGTAAGGTTTTTCGCTGATCGTCGTTGAGGTCGAACATGGCTAACGAGTTCGTGCGGATCGGATGAGCATTAGATTGCGGATGTACACGATCAATGCCGGAGCCTGCCCGAGGATGATGACGGGATCGCGGCGGGCGACGCCGTAGATCGTCATCAGCAGTCCGCCGGTGAGCGAGAGGTACCAGAACCCCACCGGAACGTGACTCATCTTGCGGCGCTCCGACGCGATCCATTGCACGATGAAGCGCGCGGCGAAGAGCGTCTGCGCCACGAAGCCGAAGAGGGCGAGCAAGTCCCAGTGCCACGTGCGCGGGTCGAATGAGAGAGGGAAGTGCATCGGGTGAAGGAAGTCTATCCTGAGCGCCAGCGAAGGATCTCCAGTGCAGCCGCGCGCTCCCGGTTGTCGGCACTTCACGCGCAGCCGCACCGGAGATCCTTCGCTGGCGCTCAGGATAGACTCTAGGGAACTTCCCGCACCTCGTACTTCAGCACGCGCTTCGACATCCAGCGCACCGCGATGCAGTCGGCGAGGCCGCGAAAGGCGCGGTTCATCGCTCCGTACTTCGACACGCCGAACTGCCGCGCGCGGTGATTGACCGGCATTTCTACCACTTGGTAGCCCTGCATCCGTACCAGCGTCGGCAGAAAACGATGCATTCCGGTGTGAAGCCGCACGCGGTCGATCGCCACACGTTTGATCAGCTTGAGCGAGCAGCCGGTGTCGGTGATGTGATCGTTCGTGATCCAGTTGCGCACGCCGTTGCCGATCTTCGACTGCATCTTGCGCGACCAGGTGTCGTGACGATTCACGCGCACGCCGATGACCATGTCCGATCCGCTCGACTCCAGTTTTCGCATCATGGCCGGGATGTCGGCGGGATCGTTCTGCAGATCGGCGTCGAGTGAGACCACGTACGTCCCGCTCGCCGCGCGCCAGGCCGCATCGAGCGCCGCCGTCTGTCCGCTGTTCTTCGCGAAGGTCAGCACGCGCAACGTCGGATGTTTCGAACGGCTGGCGCGCAGCACTTCCAGGCTGCGATCGGTCGAGCCGTCATCGACCGCAACGATCTCGTACGACCACGGTGATCCATCCAGAGCCTTCGCGATCTCATCGAGAAGGATGGGGATGTTTTCTTCCTCGTTGTAGACGGGAAAGACGACGGAAAGGTCGGGCATTGGGCGAAGTTTATCCTGAGCGAAGCGAAGGATCTCCGGTGCAGCCGCGCTGTCGTCGATATCAGCACGTCCCGCGCGGTTGCACTAGAGATCCTTCGCTTCGCTCAGGATAAAGTGGTGACTGTAACTCCAAACACATTCTCAAAATTTGCCGTTGTCCGCGCCGCCACCTCGGCCAGCGAGACGTCCCACAACGACGCCAGCAGCTCCGCGACTTTGACGACATACGCCGGCTCGTTGTCGCGCCCGCGAAACGGCACGGGTGCGAGGTACGGTGTGTCGGTTTCGATGAGCACGCGATCGTGAGGCAGTGCTTTGGCGCAGGCCCGCAACGACTCGGCACTGCGAAAGGTGACGATGCCGGAGAAGGAGATGAAGTAGCCGGCCTCGATGAATTTGCGTGCGATCTCTTCCGACTCGGTGAACGAATGGAGGATGCCGCGCGCGCCGGCATTCGCGAGGATCGACACGATGTCTTCCGTCGACTCGCGATTGTGAACGATGATCGGTTTGTTCATCCGCCTGGCGAGGTCGAGATGCCGCTCGAAGACGGCGATCTGCGTTTCACGCGGGGAGTGCATGTAGTGGTAGTCGAGCCCGCACTCGCCGATGGCGACGACGCGTGGCTCGCCGGCCAGCCGTTCGATCTCCGCGAACGCCGCGTCATCGCAATCCTTCGTCTCGTGCGGATGGAAGCCGACGGCGGCCCACACATCGTCATTGCGCTGCGCGACCGCCACCGCTTCGGGCGCATCGGAAAGTTTGGTCGCCGGCACGACGAATCCACGCACGCCGCCCTCGCGGGCACGGGCCAGATTGCCGTCCGCGTCGGACATGGTCAGATGGCAGTGGGAGTCAGTGAAGATCATGAATGTTGAATGTTAAGTGTTGAATGTTAAATGTTGAATGTTAAATGTGAATGTAAATACTGGATGAGTTCGCTTAAAGGGTGACGTTTTTTGCGTTGGGTGTGCCGAAGATATTGTCGCGCCGCTCTGCCTCATCAATCGGCCTTCATTCAACATTCAACATTCAACACTCAACATTCAACATTTCTCCACCAGAAGCGAAATGCCCATCCCTCCGCTGATGCAAAGCGTCGCAAGTCCCAGCCGCTTGTCGCGCGATGCCAGCGCGTGAAGCAGCGTCGTCGTGATCCGCGCGCCGGTCGCACCGATTGGATGACCGAGTGAGATCGCGCCGCCGTGAACGTTCAATCTGTCGCGATCGAAGTGCAACTCGCGATCGCATGCGATCACCTGCGCCGCGAACGCTTCGTTGAGCTCGATGAGGTCAATGTCCGACAGTTCGATCCCCGTTTCGTCGAGCAGTTTCTTCGTCGCCGGCACCGGACCGATCCCCATGATCTTCGGATCGACGCCCGCCTGCGCGTAGCCGATGATCCGCGCCATCGGCGTCAAGCCATGCTCTTGCAACGCGGCCGCCGACGCGACGAGCATCGATGACGCACCGTCGGTCACTCCCGACGAATTGCCCGCGTGAACCGTTCCATTCTTGCGAAACACCGGCGGCAGCTTCGCCAGCGAGCCGAGGTCGGCATCGAAGCGGGGATGCTCATCGCGATCGACGACGACGTCGCCTTTCCGGCCGGCGACCGTGACCGGCACGATCTCATCGTTGAATCGTCCCTCGTCGTATGCGACGCCGGCGCGGCGCTGCGTCTCGACCGCGTACGCATCCTGCTCCTCGCGCGAGATGTTGTAGCGGTCAGCGAGCGTCTCCGCGGTCGCGCCCATCATCTCGTCGGCGAGGGGGCACATGAATCCGTCGCGGTACATCCCGTCGATGATTTCGGCGTCGCCCATGCGGTAGCCCCAGCGTGCGCGCGGCAATAGATACGGTGTATTCGACATCGATTCTGTTCCGCCGGCGAGGACGATGCTTGCCTGCCCGAGCCGGATCTGATCGGCGGCGTTCATGATCGCGCGCAGCCCCGAGCCGCAGGCCTGGTTGACCGTGTACGCCGGAACTTCGTGCGCGAGCCCGCTGCGGATCGCGATCTGCCGCGCGACGTTCGGACCGACGCCGGCCTGACGTGCGTTGCCGAGGATCACCTCATCGATCGCGGACGGATCGACGCCGCTGCGCTCCAGCGTCGCCTTCGCGCTTGCGGTGCCGAGGTCGGCGGCGGTGAGGGAAGAGAGCCCTCCTCCGAACTTTCCGATCGGTGTGCGGACCGCGGCAAGAAGATAGATGGTCTCGTTCAGTTTCGGCATAGCGAGTGGACTGTGTCGGCGTAGGTCGTCACCGATTCCAACAATTCCTTCTTCCCGATCTTCTCGTTCGCTCCATGCGCATCGAGAATCGACCCCGGACCGAATAGCAACGGTTTGCCGAGCGCGCCGAGGTGCGGCACGTCGGTGTTGAACGCCACCACGGCGGAGCGCTGGCCGTCCGGTACCGTCATGAACTGCGGCGGATTGCCGCGCGAAACAGTGATCGTGCCGCCGTGGCGGCTAACGATCGACTGCAGTCGCTCCTGCACCACGTCGGGATGTGTGACTGTGCGGAAAATCATCTGACACTCCGCTGCAGCGGGAATGATGTTTGGCTTTTCTCCGCCGTGAACGACGCCGACGTTGACCGTCGTCACTCCGAGATCATCGTCCGCACCCCAACTCGTTGCGTTGATCTCCGCGATCGCCTTGACCATCTTGTTGATCGCGGAGTCGCCGCGCTCGGGATATGCGGAGTGGGCAGCGATGCCGTCGAAGCGCACGAAGCAGGTCAGCGCCCCTTTTGAGGCGCGGGCGAACGTCGATTCCGTCGGCTCACCGACGAGCACGAACTCGGATCCGAGTCCCGCAAACTCGCTATTCGCCATTTTCGCGCCGATCGAGTCGGTCTCTTCGCCGACGACGAAGAGAAACGCGAAGTCGCGCATTCCCTCGCCGCGAAGCCGCTCGCCCGCCGCGATCATCGCCGCGATGATGCCCTTGGTGTCGCACGCGCCGCGGCCGTAGAGCGTGTCGCCATCGTCGCGCGCAGCGAACCAGGGAGGGACGGTGTCCATGTGCGAATTGAGAATGACGCGCGGTCTTCCGCCCGCTGCGGCGTAGAGGTTGAAGCGGCGCTGGCTGACCGGTTGACGCCGGCAGTCGTAGCCGAGCGCGGCGAGCGTGTCGTGCAGGAAAACGGCGGCGTCGAATTCCTCGTCGCTCGGCGACGGGATATCGATGAGCTGTTTCGCGAATGGGATTGGGTCGAACATGAGCGGGGCGGATTGTAAGCGGATCGCGTCATCCTCGCTGTCATCCTGAGACTGCCGGAGCCGCGCCTCCACGCTGCTCTGACAAACGGCAGGCATCGCGGCGGAGGACGTCGAAGGACCCCCTGCTTCTTTTGCGATGGTTTTCGTCAGGCGCTGTTGCACACAATCAGGGGGTCCTTCGACCGGCTTTGCACACAAAGTCCTTTCTGCACATTAAGTCCGATGTCTGCACATAAAGTCCACGGCCTGTTCTCAAAACAGCCGATAACCTGCGGTCGTTGGGCCGTGGTGGTGCGATACCCTTCCACGCGATGGCAGCAGTCCAACTTCGCAAGCGCGATCCGACATGGGCGGCGGTGTGGACCGGGTATGGCCTCGCATTTGTCGGCATAGGTGCGACCATGACGTTTCCACACGCATGGCTTTCGCCGGAAACTTCGGTCGCAATTGCTACCTCATCGTTCGTTGGCGCTGTCATTTGTTTCGCACGCGCGGCTTGGTATGGACTCGTAGGAGTTCCAGCCATAACCGGCGTCTCGTATCCGCAGTTTGCGGAAACGCGAGAACGGCAGGAAAAAAAGATCGCCGCCCAAAGCACAGAGATCGCCGAACTTCAGGCGCGCAATGCTGAGTTGGCAAGCCTTGTGGCCGCCCAAAAACTTCGACTTCAGGAAGTCGTGCCGATTCTCGCGGCGATGGAGCGTGATGCGCCACGCCACCTGTCAGCAACCGAGAGAGAGATCATTCGCGGGCGGTTACAAGGTGTCGCTCGTGCTTGGCAATACAGGCACGGCATTCCGGGGATCGCCATCTATTACGCGCCGGGCAGTGACTGCGCGCCGTACGCACAGGAGTTCCATGATCTTTTAGTGTCGCTGGAATTTCACGTGTTTCTATCAGTCCTGCGCCCGGAGTATGTGGCCAACCGTGACACCGATTACTACCGCTCCGGGATCTTTGTTCTTGACGTACCGATGACGCTACACGGGAGTCAACCAACATTCGGGACCGCTCTTCATCGGGCGATGGCGGAAGCAGGGATACCGGCGACCCTACTAGATCGAGAAGGACGCGGATGCATCCTAATAATCGGAGCCAAGGCAGATACGTGATGTGCGCTTCTCGCTCTCACGCGATCTCCAGCACCAACTTTTCGCGCGTCACGCTGGCGTGCGACTCAGCACGCCGGAGTATGTCCTCGCTGTTCTTATGAAGGAATTCCCTTGCCGCATCGATCCGTCGGATCTTTTCGCTTCCCTTTCGTCGCCATCATGTCCGCCTGATCTTTGCGCTTTGCATCCAATCCTTCGCGATACGCGCGAACTCTGGTGACCGCTTCATCATCCGCTCGACCTCAGGGACCATGATGTTTTCGAGAATCGCCGCCTCGATCGCGTCAGAGATGGTGATGTGCTGATCCTTCGCCCTTCGACCGTCCTCCGCCGCCGGTGTGTACCGGTTGTACGAGCAGCGTGAAGGCGGCGGCTTCGGCGGCTCAGGATGACGGTTTCTCAAGATGAGAGTGACGTGGGCGCGATGTCGCGGCTACGGCCGTTGCCAGCGCCGTTCGCGATCGCGCATTCCTTCACCGAACATTCCGGGGAACGTCGCGCGCATCTGGATCAGGTCGGGGTCGCCCGGCCAGCGCTGCCAGATCTCCATGCTGAGCCGCCGGATCTCCGGACGCTCGTGAGCAGCCAAGGCCAGTCCGAGCCGCGCGAGCCGCTCCTCGCGTACGCCGAGCCGGTCCGGATCGTCCAGCGCCTTTTGCAGCTCTTTGCTCGCGTAGTCGAGATTGCGATTGAGAAGCGCGATCTCGCCCATGCGGAAGTGCGCCTTGGCGTAATGCGGATCCTGCTGAATCACGCGATGCAGTGTTTTTCTCGCCTCGATCGAATCGCCACTGGCAATCTGCGTCATTGCGTGCATGTAAAGAGCGTCTGCGCCCTCCGTCGGCGCCGATTCCGTTACGGTCTCCTGCTCGGCATCCGCAGATTCTGACGTATCGGTCGCCGGCTTTGCCGATCCGACTCTAGTCAATCCCTCGGTCGACGCGTCGTCCGCCGTATCCGCCGCCGTCGATGTCTCTTCGACCGTTGCCTCGGGAGGCGCAGTCACACTGACGGATGTCGATGACTGCGGCGCGGCCGGCTTTGCCGTCGTCGTCTGCGTCGTCACTGTCGCCGGCTCGGAGCGAAACAGTGATACGACCGCCACCGCTGCAGCGGCCATGACGATGAACAGGACGATGAGTATGGCCGCCAGCAAACCACGCCGCGACTTCGCTGCTGGTTGCACCGACTGCTGCACGGTTGCGGCCTGCGGTCCGGTTCGGATCGTCGGAGCCGCCGCGGATGGAGCGGCTGCGACCGGCGACGAAACAACGGTCGGTGTGCCCGATTGCTCCGATGTGTAGGGCGCGGTCCGTGCCCGGCCGAGTTGTTCGTCGAGTGCCGAGACCAATTCCGCGGCAGTGAATCGCTCCGCCGGATTCTTCCGCATCGATCGTTCGATGATCGACTTCAGCCCGGCCGACATGCCCGGATTGAGGATCGCGGCGTCCGCCGGCTCGTCGCGGATGATCTGCGTCATCGTCTCGGTGATCGTCTCGCCTTCGAAGGGCTTGCGTCCGGTGGCCATTTCGTACAACACGACGCCGAGCGAGAACACATCCGTGCGGCCGTCGAGGTTTCTGCCGAGGGCCTGCTCGGGGGACATGTAGTGGATGGTGCCGAGGATCATGCCTTGCTGCGTGACGAACGTCTCGGGAGCGGCGCCGGTGACGCCGACCTGCTTGGCGATGCCGAAGTCGAGAACCTTCACGCGATTGCCGCTGACGATGATGTTGTCGGGCTTGATGTCGCGGTGAACGATGCCTTTCGCATGCGCCTCGGCCAGCGCATCGGCGACGGCGCGAACGATGCGGCAGATCTCCGGCTCCGGAAGCCCGCCGCGCTTGATGACCTTCGTCAGCGATTCCCCTTCGACGAACTCCTCGACGATGAAGATGTGATCGCCATCCTGCTCGATCGAGTGGATCGTGGCGATCGATGGGTGATAGAGCTGCGCCGCCGTCCTCGCTTCCCTCTTGAGCCGCGACGTCGCCTCGGCATCGGCAACGAAACTCGGCGGCAGGACCTTGATCGCCACGATGCGGCCCAGCCGCGAATCCTCGGCCCGCCACACCTCGCCCATGCCGCCTGCACCGACACGAGCGATGAGGCGGTAGGGTCCGAGCTGCTGTTCGGGTGAGAGCACGTGCGCATTGTATCGACGCGGTACGACGGTTGCAGCAGATTCATGAAAGAAGAGTGCTTATGGCAGAGAACAAACCGTGTGTCCGCTGCGAGCGGATGATCGACGCAAATGCCCGGACCTGTGTTTTTTGCAGTTGGAACCAGTCCCTGCCCAAGTCCGCGGAGATACCGGCCGCTCCACTGGCGAAGCCGTATGTACCGCCTGCGGACAATCGAATCCGCAACCGGCTGTTCGGCATCGCCGGTTTCCTCGTGCTGGTCATCGCAGCGTTCCTCATCGGTTCGCTCGTGCATCGCGCCGATGCGAACGAAACGAGTGGGACGTCTGCGTCCACCAGCACAGCCGAGCCCGCGATAGGCAGCTCCAAGCCTCGCTCCACCGTCGTGCTGGTGCCGGTCGACGTTGACGCAGCGACGCAGGAACAATCACCAGTGACGAGCGCGCCGCCACAAACGCCAAGAGCAAGCGGCACCGAGTCGATTGGGGATCGCACCGACGCCACCGCCCTTCCGTCAGAGTCCTACTCGGCCGCAGCGACGCGTGCGCGCGCGGAAAAAGCAGCGCGGCCAAGCGAAGGAATCGTCGATCCGCGAACCGTCGGAGGCGGCGTCGAATCAACATCGGCTCACCGCGAGACCTCGCCGTCAAGTCAGCAAACTCCCGTCGTCCGAACGGCGGTGCATCGAACGCAACCGGTTCCGCTCTATCAGCCGGTGCCGTCGATGCAGATCGATCGTCCGGCCAACGCGCGGCTGATTCTCACCGTCGGGCCGCAAGGGCACGTTCGAAGTATCAACGTTGCGCAGTCAATCCCCGGCGAAATGCCGCGTCTGATCGCGGCGGTGCAAGATTGGCGCTTCCGGCCCGCCACGGAAAACGGCCATCCCGTGACATCGACGTTCGCTGTCGATATAACGGTGCGACCACGATGACATCCGATCCGGCCTTCAGCTCCTCCGACCGCATCGTCTGTGCCGCATGCCGGCACGAGATCGATTCCGTCGCCAGGCTTTGTCCGTATTGCGGCGCCGACCCGCGCACGGGCGAGAAGCCGGTCGATACGCAGGCGATGCTGAACGAGGTGTTTCATCCGCGCAAGATTTCGGCGACGGAAAACGTCGTCGAGTTCGCCCGCCACCGCCAGGGTGTCGTCATCGCCCTCGGCATCGGCGTCGTGATCCTCATCCTTGCCGGCCTGCACGAGTACGTTACGCGCCGCAACGCGCGCGATGTCTCCGCCGCCGCTGCGATCCCGCTGACCGAAGTCACCGACCTGACGAATCAAGGCGACGAAAACAAGCCGCAGCCGATGCCCGACCTGAAGTACGCATTCGACGGTCACCCGCAAACAATGCGCACGTTCGTTGTCGAACCGGGAGCAGTCGTGCCTCCCGAAGTGCTCGCCGCACAACAAGCCGCGGCGCAGGAAGCCGCCGCGAAGCAAGCGGCGTCGCAACCAACCGCCGCGCCGGTGCAGCCCGCGGTTGGGCAGGGCGGTGTGCCAAAGCCGTTTGCCGGATCAACATCATCTGCAGCGAAGCACTGAGCGTCGTTCCGCGCACCACGTTTCGCGTCCTGTCATTTCGAATCGGCGGAACCGCGGGGGTGGAAGGGTGGGCGGAGCGGTGAAGCGCGATGAGAAATCCCCCGCCCACGAAGCGAGTCTTTCGATGTCGGCGGGGGATTCCTCGACCGCGCTCCACCGCTCCCGCCCACCCACTCCACCCCGCGGTTCCGCCGGCTCGGAATGACAGAGACTACCTTTTGTTCGAGCGCCCCTTCTCCCCGCGGCGCTTTGTGGGGCGTGACGAGCAATCGCAGTACCTTTCGATCGAGGGCCTTCTCCCCACGGCGCTTCTCAGCCGAGGGAGAAGGGTGCCGAATGCGGATGAGGGGCCGATCAAGAAACGCTGAAGAGCCTTCAAGAACGCATAGACTTCAACCCGCATGTTGCAGATCATCGTCATCATCGCCGCCGTGATCCTCATCGGCTGGCTCGCCGCCTGGATGCTCGCGCAGAAACCGGTCACGAGCGCGCAACAACTCATCCAGCAGCATCGCTACGAAGATGCCGTCGCCGCCGCGACCAACGATCCGCTGCACCGCGCCGAAGCGCTCAAACTCCTCGGCCGCTTCGACGACGCGATCGCGGCGTATCGCCAATCGAACGATCCCGCAGCCCGCGAAGGCGTCGCCCTCTCCCTCGCACACCTCGGACGCGATCTCGACGAAGCGAAGCGGCTGATGGAAGAGACGATCGCGCTCCATCCCCAGATCCAGGAGTTCCAGGCGTTGGGCCTCGCCTACATCCAACTCAAACGCGGCGAGAAAGACGACGCGCTGAGAATCTTTAACGACAACGTCGAGCTCCTGGAGACGAGATTCCGCGACGACTACACCGATCCCGACCCACTCCTCGCCGAAACGCTGGTGATGTTCGCCGCGCTCTCCGAAGCCGCCGGCGACTCCGCGCGCGCGGCCGCATTGCGCGCAAAGGCCGCGGAATGGGCGCCGGGGAGCGCGTGGGGTGCGTAGCGAAGAGTCAAAACCGTTTCACGCGGAGACGCGGAGAACGCGGGGTTGCCTCTCTCCGCGGCCTCCGCGTCTCCGCGTGAAATGCTTTTGACTTCATCAGCCTCCGACGCCGTCACCTTCGCCAGCACCGCCTCCAGCATCGGCGTCATCTTGCGCAGTTGTTTCATGCGAATGACGAAGTTCCACAAGGCCTCAAACTTCTTCCAGCCGGCGGCATAGAAGAAGTGCTTCGTCTGATGTTTCACCGATCCATGCGTCAACGACGCGCGCGCGATCGACGACCATCGGTAGAACTCGCGGTATGCCCAGTTATAGCCCTTCTCCAGCGCCGCGGGCGACAGACGCGCGGGCTTGTAGACAACGTGCCGCGTGTCGTACAGATCCCAGTTGCTCGTGGTGAGCCGTTTGTCCGCCTGCATCTGCGCGTACAACTTCGTCCCGGGATACGGCGTCTGGATGTGAAACGTGGCCGTGGTGAGACCATTCTCGATCGCCCAATCGACGGTGCGGCGAAAGACATCCTCGCCGTCATCGTCCATGCCGAAGACGAAGCTGCCGTTGATCATGATGCCGAGGGCGTGCAGGCGGTTGACGACGGCGCGATAGTCGCGGCCGAGGTTCTGGCGCTTGTTGCTGCGCGCGAGATTGCCGGGCGTCAACGTTTCGAAGCCGACGAAGATGCTGCGCAGACCGGCGGCAGCGGCATGTTCGATCAGATCGCCGCGAAGGATCGAGTCGACCGTCGCTGCGCCCTGAAAGAGGCGATTCATGCCACGCATCCCGTCGAAGAGGGCGCGGGCGAAGCGGACATCGCCGAGGAGATGATCGTCGAGAAAGTAAAGATGGCGGCCCGGAAGGCGCGCGATCTCGGCCAGCGCATCGTCGACGCGCTGCGTGTAGAACCCGCGGCCGCCTTCGAAGAACGCGTCCTTGTAGCAGAAGTCGCAATGTTGCGGACAGCCGCGCGTGACGACGATCGAGTTCGGCACGAGGTAGTTGCGGCGCTTGATGAGATCGCGGCGGATCGGAGGCACGCGATCGAGTGTGCGGCCGCTTGTCGAACGATAAACGCGCTCGACGCGGCCGGCGCGAAAGTCATCGAGGAACTTCGGAAACGTCTGTTCGCCCGGGCCGATGAAGATCGCGTCCGCGTGCGCCGCCGCCTCAGTCGGAAGAGACGTCACGTGCAGTCCGCCGAGCGCGACGAAGCAGCCTTTGGCTCGATAGGTGTCAGCGATGCGATAGGCGCGATAGGCGTTGGTGATGTAGACCTGAATCACGACGAGATCCGGTCGGTCGTCTGTGCCGAGCACCTCCACATGCTCATCGACGATGCGCGCGTCGTCGTCCGGCCCGAGGTAGGCAGCGAGCGTCGCCAACCCGAGAGGCGTAAAGAGCGAGTACTTGATCGGACGGAAGAAGGGAGAGGTCGCTTCGGTGAGAGCGGGGAGGATGAACTTCACGCGAAGGATTCGCATGACTTGGTATTATAAAGTAGTTTGTGAAATAGTACCAGCGAAGTCAAAACCGTTTCACGCGGAGACGCGGAGAACGCGGAGCGGCCTTTCTCCGCGACCCCCGCGTCTCCGCGTGCAACGGTTTTGGCTCTCTGTCTCGGAATAGCGCAAGCCGCCCAGTCGCTGTATAACTTCACCATGATCTTCCACGTCACGATGGAACAATCCGACGGCTGGTACGTCGTCGAATGTCCTGCACTTCCGGGCTGCGTATCGCAAGGCCGCGATGAGAAGGAAGCGCTCGATAACATCAAGGAAGCAATCGTCGGCTGGCTCTGGGCAGAAGATCAGAAGGCCGCGTCGAAAATGCCTGACGCTGACCGCATCGTGGTCGCTGTTTAGTCGTGGGTACCCTCGGCAACATCTCGGGTCGCGAGGCAGCGAGAGCGTTTCAAAAAGCTGGCTGGCGTGTCTCGGGCCAAGTCGGCAGTCACCTGGTCCTCGTCAAAGACGGAGTGAGAGCAAACCTCTCGATCCCGCTCCACCGAGAGCTTGCGACGGGAACGCTGCGATCACTCATTCGCAGTTCCGGCATGACGGTCGACGACTTCCTCGCTCTACTGTAGCGCCCACCGATGAAACTCCCCCCGTATCCGCTGCATCGCGATCGGCGCGGCGCAGGGATGTACGCGATTCGTCAGCAGCACCATGATGCGTTCGCGCTCCGGCTCGATCCAGACGGACGTTCCGGTGAATCCAGTGTGGCCGTAGGCTCGGTCCGAAAGCATTGACGTCGCCAGGCTTCCGGTCGGTTTCTGCCATCCGAGGCCGCGGGCGTCGGGGAGGCCGGGAGTTAGATTCGAGGTCGCTTCATCGATGAGCGCGCGCGACAGCAGCTCCGCGCTAACCCACGATTGCGCGAGGCGGAACACCGAACGTGCAGTGGCGAAGAGGCCGGCGTTGCCGGCCGTCCCTCCGGCAAAGTGCGAGTTGCCATCGTGCGTCTCGCCCCAGATCAAACCATCGCGCTGCGCGAAGGCCGACGCGCGAACAACGGGCTGCTCCTGACCGCTGACTGCTGGCCGATGGCCGCTGGAACCAGGCCGCTGGCCACTCTGCCCCTGATCACTGATCACTGACCACTGATCACTTGTCCGCTGACCACTGGTCGCAGCCATCTTCGCCTCGTACCGCTGTCCCCACTCCGTCGCGGCGATCCGGGGACGCTCCGATGACAGCGGATGGAACATCGCGTCGTGCTCGACTCCGAGCGGCGCGAAGATTCGTTCGCGTGCAAGAGAGACGAAATCCGGGAGCATCGACCATAGGAGAACGAAATTCAGATCGGAGTAGATGACGCGCGTGCCGGGCTCGTACTCCGGGCCGTGTTCGCGGATGGCGTCGAGATAGTTGTCGTAGAGGTAGAGCGGCAGCCAGGCGCGCATGCCCGATGTATGCGTGAGCAGGCTGCGAACGTATGGATTGAGATCGAGCAGTTGCAGCGCGAGCGTTGCGGTGACGAGCGGCTTCGTGATCGACGCGCAGTCGTAGAGCGTGTCGAGAGTGGCCGGAATCCGCAGCGGCACTGCCACCGCGTTTCCCAACGCGTTCTCGCGCTCGATACCGCGGGAGGAGCCGATCGCGTAGACGGCGCCGGGGAAACTTCCCACTTCGATCTCTCGCCTCAGAAAATCGTCGAGCGTCATCGCGTGCGCATTGTACGGGCAGGACCTGCACAGGAACGATTGCGCCACGATGCTGTCAACCACGAATTTGCCTATGTTTTGATAGAGTTACAGGCAGGCAATTCACTCCCATCAGCGCCGCTGGATTGCTGCTACCATCCGCCGCGTTCAAATCGATCGGTCAGGTGCTTTTCATTCAATGTTCCGTCTCGACAAGTTAGAAATTCACGGCTTCAAATCGTTCTACGACCCGGCGCATCTTTCTTTTCCCGCTCCGATGACCGCTGTCGTCGGTCCCAACGGTTGCGGCAAGTCGAACATCTGCGACGCCATCATCTGGGTCCTGGGCGAGAACCGCGCCTCCCACATTCGTGGCGAGACGATGGACGACGTCATCTTCCAGGGCTCGGCGCGGCGCCGCCCGCTGTCGATGGGCGAAGTCACGCTCACGCTCGCAACGGTCAACGGTGACGTCGACCATCCCGCCGCCGACGACGGACGCATCACGATCAACCGCCGCGTCTTCCGCACCGGTGAGTCGGAGTTCCGTCTCAACGGCAAGCGTGTTCGCCTCAAAGACATCTCCGACATCCTCATGGACACCGGACTCGGGATCCGCAACTACTCGGTGATGGAGCAAGGGAAGATCGATCTGATCCTCTCCAACAAGCCGCAGGACCGCCGCAAGCTGATCGAGGAAGCGGCGGGCATCACGAAGTACAAAACCAAGCGACGCGCCGCCGAGCTGAAACTGGAAGAGACGCAGCAGAATCTTCTGCGGATCGACGACACGCTTTCCGAGGTGACGCGCAATCTGAATTCGCTCAAGAGACAAGCGGGCAAAGCGCGCCGTCACAAAGAACTGAGCGAGCAACTCTCCACTGCGAAGCGCTCGCTATACAAAGGTCGCATCGTGGCCGCGGAAGCGGAGCAGGCAGCCGCAGAAGCCGGGATGGCCGCCGCGCAGTTGAGCGAGTCCGAGCTCTCCGCGCAACTGGCCAGCGACGAAGCGCAGCTCGCCGAGAATCGCACCACGCTGACTTCGAGCTCGTCCCACGCATCGCATGTCCGCGAGGAGATGGCCACACTCTCCGGCGACGTCGAGCGACTTCGCTCCTTCCTCCAGCAATCCGAAACGAACCTCGGCGATCTGGTGCAGCGCAGCGAGAACGCGCAAACGCAGATCGCGCAGCTCGAAAGCGAAGCGCTCGAACAGCAGGCGCTGCTCGATGAACGTGCGCAGGCGTTGGAAGTGGCGCGCGGCGAGCGCAACCAGCTTCGCGAAATCGCCGAGCAGGCGGAGAAGGATCGTCAGGAGCGCTCCGACGAAGTGCGCCGCCACGAGAAGGCGCTCGGTGACGCGCGGGAAGTGCTGATGCGGACGATCGGGCGCATCTCCGAGGCGCGCAATCAACTGCATCAGATCGAAGTCGCCGTCGAGAAGTGCGAGTTTTACCTCGGCAAGTTGAGCGAGTCGGCGCGACGTGCGACCGAGAGCCGCGACGGCGCGCTCACACTGAGCGCCGATTGGGATCAGCGCGTGAGCGAGGCGGAGCAGGCGCTCGAAGCCGCGCGGCAAACTGCGCGTGACGCAATCTCACAGACCGATCAACTGACGATTCGCCGCAACGGTCTGCGCGACACGCTGGCCGGAACGCGCGACCGCGTGTCGCAGATGACGTACAAACTCGACTCGTTGCGCACGCTGCTCGTGACGATGGAGTCACAGGACGCCGATGTCCGCCGCGCCATCCTCGAGTTGATTCCGGATGCGACGCCGGCAGCGGAAGCGGTGCGCGCAGCGGAAGGTTTCGAAGCGGCGCTCGATACGCTGCTCCGCGACGTCTCGAAGGCAGTGGTCGTCGACGACGCACGCACCGTGATCGACGCCATCGGGCGGCTGCGCGAACGCGGCGCAGGACGCGGCGCGTTCATCACACTCGACTTCGTTGCGTCGGGCGAAGGCGGCCGCCGCGGCGACGCCAAGTTTGCAGTCGTCGGTGAGGGTGAGATCGCGGACGCGGTGCGGCGCGCCATGCCCGAGGCGTACATCGTCGGATCGATTGGTGAAGCGCTGGACCGCGCGGAAGAACGTCCGAGCGCGACGTTCGTCACGCTCGACGGCGACATCGTGCGCGGACCGCTCGTCATCGGCGGCAAGTCGGCGAATGCAACGCCGGGTGTCTTCTCGCTCAAGCGGGAGGTGTCGGATCTCGAGACATTGCTGGGCACCGAAGAGACGCGCGCCAGCGGCATCGCCGAGGAGTTGCAGACGATCGAAGACGATCTGCGCAGCGCCGACGACGCGCGCATTCTCGCCGAGGAGCGTGCGCGTGCTGCGGATCAGGAGTTGAGAGAGCGTCGTGGCAACCGCGAGCGCGCCAAACAGGAGCTCGATCGTTTCGAGCGCGATCTGGCCGTTGCATCGGAAGAACAGACGCTCTACCTCGAAGAAAAAGAACAGCTCATCGCGCGGAAGAATGCGGCGATCGAAGAGCTGCGGCAGCTCGAACAGCAGGAAGCGGAAGTCCAGGCGCAGATCCGTCAACACGAAGAGGAGCTGGCGACGTTGCGCGCGACGTTCGAGGCGGTGACCGAGGCGGCGTCGAAGGCGCGTGTCGATGTCGAGACGGCCGCGGGGAACGTCAATGGCATTCAGCGCGAGCACGAGAACCTCTCGCGTATCGTCATCTCCCTCGGGTCGCGCGCCACGAGTCTGCTGCACGAAATCGAGTCGCTCGCACGGAAGCGTCAGGAGACGGAGGCGGCGGTCGAGAGCTCGCGCGGTCAGCTCGACGAATCGCTGAAGAAGTTGCACGAGCTGAGCGAAGTACGCGTCGGAGTCGAGGCCGAAGTGGCCGATCTGCAGGTGCGGGTGCAAGAGCTGGAGGCGAGGGCAGTCGCGTCGCGCGAGCAGTGGAACGCGGCGAAGGACTCCTTGTTCGAAGCCGAACGGCGTAGCGATCGCGCCGGAGCGTCGTTTGATCTCCTGCGCGAACAGATCGCGCTCGATCTTCACGCCGGAATCGACGCGCTCGCGGAAGTGGAGCCGCCGGCCGATGAGGAAGGGCGCAACGCGCTGGAAGCGGAGGTGGCGAAGTTCACCGACCAGATCGAGAAGATCGGACCGGTGAACGTGCTGGCCATCGAGGAGCACAACGAGCTGGAAGGGCGCGAGTCGTTCCTTCGTACGCAGCGCGACGACCTCGTGCAGGCCATCGAGTCGCTGCGCGGCACGATCCGCAAAATCAATCTCACGTCTCGCGAGCTGTTTCGCGACGCGTTTCACGCGGTCAACGAATACTTCACCGAGATCTTCATTTCGCTCTTCGGCGGTGGTACGGCGCGGATGCAGTTGCTCGATGAGGAAGACGTCCTCGAGAGCGGCATCGAGCTGGTGGCGCAGCCGCCGGGAAAGAAGAACCAATCGATCGCGCTGCTTTCAGGCGGAGAGCGGGCACTGACGGCGCTGGCGCTGCTGTTCGCGATCTTCCGCTATAAACCATCGCCGTTCTGCATCCTCGACGAGGTCGACGCGCCGCTCGACGAAGTGAACAACGAGCGCTTCGTGCGACTCGTGCGTGATATGTCGCGCGACACGCAGTTCATCGTCATCACGCACAGCCGCCGCACGATGGAAGCGGCGGACGTGCTCTACGGCGTGACGATGGAGGAAGCCGGCTGCTCAAGGCTGGTGTCGGTGAATTTCGCGGAGGTTGAGGCGTAGGGCTATCTGCCCACGAGGTTTTTATCCGCAGATGACGCAGATGGTCGCAGATTTAAGACGAGGCGTTTGTATTCGAGGCGGGAAGCGCCAAAATTGATAAGAAGCGCTTTCTGCATTCCTGACGCTTTGAGGTAATTGATGGTCTGGCCTTCCTCGATGCTCGAAAGAGTCTTCAATGCTTTCAACTCGACGATGAGCGAGCCAAAGCAGACGAAGTCGGCGCGATACGTCGTTTTGAGAAGGGCTCCACGATAAAAGACCGGAAGAGCAGCCTCCCGCACATGTGATACTCCGCGTGCTTCCAGCTCGCGGGCTAGAGCTTCCTGGTAAACGGCCTCCAGAAATCCGTGTCCCAATTCGGTATGCACACTCATCGCCGCGCCAATCACCGAGTAGGTCAGCGGATCTCTTCTATCTGCGTCCATCTGCGCAATCTGCGGATGAAAAAATACCTCGGCAATGCACCGAAGCAGAATTCTATGACCGCCCTGAGGGTGGAAGAACCTTCGGGAAAAGCTCAAATCCACACTGGGGAGATTGTGCAGCGCTACAGCAACCCCGTCAGCACCAGGTCGGCGATCGCGTCGGCGCTGGCGGCGAGGTCGTAGTCCTTCTCCGACAGGATCCACGACGTAACCATCTCGTCGAGGATTCCGAAGACCGCTTTTGCGCCGAGTTGCGGATGGACCGTGCGTCGGAAGCTGCCGTCCGACTGGCCGTGCTCGATCATCTTGCGCAGCATGTTGAGATAGTCAGCGACTTCCTGCTGCGAGAGGAGGCTCATGAACTTCAGGCTGTGGCGCAGCTCGACCTGCGCGACGATTGCCAGCGAACGATCACGGCCGAGGGTCTCGAGGTGGTGGCGAATGGCAATGCGGATCCGCTCCTCGGGGCGGCGCACGTGCGCGAGCGCCTGTTCGAGCGACTGCAGGTAGTTCCGCGTGTGCTCGCGGAAGACGGTGATCAGCAAGTCTTCCTTGCCATCAAAATAGAGATAAATCGTACCGTCTGCGACACCCGCAGATTTGGCGATCTCGGAGACTTTCGCGTTGAAGTAGCCGTTCTGCGCGAAGACTTCGATTGCGGCGCGAAGAATGCGCTCGCGTTTGGTCGTGCCGCGCGCGGTCTCGGGAGGGGAGGGGAGGGCGGTCGCTTGGCTGGCCATTACTGAATGAATGCTCATTCAGTTCGGCCGGATTGTCAAGAGAGACGAGAGCGAAGAGCGCTTACGAGCGTTCGGCGATCCTCGTCGCTCATCGGATCGACCGTCGTTGCGTCGATGATCTCCATCACTTGTGCGCGATCCAAGTCCGCGCTTACGGGATAGATGTGCAGATGCAAGTGCGGCGTCAGGATGCCGAGCTTCAGAAGCACGGCGCGATCTGCGCCCGTTGCGTTGAGCAACACGCGCTCGACGCGATGATGGACCGCTGCGAAATGCGCATGCTCGTCCGGCGACAGGTCTGCGACGTTCTCGATGTGCGCTTTCCAGACGATCATGGCGTGCCCTCGCACTGCCCAATCGTTGTGCAGGATGGCGAGGACCTTTTCGTCCTCGAACACTACTTCGCCAGCCTCGCACGGGTCGTTGCAGAAAACGCAGGGCATGTGAACCGCGACTCTATCGTGACTGTTGCATCAGGCTACAGAGAACGGTTCACGCGGAGACGCGGAGAACGCGGAGGGTCGATCCGCACGTTCGCGTGAAACAATATCCCCCAATGCGCATGCTTCGATTCGGGCGTACCAACGTACAGGTTCCCGCGATCAGTCTCGGCACTTGGGGCCATGGAGGCCCCACCATGGCCGACGGCAACTCCGTCGGCTGGAGCGGTCACGACGATCGGCTGGCAAAAGCGGCTCTCGTCGAAGCGCATCGGCAGGGAATCACGCACTGGGACACCGCGGATGCGTACGGCAGCGGTCATGCCGAGGAGTTGATCGGGGAGGTGTTTGCTGAAGGTGTACCTCGCAAGGAGATCTTCGTCGCTTCCAAGTTCGGATACCGGAAAGAGGAAGGTTCGCATTGGTACGAGCCGTCGTACATGCGTGCGCAGTGCGAGGCGTCGCTGCGCAATCTGAAGACCGGCGTCATCGATCTCTATTACTTTCACCATTGCGATTTCGGTCCGAACGACGAGTACTTTGACGACGCGCTGGCCGCGATGCGAGCGTTCCGCGACGAAGGGAAAATCCGCTTCATCGGCCTCTCCGATTGGGATGGACGGAAGATCATGAAGTTCATCGAGCGCGTCGATCCCGATGTCGTACAGCCGTATCGCAACGTCATCGACGACGACTACGAGTCGAGCGGACTGAAAGCGTGGGTCGAAGCCCACGATGCCGGCGTCGCGTTCTTTTCCCCACTCAAGCACGGACTTCTCCTCGGCAAATACGATGAGCCACAAACATTTCCCGAAGGCGATTTCCGAAGTGGCATTCCGCAGTTCGGCGATCCGCAATTCCTGGTTCGCATGCGCTACGCCCGCGATGAGATGACGCGCAGGTTTCCCGATCAGCGCGAGCCTGTGCTCCACGCGCTGACCGGTGCGCTCCTCGCCGGAAATTCCAACGCTACCGTCCTCCTCGGCCAGCGCAATCCGAAGCAGGCCGATGCCGCGGCGACTGTTGGAAGCATACTGAGCGATGCCGATGCGGCGTGGGTGAAGCGGGTCTATCGCGGGATATAATTAGAACGTGGCGCGAACCGGAATCACTCTGCGAAAGTACAAGATGGACGAGGAGCCTGTTGTCGATGAAGAGACTCGGCGAATGACTTCTGGCGAGCGGATCGAACTTGCATGGCAACTGACCGAAATGATGTGGGAAACGTATGACCCAGCAGCGCTTCGCGCCGGATTTCGCCGAGATGTTGCGCGAGTTGTCCGCGGCAGGAGCTGATTTTCTAGTTGTTGGTGCTCATGCATTCAGCGCGCGATGACGATCAATAGTTGACCAGCAATCGCGCCGCGTTCTCGATCTGCCCCTCGCGCGCCAGGAACTCTTCCTCGAGCGGCGGCGAATATGGCACGGGCGTGTCGAGCGCGCCGATGATGCGGATGGGCGCGTCGAGATACTCGAACGCCTCTTCCTGGATGATCGCCGCGAGCGACTCGCCGATCGATCCAGTGCGTGTGTCTTCTTCGATGATCAGCACGCGGTTGCAGTGGCGCGCCACGGCCAGCACCGCAGCGCGATCGAGCGGCGCGAGGGAGCGAAGGTCGAGAACCGACGACTCGATCCCATCCTTCGCCAGCGTCTCGGCGACGCGCATTCCGACGTGTACATACGCGCCGTACGAGATGATGGCGAGATCGTTGCCGCTGCGTCGCAGAGCCGCCTTGCCGATCGGAATGGGCGGCGGTGCACCATCGGAGAGCAGTTGCTTCACTCGCGGATCGCGGTAGAGCGCGATGTGCTCGTAATACAAAACCGGATCGGGATCGGCGACAGCGCTGGCCATCAGCGCGCGCGCATCGTAAGGCGTCGACGGCGCGATGATTTTCAATCCCGGCGTCCGGTAGAACCACGCTTCCGTGTTTTGCGAATGGAACGGGCCGGCGTGACGCAATCCGCCCCACGGCATGCGTACGACCATCGGAACCGATCCGCCCCAGCGGTAGCGGATCTTCGCGGCGTTGTTGACGAGCTGATTGAATCCGGTGGCGACGAAGTCGTTGAACTGAATCTCGCCGATTGGCCGCATCCCCGTCAGCGCCGCGCCGATGCAGACGCCCAGCGTCGCTCCCTCGGAGAGAATCGAATTCATGATCCGATCGCCGAAATCCTTCATCAGCGGTTTGAGAAGAAGGAAGGCGTTGCCGTACTTGCCCCCGACATCTTCGCCGTAGACGAACGTGCGCGGATCGCTGCGTAACGCATCGCCGACGCCGAGCATCACCGCTTCGAGGAACGTCCTGCCTTTCGCATCGAACGCCGGCGCTTCCTCGATCGGAGGTAGTCCGATGTTCTTCGCCGCAGCATGGCGCACGCTTTCATCCAGCACTTCGATGTGAACGCGGCGCGGCTCGTTTGCAAGCACGCCGCTGCCGGCCAACTCGGCGTCAGGCCATGGCGCGTCGATGACGGCGCGCGCTTCCCTCTCCACCAACTCTTCGGCCTCGCGTTGAAAACGCTCCAGATCTCCGGCGGCGATGACTCCTTCGGTCTGGAGTTTGGCGGCGTACGTCGGGATCGGATCTTTGCGGCACCAGTATTCGTACTGATCACGGTTCGCATAGCCGCTCTCCGTCAGCGGCGGATACGTCCACGATTGCTGCGGATCTTTGCCTAGGTAGAGCATGTCATCGTGATGGGCATGACCGCACATGCGCATCGCCACGAGCTCGATGAGTGCGGGGCCCTCGCCGGCGCGCGCTCGTTCCGTTGCCCACGCGAACGCTGCGGCGATCGCTTCGGGATCGGTGCCGTCGATCGTGATCGCCGGGATGCCGTAGCCGATCGCTTTGTCGGCGAACACGCGCACGGCGGACTGTTCGCGTTGCGTCGTCGAGAGCGCCGTCTGGTTGTTCTGGACGCAAAAGATCGCAGGCAGCTTGCGCGCGGCGCAGGCATTGATCGCCTCGTGCCATTCGCCGAGGGATGTGGCGCCTTCGCCGATGAAGGAGATGGCTACGCGGGTGTCGATTTTCGGGTGTCGGGTGTCGGAGGGAGAATCATTCGTGTCTGTGCGTGAATCGAGCGGATCTTTCTCCGACCCTCGACCCCCGACTCCCGACTCCCGCGAGAACGCCATCGCGATTCCGGCGATCGTCAGCGCCGGCGATCCCAGTGGCGCCATCGCCGGAAAAATCCCGCGCGACCAGTCGCCGACGTGGAGGTCTTTGCCGTTCATCGGCGGACCGGCTTTGCCCATTTGCGCGCTGAGGACCATGCGCACGGTGGATGGATCGTTGTGCATGGACAGGACGACGCCGAGGTCGCGGATCATGGGGGAGACGACATCGCCGCGCCAGCCGTCGGCGGAAACGAACTCCTCGCCGCGTCGCAGACGAATCGCGGCGGCGTAAATCGCCTCCTGACCGAGAGAGCGAAACCCTTTCCCCTGAAACGTTCCGGAGCCGTAGCGCACTTCGCCACCGGTGAAGAATTGCTTGAGCCGGTTGTCGGTGGCGCGCGTGAGGATCATTCCGCGCAGCATTTCGCGCTTTTCATCCGCGCTGAGTGACGCCGTGATCGCTTCGCGGCGAAGGAATCCGTCGCACGCGTCGACGACCTCTGCGACGGCCTGATGGAGGCGTTCGCTGACGAGGACTCCGGGCGTTGTTTCGGGAACAGCGCCCATGAGCTTTGGTGCGGCGCTGGCATCGGGCGAGAGAAAATCGGAGAGAGTCTGGTTGAGGATGCGGCGCAGCGGATCGCGAAGGGCGTCGATCTCCGCGGCGTCCCACTCGTTGTCGATATGGCCACTCATAGCCATATCGAGCGCCGTCACCGCGGGCCGCAGCGCGAGCGGATGCCGTTCCGCGACGAAGGCCGCGAATCGCGCAAGCAAGGGGGTTTTGCGGGCTGCTGTTTCGAGGGTAGCAGTCATCGGCGCGATGCTAACGCAGTCGTGGGTGCATGGGCGTGTTGGAAATTGACTTCTCCCGTGTACGGTTGTATATCTTTGCGGGTCCACCTCAAGGGGATGGATCCATTAACCCCCCCGGTGTCTGGTCTTCCACACGCCGGGGTTTTTGTTTTTTGGAGCAAGCGTGACCGACCGAGCTGTCGTTTTCATCGACGGCAACAACTGGTTCCATGGCCTGGGCAAAATCGGCGTGGAGGCTCGAGCCCGTCTTTGTTACAAGAAGATATCCAGAAAACTACTCGGGCCTCGTGAATGGGTTGCCACCCGATACTATATCGGGCAAGTAGACCAGCAATCGAATCCTGGGTTCTACGCAAACCAGCGAAGTTTTCTCGCTAGTCTCGAAGCTGCGGATGTTCGCATCTCCGTTCACCTTGGCAGGATTGAGTCTCGCAAGTCCGATGATCTGGCCGCGAAAGAGCTCAGGAAATATCTGGGCGCTCTGACGACGAAGATCGATCCGAAGGTCTTCGCTGAGCTGAATGAGATAGCGAAGAAGCACTGCGATGCAACGGTGTATGTAGAGAAAGCCGTGGACGTATCGTTAGCGGTCGATTTGGTAACGATGGCAGCTCGCGACCAATACGATTGCGCCTACATCTTATCGGCGGATGGCGATTTTACGCCCGCCATCGCGTTCGTACGCAGCCTCGGCAAGAAGGTATTCGCTGCATCGCCACTTCGTGGAGCGCAAATAGCAAAGGCGGTCAACTCCTTCATACCCCTTGGTAAGGCATGGTTCGGCGACTGCTATCAGTAACCGTATCCTTGCGGGCGCCTCATGACGGCGCTCCACGCTACTTCCGCCGCCAGAAAATCACTCCGCCTTCTTCGTAGTCGGGCGTGAAGTGCTCCTGCAGATACGCGTACACCAGCGGTGCGCGATCGCGATTGGCCACGTTGTCGACGCACGTGTTGTCGCCGGGATAGGGCGGGACGAGTGCGAAGCGGATACGCGGGTTCTGCTCAATGCGGCGGATCACGTCGCGCTGGAGCGTTTCGGTCTCGTAGAACGCCACCTCGACCTGTCGCATCGGGCAATCGCGGTCGAGCAGGAAGTAGAGATTGCCGCGGTTCGTGAAGTCGAACCACGTTTCTTCCGGCTTGAGGTGCGAGGCCACGTATCGCTGCACGACGTCGATCACAACGGCATCGGCATCCTTCGACAGCGCTCCGCGTGCTCGTGGCAGCGCCAGCTCCTTCCATCCGCTCTCAGTCGGACCACGAGAGCGGCGGAGCGCTCCGGCGATCGCGATGTGCGCCGTCGGTTGCGCCATCATCAGGGCGAGGACCAGCAGCGCGGATGCAAATACGCGTGCTGCCGGTATGCGGCTGCGAAACAGACGAAAGATCGCGATCGAAATCAGTGGCGCCGCGACGAACTGCCAGAGAAGATGATGCCGCTCCGCGTACGAAATCGCGGTGAGGACGCCGAAGATCCCCACGGCGAGCACCGCGTCACGTTGCGCCCGTTTGCGCGGCGTCATCGACGTGCGCGCAGTCAGGCCCAGCACGGTCAACAACATCATCACCGGCCAGAAGACGTATTGCCACGACGTTTTATCGAGCAGCGCTCCCAGGACCTCGGGCACATTGTTGATTCGCTGCAGCGCGGCGGGCGCGTCGTACGGAGTGAGCACGTAGGCCGGACCGAGCGTGGCGATCTCGAAAAGCGTAACGCGGACGAAATCGCCGGCGATGCCGTAAACCGCCATTGCGCTGAACGCGACGATGGCAGCGCCGCCGCCACCGATCGCAGCGAACATCAACGCTCGTTTTCTCTCTCCGCGGAAACGGAGCGATGCGATGAGAATCGTGAGCAGCGCATACGCTCCCTGATCGAGACTGGTGAAGATGCAGATCACGACACCGATGCCGGCCGCGATGAGCCAGCGTGGATCGCGGCGGCGAACGGCGTAAGCGAGGAACGCCAGCGTGGCCAGCGAGGGGAGAATGCGAAACGATCCGCCGGCGGTGCCGAGGAGCATCGCCAGAAACGTCGAAGCCAGGCCGACTTCCGGCGAGCCGGTAACTGCGGCGACGAGCGCGTAGTGCGCGATGACGATCGTGCCCGACACGACTCCGCGAAACTTCAGCGCGCGGCCTAGGGTCACCGGGCCGGTGCGCAGCGCGACGTAGTCGAGCAATGCATCCTGCCCAAATCCATGTGCAGGGATGATGTCGCGATACGGCTTCTCGCCGCGCAGCATTTCCGCCGCGGGAACCATATGCTGCTGATCCTCGAACAGATCCGCCCGCGGCATCCCCTCGGTCGCAAATTGACTGGTGGCGCTCAAATACGCATACGCGGCCAGCGGGAAGATCACGTACCGCAACGCCGCGCGGAATCGAGCGCGCGTCGCCGGCGAGTCGCGCACGAACGCACGAAGAAGAAACGGCGTGACGATGGCGATCGCCAGCGGCGCCCACGGCGAGTGCCGCACGCCGTACGCGTTGAAACTCGATTGCAGCGCCAGACCGAGAGGCGCGAGTGAAAAGCAGAGCGCCGGAGCAAGGCCGGTCTCGCGGCGGATGAAGATGATCGCGATGCGAACAATGAACACGACGATCAACGCGATGACCAACAACTGCTCGACCGGCAGCTCGAAGAGATCGAGCAACGCGAGATAGAGCGTCGCCAGTACAGGGAGGAGAATCAGATCGCGCCGCGAGAACTGCGCGTCGGCGCGCCGCATCGCGAGGCAGAAAGCCAGAACCAGCGCAGGCGCGATCAGTACCCATGCCAGATTGTGGTCGATGATGACGAACCAGAGCGCTCCCGCCGCGGCGGCTGCAAAGGCATTGCGAGCCCACGCACGCGTCTCGCCGCGCGCGAGAATCGCCAGCAGCGGGCGAAGCGCGAACGTCCAGAGGAGCGGGATGATCATCATGCCGAGGATGAAACGCATCGGCGCACGGGCATCGAGCCCGGCTGCTTTCGCGTAGCCAGGCAACTGTCCGGGGTACGGCGGTCCAAGCCAAAGCGGAAGAAGTGAGATGGCGATGGCCAAGCCCCAGATTGCGGCGGCGGCGCGGAGGATCAAATCTCGCCGGCCGGTCATTGCGCGTGTCCCGCCAGCCAGTGAATGAGAATCTCTTCCGCCCAATACTCGCAGTTCCACGGCCAGTCGCCGGCGACGAAGCCGGTGTGACCGCCATGTTCGGTGATGAGAAACTCGACCGAGTCCGATGCCACCGCTTTCACCCGTTCGAGCACTTTGGCCGGAAGGAACGGATCATCGGCCGCGCTGATGCAGAGCGTCGGCGTGGTGATGGAATGGAGAAAGTAGATCGAGCTTGCGCGATTGTAGTAATCGTCCGCCCCGGTGAATCCATGAATGGGCCCGTTCGCCGCGTCGTCGAACTCGCGGAATGTCCTGGCGCGCATCACTCCTTCGAGATCGAGCTTGCCGCGCACCTCGGGGAAACGCGCCGACATCCGCTTCGCTTTTTTTCGCAGCGTCACCAGAAAGCGCGTGACGTAGAAGCGCGGAAGAAAGCCGCTTTCCATGAAACGCGATCCTGCGCCGAGATCGTAGGGAACCGACATCGTGGCCGCGGCGGTGACATCGGTCTGACCGGGATGCTCGCCGAGCCACTTGAGCAACACGTTGCCGCCGAGCGATGCGCCTGCCGCGAGGAGTTGGACGTTCGGCTCGCGGCCGCGCAACGTGTGGACAACGAAATCGAAGTCGGTCGTTTCGCCGGAGTGATAGAGACGCGGACGGCGATTGGGAATCGTTCCGCTGAAGCGTTTCGGATCACGCGCACAGGAGCGGAAATTGATCGCCGTCGCGGCGAAGCCGAGCCGGGCGATGACCGACAGCAGTCCCTGCATGTAGACCGAGTTTGCGCTTCCTTCCAGTCCGTGCAGCAAGACGAATCGAAAACGATCGTTGCGGACCGGCGCGTCGAGATGATCGAGCACGAGCTCGTCACCGTCGGAAGTGGTCAGCGTTTCACGACGGAGTTTCACGAGCCGGCGTCGGCGCGTCATGCGGCCCCAGATGGTCTGGGCGTGCGGTCCGCGAAGGAACCATGCGGGCGTGAACGTGTTTTCGGTGATCATCCGTGCGCGTCGCAGTTCACTTCGCGATGATGACGAAAATGATCCGATCTGTCATTCCGAACCGACGCAGCGCGGAGAGGAATCCCCCGCCTACGGAGCGAGCATCGGCCTTCAGCAGGGGATTCCTCTCCGTGCTTCGCCGGTTCGGAATGAAATCGTCGTCACCGAGCACGTTAACTCAGGATAACCGGCTGAAGATCAGCGTGGCGTTGGTGCCGCCGAAGCCGAACGAGTTCGACATCACGTTCGTCACCTTCATCTCGCGCGCGGTGTTGGGAACGTAATCGAGATCGCAGGCGGGATCGGGTGTCTCGTAGTTGATCGTCGGCGGGATGACGTTGGTTTTGATCGTCATCGCGGCGATGGCAGCTTCCAGGCCGCCGGCAGCGCCGAGGAGATGACCGGTCATCGATTTGGTGGAGCTCACCGCGACTTTGTAAGCGTCGTCGCCGAACACGCCTTTGATCGCCACGGTCTCGGTCAGGTCGCCGACGGACGTCGACGTCCCGTGCGCGTTGATGTAGTCGATCGCGGAAGGATTCAGTTGCGCGTCGCGCAGAGCGGCTTTCATCACGCGAACCATGCCGCCGCCGTCTTCGGCAGGGGAGGTGATGTGATATGCGTCGCTGGACATGCCGTAGCCGGCGATCTCGCAGTAGATCGACGCGCCGCGCGCTTTGGCGTGCTCGAGCTCCTCGAGGATGAGCATGCCCGCACCTTCGCCGATCACGAAGCCGTCGCGATTCAGATCCCAGGGACGCGAAGCGTGCTCCGGGTCGTCGTTGCGCGTCGTCAGCGCGCGCATCGCCGCGAAGCCTCCAACGGCCAGGCTGCAGACCACGGCCTCGCTGCCGCCCGCGAACATGATGTCGGCATCGTCGCGCTGAATGACTTTGAAGGCATCGCCGATGGCGTGAGCACCAGTGGCACAGGCGGTCGCCGGCGCGGAGCTCGGCCCCTGGCATCCGTAGCGGATCGAGATCTGCCCTGCGGCTAGATTGATGATCAGGCCGGGAATGAAGAAGGGTGAAATGCGGCTGGGCCCGCGCTCCAGCAATTTGCTGTGCATTTCCTCGATCAGCGGGAGGCCGCCGATCCCGGATCCAACGATCACGCCGAAGCGCTCGCCGTTGCAGTTTGCGCAGTCGAGTCCCGCATCCTGCACCGCCATGTCCGCGGCGGCCATGGCGTAGTGGATGAAGGTGTCGGACTTCTTGACTTCCTTCTTTTCCATCCACTGCTCGGGCACGAAGCCTTTGACCTCGCCGGCGATCCGGCAGGCGAAGGCCGTGGCATCGAACTTCGTGATCGGGCCAACGCCCGAGCGCCCTTCGATGAGGCCCTGCCAGGTCGGCTCGTTGCCAACGCCCAGGGGCGAGACCATTCCGATTCCGGTAACGACGACGCGGCGTTTGCTCATGCGTATTCGCGAAGCTGCACGGGTGTGGACATGGGAAATGCGTGGATCATTCCCGAAGAGGGGCACGGGCCGGGTGGGGCCCGTGCCGGATGGAACTACGAAGATTTGGCGGCGCGTTTGTCGATGTACTCGACTGCGTCCTTGACCTTCTTGATCTTCTCGGCCTCGTCGTCCGAAATCTCGACGCCGAACTCCTCCTCGAAGGCCATGATCAGCTCGACGGTATCGAGCGAGTCCGCTCCGAGGTCCTCGACGAACGACGCATCCGGTTTGACTTCATCGGCATCGACGCCGAGTTGCTCGACGATAATTGATTTGACGCGATCCTCAACCGACATCGGTATCTCCTCCTCATTTCCCCGCACGAGGTGGGGGAATGCAGGGCGTTTTTTAGCACAAAACCAGCCAATGCAGAATGCGAATCGTCAATCGTGAGTTCACATGGCAACGATGATGCGAAAACTTCTCGTGCTGCTGGTCATCGTCGCCGTGGTGTGGTTCGCCGCGAGAGCGCTCGTCCATCGGGGCGAGGTGAAGGCGACGATCGTTTTCGACCACGCCGGCGCCCTGCGCAACGGCGATCCCGTCATGGCCGACGGTTCGAAGATCGGTGTCGTGAAGAAAGTGACGCGTCTCGACGGCTCAGACGCTGTCTCGATCGTGATCGACCGCGAGCATCGCCGCGACGTGGTGAGCGATTCTCACTTCGCGGCCGACGAGCACAAGATCATCGTTACGAATACCTTCGCGGTCGGTTCTCCGATCGCGGATGGCGATGTGCTCCGTGCACGAACGGACGGCGTGAGCGCATGGCTCGCCAAACATGGCTCGGCGGTGCAGCCCTTCATCGCGAAGATGAAACACGCCGCCGATCAGGAGATCGACAAACTCGATCAGAAGCATTTCGATGCGGAGCTCGCGTCATTGAAGTCGAAAGTTCCGCAGTGGAAAGCCGAAGGCGCCGATGCCCTCGGGCGCCACATCGAAGAGATTCGGAAACGCACGGGAAAACTCGAAGACGACCTGCGGCGCTCGAACCGCGCTGACGAAGCGAAGAAGATCAAGGAGAAATTCGACAAATGGCTCGACGAAGTGCAGCGCTGACCGATCGGAAAACCTACACCTACGAAGAGGCAGCAGCGCTGCTTCCTGAGGCACGTCGTATTACCGCGGAGGCGGTGGCCGAGGTCGACTCGCTGCCGGAAAGCGAATCGGCGGCCGCGGAGTCCGAGCGCATCATCACCGACTGGGCCGGCGCCATCATCGAGCTCGGGATCGAAGTGAAAGGGCTCTGGCTCATCGACTTCGACAACGGAAGCGGCTACTACTGCTGGCAGCACCCGGAGCCATCGCTCCAGTACTTTCATGGATATGAAGAAGGATTCGGCGGAAGGGTGAAATTGCAGTGATCAGTGGGTAGTGATCAGTGATCAGGAGGGTTCGCTTGAAAATCGAATACGGACTCCAAAACTCTTGACCTTGGTGCCGAGCCTCTCTTTTTCTCTAGCGACTACCGAAGAGAAAGTGGTCAGTGGTTAGTGATCAGTGGTCAGGAGAGTTTGTGCTGAGTAGAAATACGGATACGAAAACTCTGTCGCTGAGGCAGCTTTTGTTCATCGCTGTCTACTTACCCACCAACCACCAACCACCAACCACTGATCACTGATAATCACTGACCACTGACCACTGACCACTGATCACTGACCACTGACCACTGACCACTGATCACTGATCACTGATCACTGATCACTGAAACTCCACATGCTCAAAGCCATCGCATTCGATCTATGGGAAACGCTCCTCACCGATTCGCCGGAATTGTCGCGGCGTCAGGAGCGGCTGCGCCTCGATCGGATGGAGCGCGTTCTCATCGAGCGAGGCTTTCCGGAGACCGCCGCGCGGATCGAGCAGGCCTATCGCAGCTTCTGGCATCGATGCTACGAGCTCTACTGGTCGCGCGATGAAGACATCGCCTGCCGCGTGCAGATCGAGCATTTCCTCGAAGAGCTGGGCCTCGATCACACGACGTTCGGCGAGCCGGCGCTTGCCGCACTCGAAGATGTCTACGCCAATGCTGCGGTCGAGATTCTGCCCTTGCCGGTGCCGGGCGCGGTCGAAGTTCTGACAGCACTTCGCGAGCGTGGCTATCTCATCGGGCTGATCAGCAACACCGGCCGCACTCCCGGCTACGCCCTGCGCGAGATTCTCGACCGCCTCGGCATGGCCTCGCTGATGGACACGATGGTCTTCTCGAACGAACACGGCGTCTGCAAGCCGCTCCCTTCGATCTTCGAAACGCTGCGCAGCGGTCTTGGCGTCGGCTACAGCGAGATGATGTTCGTGGGCGACAACCTCTACGTCGACGTCCACGGCTCGCAACGCCTCGGCATGACCGGCGTCCTCTTCGATCCCCCAACGCGCGGCACCGCGATCGCCCCACCCGTCGACCACGGCCTGGTGATCGTCCCCGATGCGACGATCACCGACCTGCGCGAGCTGATCGAGATCGTGCCGGCGATGACGATGCCGGCGACTACGATACTGTCATCCTGAGCCGCCGAAGGACACGAAGTGCCGGAGGACGGTCGAAGGACGCCCTACTTCCATGCCGAGGTTTTTCTCAACCCACGCGGCACATGGTCAGGGGGTCCTTCGAGTCCTTCGCCGCGATGCCTGCCGGGGCTGAAGTTAGTGCCGAGGCGCGGCTGCGGCGACTCGGGATGACTGTGAAATGACGATGCGCGATCGCTCCTCCGACGATTGGAACGCCCTCGGCGAGACTGAGCCGTGGTTCGCTGTGCTCACGGACGAGCGCTACTTGCGCGAGCGGATGTCGTCCGAGGATCTCCGCGACTTTTTCGCGAGCGGCGACGCCGACATCGCCCATATCTTCGATCTCATCGCTCGTCCCGATTTCGCGCCGAAGTCGGCGCTCGACTTTGGCTGCGGAGTCGGCCGGCTTACGCGCGCGTTGACGAAGCGCGTGGAACGCGTGGCCGGCGTCGATGTCGCGCAGAGCATGCTGCGACTCGCGCGCGCGAATGTGCCCGAGGCATCGTTCTCGTCATCCATCCCCAACGAGCGATTCGACCTCATCGTGTCGCTGATCGTGTTTCAGCACATTCCGGTCGCACGCGGGGAAGCGCTGCTCGACGATCTCCTCGCTCACCTCTCGGACGACAGCGTGGCCGCGTTGCAATTCACCTTTCGCCGCCCGGGGTCGTTTCTTCGCCGCATCGCGCGCACCGTCCGCGCGCGCGTGCCGCTCGTGCACCGCATCGCGCAACGAATCCGCGGCGAGCGTTCGATGCCCTACATGCAGATGAATGAGTACGACCCACTGCGCGTAATGGCCATTCTGCGCAAGCACGGCTGCGGCGAAGCGCGCATTGTCCCGACGGATCACGGCGGGATCAAAGGGGCAATCGTGATCGCAAGCCGGAAATTGTGATTTCGTGTCCGTCTACGTAATTGCGTGCAGGGGCCGCCGCCTCGATGGCCGGGTTGGGCACGACTTGCGGCTGGTGCGAGCGGCTGGCCCCGCACGGTTTCTGTCGGGGGCTCTGTTCAATTCAAGTCAGAAACCGTTTCACGCGGAGACGCGGAGAGCGCGGTGCTTTTCTCCGCGGCCTCCGCGTCTCCGCGTGAAACGGTTTTCGACAGTTGAAGACGCGCGGAACTAGAATTAGTGGCGATAAAGGATAGCCATAAAGTAATACAATAACGTTACACTCAGAACAACTTCAGGAACACCACATCCGCCACGAATCCGGTCTGCGCGTTGCGTCCGATCGTCTTGCCGATATCGAGACGGAGCAGCGTTCCGTACGGGCCGACCGTCTGCCCGGCAATGCCGAGTCCCTGGAACGGCTCGCGGCGGTATCCGGCCAGCTTGTTGTCGATGAGGCCGTGATCGTAGAACGCCTCGAGGCGGAACTGATCGGAGAAGACGAATCCGTACGAGAGATGGGCGAGGATCGCGCGATCGGCCAGAACGGAGCCCGACTTGATGCCGTGGATTCGCTGCGCTCCGAAGAAACCGAATCCGTACTGTGAGAAGCGGTCGAGACGCGTTCCGTCGAGGTAGTCGATCTCCGCGCCGATGCGCTGGAACTTTGGCAGGTAGAAACTCTTGGCCAATGATCCGCCATAGGTGAGAAACGTCTTCTGCTTCGGATCGTACTCGGCCAGGTTGCCCCACGGTTTCCACGCCGTTCGCCGGTTGTAGTCGAAGAAGCCCGTGACCGTCGCGCCCCATCGCGCGTACTGGGCGTCGAGCGACGGCGTGATGACGAAGGTATCGCTCGGCACGATGAACGACGCCGCGGTGTTCTCACTGCGCATATACGTGAGGTGCTGCGCGGTGAGCGAGACGTCGATCTTGCCGAACTGCAGGAACGGATGGCCGGCGCGAACGGAGATCCGCGTCGGCAGCGCCTTCACCTCTTCGCCGAGCTGCTCGCTGCCGTTGCGGTAGAGCGATTGGGTCGACGGAAAGGCGATGCCGAAAAAGTCGACGCCGACGTTTGTGTGCGTCTTGGCCACATTCGGATTCGTGGCGTTGGCCACGAGCACGACGCCTGCGAAAAAGACGTTGGTCTGAATCCCTGTGTTCTTGAAATCGAAGTTGAAGTAGTCGATGCCGCCGAGGGGGACGACCGGATATTGCAGGCCGGCGTCGTGGTGGACGCCGCCGATGAGAAAAGTGCGGGAAGAGTTGAAGCCTTCTTTGACGACGCGCTCACCGGTCGTGGTCCGCTCCAGATAGCGCAGGCCGGCCTTGGTCTCGCGGACCATCCGCGCGTCGGATTTCTCGGCCTCGGCGAGGTGCGTCTCGTAGTTTTCCGGATCGATGCGGAAGTCGGTGAAGTCGGTCTGGCGGAGGACAACCGTGCCTCGTCCTGCCGCGGACACGACCTGCTGCGCGCTCACGGTCTGCGGAAGCCAGAGGATCTCGCGCGGATCCGTTTTCGTGACGTCTGCGGACGTTAGTGGCGCGTGTGTTGTTCGCGCGAACGGCTGAAAGTCGACGCGCTCGTCGTTCGAGAGCACTTCGCCGGTCAGGTTGAGCTGCACCATCGAGAGGCGGATGCGTGCCCACGATCGCGCGTCGATCCATACCGTTCCGCGGTAGAGCGGCAGATTCGCCGGCGCTTTGGCCGGCGGCTCGAAGCGCACTTCGTAGGTGTGATAGCCGAGGAGGTCGGTCTCGCGAACGAGCTCGTAGCGGTACTCATTCGTGAGATGGATGTCGAGCGGAAGCTGCGACACCTTCTCCGGCTGGATCAGCGGGAGTTCCGGAATCTTCCCGTACTTCCACTTCACGCCGTTGAGGTAAAAGTCCTGCCACACCCAGTCGGCGCGCGGCGTTGGTTTCGCAAGGGGATCGGAGAAGTAGTCGCCGGAGATCGTCGCTTCGATCGCTTCGCCGCCGGTCATCGTGAAGCGAAGCTTGGTCGCGTCGCGCGCGACGTACCGCGGCTGGATCGACTCCTCATACGACTTGTACACCTGATGATTGCGGATGATCTCCTCGACCGGGATGCTGCGATGTCCGGTGATGTTCACCGCTTCTTTGGTGACGTTCGCGCGCGGCACTTCGTTGTGCTCGACCGTGAAGACGAACGGCTTCGTGACGGGCGGCATACCGATGAGGAAGCGGCCGCCTTTCGTGCCGACATCGGTGACATCTTTGTCGCCGGCGGCGTCGTAGCGGCGCGGTTTCTTGTAGTCGTCACCGGCTAGGGAGACGATCGTCGACGCGGATGCGTCGCCGCGCGGAACGATGATGGTGCGCAGATCCTCGCCGCGCACGAACGCCAGCGCCGGCTCGTCGACCTTGTTGCCTTTCGCGTCGAGCAGGTCGATGCGCGCGGTGGAATCGAACGCGTAGTCGCCGATGAGCGCGCGGTTGAAGCTCGCGGCGGCGGTGAGGAGCTCGGCCGTCGCGGGCGCGCTTGTGTACGCGCGCGTGGCGCCGTCGGCAAGCGAGCGGGCGACGTCGAAGAAGACGTTGGGAGATTGCGGTGGAACGATCGCCCAGATTTTCTTGGCAGGGTCTTTTTCCAGCACCCAGGCCTGCGTCGCTTTCACATCCGCCGCATCGGTGAGCAGTACATCGACGTACGACTGCGCCCCGGTGTCGGTGAGCATCGTAAGCGAGCCAGGAATCGCTGTCTGGAGGTCGGGAGAGGTGGTGCTCGAGAGTGCTGCTTCGACGCCCGGCTTCCGACCCTGGACGCTCGCGTCGAACACGATCCTCGACGCGACGTTCTGCCCTTGCGCTGAGACGGCGAGCCGCTTGATCGCATAACCAGCTACCGACGGCTCTACGTTATCGGCGGTGATGCCGATCGCTTCGAACGGTCCGTGGACGCGCGCCCACTCGACGACCGCTTGCGTGTGCGTCTCGACATCCGCCATCGGGTCTTTGCCTGCGTCGACGGCGTATCCGACGATGACAGTCATCTTCGCGCGAATCGCGGGAGGCATGGCGTCGAGCGCGGTTCCGGCTGCCGCGAAGTCATCCTGACGAACGCGCACGAGGAGCGGCAGCGGCGTAGCGGGAACGATCTGCAGGTCGGAAATCACACCGGCGCAGAGGCTGCACTCTTTCGGCGTTTCCGCAGCCACGAGCGGGAGGATGCAAACTTGCAGAGTGATTACGAGAGCGATGAGTAGATAGGTCCGTTTCATTTTGCCGTTTTGCAAACGCCAGCAGGGGAGTTGATATTGCCGGACCAAAAAGTAAGAGGCCTCATGTTTTTCAATCCGTCATCGGGATTGAAGATGCCCGAGGCGGAGAAAAAGGAGCTGGAGCAAGCCGCCGGCGAAGCCGGATTGGAAGTGATCCGCGTCAGCCGCGAGCTCAATTGCGCAGCGTTGATTCGAACGCGCCTGCGAGAGGGGATTCGCCTCTTCGTCGCTGCGGGTGGCGATGGGACGATCAACACCGTGATCCAACCCCTCGTGAACACCGACGCCATCCTCGGCGTCATCCCTGTCGGCACCTACAACCACTTCGCCAAGGACCTCGGGATTCCGCTGCCGTGGCCCGAAGCGCTCGACGTGATCACCTCGGGCGCGACGAAGCCGATTGACGCCGCGCGTATCAACGAACGGTTTTTCGTGAACAACGTTTCCATGGGGCTCTATCCGGAGCTGGTCGCGCGCCGCGAAGAGAAAGGGCGCGACTATCCGCGCTGGAAGGCGCGCATTTATGCGGCCTTCGCGACGCTGCGCAAGTATCCGCACATCGCCGTGACGCTCGAAAGCGAACACCATCAGGAGGCCGTGCGCACGCACGTATTGATGATCTCGAACAATACGTACGACCTCTCGCGGCTCGGGATCGAAGCGCCGCGTCTGGCACTCGAAGAAGGACGGCTCTCGGTCTATTGGCTGCCGCACGTGCCACGGCTCGCGCTGACGAGCTTCGTCGCGCATTACCTCGCGGGCCGCGTGCACACGGCGCCAGGATTCCGCTCGTTTCGGACGTCGCGCGTCAAAGTGCAATCGCGAAAGAAGGTGTTTCAAGTCGGCGTCGATGGCGAGGTGGTGACCCTGGCCACACCCCTGGTCGTGACGATCGTCCCGCAGTCGCTGTCGGTGAAGGTGCCGCGGTAACGGGCTGGCTAGGCGGCGTCCCCGCCGCCTTCATGCTTCCATCCGCTACTTGCACGTTTTTTGTCGCAATCTGGGCTGGCGGAACGCTGGCGTCCCGCCGGCTGGCTAGGCGGCGTCCCCGCCGCCTTCATGCTTGCGGCCATAGCCAACCCACTTCCAGTTGCGCAGTCCCGCTTTCGCCGGGTTGTTCAGCACGTAGTTGCGGGCATCACGAAAATCACGCTCGTCGCGAACGATTCGATCAAAGTACTCCCGCTGCCAGATCACGCCTTGTCCGATCTTATGCGCGGTGTACGACTTCCATGAGTGCAGCACGCGTTCGAGGTCGGATCCATGCGCGAGATAAATCATCGCGTGCACGTGATTCGGCATCACGCACCATGCGTGAAGGTCATAACGGGTGCCGTCGAAGTATTGCAACGCCCCGGCGACGATGGTCGCGTTTCGGTCCTCGCGCAAAATGCAGCTTCCGTAGCCGGCGTCGAGATACGAATCGAGGCGTAGGCTGAACATCCGATCCGCCTCCGCTCGCTCAGCGGCGTTCATCGCAGTTTGCAGCATGTGCTGGCGCTCCCGGAAAAGCATTTCGGCAACAGAGCGGGGTAACGAATCGCGAAGACGGAACGTGATCGAGTATGTCGACTCGTCGAGCTCCCAGTGAGGAAGCCTGCCTCTTGATCGTCGATTGAGATTGTGAGTTGGGGGGATGAAGTTGTCGTGGCGCATGCGCGCTTGGAGAGAGCGCGTCCGATGCTTGTGGGAGCGAGAAGGCTACCTCGGAGTGATCGGCTTTGCAAACGGCGGCGAGACGCCGCCGAGCCAGCCGGCGAGGACGCCAGCGTTCCATCCGCACTTGCACCCTTCTCGCGTCGGTCCATGGCAACGGCGGCTTCGTGCCGGCGGAACGCTGGCGTCACGCCGGCTGGCCAGGCGGCGTCCTCGCCGCCTAAATTAATGACGCTATAATCCCCGCCCTTTATGACCAACGTTCGAATCAAAGACCTATCGCAGCATGTCGGAGAAACCGTCACCATCGATGGGTGGCTCTACAACAAGCGCACCGCCGGCAAGCTGATTTTCCCTATCGTCCGCGACGGCAGCGGCTATCTGCAGTGCGTCGTCTTCAAGAAGGAAGTCAGCGAAGAGACCTGGAAGGCTGCCGATGAAGTGACGCAGGAGTCATCGGTGCGCATCACCGGGTCCGTTCGTGCCGAAGCGCGCGCGCCGGGCGGCGTCGAGCTTGGCGTGGAGTCGATCGAGATCACCGGTCCCTCCGTCGATTACCCAATCTCGCCGAAAGAGCATGGCACCGACTTCCTGATGAACCACCGCCATCTCTGGCTGCGGTCATCGAAACAACACGCGGTTCTGCGCATCCGCAACGAGATCGAGAAAGGGATTCGCGACTTTTTCTACGATCGTGATTTCGTTCTCATCGACTCGCCGATCCTCACCGCCAACGCCGCGGAAGGAATGTCGACGCTCTTCGAGACCGACTACTTCGGTGAAAAGGCCTATCTCTCGCAATCGGGACAGCTCTACCTCGAGCCCGCCGCGGCAGCATTCGGGAAAGTCTACTGCTTCGGTCCGACGTTCCGCGCCGAGAAGTCGAAGACGCGACGCCATCTCACCGAGTTCTGGATGGTCGAGCCGGAGGTTGCGTTCCTCGAGTTCGAAGGATTGCAGTCACTGGCTGAGGAGTTCGTCGAGTATCTCGTCGGGCGAGCGCTGGAGCGCTGTCAGGAAGAATTGAAAACACTCGAGCGCGATCAATCGAAGCTCGAGAAAGTAAAGCGGCCTTTTCCGCGCATTACGTACCGCCAGGCCATCGAGCTCCTCGCATCAAAAGGCATGGAAGCGAAGTTCGGCGACGACCTCGGCGGCGACGAAGAAACCGTCATCGCCAACTCCTTCGATCAGCCGGTGATGATCAGCCGCTATCCGACCGACATCAAAGCGTTCTACATGCAGCCCGATCCTGAAGATCCGTCGGTCGTTCTCGGTCTCGACATGATCGCGCCGGAAGGCTACGGCGAGATCATCGGCGGCTCGCAACGCATTCATGATCACGACCTGCTCCTCGAACGGATCCAGCAGCACAAACTGCCGCTCGACAAGTTCCAGTGGTATCTCGACGTGCGCAAGTACGGCACGTTCCCGCACTCCGGCTTCGGCATGGGAATCGAGCGCTGCGTGGCGTGGGTGAGCGGCGTCCCGCATCTCCGCGAGACGATTCCGTATCCGCGCACGCTGAACAGGATTTACCCCTGATTGCGCTTCGCGCGTTCTCGGTTGTCGGTTGTCCGTTGTCGGTGCGATAGCATCGGAGTCCCGCGAACATGACTGCAGATACCGACACCCGGCAACCGACAACCGATAACGCGCCGCCAGGCGCATTGAGAATCATTCCCCTCGGCGGACTCGGCGAGATCGGGATGAACCTGATGGTCTACGAGTACGGCGATGACGCCATCCTCGTCGACTGCGGCATGATGTTTCCCGATGCCGCCACGCTCGGCGTCGACGTCATCGTTCCCGACATGACGTATCTCTTCGACCGCCCCGAGCGTGTGAAGGCTGTGTTTCTCACGCATGGACACGAAGACCACATCGGCGCGATTCCGTTCCTCGTCGAGACAGTGAATGTGCCCGTGTACGGAATGCCGCTGACGCTCGGCTTCGTCCGCGACAAGCTCGAAGAGTTCGGGATCGAGAATGTCGAGCTCCGGCCGTTCATGCCGCGCGACGTCGTCGACGCCGGCGTGTTCCGCGTCGAAGCAATTCAAGTCACGCATTCGATCGTCGACGCCATCGGGCTGGCCATTCGCACGCCTGCGGGAACGCTCATTCACACCGGCGATTTCAAGATCGATCACACGCCGGTCGATGGCAAGCGAACGGACTTGGCGCGCTTCGCGGCATATGGTGAAGAAGGTGTGCTCGCGTTGATGAGCGACTCCACCAACGCGCTCGTGCCGGGTCACGGCCCGTCAGAGAAAACAGTCGGAAACTCATTCAACAACCTCTTCGCTAATCTCACCGGGCGCATCATCCTCACGACCTTCGCGTCGCACATCCATCGCGTGCAGCAGGTTGTCGATGCCGCGCGCAAGCACAAGCGCAAGGTTTTTCTCATCGGACGCTCGCTCGTCGACAACGCCGAAACGGCCGAGCGTCTCGGCTATCTGCGCATCGCGCGCGAACAACGTCCTGGCGCGAACGCCAAGCCGTCCGACTATGCCGATCACGAAGTGCTCATTCTCACGACAGGAACCCAGGGGGAGCCGCGATCCGCGCTCTCGCGCATGGCCATCGGCGAGCACAAGTCGGTCGAGATCAAGCGCGGCGACGTCGTTATCCTTTCGGCGCGCACGATTCCGGGAAACGAGCGCGCCGTCTCGCATGTCATCGACAACCTCTATCGCCGCGGCGCCGAAGTGTTGAACTGGGAGAACGCCGACGTTCATGTCTCCGGTCACGCCTGCGAGGAAGAGTTGAAGCTGATGCTCAACGTCACGCGGCCGAAATTCTTCATCCCCATTCACGGCACGCTGCGTCATCTCATTCATCACGCCCGTCTGGCGAAGAGCGTCGGCGTGCCGCACGGGATTGTGATCACCAACGGCCAGGTGGCGGAGATCGCCGGCGACGAGATTCGCGTCCTCGAAGAGCGCGTCCCTTACGGCAAAGTCTTCATCGACGGCGAGGCGGAGGAAGTGCCGGAGATCGTCGTCCGCGACCGGCAGCATCTGGCCGAGGATGGATTCGTGATCGTGGTGACGGCGATCGATTCGAACGGCCACATCGGACGCGAACCGGAGATCATCACGCGCGGACTGCTGCACGTCGACGAGAGTCAGGACATCCTGGCCGAGGTTCGCGCACAACTCGTGCAGATGCTGCACGCGTGCGGTCCCGACGAATTGCGCGACAGCGATCTGGTGCAGGAGAGAATGCGCAGTCTGCTCAAACGGTATTTCCGCAAGTCGATGGGACGCAGACCGATGATTCTCCCAGTGATCTGGGAGATGTAGTTTTTCCTGGAGTTGTCGGTTGTCGGTTATCGGTTATCAGTTGTCGGCTATGTGCGGTTCTGACAACAGAAAACCGACAACCGACAACTCGCATACCGCCGACGTCACAATTCAGGAGCACGAATGACCATCACCGAAGCCATCGTCCTCGGCCTCGTTCAGGGCCTGACCGAATTCATCCCCGTCAGCTCGACCGCGCATCTGCTCATCGTTCCGTCTGTTCTCGGATGGGGCGATCCCGGTGCCGCAGTCTCGGCGGTGATTCAGTTCGGCACGCTGCTCGCGGCGATCATCTATTTCTTCCGCGACATCGTTCGGCTCATCGGCGGCTTCTTTCGCGGGTTGATGACGCGCCGGATTCTGATCGACACCGACTCGCGCGAGGCCTGGCTCGTCATCATCGGCACGATTCCCATCGTCGTCCTCGGCCTCTTGTTCAAGAAGCACATCGAGTCGACGTTTCGCGGATTGTGGATCGTGACGACGATGGTGATCGTGGTCGCGATCCTGATGCAGATCGCCGAGGGGTATGCGAAGCGGCGGAAGCTGCGAGGATTTGATGACATGACGGTGACGGACGCCGTCGTCATCGGCCTCGGGCAATGCCTGGCCTTGATTCCGGGATCGTCACGGAGCGGCTCGACGATCATGCCGGCGATTTTCCGAGGGATCGATCGCCCGACTGCGGCGCGCTATTCGTTTCTCTTGTCGATTCCCGCAGTTGGGGGCGCCGGCGTGCTCGAGCTCTTCAAGGAGCGCCACGCCCTCGGCGCACTCGGATGGACACCGATCGCCGTGGCCATCGTCGTGGCCTTCATCTCCGGCTACGCATCGATCTGGTTCCTGATCCGCTTCCTGCGCACGCACACGACGCATGTGTTCATCTACTACCGCTACGTACTCGGCGCGGCGATGATCGCGATGTTGATGACGAAGTACTTGAAGTGAAGAGTGAAGAGTGAAGAGTGAAGAGTGAAGAGTGAAATTCTTGCGTCAGCCTTGAGCCCTTTTGTTGTTGGCGCGAGTTTTCCTAACGATAGTCGTCAGGATTGCGACGAGCTGATTTGCTTCTTCGATGAGTGGCAAGAGGCGGTCTGCGGGAACTACGCCGGCTTCTGATAGAAGTCTCAGCCAGTAGTGAGTTTCGCGCGCTTCTTTGCAGGCGATGGAGTATTTCGAAATGAAATCAGCGCGGCTCTGACTTCCCTGGCCCTCCTGAACGTTCGCTCCCACCGAGCAAGCGGCGCGAAGAATCTGATGAGCGAGCGTTCGACTGACACCGGGAGATTGATCAAGCTTCTGACACAGCTTGACGACACGACGAGAAAATTCAAAGGTCCGCTCCGGAAGATCGCGTTTCGGTTCGGTCATTCCTTTCACTCTTCACTCTTCACCCTTCACTCTTGGTTCTTCACTCTTCCAATACCTGAATCTCCGGCACGTTCCGATACTTCTCCGCGTAGTCCAGCCCATAGCCGATGACGAACTTCGGGTCGATGGAAAACCCGATGTAGTCGGCCTGGAACTCGACCTTGCGCGCGGCAGGTTTGTCGAGGAATGTGGCCGTTCGCACTTCCTTCGCACCGCGGTCGAGCTTGATGTAGCGGAAGACTTCCTTCATCGACAGGCCGCTGTCGATGATGTCTTCGATGATCAGCACCGTGCGATCGCGCATGTCGAGCTGCGGTTCTTTCAGAATCGTCACGACGCCGGACGACGTCTTCTGATTGCCGTACGACGAGATCTGGATGAAGTCGAGGGCGACATCGAATCCAATCTGCCGCATCAAGTCGCTGCAGAAGAACATCGCCCCTTTGAGCACGCAGAGCGCGATGAGATCGCTCCCGGCCAGGTCTTTGGTGATCTCTGCGCCCATTTCCGCGACACGACGGTCGATATCTGCCTTGCTGAACAATGTTGTTTGCGCCATGGTTGTGGATTCTACGATTACAATTCGCCGCCGTGAAAATCTATCGCTTTCTCGACGGGGGCCGTGTCGCCATCGGTGTGGCGGATGGTGACCGGATCGTTCGGTACACCGGCCGCGATGCGACCGCGCTTGGTCAGGCCACAAGTCACGCCATTCCGCTGGCCACTGCCGAGCTCCTTCCTCCAGTGGTCCCCACGAAGATCGTTGCTGTAGGACGCAACTACGCCGAGCACGCGAAGGAGCTTGGCAACGAAGCGCCTTCCGAGCCGATCATCTTTTTGAAACCGCCGAGCGCCCTGCTGTCGCCGAATGGAACGATCGTTCGCCCTCGCCAATCGCAGCGCGTCGACTTCGAAGGGGAGCTGGCCATCGTCATCGGGAGCACAGCGCGGAACATTACCGCCGCCGATTGGCGCAGCGTCGTCCTCGGTTTCGCCTGTGCCAACGACGTCACCGCCCGCGACCTGCAGAAAAAAGATGTGCAATTTACGCGAGGAAAAAGCTTCGACACATTCTGTCCGATGGGTCCGTGCATCGAGACCGATCTCGATCCGTCGAGCCTTTCGCTTCGCACGCGCGTAAATGGCGAGACGAAGCAGGACGGCAACACGCGCGACATGGTCTTCGACTGCGGCGTGATCATCGAGTTCATCACGTCGGTGATGACGCTGCATCCCGGCGACGTGATCCTGACGGGCACACCCGCCGGCGTCGGCCCGCTCGTGGCTGGCGATCGCGTCGAAGTGGAGATCGAAGGAATCGGAGTGCTGCGGAATGTTGTGGTGGACTAAGAACGAGTGCGGCGCTGCATGACCTGTCATCCTGAGCCGCCGAAGCCGCGCCTGCACGCTGCGTTTGCATCAGCAGGGTTCGCGGCGGAAGACGGTCGAAGGAGGCCCCGCCTATGACCTGTCATCCTGAGCCGCCGGAGCCGCGCGTTCACGCTGCGTTTGCATCAGCAGGGTTCGCGGCGGAGGACGGTCGAAGGACCCCCCGCCTAACCTGTCATCCTGAGCCGCCGAAGCCGCGCCTGCACGCTGCGTTTGCATCAGCAGGGTTCGCGGCGGAGGACGGTCGAAGGACCCCCCGCCTGATCTGTCATCCTGAGCCGCCGAAGCCGCGCCTTCACGCTGCGTTTGCATCAGCAGGCTTCGCGGCGGAGGACGGTCGAAGGAGGCCCCGCCTATGACCTGTCATCCTGAGCCGCCGGAGCCGCGCCTTCACGCTGCGTTTGCATCAGCAGGGTTCGCGGCGGAGGACGGTCGAAGGACCCCCCGCCTATGACCTGTCATCCTGAGCCGCCGAAGCCGCGCCTTCACGCTGCGTTTGCATCAGCAGGGTTCGCGGCGGAGGACGGTCGAAGGATCCCCCGCCCACGTGCCGCGCTTTTCCTCACCACCCAATCGGAATGTAGGAAGGGGGTCCTTCGACGTCCTCCGCCGCCGACGCCTGCTGGTAGCGATCGCAGCGAAACTTGCGGCGGCTCCGGCAGTCTCAGGATGACAGCCGGGAGGGTCGTGTGGACGCCGTGAAAGATATCCGCGACGACCTTCTCCGCCTCTTTCCGCGGCTTCGCGGGCTCTCCGCCGGTGCCTACGTCGTCGGTGGCGCGGTGCGCGATCTGATCTTCGGCGCCGCGCCGGCGGATGTCGACGTCGCCTGTCTCGATCCGTTCGTCTGCGCCCGCACCCTCGGGCGCAAGGTCATCCGGCTCGGCCGCGAAGATCATCTCAGCGCCTGGCGCGTCGTCGACGGCGCGCATGTCTACGACTTCGCCGCGCTGCTCGATGGCAGCATTGACGCCGATCTGGCCCGCCGCGACTTCACCATCAACGCCATGGCCGTCGATCTCGCATCGGGTGCGCTTCTCGATCCGCACGGCGGCCGTGAAGATCTCCGGCAACGGCTCGTCCGCATGGTCGACGCCAGCAACTTCGATGACGATCCGCTGCGGATGTTGAAGGCCGTGCGGATGGCCGTGCGATTCGATTTCGCGATCGAGGAGAGCACGCTGCAGGCGATTCGCATCCGCGCCGGACGCATCACCAGCGTGGCTGTGGAGCGCGTCGCCTACGAGTTGCTCGTCATTTTCTCGGCGAAGTCATTCCGTCGTGCGCTTGCATTGCTGCATGACACATCGCTCGATGTCCCGCTCTTCGGGCATGCGCTCGATCAAGATTCCTTCGCCGCCGACGATGTGCCGGTGGCGGCGGCGCTGGCTTTGTTGATCGACGACCCTGAGGTGTTTGCAAAACGCTGGCGGTTGAGCGCGACGCTGCTTCGCGATGTGCAATCGCTGCAACGTCTGCGCGACGCGCACACGCTGCTCGATCTCTACGATGCGGGGGAGCGCGTGGCCCGGCAACTCGCGCCGATGCTTCGCGCACTCGGACGCGACGAACCGGTCGCGCTTCCCGACTTCGGCACGTGGACGTTTCTCAGCGGCGACGAGATCGCATCGCTGTCGGGCATCCCGCCGGGTCCGCGCGTCGGGCAGTTGAAGCGCGCGTTGCTCGAAGCGCAACTCATGGGCCGCATCACGACTCGTGACGAGGCCGCCGCGTTCATCACTGCGTCAGCGTGACGTGTACCTCGCCGAAGGTCGAGTGGACGCTGACGTCCGAGCGCCCGGCCGCGTTGTGGAAATGCGCGGTCCGCGGAAAGAGTCCCTCGTTCTCGATGTAGTGGTCGCCGAAGTAGGTGTGCACTTCACCGATCAGCACCGAGGCTCGAAGATCGCGGACGTTGGCGCGCGGGGTTCGCACGTGGACTTCGCCGGCGCGGAGATCGCTATTGATATTGCCGAACGCGCCCTCGATGTCGACTTCGCCGTAGTGTGTTGATACGTCGACGTCGATGCCGGTTGGCACATCGACGGTGATCTCGACGACGGAGCGGATGCTCTTCGCACTCCAACTCTGCGCGCCCGGTCCGTAATGCCGGCGCACGATCGCCTCGTCGCCGTCGATGACGATCTCCGCCGTGATGTCGTTGGCGATTGCCTGTTCTCGCTCGCGACGGCGATATCCGTCGAACCGGCGGCGGACTTCTCCGCGGACGGCGATGCGATTGGCGGCGCCGTTGCGGATCTTCACGCTGCCGGCCGGAATGTCGATGACGACGCGGCGGACCCGAGCGCGCGGCGCGGAGGTCGAGAACGCGTGCGTGACTTCGCGATCCGCGAACGCGGCTCCGGCGGCGAGAAGCGACAACGCAGCGAGGAAAAGTGTTTTGCGCATGGGGAGGTTCTCCACCTGTGAAGAACGGAGAGCGCGGGAAAAGGTTATCGAAAAAAAAACGAGGGGTCCGAAGACCCCTCGAGTACGACTCCCCAAAAGTCGATTGAAATGCTTACTTCTTCTTCGCTGCCTTCTTCGCTGGCTTCTTCGCTGCTGCCTTTTTCTTTGCGGCCATTTTAAGCTCACCACCTTTCATGCCGTACGGGACCTCACGGTCGCGCCTACTTGGCAAACAACGCCGGACTTTGCCGGCAAATCGTTTTTCGGATTCGGATTACGGCGGGGAGTGAAGAGACGACGACCTTCGACATTGACCGGAGCTTCGTGGGTGTTTTTCCAGTTCCTGGCGATCATCGTTTTAACTTGTCATTAATATGCGATCGTTAATCCATATTGTCAAGCAATTGTTTATGAAAATCGTAATCGAGACGCGATGTTCCACGTCCGTTCCACGAAAAAGACGCCTTTTCAGCGATTCATCGCGGCGCGAAACGCGTCGCGCGTGCGTTCCGCGCAGCGCGTCCACGTGAAAAATCTCGCGCGCTCGATGCCGCGGCGCGCGAGATCTCCGCGCAGCACGGAGTCGGATGCGACGCGCTGCATCGCATCGGCGAGCGCGTCGATCGTCGCATCAACGTGCAGCGCCGCATCGCCGGTGATCTCGACCAGCGCCGGCGCGTTGGACGTGATCACCGCTGTGCCGCAGGCCATCGCCTCGAGCGCCGGCAGTCCAAACCCTTCCTCGCGGCTCGGCATCACCAGCGCCAACGCGCCGCGGTAGAGCGCCGCGAGCTCCTCATCCTTCACGAATCCGCTGATGATCACGCCATCGCGGTCGCGGAACCGTTCGAACGGCGCGCCGGTCAGCACGAGCGACGCGCCGCTGATCCGCGCGAACGCATCGACGAGCAGATCGACGTTCTTGTGCGGCTTGTCGTTGCCGGCGTAGAGGAAGTAGCGTCCTTCCGCCGCGTTGCCCTCCGCCGTGAACGGTGCAGTGACGCCGTTCGGCGTGACGACCACATGATCGTCGCTGCATCCGAACGTCGCCACGATCTCGCCTTTCACCGTCTCGCTCACGGTCAGCACGCGCCGGCTTCTGCGCACCGCGCGTCCGATCATCTGCCGCGCATACGTCCGCGCCAGCGGGTTGGGATGACGAAGGTGAATGAGATCGTGGACGGTGACGACAAACGGAGTGCTGGTGAAGGGAACGACGTAGTGCGGCGCGTGAAAGAGATCGATCTTCGCGCGATCGATCGCGCGCCCGATCGTGACGAGCTCGCGGATCGAATAGTGCGGCGCGTCGACTTCGATGAGCTCCACGCCGGGCGGCAGCAGGTGCGCGTGACGCCGCGGCGCGAAGGCGATGTACGTGTCATCGCCCCCGAGCGCGGTGAGCGCGTGCAGCAACTCCCGGATGTACGTACCGATCCCGAAATCGGCCATTTTCCTCGCATCTACGCCGATTCTCATCGCCCTGCCTCGGCCAGAAGTTCGGTCATCAGGGTCGCGGAACGCTGCCACGAGTACGTTCGCGCGCGCCCGGCACCGCGCTCGCGCAACTCGGATCGCAATGTCCGATCGCGCAAAAGCCGGACGAGCGCGTCGCGCAATCCGCCGCGATCGCCGGGATCGACGAGCAGCGCCGCACCGTCTGCATATTCGGGAACGGCGCCCGTGCGCGTGGCGATGACCGGCGCACCGCACGCCATCGCTTCGAGCGGCGGAATGCCGAAGCCTTCGTAACGTGACGGATAGACGAACGCGCGCGCGCGACGATAAAGATCGCGCAACGTCGTACGATCCACGTAGCCGGTGACCTCCGCGCCGCGCGGCAGCGCAACGCCGCCCCAGCCGGCGTCGCCGCAGAGCACGAGCCGCGGACGCGGCGCGGACAGCGAATCCCAGACCGCGAGCAGATCGTCGAGCCCTTTGCGCGGCTCGATCGTGCCGACGAAGAGCACGTAGCCTGGTTCTTCTTCGCCATCGCCGTCACCCGGAGCAAAAAATTCGTCGACGCCATTCGGCACGATCTCGATCCTCTCGCGCGCCACGCCGAACCAGCGCACCGCTTCTTCCGCGACCACGCGCGACACCGCAGCGATGCGCGTGGCCATCTGCAGGCTTCGTCCGATGAAGACATTAAAGGAGAGAACGGTCTTCGCGCGATGACGGAGTGGCATGGTGAGCGAGCTGAAGTCGTGAAGCGTGGCGACGGATGGGATGCGCAACGCCAGCGGCAGTGTTCCGTGCGGAGCCCAGAGCACGCCTATATCCGCGATACGCGGCAAAACCAGTTGCTGCCAGATCACGCCAAGGGGCATCGGATCGACGCGGAAGCGGCAGTTCTCGAGGCCCGAGCGGTCGGCGATCTCCGCATGCGATGCGATGAGCGGCGCGTCAACGCCGAGCCGGCGCGCGATCTCGGCGGTGTGAACGCCGATTCCCGTACGGTTCCCGACCAGCGGACGGCCATCGATGGTGACTTGCAGATCCAATGAACCTCAAGTGTACGACTCCTGCCCAAATCGTTATGCATTCTCATGAATGTTCGGGATGACTGAAAAACAAAGGCATTTCACGCGGAGACGCGGGGAGCGCGAAGAAAAGCAACTCCGCGCCCTCCGCGTCTCCGCGTGAAACGCCTTTGACTTTCGTGATTCGCAACCCCGAAGCACCATTCCCGTATAGCTCTCCCATCAAGGAGATCCGTTCATGAGGCGTCGCACCAAAATCATCATCGGAGTGGTCGTGCTCGTCGTTGCGGGCATGGTCACTGCCGGATTTGTATCGAATCGCGGCAAAGACATCACGCCCGTCACCTTCGGCAACGTGAAGCGGCAGGATTTGACGAGCAAGGTCTCCGCGAACGGGCGCATCGACGCCAAACGCAAAGTGGATCTTTCCGCGAACGTGATGGGGCAGGTCGTCAACCTGGCCGTGCGCGAGGGCGACGTCGTCAAGAAGGGCGACTTCCTTCTGCAGATCGATCAGAAGCAACTCGCTGCCTCCGCGCGCAGCGCCGACGCCGCGCTCCAGGCGGTCTTCTCCGACCGCGATGCCGCGAAAGCGCAGGCGATCGCCGCGGAACAGGACTTTCAGCGCGCGCAGAAAAACTTCGATCAGAAGATCATTCCCCGCGCCGACCTCGATCGCGCCCAGAGTGCTCGCGACTCCGCGCGCGCCAACGTGATGGCGCTCGAGCAGCGCATCAGCCAGGCGCGCGAGAACCTCAACGCCGCGCGCGACACACTGCAGAAGACGACGATGCGCGCGCCGATGGCCGGCATCGTCACCGCTCTTCCCGTAGAGGAAGGGGAAGTCGCCGTCATCGGAACGATGAACAACGCCGGCACCGTGCTCATGACGATCGCCGACATGAGCGTCGTCGAAGCAGTGATGGAGGTTGACGAGACCGACGTTCCGGCGGTGAAAGTCGGCCAGCGCGCCAACGTCACGATCGACGCCTATCCGAACAAGACGTTCCCCGGCCTCGTGACCGAGGTGGCATCGAGTCCCATCAAACGAAACGGCCTTTCCGGAAGCGGCAGCACGGAGGCGGTGAACTTCGAGGTCAAGATCCAGATCGAGAATCCGCCGCCCGGTGTTCGTCCCGGCTTCTCCGCGTCGGCAGACATCATCACCGGCACGCGCACCAAAGCTCTGGCGATCCCGGTCCAGGCCCTTGTCGTCCGCGAAAAAAAAGGAAGTGCGCCCGGCAAGCCGCAGGATGAGGAAGGCGTCTTCATCAATGAGAACGGCGCCGTGAAGTTCGAGACCGTCACGACAGGCCTTTCCGGCGACAGCGCGATCGAGATTGTGAGCGGCGCAAAGGAAGGACAGCAAATCATCACCGGCCCCTTCCGCGCGTTGCGTGAGTTGAAGGATGGGACGAAGGTGAAGGAGCAGAAAGAGAAGGAAGGCGAAGGAGCGAGCGGGGATAAGAAGGGCTAGCGATGAGTGATCAGTGATCAGTGATCAGTGGATTAGTGATCAGTGGATTAGTGGTTCGAGCTGCGCGCGGTCGGCCGCGCCAGCCAACGAGTCATCGACACCCGACACCCGACACCTGACAGCCGACACCCGACACCCAGGACATCATGGACACTCTCCGCATCGCAGTCGCCGCGCTCGCCGCGCACAAGCTTCGCAGCTTCCTCACGCTGCTCGGCGTGATCGTCGGCGTGATGACCGTCATCTCCGTCGTCTCGATCATCTCCGGCCTGAACTCCTACATTGCGGAGAAAGTGTTCACGCTCAGTCCCGACGTCTACGTCGTCACGCAATTCGGCATCATCACGAGCCGCGAGCAATTTCTGACCGCGGTGAAGCGCAAGAAGATCGACTGGCACGACTACGAGGCCATCCGCGCGCAGTGCACTCTGTGCGCAGCCGTCGGAGCGCAGGAAGCGAACAGCATGACCGTCAAGAACGGCGCGCAGAAGTTGGGCGGCGTTCGTGTGCAGGGCGGCACGGCCAACATCGGCGAGATCAGCAACGTCGACGTCGAGGAGGGCCGCTTCTTCACGCGTACCGAGGATGAGCATGCGGCGATGGTGACGGTGATCGGATCGGACGTGAAGGACGAGCTCTTCGGCAAGCTCGATCCGATCGGGCGCACGATTCACATCGCCGGCCGCCCCGCGCGCGTCATCGGATTGCTCCGCAAACAGGGTTCGGTTCTCGGACGAAGTCAGGACAATCAGCTCTACATCCCGCTCACGGCGTACCAGAAAGCATTTGGCTCGAAGCGAGGACTCAATCTCTACATTCGCGCGGCGGGCGGCGTTCCCGGATTGGAGAAGTCTCTCGATCAGGTGCGCGTGCTGATCCGCGGCCGGCGCAAGACGGGGTTTCGCGCCGACGATCCGTTCGGCGTTGTCTCGGCCGAAGCGCTGCAGTCGTTGTGGAAGAGCATCTCGGCGGCGGGATTCGCGGTGATGATCTTCATCTCCGGCATCTCGCTCGTCGTCGGCGGCATCGTCATCACGAACATCATGCTGGTGTCGGTGATCGAGCGGACGCGCGAGATCGGGATTCGCCGCGCCCTCGGCGCGCGCAAACGCAACATCCAGTTTCAGTTTCTCACCGAGGCGATTCTCCTCTCCCTTGGCGGCGGAATCGCCGGCGTGCTCCTCGGCTCGCTGATCAGTTTCGTGATTTCTGCCGTGTTCCCGTTGCCGACGCTGGTCAGACCTTCGCTCGTCATCAGCGGTCTGATGATCGCGGTGATCACCGGCGTCGCCGCTGGATTTTTTCCCGCGATGCGCGCGGCGAACCTGCCGCCGATCGATGCGTTGAGGTCGGAGTAATCGTGATGCGCGCACGTGACCACATCCTTGCTGCCCGTGAGAATGTCCGCTTCGCCGCGCGCGCGCTGACCGCGTACAAGCTCCGCTCCGCGCTCACGGTGCTCGGCATCGTCATCGGCGTGACGACGGTCATCGCCATGGTCTCGATCATCGAAGGGTTCAACAACAACGTCACGCGCGAGTTTCAATCCTTCGGTGCGACGCTCGTGCAGTTCCAGAAATTCGATCCGCGCTTCGGTCCCGGCAACAACGACGAATCGCAGCGGATGCGGAAAGATCTGACGTACGAGGATGCGATGGCGCTCAAGCGCCTCTGCCCTTCGATGCTGGCCGTTTCGCCCGAGCGTTACTGGAACGGCAACAACGCGTCGCTGGAAGTGATCTACAAGAGCCAGCAGGCCACGCCCGACGAGTTCGGAGGCGTGAATCAGGACTATACGATCGCGAACAATCACTTTGTCGGCGAAGGGCGCTTCATCAGCGACAGCGACGTTCGATCGAGCGCGCCGGTCATCGTCGTCGGCTCCGGCATCGCCGATACACTCTTCCAGCGCCGCGATCCCCTCGGCAAGGAAGTGACGATCTTCGGCCGCAAGTTCACGGTCATCGGCGTGATGGAGAAGCAGGGCGCAACGTTCTTCGAGTCGACCGATTCGCACATCTTCATCCCCATCACGACATTCGATGCGCATTTCCCGTCGATCAAGAGAACGATGGGTGTGAACATCGCTACCGTTCCGCGCAGACCGGAATGGGTCGATCGCATCACGGAAGAGGGGACCGCCGTGCTTCGCGCGCGGCGCAAAGTCCCCTTCAACAAGCCGAATGACTTCGGTCTGATGACGCCCGACAAGTTGATCGGAAACTTCAAGGCTGTCACCGGCGGCATCACGCTGGCGATGATCTTCATCTCATCGATCGCGCTGCTGGTTGGCGGTGTGGGAGTCATGAACATCATGCTCGTGTCGGTGACGGAGCGGACGCGCGAGATCGGCGTGCGCAAAGCGATCGGCGCCGTGCGGCGGGACATCGTCGTGCAGTTTCTGACCGAAGCGATGACGCTGTCAGGGATGGGCGGCATCATCGGCGTCGCGGCGGGCATGCTGATCGCGCTGGTCGTGCGCAAGGTCAGCCCGCTGGAGACGGCCACGCCGATCTGGTCGATCGTCGTGGGCTTGGTGGTCTCGATCTCGATCGGCCTGTTCTTCGGAATCTACCCCGCGTACAAAGCAGCAAAGCTGGATCCGATCGACGCGCTGCGGTACGAGTAGGGAGGTTCGATTTCTCCTTCGAAGCAACAGGGTTACGGGTTCACGCGGAGACCGCGGAGGCTTTCTCCGCGTCTCCGCGTGACAATGCTTTTCGAGTAGGCCCCGAACGAAACTCCCTTTCCCCGTGTTCTTACCTATATGAAGAACAGTTGGACAGGCGGCGAGACTGCGAGCGAGCCTGAGCTGGGCGATGGGGGCGAACTCGCCGTGGCTGTCCATCGCTGCGAGCCGGGGGCGTTCGAGAGGCTCATCGATCGATTCGAGCAGCCGCTCTTCGGGTACGCGCACGGGATTCTGCAGAACACGTTCGACGCGCAGGAAGTCGTGCAGGACGCGATGATGCGCGCGCACAAGGCGTTGACGCGGCAGTATGACGAGGCGCGCTGCGCGACGCTGGCGTTGCGCCCGTGGCTGTTCAAGACCGTGCGCAATCTCTCCCTCAACAAGCGGCGCTCGAAGCGGAGCACGCTCGAGCAACCGCTGGAGACGTTCGATGACGGCAGGCTCGGGCCGTTCGTCAATCTGGAGGGCTCGGATCTGGAACGGAGGGAAGAGATCGAGCTGCTGCGCCGTGCGATGGCGCTGCTGCCCGTCGACGCGCGCGAGTTGATCGTGCTGCGGTTCATGGAAGAGATGTCGTATGCGGAGATCGCCAAAACGGTAGGTCAGTCGGAGGCGGCTCTTCGCGGCAAGGTGTTCCGGTCGCTCAAGCTGTTGCGCGATGCGCTGGAGAAGCCGGCAACCCAGAAGGGGGTGGCGTATGCAATGTAGAACAGTGTTGACGCGGATCGACGCGCTGCGGACACGCGAGTTGGCGACGATCGAGAAGATTGCGGTGGAGCAGCACTTCAAGACCTGCCGCAGTTGCAACGAGTCGCAGGCGGACGTGATCAATCTGGCGCACGCAATCAAATCGCTTGCGGTCGTGCCGGAGCGTTCCTGCCGCGACGCGGTCAAAGAGGAGATTGCCGATTCCTTCGACCGCGTCGGCGACACATGGGTGGCGTTCGCGAATGGACGGATCCGGATGATCGCCGAGGCGAAATCGATCGACGACGTTCGCGCGGCGTATGCGAAAAAGTACGGACGCGTTCTCGAACCTGCGGCGATTCCGGATGCGTTGCGGCGTCAAGTGCAGGCGGCGGTGCAAGGGGAGGGAGTGAATTCCCCCAAGGTCGATCTGGATGCCACGAACGATCTCGAACACGACGTGCTGACCACGCTGAGCCGCATTCCGCGCGGAGAGGTGCGGACGTATGCGTGGGTCGCGCGCCAGGCTGGCCGGCCGCGTGCGGTGCGGGCGGTCGCAAGCATCATCGCTCGCAACCCGGTTCCGTACGTCGTGCCGTGTCATCGCGTCGTGCCGTCGTCGGGTGGCGTCGGCAACTACATCTTCGGCAGCGCCACGAAGCGCGCGTTGCTGGAGCGCGAAGGGGTGAATGTCGACGAGCTCGATGCACTGGCGCGCGAGCACGTGCGCTACATCGGATCGCGCACGACGCACATCTTCTGCTTCCCGACCTGCCGCGATGCGAAGCGGATCCAGGAAAAGAATCGGATGCCTTTCCGCGATGCCGATGACGCGCTCGAGAACGGCTATCGCCCGTGCCGTCACTGCCAGCCGGTGGCGGCCTGATTCGACGTCTCGCGAATGTTCGGTTCCGGGAGGGCTGTCAGAGCTTGCAGGTTCCGAGGATGGAATGATCACGAAAACTCAACATGGAGCGTCCTTCTCCCCCACGCCTTTTGTGGGGGAGAAGGTGCCGAAGGCGGATGAGGGGGCATCGAGCAATCCGAGAGTGGAAGAACTTGAATGGAGATCATCATGACTGCTTCAGTATTCGAGATCGAGCCACTCCCACGCGCGACTGCGACGCCGCGCCGCGCGCGCAACCACGTGACCGCGACATTCGACGTCCACGCCATCTCGATCCCCTCGCGCATGTTCACCGGCGACTTCTGGTTCACGCATCGCACCGGTGACAGGCTCTGGTTCGCCCTCGGCGACGTCGCGGGCAAGGGACTGCCAGCCGCGCTGGTGATGGCGATGATCCAGGAGGAGTTGGAACGCCGCATCGCCTCGTGCGCGCGCGCCGGATGCGATCCGGCGACGACGATGCAGCGTCTGCATCAGTTTCTCAAGCCGCTGCTCCCCTCGAATCGCTTCGCCACCGCCGTCATCGGCTGGCTGCGGGACGATGGCGTGATGACGATCGTCAATGCGGGCCATTGCCCGCCGATGATCCGCCGCGCCGACGGCCGCATCGAAGAGATCGACGCGACAGGTCCGGTCGTCGGGATCGTCGAGTCCTCGCGATGGGTGTCGGCAACGCTCTCGCTGGCACCTGGCGATCAGATCATTCTCTATAGCGATGGCGTCATCGAAGCTGCCGCTCCCGACGGACCGGAGTTCGGCGTCGAAGGAGTAATGCGAGCGCTCCCCGCATCGTCGTGCGTTCGCGAGATCGCATCGGCGATCCGTGATGCGGCCTCGCGCCACGCCGGCGGCGCGCGCTACGATGACCTCACGCTGCTCGTGATTGCGCGGTGATGCCGGCCGGACGATCCGGGGGAGCTGGTCGCTGCGCGGAAAACGATTCGACCGAAGAGTAGCCGGTCGTTCCCTCATGGCAAGCCTTGCGCATTGCCCACGTGGCGCGCGGTTCAGACTGCGCCAAGGGGGACCAATGGCAAAAGCGAAGCGAACTGCACCAACGAAGGAAGCCAAACCGCGCGGGACCGCGCCGAATGCGCGCACCGAAGCAAGCGCATCGAAATCGGACGCAGAAAAGGAACGGCGCGCCCGATCCACGACGAGCAATAGGAAGTTGGACGAGCTGGAACGCGACCGCGAGAGCTCCGACGATCACTTCCTCACTACGAACCAGGGCCTGCGAATGGAGGACGACCAGAATTCGCTCCGTGCAGGCGTGCGCGGTCCGACGCTGATCGAAGATTTTCACCTCCGGGAGAAGATCACGCACTTCGATCATGAACGGATCCCGGAGCGCATCGTTCACGCGCGTGGGTCTGCGGCGCACGGCATTTTCCGTGTTTACGACGACTCGATGAAGCGCTTCACCAAAGCGCGCTTTTTGACAGATCCTTCGCGTGAGACGCCCGTCTTCGTCCGGTTCTCGACGGTAGCCGGTTCACGCGGCTCTTCCGATCTCGCTCGCGACGTTCGCGGCTTCGCCACGAAGTTCTACACCGACGAGGGAAACGTCGATCTCGTCGGCAACAACATCCCTGTTTTCTTCATCCAGGACGCGCTGAAGTTCCCCGACCTGATCCATGCGGTGAAGCCGGAGCCGCACAACGAAGTCCCGCAAGCCGCGTCGGCGCACGACACTTTTTGGGATTTCATCTCGCTCATGCCGGAAGCGATGCACATGGTGATGTGGGTGATGTCGGACCGCGCCATTCCCCGCAGCCTCCGGATGATGGAAGGCTTCGGCGTCCACACCTTTCGTTTCGTCAATGAAGCCGGCAAGTCGTGCTTCGTGAAGTTTCACTGGAAGCCGTTGCAGGGTATGCACTCCGTCGTCTGGGACGAGGCGCAGAAGATCTCGGGGAAGGACCCCGATTTTCATCGCCGCGATCTGTGGGATGCGATCGCCGGTGGCGACTTTCCGGAGTGGGAGCTGGGCGTGCAGATCGTGCCCGAAGCGGACGAGCACAAATTCGATTTCGACATTCTCGACTCCACGAAGCTCATTCCTGAGGAGCTCGTGCCGGTCCGCCGCATCGGGAAGATGACGCTGAACCGCAACCCCGACAATTTCTTCGCTGAGACCGAGCAGGTCGCCTTTCACCTCGGGCACATCGTTCCGGGCATCGACTTCAGCGATGATCCGCTCCTGCAGGGCCGGCTATTCTCCTACCTCGACACGCAACTCAAGCGTCTCGGTGGACCCAACTTCAACGAGATCCCCATCAACCGTCCCGTCGCTCCGGTCCACAACCTTCAACGCGATGGGCAGATGCGCCAGACCATTAACGAAGGACGCGTCGCCTACGAGCCGAACACACTCGGCGGCGGCTGTCCGTTTCAGGCTGGCTCCAAGAGCGGAGGTTTCGTCTCGCATCCGGAAGCGCTGGCGGGAACCAAAGTGCGGGGAGCGCGCAGCGAAAAATTCTTCGATCACTTCACGCAGGCGCTGCAGTTTTTCAGGAGTCAGTCGGCGCCGGAACAGGAGCACATCATTCAGGCGCTTCAGTTCGAACTGGGACACTGCGGGACCGTCGCCGTTCGCGAACGGATGGTGGCGATGCTTTCACAGGTCGACATGGGCCTTGCGCAGCGTGTCGCCGAAGGACTGGGGATGAAGAAGATCCCCCGGATCAGCGGTCCGCTGAACATGAGCTTCCCCGCCGATGCAAATCCGCGCGACTGGCAGCCGAAACCGGTCAATCGCAACGTCGAGACATCGCCGGCCACGAGCATGCTGCTCACTCCGAACAAGCCTGAACCGAACATTCGCACACGCAAGGTGGCCATCCTGGTCGCGGAAGGGAGCGATCCCGCTGACATCGACGCAATGAAGAAGGCATTGATGGCCGAAGGAGCGATGCCGCGGCTCGTCGGCCGCCACGTTGGCGCCTTTTCCGGCGCGGATGGCGCGCCGATGAATGCCGAGTTCAGCATCCTCACCGCGAGCTCGGTCTTTTTCGATGCCGTCTACGTCGCTGGCGGCGACGCCGCAATCGCCGCGTTGATGAATGAGCCCGCCGCGATCGAGTTCCTGCAGGACGCGTTCAAGCACTACAAGCCGATCGCTGCAAGCGGTGCCGGCGTGAAGCTCCTCGATGCCGCCGGTATCACGAATGCGAAAGCGCATCCGGAGGCGGGGCCCGATGCCGATCCATTGGCGGGCGTCGTCACCTCGAAGACGCGGGGCCGCTCCTTCGCCGCAGGTTTCATCGCCGCGATCGCCGCTCACCGCCACTGGAGTCGCGGCCTGAAGCCGCCCTTGCCGAGGCCGGTTGTCGAGTAGGACCCAGACGATTGAAGGAGAACGTTTCTGCGTTTATTGGTTGCTACTTCGGTCGATTACAGTGGGCCTGGGTGACGGATCGTGGAACTCTGCAGAGGTTCGCTGTCTATGTAGCCGGGAGACGAGTCATCAACCACGCTACGGCTGATGAAAGCGACAGGTCATTGCCCGCTGAGAGTCCATCGGAAGTGCGGAACGTAAGAATCTAGTTGATCTGGGGACCTGGACTACTCGTGCAACACACGATGTACGAACGAGATCGCGATCGAGCCTTCGCCGACCGCCGAGGCGACGCGCTTGACGTTGCCGGATCTTACGTCGCCGACGGCGAAGACGCCGGGGAGGCTTGTCTCGAGGAGGTACGGCGCGCGTTTCAGAGGCCAGCCGGCGGCGGCGAGATGTTCGGGCGTTAAATCGGGGCCGGTGCGGATGAAGCCTTTCTCGTCGAGCGTCACACAGCCGTCCAGCCATTTCGTGCTGGGCACCGCACCTGTCATGACGAAGAGATGGCGGATGTTCAGAGTCTCGGCTTTCTCCGCGTGATCGCGGCAGCGGATCCGCTCGAGGTGATCCTCGCCTTCGAGTGCGACGACTTCCGTGCGCGTTCGCAGCTCGATGCGCGGATTCTGTTCGATGCGGCGGATGAGATAGCGCGACATCGTTTCATCCAACCCTTCGCGGCGCACGAAGATGAATACGCGCTGCGCATGCTCGGCGAGAAACACTGCCGCCTGTCCCGCCGAGTTTCCTCCGCCGACGATGGCAACTGTCTCGGCTGCGCATGCCTGCGATTCGACGAACGTCGCGCCGTAGTAAATGCCGGCGCCTTCGAATCGCGCCAGGTTGTCGATCGCCAGCCGCCGGTAATCGGCGCCGGTGGCGATAATCACTGTCCGCGCGGGAACACGCGATCCGTTCTCGAGCAGGATGGCGAACGGACGGCGGCTGCAGGAGAGCTCCTTCGCGCCGCGCGCGATCATCACCTGCGCTCCGAATTTCTGTGCCTGCGTGTAGGCGCGGCCGGCCAGCTCCTGTCCGCTGATGCCGGTGGGGAAGCCGAGGTAGTTTTCGATCTTCGAACTGGCGCCGGCCTGGCCGCCGGGTGCGTTCGACTCGATCACGAGAACGTCGAGGCCTTCGGACGCGCCGTAGACGGCGGCGGCGAGTCCGGCGGGACCGGCGCCGACGATGACCACATCGCGCTGGTGCACCTCATCGATGGCGTCGTTGAAGCCGAGACAGTCGGCGATCTTCTCATTGGAAGGATTTCGGAGGACGAATTCGCCGCGGCAGATCAACACCGGTACGTCATCGACGCTGACGTGAAATCGATCGAGCAGAGTCTGAACGTCGGAGTCCGTATCGAGGTCGATGTAGTTGTAGGGATGGCCATTGCGCGTGAGGAACTCTTTGATGCGCAGCGTCCCCTGCGTGTGCGTCGATCCGATCAGAATGACACCGCCGACACCCCGTGCGATCAGCTCCACGCGCCGGAGGATGAAGGCGCGCATGAGGATCTCGCCCAGCTCGTTGTCGGTTTGTACGAGCGACATGAGGTGCTCGCGATCGAGCTCGATGACTTCGCCCGTTTCTCCGGCGCGCATGCGTACGAGCGTTGGGCGGCCCGACAGCATGTTGACGTCGCCGCTGAACATGCCCGGACCGTGCGACACCACGAGCGACTCCGTTCCGTCGGTTGTACGAAGAATGTCGAGACGCCCGGAAAGGATGACGAAGAAGTGATCGGCCTGTTCCCCCGCTTCGAGCAGCACTTCGCCTGCCTGAATCGGCCTCACGCGTCCGAGCGGCGCGATGCGCGCGATCTGCGCCGGCGTGAGAACCGGGAAGACGTGCTCGGTCTTGTTGCGCGTCTCGGGAAGGGCTGGACTTTCGCTCATGAGGACAAAGTATCTCGCAGTAGCCCGAAAAACAGTTTCACCCGGAGATGCGGAGGTGCGGAGTTGGTTTTTCTCCGTGTCTTCGCGTGAGACAGTCTCTCGATTTCGTAACCGTTCGTTATCGAACGCCGATTGCCAGGCGGCGCGATTCATGTAGGATCAAAGATCTACCTATGGAATCAGAACGCAACGACAAAATCCCCACCTCATCGATCGTGATGAAAGCGATCGATGCCAAGACCTTCAGCGAACTGGAAGCATTCGTGAAAGATCTGGAAGCGCGTCCGATCGAGCGGCTGCTTCGCGATCTGCCCGATCTCGTGGCCCTGTCCGAATCGAAGGCCTCGATCATCTCGTACGTGCTGGCGACGAAGTTCCGGCATGCGGACGATGATGGACGGCGGACGATTCGCGAGAGTGTTTCTGAGAGGTTAGAGCGAATGCCGGCGGGCGAGGATCGCGATCGTGTGCGTCACGTTCTCGATCGCATCCGCGGCCTCGAGAGTGCGCCGCGGCCCGATGAGTCTGTGTAGTGTCGCGTAAGTAGCGGGCGGGACGCCCGCGGTCCCAGGAACGCGTAAACCTTTCGCGTTGCCGGTCGTTCTTAGCAGTCATGATGCTGAGCGCCATCACTGCCTTCGTCATCAGGCTCGCGGCGGTTGATCTTCGCGAACCCGCGGTTCACGGAGTGCTGGCCATGCTGCTCCGCGAAGCGCGCTATGGTTGCGCGAGCACGGAGGAAGCGGCGTTCCTCATACGTGACGCGAGGGGAGCCATGTTCTTTCTCCGCTGGCGCGCCAATGGAGAACTGAACCGCGCGGCCTGGAGCGGTCCGCTTCCCGCCGGCACCGTGGCCATCGTGCATACACATCCCAACTGGCTGCCGCTGCCGTCGCATCTCGATGCGCGCGTGGCACGCGAAACGTCGCTACCCGTCTACGTCGTGACGCTCACGCGCATCTCGCGGACGGACGGCGGCAAGCCGGTCGTCGTTGTCAGCGGGGACTGGAGCGGAAGCTAACGCTTGCGATCGCCCTTGTCGCCCTGGCCAGGCTTCGAAACCGTCGACGCCTTCTTCCGCTGATCCTGAGAGAGGGAGCGGCTTACGTCGTCCGACTCCTTGATGCGTCCCTGATCATCGCGGCGGATGTAGCGCTTGTCGCCAGGGTGTGGCTCGATCAATTCCCGTTTCTTCGCAGCCATTCGCAAATCCTCCTAGATCGGAAAAAGCAAAGTAGATGCCGCGAAGTTGCGGCCTCAGACGGACATGGCGGATGCGGAGAGCCATTCGTGTTCGATGTTGCGCATGATCAGCGCGTGATCGAAGCGAATACTCTCCGATGGGAAAAGGGAGCGGTCGTCGAAGTAACTCGACTGCACCGATTCCATGCCCAGCGGGTGGACTTCCCAGTTCTGCGCGCACAGCACGATTCCATCGAGTCTGCGGCCGGAGGATGTAGCCGAGTAGCCGAGCGAGCCGGCCTCGAAAAAATCGGACGCTTCCTTGATCGATGAAAAGATCGATTGCGGCGACAAGGCATCCGCGGAGGCGCCGGCAACATGCACCGAGACCGCGCGATCCGCCGAGGTCATCGCCAGCTCGACGCGATTGCCATCGTCGGTCACGGTAAAACGCGCCCGATGTTGCTCGCCGGGGAAGAGGCGCCCGCCGGCCATGCTGTTGAGCAACGATCCGGAATCGCGCCGCGGGATGTAGACGCCCTCCTGCTCACCGCCGGCGCCGTCCCATCGGACCGCGAAACGATGCGCCGCATTCTCACTCGAGAAGCCGAGGATCTCGGGAAACCGCTTGGGCCGGATTCCCTCGAGGCGGATCAGGCAAATCCCTCCGACCGCGTATCCCGCGTGGAGCTTGGGTCGAAATTGAGAAGGGAGTTGCTTCTGTGCAACGTCGGGATCGATTCGGAAGTTGACCAGCAATCTTCGTCGAATGATGCCGTGAACGTTGGGGACTCGCATGGGCCCATTCTCCTCTGATTATTTCCCGGCAATCCGCTCAGCAAGTGATTGTGCTCTACCTCGCCGTCGCGTCGAAGGTCACCGCCGCGCTCCCCGGTTCGAGCCTCTTCGTCGCAACCGGAGCAAAGTTGCGCAGCATGATGTCCATGACCAGCGCCGGCCGTTGAAAGACGAGCGTTCCTCGCAGGATGTCGATCGGGCCGCTTTCGGCCAGAGCAGGGACGAGCAGCGAAACTCCTGCACTGACGAGCGGCGCCGTCCCTCGGAGCGCAAGATGCTGCACCAACGCCGGCTGCGGAACGCGCAGTCCGCCGATGGTGACTCCGATCTGCATCACCGTTCGCGCGGACATGTTGTTGATCGTAACCTCGGCCTCGCGTTGTGGCGCGGAGTCTGGGAATCGCACCTGCAACGGCGTGGCGCGTTCGACCATGGGAGCCCTCAGGATCCACAGCGGATGCGAGGCCGACACGACCGTCATCGTCTCGTCGCGATAATGCGCCTTCTCGAAATGGAACACACCGTCGGGAGCGAGCTCGGTGCGCTCCGTCTCGACACCAGACAGGTTGAACCAGAAAATCGTTCCGTTCGTGAAGGGACGGGAGGAAAGGACTTTCGCTTCGGAGCCGCCGAGGGGAACGAGATCGACGTCGATGACCTTCGTCTCGCTCTTCGTCATCGAGAAGGGTTCGATGTCCCGCCTTTTGTAGCCGGTGCAGCTCACGGTTAGGCGGAGCTCGCGCTCGGGCGCTCCTTTGATCACGAACCGTCCCGCGGCGCGCTTGCCATCCTCATCGCCGGCGCTGCTCTGGCTGACGTCGAGCGTGAGAACGGGATGGCGCGGCACGCGCAGCGACATGATCACGTACTTGAGCGTTGCCATCGGCAGCGGCGTGTTTGTGAACGTATCGACGACGTTGATCGTCAGCATGTTGTCGGGGATGTCGATGTCGAACCGCGCCCGCTTCCAGACTTCCAACCCGCGGTCGGTGATCACGAAGGACCGCTTGCCGCTACACGTGGCAATGTCGATCTTCGAATCGGGTCCGAACCCCTCCCTCACCACGCCGCGATACTCGCCGGACTTGCGCGGCGAAAATCCGATGCCCCCATCCGGAAAGTGAACCTCGGCGTCCTCATCGAGCGGCGCACCGCCGCGGGTCAGACTGCCGTAGACCTCGGAGTAACGGGCCTGCAGTTGGATCGGCATCTGCCGCAGCGGCGGTAACGCCGTGAATTCTTCGATTGGGGGCAGCCTGCCGTAGCGCAGCTCTGCGAGGTACCACCCGGGCGGAACCTCCTCGACGCGCACGGAGCCGAAATCCATGTCGGTGCGCAACGTCTCTTTGCGAACGACAGTACACGCCGCGGGATCGAGTGGTCTCCCGGGCCTTGGTGGAGGGCAGGAGGAGATCGTGAGCTCGAAGTGCGGAGTCTCCTTCGGCGGCTCGCAGGAACCAAGCGAGCGATCGAGTGCGGCGAGATCACCTTGCGTGCTCCAGTTCACCAGGACCGTCGCCGAGGCGCGGGCCGCGATCGGTTCGCGCATCACGGTGAGCGGCTGCGCGGCGATGCGAACGGAGCGCCGGAACGGAAGCCAGCCGCGCCCATCGAGACGAAGATCGCCATCTCCTGCCGAGACATCGCGAAACAGGACGAATGCTCCATTCAAGTCGTCGTGACCGGGCAATGACGCGGCAACACTTTCTTTGCGCGCGACGGTGAGTCCGATGTGCGGCAACTGCACGCCGCGAGCGGCCTTCAGCGCGGCACGATCGGCTTCGGAGACGTGGAGCCACCCGAGAACGGCGGGCGTGTTACTCACGGAGCGCGCATCGACGACGCGCTCGATTCCCGGTTCGAGCGCTGCGATGGGAACGACGGCGATGGCAGCACCCTTCGCGATGACGATGAGCCAAAGCTCTTCTGCCGCCGGGACGGTTGTTCGCTCCGCCGCCGGAAATGCGCTGGCGTGCTTCGACGCGTAGAGGACGCCGGTCGTTTCGGGTGGAAGCTGCAGCACGACTGTCGCCGCGGGAACGAGAGCGATGGCGATGTTCACCGGAGCCGCCGCGGCATCGACGAGAATCGGTTCGACCGACACCATTCCCTTCGCACGCGCGAAGACATTCCAGAGTCCGGGCGGAAACGTCAGCGTTTGATCCGACGCTACACAAGTGACTGTTTGCGCACGCAGCCAGCGCTCGATCGGCTTCTCGCGGTCGCGCGCCTGGAAGCGGCAGACCTCAGCGCCGTCCGTAGCGCCCGTCAGCGTGACGTGTGTGTCCGCGGCGATGTTCGCGGCCGAAAGCACGAGAACTGCGAGAGTGGCCCAGCGCATGTGCTGTTGACGAAGATGGGGTGCTTATCGTTTCCGTCCGGCTCGCGTTTTACCACGACCCGACTCCGGCTTCCGTCAAAACCGTTTCACGCGGAGACGCGGAGATCACGGAGGTTTTCTCTGCGTGCTCCGCGTCTCCGCGTGAAATGCTTTTTCTTTGGTTGCCGAGTGTGCTTGCCGACCGGCGTTTCATCCGTTCTTGCCGATTTGATCTTCCAATATTCTCCCACGCGATCGAAGCGAGATCACTTCGCCGCGTATCGCACCGCCGGGCTCCCCGCCGGATAAAAGACGCCGAGGAGGACCATCTCACCGTCGCCGCGATTCTCGACGCAATGGACCTGACGGCGGGGCAGGAAGATGCACGAGCCGCTCTCGATCGGCGTGTTCGTGTTGCCCGCCCACATCGCGCCCGTGCCGTCGAGGATGACGATCACTTCTTCGTATTCGTGGAAATGATCTGGCGCGCGGCCGGGCGGAATCCCGCCGACGAACTGCGTGACCTGCGTGCTTCCGGCGTCGGCGTTGATCACCTCGCGATACCAGCGGTCGCCGGTCCGTTGCACGGGACGATCGTGCATCGGCACGACGAGCGGCTGGTCATGATTCGCGCTTCCCGGTTCGTAGCCATCGAGCGTGCTGCCGTCGTCCGGACACTTTGAACTGACGATGGTCAATGTGTTGACTGCTTCGATCTCGATCGCTGTCGATGGAGGGAGGTAAACGCCGCTGTCCGGCGAGAGCGCGTGCTTGCGTCCATCGAGGATCGCGTTCCCCGTGCCGGAGATGACGTATAGCACTTCGTCCGCCGTCTGATTGCGAAGCGTTGCCGATCCGCCCGCGGGCAGCTCGAGCACACGGAGTGAGATCGCGTGCGCGCCCGATTCGCGGCCGAAGTGTTTCCAGACCCGCCACGCGCCGTCGCGGACCGGCGTTCCTTCCTTCAACGGCACGACGCGGCATCCCCCTTCGAGCTCGATCTCCATGCGCGGGATTATGATGCCTCACGTGCAGAGCAAAGAAGAGGGAGTCCGCGCCACCAACCAGGATTTCATCCGCTACGATCAGGTGGAGAAGCATCAGACCTACCAGCTTGCTGAGGGTCTGGACGAGGATCAGTTCGACGACGACTTCGTCGTGCGCACCGTCGACATTGGCCGCTTCTTGCACGGAAACGCTGACGACAAGCGCGCGTTTGCGCGCGATCTTGGCAACGCGCTGCACGAGATCGGATTCGCCATCATCGAAGGTCACGGCGTCGACATCGCGCTCTACGACGAGGCGGCGCGGCGGATCGAAGAGATCTTCACGACCCTGACCCTCGACGACAAGATGCGTTTCCGCGCCGAGCGATTCGGATCCCTCAACCAGGGCTACTTTCCGATCAAAGAGACTAGCAACATGCATCCCGATCTCGTGGAGGGTTGGGTGTTCTGCCGGCGGGCGTTCGAAGATCCGTCATCGTTCTGGCCGATGCTCGATCACGCCGCGTTTTTTCAGCAAATCGTTCACGCTCACGAGGGCCTGATCCTCCCCATCATGCAGAGCCTTCTCACCTACCTCGGCTGCGATCCACACCTCTACGACGCGAAGCTGACCGGCACGAACTTCGGCCTGCGCCTCAACTACTACCCGCCGGTCTCCGCCGCCGATGATGCCACCGGCGCCGCCCGTCTCCTCGGCCACGAGGACATCGACCTGTTCACGTTCCTTCCCGCGCCGCGCGTCGAAGGTCTGCAGATCCTCAATCGCCGCAACATGAAGTGGGTGCGCATCGCAGCGCCGCCGGGCAGCATCATCCTCAACACCGGCGACTACATGCAGCGCATCAGCAACGACATCTTCCCGTCGACGACGCACCGCGTCAGCAAGCCGCGCGATCCCGCGCAGCGTTCACAAACGCGCGTGTCGTTTCCGATGGCCGTCTATTTGTGGGAAGACGAGATGCTCGAAGTGCTTCCCTGCATCGAGAATCCGAAATACCCGCCCGTCAAGGCGATCCACTTCCACACGAGCATCACCAGCAAGTTCTATGGAGATGATTACGCGGTGAAATGAGCGAACTGGAGACTCGATCCGCAGATGACGCAGATGACGCAGATATTACGCAGATAGAACCGTTTTCATCTGCGTTGATCTGCGTCATCTGCGGATACGTCTCCCAGCGATCCCATACAGCACCGCGCCGATCGCGCCCCAGAACACGACCAGTTCGATCGTCGTCAGCGAGGCATTTGCGATCCGTTCGCGGAACGACAAGCGACGCAGCACATCGACGTCGCCCATCAACTGCACGACGATCAATGTGCCCATGAACAGCAGCGAGATCGCCGCGCTGAGCCGCTGCACCCATAACGGCAGCGGGAGGGTGACGCTCGCGAACAGCGAAGGATTGGCGCGCGGCAACGCAAGCAGTGCGAGGCTGTGCAGAAAGTAGAGGACGACGAGCGCGAAGACAGCGATGTTCAGCGCCAGCGATACCTGGCCGCTGATCAGGAGCAGTAGGGTCACGATCAAGGTCAGCGTCAGACCGGTGATAGGCGTTCCAGTGCGCGCGGCGATCGATCCGATGAACCGCGGTGCCAGTCCATCCTCGGCCAGCATGATGCCGACGCGCGACGGGACGAGCATCGTGGCGTTCACCGATGTCGTCAACGCCATCACCGCTCCGAGCGTCACGAACCACGCCGCGCCCATCGGCAGATAGCGCGACGCCACCGCTGCCATCGGTGCAGCGGCGCGTTGGAGCTCGGAGCCGGGGAGCACACCGAAAGCGACCGCTGACATCAGAAAATAAATGACGGTGGTGGCAAGGATTCCTCGAAGAAAAATCCGCGGAAGACGGTGCGTCGAGTCGCGTACTTCGCCGGCTGTTTGTGCCAGCGACTCGAAGCCCGCATAGCCGAAAAAAACGAGCGGCAGCGCCGTCGCGAATCCGCCGATGCCGTGCGTGAAGAACGGCCGATAGTTGTGCAGGCGTATCGCGAAGACTCCGGGAACGACGAGCACGACGATCGACAGCCCGAGGAGCACGCACATCCAGACCTGAATGCGGCCGAACCAGCGGACGCCGGCGACGTGGATGATGTAGAAGAAGATCAGGCTCCCGATCGCGATCGGCATTCCGGCGCTTCGCGGCAGCGCGCCGGCGAAAAGCTCGACCGTGTAATCGCCGAGTGCGCGCGCGAGATAGGCGAGTGCGCCGATGTACGAAATGATCTTCAGCCAGACGCCGACGAACGCCAGACCATACCCGCCGAACGTTCGCGAAAGATGTGTGTACTCGCCTCCCGGCTCGCGGCCCAGCGGCGTGGAAAGAAACACCGAATACGCGACCGATGTGGCGAGAATCGCCGGTGCAAGCACGAGATATCCGAGGATGACGCTCGGACCGGTGAGTGCCCAGGCATCGCTCGTGACTTTGAAAATCCCGGCACCGATGAGCATGCCGAGCAACGTCGCGTACGATTCGACGGTGCCGAGGTCGCGGCGGAGTGATGCGGAAAGCGGCATGGGCATTAGCGCAGTGCGGATTGTATGCGCCGTGTCAGAGATCAGTGATCAGAGGTAAGTGATCAGTGATCAGGGAGTATCAGGGATCATCGGTTGATCACAGATCGGGGACCGGAAACAAACCGCTGATCTCTGATCCCTTGTCGCTGATCTCTTCCTCATCCTCCTCATCGACAAAGTTCGACATCCCGATCCCCGCGAGGCGATAGCGGCTCTGCGGCTGAAAATCGAAACGCGAGAGGAGCTCGACGCCGATGCGTGCGAGGTCGTCGCCGCTCGAGGGTGGCGCTTCCGGAGTCAATCGGCGTGTCGCGGTCTTGAAATCGCCGGTGCGCAGTTTCACCGTCACGGTACGTGCGGTCAGCTGCTTGTCGCTGAGCGCCTTCCACAGTTTTTGCGACTCTTCGCGGATGTAACTCGCGACGTCTTCGAGCGTGATGTCGGTGGGGAAGGTGTTCTCGCTCGACCACGACTTGCGTTTCTGCGACGGCACGACCGGCGACTCGTCGATGCCGCGTGCGAGCTCCCACAAACGCGTACCCCATTTTCCGAAGCGAGCCACGAGCTGCTCGTTGCTGAAGCCGTGAAGATCGCCGACGGTGGCGATGCCCATGTCGGTCAGCACCTTCTCCGTCGCCGGACCGACTCCGGGGATTTTTCGCACGGGAAGCGGCATGAGGAACTTCTCGACTTGATGCGGGCGGATGACGAAGCAGCCATCCGGTTTGCGCCAGTCGCTGGCGATCTTCGCCAGGAACTTGTTCGGTGCGACGCCCGCCGACGCGGTGAGCTGGGTCTCCGCGCGGATCTCGCGGCGGATCGTCTCCGCCGTCTCCGTTGCCGTCGGGATCCCCGTCAGCTCCTCGGTCACATCGAGATAGGCCTCGTCGAGCGAGAGCGGCTCGACGAGTGGCGTGTGCCGTCCGAAAATCTCGCGGATCTGTTTCGACACGGCGCGATATTTTTCGAAGTCGGGATGGATGAACGTTCCTGACGGGCAGAGCCGCATCGCGCGCGTGGCCGGCATCGCGGAGTGCACGCCGAACTTCCGCGCCTCGTACGACGCGGCGCAAACGACGCTCCGCTCGCCCGGCCAGCCGACGATGACCGGCGTTCCGCGCAGCTCCGGCCGGTCGCGCTGCTCGACCGATGCATAGAACGCATCCATGTCGATGTGGAGGATCTTTCTCATGGGCCCGTTCCAAAAAGCATTTTCACGCGGAGACGCGGAGGGCGCGAAGGTTTTCTCAGCGTTCCCCGCGTCTCCGCGTGAAACGTTTTTTCAAGTTTTCTACGCGCGGTAGAGATCAGTACACAGCGAGCGACAGCTTCCCACCTTCCCAAACCCGCCCGAGCTCCGCGCTGACGGACGACGCATCCTTCTTCTGCGCGCGCAATGCCGCGGCCAGTCCGTAGAGCGAGCGAGGGTTGTGCGGGTTGCGAAAACAGAGATCAGGGATTAGAGATCAGAGATCAGGAAGGCATTTCGACTCGTCTTTGTCCTGATCTCTGATCACTGGTCACTGATCACTGACTAACGTCTCCGAGCCCGCCGCAGACTCAGACTGGAGATCCATCCGAACAAGATCGCCAGCGCTGGGAAAACGATTGCGCCGATGTACGTGCCCTGTCCGCCTTTTCGAATCTGCGTCAGAAAGTGCGTGACGGCGAGTAACCGGATCTCATAGAAGACGAAGAAGAGGGCCGCAGCGCCGAAGAGAACGAATGCCAGCCATAGGACCGCGTTTCGCATGAAGAGATTCTACGTGCTTCGTACTTGGGGTCAGGTCGAAAGTGAAAGTGCCGAATCGAACGCCGGCCTCGGGGGACACGTCAGGTTCGGCACTTTCACTTTCGACCTGACCCCAAGTACGTTACCCCCGATTGGAAACACAGCATCACGGAAGAGGGGATTTCTCATCGTGCTCCACCGCTCACCCCCGCGCCTCCGCCCCCGCGGTTCCGCCGATTCGAAAGACAGTCGCGTTCGTAGCCCGCGGCGTCCAATCAGCGATAGTTTCTCTCCCACTCCCCACACCCCACGCTCACGACAACGCCCACTTCTTCCCCGCATCGATCACGTTCTTCAAATCGCGCGGGCTGCATGCCTCGGCGTAGATGCGCGCAACGGGCTCCGTGCCCGAGAGTCGGAAGAGCAGCCAGTTGCTGTCGTCGAAGATCAGCTTTACGCCGTCGGTCTTGTTGACCTCGCGAACGTTGAGGTCGTCGATCGACTTCGGCGGATTGGCCAGTTTCTGCGCGAGCGATTCCTTGAGCTGCGGCGTCAGCTTCATGTCGAGGCGCTTGGAGTAGAAGTAGCCGAACTCCGCGTACATTTCTTCGACGAGTTGATTCAATTTCTTCCCCGTCGCCGCGACCATCTCCGCGACGAGCAGGCAGGCCAGGATGCCGTCCTTTTCCGGCAGGTGGCGGTACATCGACATGCCCGCGCTCTCTTCGCCGCCCATGGCGATCTTGTCGGCGAGGATCAACTCGCCGATGTATTTGAACCCGACCGGCGTCTCGAACAGCTCGACGTCGAGTTTTTTGGCGATGGCGTCGATGAGATGCGTCGTCGCCACCGACCGCGCCAGACCGCCGGGGATCTTGCGATCGCGCTTCAGATAGAGCGCGAGCAGCGAGAGGATCACGTTCGGCGAGACGAAGCGATTGCGGTCGTCGATGATGCCGAAGCGGTCGGCGTCGCCGTCGGTGGCCAGGCCGAGGTCGAAGCCCTCGTCAGTGACGACTTTCCGCAACTCGCCGAGGTTCTTCTCATTGCACTCGGGGGAAAAGCCTCCGAAATATGGGTCACGATAATTGTGTATGATTTTCACTTCGACGCCCGACTCGAGGAGGAAGTAGTCGAGATAGTCGCGCGAGGTTCCGTAGAGCGAGTCGATGGCGATGCGCAGCCCGCTCTTGCGGATCACATCGACGTCGACTTTTTGTTTGAGCCCGTTGAGGTAGCGGTCCTTCGGATCGATCTCTTCGATCAGCTCCGCCTTCTCGTAGACATCCACGCGCTCGCCGCTCTCGGCGACCAGGCGAATCTCCTCCTCGATCTGCTTCGTGATCTCAGGAAGCGCCGGCGCGCCGTTCGACGTCGAGAACTTCAGGCCGTTGTATTCGGGCGGATTGTGCGAGGCGGTGAAGTTGATCGCGCCGATCGCCTTCCGCCGCACGGTCTCGAACGACGCGGTGGGCGTGGGAACGTCGCGCGTGCAGAGGTAGGCCTGAATGTCGTTGAAGGCGAGGATGCGGGCCGCCTCCAGCGCGAATTTCTCGGAGAGGAAGCGCGTGTCGTAGGCGATGACGACTCCGTTTCCCTTGAAGTTGGCCTTTTTCAGATAGTTGGCGATGCCCTGGCTGGCGATCCGGACGTTGCTGAATGTGAAATCCTCGCCGATGATGCCACGCCATCCCGAGGTCCCAAATTTGATCATGACTCTCCAATCAATGCGGCGAGGGAACTTAACACAGCAGAAGAGTGAAGGGTGAAGAGTGAAGAGTGAAAGGTGAGCCCGAGGCGCTGATTTTTTTCACTCTTCTCTCTTCACCCTTCACTCTTCTCCTCTCTGGCCCGGTTCACGCAATAAGATGACCAAGCTATGCCCGAGCGGCCGCTTTTACTGATTGCCGACGACGACGAGGATGTGCAGCGGCTGCTGAGCCTCTACGTCCGTCCTCTCGAGTGCGAGGTCCTGACCGCTCGCGACGGGGAGGCTGCGCTCGCGATCGCACAGTCGCGTCTGCCTGACATCGTCCTCCTCGACGTGATGATGCCGAAGCGGAGCGGCTGGGAAGTCTGCCAGGCGCTCAAAGCCGTGCAACGAACATCGCACATCGCGGTCGTGCTCGTCACCGGACGCGGCGATGTGAAAGACCGGCTGACCGGCCTGCAACTCGGCGCCGACGATTATCTCGTCAAGCCATTCAACCGCGACGAAGTGGTGAAGAGAATCGGTGCGCTGTTGCATCGCAAGCATCGCGAGACGCCTGCCCCCGCGGGCGAGATGACGAAGGCATCGGAGAGCATGCTCTTCGACAAAGCGAGCGGCCTGCCGACGATGCCAATGGTGCTCTCGCGGCTGAAAGAAATGCTCATCGAGCAGAGCGAGATCGGCATCGTTTACGTCGACATCGAGCAGTTCGAGTCGATCGAGGCGGAGTACGGCTGGGCGTTCTTCGATGAGTTTCTTCGCTGCGCAGGAGAGGCCGTGGCCGCCGAGGCGCGGACGCGATTCCCGAAAGCGATCGTGGCCGCAAACCTCGTGGGCGGATCGAGCTTCTACATCTTCTTCGAGTCGCGCGGCACCGATCTGCGCCAGGAAGCGGCGTTCGATCTCATGGCCAACGACGTGCGCGAGAAACTGATCGCAGCCATGCGCGAGCGTTTTCCGAACATGCAGCAGGGACAGATCGGATTCTTCGTCGGCGCTGCGCGCATCGACTACCGCCCGCAGATCCGCCTTGAGCGGCAGGTCTATCAGGGGATGCAGACCGCCGGCGATGCCGTGCGCGACGCCGAGCAGCAACGAAAGAAAGAACTGACGCGCGAGCTGAAGGACATCATCCGCCGGCGCAAGGTGACCACGCTCTTCCAGCCGATCGTCTGGGCGCAGAAGTCGACGGTGTTCGGCTACGAAGTCTTGACGCGCGGCCTTCCCAATTCATCGTTCCGCAATTCCGACGTCCTCTTCGGCTTCGCCCGCGAAGCGAAACTTGCCTGGGCGCTGGAGACCGTCGCGCTCGAAGCGGCGCTCAAGAGGCTCCGCTCGTTCGAGCTCGACGGAAAGAAGTTTCTGCTCAACCTCGAGGCGGAGATGTTCGAGGAGTCTGAGTTCCGCATCCACGAGATGGTGTCATTCTTCTCCGAGCACCGCGGGAACTTCGTCTTCGAGTTGACCGAGCGCGCGGCGATCGAAGACTACGCCGTCTTCCGCCGTCTGCTCGATGAGTTCCGCGAAAAAGGAATCGAGGTCGCCATCGACGACGCCGGCTCTGGCTACGCATCGCTCGAAGCGATCGCCGCCCTCTCGCCCGATTATCTCAAGATCACGAAAGGCCTCGTCTCCACGCTCGCCGACGAGCCGATCAAACAGGACCTCGTGAAAATGCTGGTCGACCTGGCCGGCAAGATCGGCGCGAAGACGTTAGCCGAGGGCCTCGAGACCGTCGAGGAATACGAATGGTGCCGCGACCTCGGCGTCGACCTGCTGCAAGGCTATTACCTCGCGCATCCACAAGACGAGCCGTCCACCGGCGACGAGGAAGTGGAAGCGTCGCTGAAGGCCGATGCGGAGCGGCGGGTGGTTAGCGCTGTTCGTTGAAACACCCCATCATCCGCCTTCGGCACCTTCTCCCCCATAAAAGGCATGGGGGAGAAGGACGCTCGAAGGTAGGGGAGCGCAATTTCACCAAGCAAAAGAAACCACAGCCAGCGCGAAAAACGGCGTCCAAACTTTCCGGATCTTCGCGAAGCTCCTCAATCGAGCCCCTTCTCCCCCACGCCTTTTGTGGGGGAGAAGGTGGCAAAGCCGGATGAGGGGGCTGAACTTCATCACGAAAAACTCACCGCCCCCGCAACTCAATCACCGTAATCTCCGGCGAGATCCCAATCCCGAATCGCCACGGCAGAAGCCAATATCCAGTCCCTGTATTGACATAGATCTGCGACGCGCCGCGCGTATACAAACCCATGTGATAGGGGAGAAAGACGCCAGAGAGCGACCATCCCCACGGCCGGAAGGCGAACTGCCCTCCATGCGAATGTCCGCAAAGCGTCAGCGGCAGCCGGTGATCCATTGCCAGTGCGAACGCCTTTGGCTGATGCGCAAGAAGAATCGGAAACGCGCCGGACGGTTTGCCGCGCATCGCTGCATCGACGTCCGGCTTGAGCTGCGGCACGCGCGCCGCAAAGTCGGAGATCCCGCCGATCCATGCCCCTCTTACAGAAACACCTTCATTGACGAGCAGATGAATCCGGCTCCCGCGCAACAACCGAATGATCTCGCGCGGATCGCCATACATCTCATGATTGCCGAGGACGGCGTATAGAGGGAGGCGCGGATCGAGCACGTGCGTGGAGTCGAGCAGTTTGGACGTGAACACCGGATCGTCATCGATGTTGTCGCCTGCGAGAAGAATCGCGTCCGGTTTCTCCGCCGCGGCGGCATTGAAGATCGTCTCCAATCGCGACGACCGTGTGTAAAGCCCGGTATGCAGATCCGACAACAGCGCGACGCGAAATCCCTCCATCTCCCGCGGCAATCCCGTGACGACAATCGGCACATGCTCCACGCGTAACGGCACGAGCGCATTCCAGACGCCAACGACAGCCGCGAACAACGTCCCCCAGAGAACCGCCCGCGACGGCCACCGCGCAAACCGCGCAAACGCCACGCGCCGTCCCGTCACCAGCCAAACCACCGCCAGCAGCAGCACGAACCCTGAATAGAGAAGCGCAAAGCAAGTCCACGCAAACCACGGCGGCCCCAGCGTCGCCCGCACGAACCGCGAGAAATCCGTCCGCGCATTCAGCCACGGAAAGAACCCCCACATGAGATTGCACCCCGCCACCACCGCGATGACGATCCCGCGCCTCCGCGGATGCACCCGCACCAGCACGCGATACGCCACGACGTTCGCGAGGAGGAAGGTGGCCAGGACGACGATCGCGATCAGGGCAGGCATGGGTGGGGGATTGTAGTGGGACGGACGCTTTCTCAGGCGGGCCACGTGCCAGGTAGGGCTCGATCAACGGCCAGCGGCACTCGTAGTTCGAGGAAGGACGCAATAGTCGGCAAGGGCGGGTTGGCTTCGCAACGGACCGGTTTCGTCGAGTCGTATTGACATCAACCGCGCGGAAGCGCATGATATCGGGCATTCCATAAGCTAGCGACCGAGAGACGCGCCTGCGGCTCACAAGGTCTCGTATTCGAACATCAAAAATTCCTGGAGGCCCTCTGCCCGATTTCGGTATTGGTGCCGCGGGCTACTTGCCTTGTTCCGTTTCTGGCGACGTCGACGTTGTTCGTGCGAGGATCTTGCGATGAGTATGAGCGAGTTCGACACCCTTTCCGACACCGAAACAGCCGTTTCACAGTACTGCTTTCTGATCGGCCATAAAGAGGGTCCAGCCTATTACGTCGATATCTATGTTCCCGAAACCCTCGGTACTCAGATGCAGCTCGTGCCCGGTTCCTCCGCTCATGTTCAGGGGCTCGTCCGAGAAATTAAGCAGCCGGCGGGTTCGGAGCCGCCTATTTACATCCGTGCCCGTACCGGTGAAGCGCCGAAAGCGACTCCGGGGTCCCCGATGCCGTTTACCGCTACGCTGAGGTTTCCCAATAAACCCCAGATGCTGCGTAGGTTCCTTAGGAGTGCCGCCAAGAGAGGTGTGAAACTCGAGGCCCTGAGGACGTTTGGGTACCGCGGCGACCATTTGTCCGACGTGGTCATTGAAGGCAGCATTCCTGCCCCGGAACCGAGCTTTGTTGAGCGCCATAACCTTCGCACGATTCTCAGCGACATCGTCACGAGCCGCGAGGTCACCAATGCCGGGGGCACCAACGCCGAAGTTACCAACGCCGAGGTCACCACCAGAGTCGCCCCAGCCAAGGTTACCACCGCAGAAACCTTGAAGTTCAGTTCGCCCATAGTTGGCACTGTGATGTACTCTCTCTATTATCTCGATCTGCCGTTGTTTTCGGGAAGATATCTCAAGATCCGCGTAAACTGTAAGGGTAGAGCCGAGCCGTTCAAAGATACCCCGCCGGCGCTTCGCCCCGCGCGAGTACATCTCGATTTCACAACGTTAACCTTGACCATTGAGCCATTCAGCGGCCTCCGTCAATATCTCTTAGTGTTTTCGGGCGACAACTTAACCAATCAACCTCCGATCACGAAGACAATTCTCGAAAATCTACCGGAGAACGTGAATGTCGACGCACTCTCTGCGTATGAGTATGTGGAATTTGACCCGCATCGGCCCGACTCACCAGCAAAAACGCCGCCGTCTGGGAAAGTAGAAATGTTCTGTACCTCACGCGACGAAATCGATGTACTTAAGGTTCAAGAATCACTCGAGACTGCCGTCGCCGGAATCCTCGGTGCGAAGGCAAAGGAAATGTCATTCGCTACACTCCGATCAAAACTCAAGGCTGCTCAGGATAATGCGAGATCTGGCGACAAACCCGGTTACGAGTGGAGCGTTTTTCGCAAGCGGCTTCAAAATGGACGCTTTGCCTACGTCGAGCACCTCGGCGATGGCGGCTTTGGAAGCGTTAACAAGTACTTTAATCTCGAGACCCGGGAAGTTGTGGCAGGAAAACATCTTCCGTATGACAAAGTCACACAGGAAGAGATCAACGGGTTTCGAAAGGCGTCTGGGCGGCATGAGAGCGTTCACATAGTAAGGCTGCTTGGTTCATTCTTTGACGACGATAACACTGTGCTGATAATGGAATATCTCGATCTAACGTTGGCTGCGCACCGAGATTATCGGTCGCGCCCGGTGGGAGCGGCGCCGCATAACCGGCCGGGAGATATTGGTGAATTCGTTGAAATGGCGGTACACTTGTGCAAGGCTCTGGAAAGCCGGCATGGTAAGGTTGAGGACGGCAAGATACTGGTTCATGGTGATATCAAGCCCGAGAATATTGGGGCAACGCTTGTTGGCGGCGAGGTCTGCTGGAAACTACTCGATTTCGGCCTGGCGAGCTGGATGCCCGCCGGCGCGCGGCAGGTTTCGGGAAGTCGCATAGCCGGGACGCCACCTTATATGAGTCCCCAGCTATTACGCGGGGAGAACTCGCCTCTGAACGACATCTACGCGCTAGGGATTGTGTTCTATCAAACGCTTGCGGGCTGGAACCATCCGAGTACGGCACCGAAGGCAGGACAGGTTTATGGATTGGAGATCCCCATAGAGGTTGAAGCGTATATGGGGTTTCTGGAGAGTGTCGCCGAGCGGGAACCAGAAGGGTTCGAAATTGACGCGAATCAGTGGACCCCCCAGTTTCGCGAAGGGCTGGACGACGCGGCACTTCAGGAGCTCGCGGATATCGTGAGGAAGATGGTTGAGATGGGTCTTGATGCCCGATATCAGAGTGCGCAGGAGGTTAGAAGCGATCTTGAACGGTGGCGGTGGACGCAACTCAGAGGAGCTTCCGGGAGTGGCTCGGGTGTTCGTTCAATAACCGAAGGGGAAGCAAAGGAGCACACTGACGGAGAAGATATGTCAATCGGCAAGACAAAGGTCAAAGCAACAACAAAAACCACAACCAGAACAAGAACCAAAACGAAAACGAAATAGGATAGGAGTGAGCCTTGTAATTGGTTTGTAAGCTCGGTGCGTCAAGGTGAACAGCAGTGGCGGCACGCTCCCCAACTTTATGTCGTGTTGGCTCGACGCGATCTGCGAGTCCGCCTCGGTTCGCGATTCTACAGGCCGATGCTACGGTGAGCCAGTGCCGTCGGGAGGACGCGTGGGAGTCACAAACGGTCTGCTTGATAGAATGTGAGGGTCGTGGCGCGCAGCGACGTGAGGGACAGGCCCAGGCCGTGGAGGTCTGGGTAGACGTGATTCCAGTCAAGGTTTTCGAATGACTTAAGGTCATCCAAAAAGCGGCGCCGCGAGGCACTTGGTATTACGATCTTGCAGAGCAGGTTCTGTCCGGTGTCGTTCTCGGATTGCGAAAAGTGATGAGTGAAATTCCACACAAGGTCATAGTCATGGAACGAGTAGTACATGGTGAAAAGCCCGTCCTGGGCTGCCATTCTCTTGTCGGTTCTGTCTGGATCAAGAACAACGAGAAAGCCCTGCTTGCGTTCGGCCAGCGGATCAGCGATAAGGGGCTTCGAAGTTGAGCCCGGAGGCCTTGGAACGAAGGGCACGGACACCTCTTGAAAGAACGATGGTCGGTGCTGTGCTGAAATCTCGTTGAGCACGGCCACACGATGACCGTACGTTTTCGCGATTCTGCCGAGGAATGTCGGAAAGGGGTAGGCCTTTACGTTGAAACACCACACCGCAGCATCGGTTGGGCCCTCCGTCGCAAGCGCAAAAAACGCCCCGACGGAGGCCCGCCTCGTCCAGTCAAGTAGCCGCGTTGGGGTCCCATAGTGCTGCGCCAGCGCCACGATATGCCAGCGATCTGAGGCGAGCCCCTGAGCGCGGAGGCCTTGCTCAAACGAGCGGTAGATGTCGCGCTCCATTCTCGCCACCCATTCGGAATCGGTTTCGTCGAATGGTGGCACTAGCTTGTCGAAGTCACGGTACAAAGATGGTACGAGGTCCCAAGAGGCCTCCGCCTGACCGCGGAAGAGCCAGATTCCAGTCTGGCTCAGAGTGGCGATCTTGGAATGAAACTCGTTGAGGCTGGTAGCAGTCTCTATGCGCACGGCGAAAACCTCGCTTATGGATTAGAGGGGAATCGAGCAACCATCGTTCCCAAAGTGAGAAGTATAGCGCCTCTAGAATCGGAGGGCACAACGGCTGTGGTAGCAATGCGATGACGGCAGCTACCTCACTTCGCGAGTGACTGGACTGTATGAGGTTGCCGTTCGGCTCTTCTTGAATACTCAGTGACCGTCTCGTCGAACGAGTGGATCGCGACCTGAGCTCTGCCGCTCTTCAGCCTGTCTCGCGGATTGGACCCTTCGCCGTCTCCACAAGCTTCGCAGTGGTGGCCATCTGGTGATTTACGCACTCTATTCGGATCGGCGCTCGTCGTCGGAATATGCGAGCCAAGCCAACCAAAGGCCGAACTTCACTTCCAGACGTTCCAAGAGCCCCGCTTTTCATTGTGAGGTTGGACAACGGATACGACTATTTTCCCGGTGTACTAATGAGCTGGCTCACGGATTCGAAGCCATGAACTGCTTGCCAACTCGCCGCGAAAAAGCATGCCATCGACGCAAATCCAAGAAAGACAGTGATGCCGAACATCAAGCGTCTGGACCTGACCCACCTGACGAGACTCAGACAGTTTGTGAAAAAAATAGCGCCATATGCGAAGGCGGCTAAGAACGAGCCGAAGATGAATAGTTGAAGCGCGCTGACGAGTGCATCACCGCCTTTCAGTGGCAGCTGGCTTTTGTCCCAGAGGTGTCCGAGAAATGTGAGGAAGGCTATGGTGGCGCCACCATTTAAGGTAAACAATGCTCGTAAAGCTGCCTGACCACTGCTCACAACCGTTTCATGTTTCGTCTTGAGATCGACTTCCTCTGTCATTGGAACGCTTTCCATGGCTTACCTCTCCTTCGTCGCGCTTACGATGGCGGGTTTCCGCTGCAACATTGCCGAACCGCGGGCAGTGGGTCGGTTTGCAAGGAAATTGACTCACTACGAATGGGTTTGTCTGACTATCAAAGTTCCAACGATTGGCGGTTTTGCTTCAGGTGACTGCGTTTTTACACACACCATCTTGTGCTTGGCGACACTCCATAAGAAGCTCATCGTTGTGGCACGGCTCGTCGACTGATGGTTCAGCCGGGAGTCGGGTGTGCCATGGCGAGCGGTAGGTGCCGAAGATGTGATCGAACATCGGTAGCAGACTGTCGTAGTTGAACCGAGGTTCGTCATGGTGCACGCGATGGTAGTCGTACCAAAAGCGAAAGAAGGGCGATCGTCCCAACCATCCGCGTCGCGCGAAGTGCATTTCGTCGTGAAGCAGCCGCCAGAGGATGCCGTGAAACACCGACGCCGCAAGAAAGACCATTGCAAACTGTTTCGAGACGTAAAAAAAGACCAGCAGAGTGAACGGCGCTGTCCATAGTGGCACCGGGCCTGTACCAATGGAGATGAATTGTGCGGCAAGATCATCGCCGGCCCTCCACACGAAGCGTCCGCGGGGGAAGTAGTGTCCATGGTGCAAGATTGCGTGCTCCCGGAACATCAGACGGCGCGGGGTGTGCATGAACCAGCGATGGGTGGCGTACTCGAAAAACGACAGAGCCACATAGCTGCAGACGACCCACACGAGAATCATGTTGAACTCCTAGTCAGTATTCGCTCCTGCCACCCGTCTCGTACGCTGGATCTCGACGCCATCACTGCGCTCGATCAATCCCCAACGTTCGGCATCGGGTCCGTTCGCCGCTAAAGTGACGCACTACCGGTTCGCCGCTGCCAAGCGAGCGCTCGTTGAAAGCCCCCCCGTCACGCGAGTAGCTGCTCGAAACTTTCGTCCCTCACTTAGGAGTGTGTCGGCGAGATGTTTTCCTACCCTTGCGCCCGAAAAACTTCAGGCCGAGAGCGGCGGGCGAAGTGGGGTCAGACCTTCGATCATCGGTCTCTTCTCTCTACGGATCGTTGTTCGATCTTCCATTCCTGGGAGTTTCCTGGCCTGTTCCTCCGAAGGTGCGGCCCCAGGAGGATTTTGAGATTGCGCGATGGCATGTTGAATGCGATTGATGTTTCAATTTGCGAGCAAAGAGAGTCATTCCTTCCAAAAACGCTCCTCGGTCGAGGACAATGCGTAATCTCCAATGAACATCAAACGACTCGCCGCGATCACACTCGTCGCCTTCGGCGCGACCAGCGCGCACGCCGCGACGTGGCTTCCGATTCGTGATGCGCTGCAACGGGCGAAGGAGTCGGGGAAGCTGGTCGTTCTCTTTCTCAGCGACGGACGGGACAAGTACGACGTGTGGGTGGATGAATGGACGCGTGGTGACGGGGCGGGTATTGCCGAGGACGTCGTGCTCGCTCGCGGGACGAGCGCGGCGGTCGTGCTGCGGGAAGTCGTTGCGCTGCGTCCCTATTTCTCGAGATCGAAGCGTCTGGCGGTGCTCGTGACCGATCCTGATGGTGAGCCGCTGTTCCTGTCCGGCAGCGCGTTCGACGATTTCCATGAGCTCACTCTCGAAGTGAAGAAGCTCAATGAGCAACGGCCGGCATTCCTTTTTGCTGCGCAGCTTCGGCGGAAGGGACAGGTGACGGAGTCGATGATCGCGAAAGGTGAGGGCCTCCTCGGCGCATTCATGTTGAAATCGGCTGAGGTGTCGTTTGCCGCCGCGAGCGACCGTGCGCGGCTCGATCACGACAAGCGGCTCGAGCAGATCGCGGACATTCACTGCGCCCGCACGATGCTGGAAGAGAATCGGCCGCTGCCGGCGCTCTCCAAACTTGGATCGATCACCGCGCATCCCGAGAACGACTCGATCGCGGCGCAGGCGTGGTATCTGACCGGCGCGGTGCGGTGGATGAGGAATGAACGAAAAGCGAGCGGCGATGCGTATGCACGCGCGTATCGCCTGGCGCAAAAGCCGTCGCCGCTGGCCGAGGCGGCGCAGCGTCATCTGGAAATGCTCGGCATCGCCGTTCCGGTCGAGACGAGTGCAGAAGCCGGCGGCGTGCACCTCACGATTCCAAAGCGTGAAGTGATGGCGGGCAGGATCCAAGTCGCCGCGTCGGCGCCGGGCGCGGCGCGCGTGGAGTTTCTGCTCGACGACGCCCGCGTCACGGAGCGAACCGCGGCGCCGTTCACGGCCTCGATCTCGCTCGGTACATTGCCGCGCATCCACACGATCAAGATCGTCGCATACGACGCGCGCGGGGCGCGCATCGGCGAAGACGCAGCCACCATCAACGACCACGCATCATCGCTGAGCGTGCGCATCATTCAGCCCCGCGGCGAAACGATTGAGCGGCGCGCCGTCGTCGAGGTGCAGCCGCGCGTTCCCGACGGTGTCGCGCTGCGCTCCATCGATCTGTATTGGAAGGAGCAGAAGCTGGTCACGATGATCGCGCCGCCGTTCCGCCACGAGCTCACGCTGCCATCGAAGAATGCGTCGGGATACCTCCGCGCGGTTGCGCGCGATTCCGCGGGCGGCGTCGCCGAGGATGCGAAGCTGATCAACGCGCCGGGGGTGAATGAGGATGCGCGGATCGACGCCGTCGAGCTGTACGCGATCGTTCAGGATCACGACGGCCGCAACGTCGAGGGACTGACGGCCGCCGATTTCGAGGTGAAGGAAGACGGCAAGCCGGTGAAGGTCGAGATGCACAGCACGCCGGCCGATCCCATCACCGTCGGCATTGCCGTCGACACCTCGGGGAGCATGCGCGAGGCGATGATGGCGGTGGCCGACTATGCCGCCGAGTTCGTGCAGTCATCGCTCGCCGAGCAGGACGAGACGATGCTGATCGCCTTCGATGATCAGCCGCATGTCATCCAACCGCTCACCTCGGAACTGCAGCATGTGCGCTCCGATCTCTCGGTGCTTGCCGCCTCGGGCGAGACGGCGGTCTGGGATTCCATCATCTACTCCGTGCAGCAACTGCAAGCCGCTCATGGAAAGCGCGCGCTGCTCGTTTTCACTGACGGTCACGACAACGCCAGCCGTACCGATGTCAACGCGGCGATTCAGATCGCGCGCGAGTCGGGCGTGCCTGTGTATGTCGTGCTGATGTACAGCGAGAATGCACGTCCGGTATTTGACGCGAGTGGACTGGCACACCTTCCCGTCGATACCGCACGGAATGCGATCGAGGATCTTGTCTCCGCAACGGGCGGTACGCTCTTCCGCTTTCCGAAGCGCAACGACCTTCCGAAGCTCTTCGCCCAGGTGCGAGACGACACGCGCGGCGAGTATCTGCTGACGTTCGTGTCGCAAAGCGCGAAGCCGGCGACGGAAATGCGGCGGATCTCCGTCGCGGTGCCGTCGCGGCGTGTTGTCGTGCGCGCGAAGAGCGGGTACTACGCGCGGTGAGGAGAATCTTCGCGCATGGGCTCCTGGGCCGCGGGGTTCGCTTCCAGATCGGCCATGCGGGACTCGAGAATCGCGCGCTCTTCGTCGGTCACCGGGAGGTCTGCGTAATCGAGCGAATCCCAGATCTCGCCGATCAGTTCCAGGCGGTCAGCCGGACTCAACTTCCTGACCTCGGCCAGGATCGTTGATGCGGAGGGGCTCACGCGGTTCAGTATAACGCCGCGCGGTGTACGCCTTCGCGTTGATCGTCGTTGCAGTGCCGATTGGCCATGCCGCTTGTCCAGCCTACGATCCCGGTTTGTCGATGCCGACGACCTTGAGAGGACCATCGGGAGGCATCGGGAGGGTCGCACCTTCGGTGTTCGGTCAGGCGTCAATCGATTGGTGCCGGAGCCGGGCTGCCTTGAAGCCCTGAGTTTGCAGCGGGAACAGTCGGAATGGTCATGCCTTTGGTCTCGGTCATCGCAACCAATTGAAAAGTAGACACTTGTGTGTGTTCTCTTGCGCGATCGCTACTGACCGGAGCGCGGAAACCGAAGGCCTAACCATCATGTTCGACTCCCCAAATGAATCGAAGGGCCGTTGGGCAGACCCCCCAGGAGGTAGGGATTTACCCTGCTCGTGACACTCCTTCTTCGGGAGAGCGCACATGACTCTGACACGCACACTCTATTGTTTGTCGATATTAGTAGTTGCCTACTCTGTGGGCGCCACGGAGTGTAGCTGCAAGTACCACAAGGCGCGGGCCGAGGCGGCAGGTACGTGCTCCGTGTCGGAAGATGAGAGTCTCTGTACTTTGACGTTCACGACGAGCGCTGGATCGAGCCACCAGCGACTACCGTCTGATGTCAGGAGCGACGTTAATGAACTCGATCCGGCGAAGTGGAGTGCTAAGTCATTCGACTACTTGCCGACCCTTATTGGCTTCTCACAAAGCGACGCACAACAGGTGGAAACACGTAAGATCTTTTCTCAACTATCCCGAGAGAAACAAAGGGAGCTTCGCCGGGCCTTCGCGTCGGACGATCAAGAACCTTTTGTCACAACTGTCGATGGAAAGATAATTGCAGCAAGTTATGGGTGTTTTGCAATCAAGCTAACCAATAGTCAAACGACGCTCAAGACACCATTCGCACGTTCTAGTTCGGTTTGTGATTCGAAGGGAGAGTTCAGGTTTGAATTGCCGAAGGAGAAGGATAAGTGATTGAACGAAACGAGCGCATTCTGGCCTTCGCAACGGGTTTAGTGCTCTTGTTACTGATTCTCGCGACAGTTCTGTTTGGCCCTCAGCGAGATTCAGGTTTTGCCTATGTTGCGTTGCGAACGATTCTCGGGTTGGCGGCGGCCGCCTTCGTGGTAATTGTGCCAGGATTTCTCGAGTTCAATTGGCCGCCCGTAGTGCGAGCTGGTGGTGCACTTGCTGCCTTCGCGATCGTGTTTTTTGTTAATCCGCCAACGCCTCCTGCGGGGGCGCCGACGGCGCAAGTGATTCCAAGAGTACACATTGGTTATTTGGGTAACTTGCACGATCATTTACAGGCAACCACAGCCGATAACGATTTCCTTCTGACGCTTGACGAGAAACATCGGAATGAGCTTCGTCTCTTTTGGATCGAGCCAGAAATATCGGCTTCAACTTGGTCAGAAGTCGTGCGCAAGATTTGTCGACGTTATTCCCAATGTCTAGCCTGTAAACCTGCCGCCGAGTCGATTTCACGGCAAGTCGAAATCTCTTGGCGCGGTACGCCCGTGCGCCTTCCTGGCCCTTCAGGAGACGCGCCCAAATACACTTGTGCCGAGACGACATTGAACTCGGGGAGTCCACATCAATGAGTGGCTCGCAAGCCGCAAACCTCGCGGCTTAAGCCGGCCGCGAGTGTTTTTCTGTCGTGGTCGCGAGGAGCTCTGCGAGGAAGGGGTGTCGTTTACAATCGGTGGCTTCGATGGGCGGATCTAAACACAAGGTAGGCCGGGGAGAGTGAATGCACGAAGTGGTGTCATGTAGGATACCATCAGGGGGGAGACCTTCCGGTCTTTGGTCAGCTATAACCGATGGAAAAGCCCACCGCTCGCACCCTCAAGCCTACGATCCCGGCTTATCGATGCCGACGACCTTGATGCCGCTCTCGCTGGTGCGAAGAACGCGAGCTGTGCGAGGCTCTTTCCCTCGCACGGTAATCGTGCATCGGATCTCGCTGCCGACGGGGAAGGCTGCGTCGTGGGGACAGGAGACGGTGGCGACGTTCTCGAGCAGGGCCGTCAATGTACGCTGGGCAATCAACGGAGTCATGTGTGCTTCGACCTCGACATGATTGAGACTCCATGTGCCGTCATCCCAGCACAGATTGAAGTGGAGACCAGCACTGCCATATTGAAATGTCCCTTCCCCCGTAACGTTCCAGCAATTCGGCTCGGCCCATTTTTCCGGCTTGTTCAGCGTGTACGTGTTCAATGCTCCCAGCGGAGCGCCCAGCGCCGTCATCATTTCGCGTGCGCTCTTGACGTTCAGGTTCGAATATTCGAGAGCCTCTTTGGAGAGGCGATTGGCGAGCGCGCCGGTGCCGTTCGTTTTGATGAGCGTTGCCATTTCATGAACGACGGGAAGGATTTCCTTTTCATCGGGAGAGGCAGTGATGCCGGCGGGCAGGTTGAATCCGAATTTGACGATTCGCCATCCCGCCAGCTCGCGGGTGAGGACGAACCACGCTGGAGATACTCCTTTTTCAAACGTGAGGTCAGCCTCATACACTAGAAAACCTGACTCTGTTTCCGCGGCGGAGGGACGAATATTCTTGACCGACAGTGGTGCTCCCAACACACGGCGTCGCGAATCGAGATACGCGGCGAGCTGCGGCAGGCCGACCGCGTAGTGTGCCGCCTGGGACATGTGCTCGTAACTGGCCGCGGCACCGCGAGACTGCCAATCTCGAAGGAATCCGGCGATCTGCGCCGCGATCGCGGGGTCCGTCGATGCCGGCGCCGGCGCTGCAGGTGCCGCGTTGAGAAATGCGGAGAGGAATAGTGCAGCCATCGGCATAGTGACGTCATGACCCCCAGACCATCTTAGCAACTTGCGGTTCTTATCTCGTCGCCCACGTGAGCTCGGTCGTGCAGGAGTTTGTTGATCCGCAGATGACGCAGATGAAAGCAGATGACGGTGCGCGATAGAATTCTGGCCGCACACGATCGATCTGCCCGGACTTGGAACGATCGGTGTGCGTTGCGAGGTGTCGTCATGCCGCTTGTCCCCGAGCGACACCGTCTTTATCTCCACCGGCGCTTCTAACACCAGTGGAGGCCTCTCTTGCGCGCACCTTGCCGTTTCTGGTGGCTGCGCTCTTGGCTGTGATGATGACTTCCCGCGCGGCTGACGCGTCTCTGCGGTGCTGCGACTAACCGGTACGCGAGCTGACAGGCGGAACATCCGGCGAACGCCAGGCTTGATCGCCTTCGCCTTAGACTCTTTGAGAGCCTCCCAGAGCCGGCGAACGGATCGAACAGCGCCGAGCGCGTGATGCTCACTCTTCTTGACGAGCAGCAACGCTACGTCGGCAACCGTTTCGATCTCCAGAGACACGCCCTTCACGAAGAACATGGCGAGGTACAGCAGCACACCCGTGCCCAGGATGGGGCCGGCTCCGTTCCATACTTGGACGACAAAATTGAAGATGTGCTGCATGACTACCCCCTTGAAACCCGCTGCGTCTCCGCAGCTTTAACTTTCGGTCCGGCTTCTCCGGTCCTAGTACCGATACCAAGGCTCGTAACACGCGAAATCCTCGAAATCCGGTGAACGATCAGACGCGCCTAACCGGAGATCTTGGACGACCATGTAGTCATGGAACTGATCAAGAAGACCGCACGCTGCTGCACGATGTACTCGATAGTGGTGACGTAAAGTTGCCTAACGTTTGGCCGATGGCTGCATGCGATTCCTTCACAAGGACCATGCCTTAATTGTCATCACTGTTCTTGGGGGGATCGTTCAGGAGGGATGGGTTAAGGGTAGGCCGATCGACCGGCATGTCAAGTTTTGGGCAAACGGGCCGCATGCTGTCAGTCATGACCGATTTGCACGGTAAGCCGTTTAATACCAACTATTTGAGCGAGATACAGGAGGCTGGAGCGTATTCTACAGGGGGTAGAAGCTCGTCCATCTTCCCGGGCTTGATTTGCCTGAACATGGGAGCGTCGAGATGCGCGAGACCCAGAACGTATCGGAAAACGCCGGGCTCTGCCGCCGTCATGACATCCGCTTGCCCGTCGAGAAACACCGCCTCTTCAACGTCGACATTTCCTTCGGCGGCGCGTCGTAAACCATAGGCACGAAGGACCTCCAGCTCGCATGCGTACATCTGGATAGAGCGCCGGTGAGAGTGAAGTCCGACCAGCCGGACCCGACGTGAATGCAAGGTTGATGGCCTACCTCGTGGAAGCGAATAGATACCTCGCTTCAGCCAATGAGTGACACGACCGGTACTTTTCCCTATCCCCTTCGCATAAACGGAACGGCGAACAGCCAGTTTCCGGCCGCCGCCGGGTACCGACGCTCCCACCGAACCCGTCCTTCGCTTTCGTTCATGACAGCGTCCGCGAAGTAGAGAAGCTTCTTCATGCCTCGATACGACCCCTCGTACCCTTGACGTTCTCAGCAGGTGTTCTACGCTGAAAGCATGTCCCGCAAGTACAACTGACGAGCGCAAATCAGCCGAGAGGCGTTCCTTTCGGTCAAGCGATCGCTCCGTCCGTTTCCGTTCTTCCTCCCAACGTTCATCTGGCGCCCCATCGTCGCGGTTTGCGTGAAAATCGCGTTTCGCTGACGACGGTCCCGCGTCCGTATAAGCTGCACATCAAGCGACTCGTCGAAAAGCTCCGATTGGAGTAACACCAAGGGCGTACTGTGCCCCTTGTGACATGTGCTCGTAGCCGCCGCCGGCGCCGCGCGACTTCCAATCGCGCACGAATCCGACAATCTGGGCAGCAATCGCGGGATCTGCTGATGCTGGTGCCGGCGCCGTGGGAGCCGCGATAAGGAATCCGGAGAGGAGTAGCGCTGCGATCGCCATGGTGCCGTCGTGACCTCCAGGAGCATTCTAGCAATCGTGCTGCTCCACATTCATGGGAAAAGCTCCAGTCTGTTCGTCAAAGAAGATATCAGCCCGTTGAATCCGAGCCTGGTAGTCGAGTATCCGTATCGCCGCTTCGAGCAGCCGCACAAGCGAACGGCCGTCTCTGTCCTGGAGGCCGCGGCCGAACGATTCACCTCTCAAAGAGCATAAGAGTCGCGCGGCGTATAGCCGTTCGTTCCGGGTCCTAATGGATCGCCGGAAAAAGGATTAGAGATGAATGACATGGTTCGCGTCCCGTTGAAAGCACGTCTTCTGAACCTCAGCGCAGCTTCCCTCGTTTTCGCGTTTGCGTTCGCCGCTCTTCCTGCTGCTGCCGGCGAGAGTCCAAAGTCGGTTGCCGCAGATCTGGAGGCACTCACGGCGCGTGTCGCCAAACTGGAAGGACAGATCGTCTCGGCCGACCTCGTTGGCACGTATGCACTCAACGGTTTTCAGAACGAGTTGAATGCGAACAATCAGGGCCGGCCGTCCGTGTCGTCGTACGTCTATGGGGGAACCCTGACGCTTGCGGCGGACGGCACCGCTTCTTTGAGTACGCCCCAGAACGGGAACGTCCTATTTCTCGGCACGCAGCCATCGAGGCAAGCCGTACAGAGCAACGATCCGCCGTTTCTCTCCACGTGGTCATACGCCAACGGCAATGTCACGGTTCAGGGACTTCCCTTTGCACTCAGTGTCGCCGCGGGCGGCCGCGTGATGATCGCAGCCACGGCCAATCACTCCGATGGAACTGACGTGCTGGTAATCCTGACGCGGCTACAATGAGGTGGTTGTCCAACCGGCCACGGCGGGCTTTTTGAGAAGCGGTGGGCTGCGCTCCGATGCGTAGCGCGGCCCACCGTTCCAGCATTTTTCCGATTCGATCCCTTCGCATTCTTCCGGCCGCCGAAGCCGCTCGCGAATCACGCGCCGATCAACTACGTGGAGCGGACGCTTTTAGCGACGCGATTCGCACTGAGGCGATAGAATTCACGGCTGAACGTGCAACCGCGTCACGCGGGCCCGCGAGCGATGGGCGCGTTCGGTGAGGTGTCGTCATGCCGCTTGTCCCCGAGGCGTTACGGTTTGCGCGGAATCCTGCGGCGAGTCTCGATCAGTTGCGCCACGCTTGCGAGCTGCTCTTCATCGACGCCTCGGGGACGACATCGGAAGTGCGCCAGCGGCTCATCGATCATTTGAACGGTCTGGACGCCGAGGCGCCGGTCGTCTATCTGAATCCGAAGGTAGCGTTTTCCGAATCACCGTAGGTCATGAACGTCCGTCCCGTGAATGGTGAGGATCGCGATGCCTGGCTTCGCATGCGCGCGGCCCTTTGGCCCGAGGAGTCGGGCGAGGAGTTGGCCGATGAGATCGATCACTTCTTGAAGCATCCCACGTCATCAACACTCTCCGCAGTTTTTGTCAGTGAGCATGCGGAGGGGCAAGTGACGGGCTTCATCGAGCTGTTCCTGCGAAATTATGCCGAGGGATGCGTTGGTGTGACGCCGTACATTGAGGCGTGGTTTGTCGAGCCGGCTTGGAGAGGCCGAGGGGTGGGAAAGGCGTTGATGGAGGCTGCGGAATCGTGGAGTGCGAATCACGGATTTCGCGAGCTGGCGTCGGATACCGAGCTCGAAAACGAAGCGAGTCAGCAAGCGCACCGAGCGTGCGGGTTCGACGAAGTCGAGCGGATCGTGATCTTTCGAAAAGCATTGTAAGCATCGCGCGCTCGCTCACGCGTCGCTTCGCCGACTTTCCGTCGATTGACAATTATGGAATGCGAGCGTAGAAGGTTGTGCTACATAAAAGGGAGGCGTCCCATGGCCAATCTGTTCCGGCACTCGAAGGTTTTGGCGGGCTCGGGTCTTGTGGCGGTCGCGGCAGCATTTCTCCTGCATGGATGCGTGACGAAGGCTCCGGCGAGAGCGCCGGTGACGCTCGCCGCAGAGGCTCCCCGTCCCGCGGCGGTCGCGGCGGCGGCAACGTATGGACTTCCGTGCCGTGCATCGACGACGCTTCCCCACACGAGCACGACCGGACCGGAAATCACTTGCGCGGCTCCTCCGGAGACGTTCGACGTCTCGTCATTTTTTTATCCGACTCCAAGTCCTCCAAATCCTCCAAATCCGCCCACCCCGCCCACCCCTCCAACTCCTCCAACAGCGGCAGCGATGGCGTTGGCAGGCCCGAACTTTGACGCTTGGGCATGGTCATCGTTCGCCGCATACAACTGGCCGGCACAGCCGGCAGCCGGACAACCGACCGGTTACCTGCGAGGAGTGCCCAACCTCCAGTCGAGTTTCGCAATGGCGCAGCCAACGGACGTTCTGGTTTGGGAGACGTTCAAGGAAAAGCGTGAGGTATTCAACAATACCGTCACGCAGTCGGACTGGCAGAACATGACGTACCCGCAGGACCAGTCGATCTCCGTCGAGGGTGGTCCGGTGATGGCGTGCAGCGACGCGGATCTGTTCAAAGCGACCCACCTGCCGGGCGGCGCGCATCGCCGCATCATGCAAGCCTCGAAGCTCGCGCCATCCCTCGGCGTCGGTCCGAACTCGCTCGACGAGACGGCTGAGGTGGCGTCACCGGCGCAGGAATCGCAGGCGGCGCTTTGCGCGGGCTATACGGGTTCCGCGGGCACAGCGTGCCAGAACCTTTTTCCCAACCCTCCGAATCCTCCTCCTCCTCCGACGCCCCCCGGCAATGCTGTTTACCCGCCGACGATCGTCAATCCGCGGCCGGGAGTCGGGCCGCGCGTATTCGATCCCTCGGGGAACCTCGTTTATTACGAAGTGCGCGTCAATTACGATTACTTCAATTATGTGCTCGCCAATAACCTGAACTTTGCGAATCCGGTGAACCCTCCGCCGCCGCCACCAGCGGGGACCATTATGCCGGTTCTTCCGTATGCGCTGCCCTGGCGCACGAGTGCGATGTACGGACCGTCGGGCAGCCCCGGGCCAAGCAACCCGACGCCTGTGCCGCCGAAAAACGAGGTCCGCCAGAGTGTTGTGGGCTACAACGCGATGAACACGGTGACGGCCTATGGGACGATGCCGCAAACGCCGCCGCCAGTTGGATCCGTACAGGTGAAGTCGGCGTGGAAGCGGCTTGGCGCCTCTGACAACGCGAGCCAGTACCATACGACTGAGGCAGTTTACTTCAGCACCAGCACCGCGGCGCCCTCGAATGTCTGCTACAGGGTTGGAACGTTTGGGCTTATCGCCCTGCATATTATCCAGCGCGTTCACATGAACAATTCGTACAACACCGGTACAATCGCCAACACGGCCGATCCGATCGGTGGCACGTTCATTTTCGCGACTTGGGAGCACAACTCCATCGGAAACGGCGGCGGCTATAAATACCTGAGCTTCCTCTCCAAGAACGCCATGGATCAGACCAATCCCACGCCATATCCGGCGGTGGCCAACGCCATTGCGGTGAATCGCCAATTGCCATATCCGCTGGCGACGACGGCTGCCGTGACGCAGCAGGTATATAGCGAGCTTCCCGCCAACTCGGTATGGAACAATTATCGCCTGATCGGGACGCAGTTCTACGCAAACGTCAACCCGACGACGTCGCTGCAATACAACCAGCCCTATTACATGGCGAACCTGGTCGTTGAGACGAACCTTGGTCTCCAGAATTTTCAGGGTCTGCCCCCGAACATCTCGGTGCCGAACAAGAGTTCGGGGCAGCCGATCTACTCCGGCTTTACGCCGACGACGAATACGCCGCTCGCCTACAATCCCAACGTTCCCAATGTGTCGTTCAATGGCAGTGCGCAATCGATGGGCGGCTGTATGGGCTGCCATGGAGTCGCGCAAATCCTCGGTTCCAACTTCAGTTTCGTGCTTCTGGACGGGCAGAAGGGCGCTGGGATCGATACGCCGACGGTGGTGTCGATTCCTCCATAGGGTTCGTGGGTGTCATTGCGAAGATCGGGGACCGAGGCGTGGCGCGAGTAGTAGGGGATTCCTCTCCGCGCTCCACCGCTCCCACCGCCCTTCCGTCCAGGCACACATGAAGTTGCTGTCATCCTGAGCCGCCGAAGCCGCCGCCCGACGCATCGCAGTTGGAAGAGCAGCGAAACTCGGGGCGGCTGCGGCGGCTCAGGATGACAGTATTCGTTTGCAGCGCTCCGAACCAGAGCATCGGCGGACGCTCAAGTTAAGACCATCGAATGACAAACCGATCGCGTGCTCGCGCAATGTTGACCGCTCGCGCGCCATCCTGTGCGAAAGTAGTCGTCCTTGCAGAAGCCCGCACAGCAGTTCGACCGCTCCATCGTTGAAGGTCCCATCGTTCCCGCCGTCTGGCTCCTGGCCTGGCCGACGATGCTGCAGAACGTCATCGCCGGCGTGCAGGGGATCATCGACCATGTGATGGTCGGCCATTACGTCGGCTACACCGGCAACGCCGCCATCGGCGTGAGCTGGCAGGTCATCCTCGTCGTCATCGTGTTCATCAGTTCACTCTTCACGGGGATGGCTGTGCTCGTGGCGCGTTTCGCCGGCGCGAACGAGCCGGAGAAAGTGAATCGCGTCGTCTATCAGGCGTTTCTCACGGCGCTGCTGATGTCGGCGATCATGGGCGTGATCGGCTACTTCGCGGCGCCGGCGCTGCTCAATCTCATCAAAGCAGCGCCGGAGGTGCAGCACCAGGCCCTGCCGTTCCTGCGCGCGATGTTCATGGGCATCTTCGGCATGATGATGTTCTTCATGCTCAGCGGCGCCTTTCGCGCAGCGGGCGACGCGAAGACGCCGCTGCGGCTCGGCGCGGCGATGACGGTGCTCACGATCGTCTTCAACATCATCCTCATTCCGCGCATGGGGACGATCGGCGCGGCGGTGGGAACGATCTCCAGCAGCACGCTCGTCGCTGGCTACGGCGTGTGGCGTCTGTTCGCTCCGCACTCGGTCATTCGCTTTCACAAGGGGATGGACCTCTCGCCCGACTTCAGCATCATCAGGTCGTTGTTCCGATTCGGATTGCCGACGGGCGTGCAGGGGATCGCGATGAACATCGGCGGCGTGTTCATGCTGCGATTCATCGGATCGCTGCAGCACAGCGCCGCGGCGCAGGCGGCATATGCGGTCTGCTACACGGAGCTTTTCTCGCTGATCACCTGGACGTCGGTCGGCCTCCTCGGCGCCTCCGCCACGATCGCCGGCCAGAACCTCGGCGCGAACAAACCCGACCGCGCCGCGCACGGTGTCGCCGTCGCCTCGCGCATCGGACTCGGCGTCGCCGCAGCAATCGGATTGACGTTTCTTCTGATTCCGAATGTCCTGCTGGCGATCTTTGGAATGAAGGATCCGCTCGTCACGTCGATCGGGACGCAACTCCTCCGCTATCTCAGTGTGTCCGGCTTCTTCATCACCGTCGCGCTGAGCTACACGGGCGGATTGCAGGGGACGGGCGACACGCGTAGCCCGCTATTCATCTCGATCGTGTCGCAGATCGGTGTGCCCATTGGAATGTGCATGGTGCTCCAATCGATGCGTCCTCTAAATCCCTCCGACATCTGGCTGGCCATCGTCCTCGGCCACCTCACGCGAGCGGTGCTAAGCGTTCTCCGATTCCGTCAGGGCAAATGGCGGCACATCGAGGTGGATATTGATGGAGACACGCACCGAAAAATGATGTCAGGGCGAGAGTCGAAAGTGACGGTGAGGGAGTAGCCACTCTCTTCGATGAGAACCTGTACGCGTACGATGCGGTTGTGAGGTTTGGTCGTCATTACACACTCACTCTACACACATCGCGCCTACACCTCCAGCTTGTCCTTCGGCCGTGCGACGATCGAGTAAAGCGCCGGCAGCAGGAAGACGAGGATCAGGAGGCGGATGGTGAAGAATGGGGTCAGGTCGAAAGTGAAAGTGACGGAACTCGACCGGGGCAAGAGTCCACAACGGCTTCCGTCACTTTCACTTTCGACCTGACCCCATTCACGCCACCACTACACCAGCTTCGGACGAATAATCACTCGCGCGATCGCCATCAACGACAGGGCGATTCCGAACGTGCAGACGATCGTTGCGCCGGTGGGAAGATCGAGCTTGAACGACAGCAGTACGCCGAGCGCGGTGACGATCGCTCCCATGCTCCAGCCGATCGCCAGCCGTTTGCCGATCGACGTCGCGAACAACATCGCCGCGACCGACGGCACGATCAGGTACGAGAAAACCAGCAGCACTCCGGCGATGGCGACCGATGACGTCACGACGAATCCGAAGGATGTGTAAAAGAGAAAGTCCCAGAATTTCAGATTCCCGACGGATTCGGACGTGCCGGTCCCTGTGTGCGCGCCGACGGAAATGGCCAGGAACTTTTTTCGGAAGATGAAGTGGAACAGACCGACGAGTGAATAGAGCACCGCCGTCTTGATCACGGTCGTCCAGTTCACGGCCAGAATGTTGCCGACAAGCATGTCTTTGAGGTGCTCGGTCTCCTGCGGCGCTTTGCTCATGACGAGAATGGCCGCCGCGGCGGAGACGGCGTAGACGATGCCGATGATCGCTTCCTGCGGAATGCGCGTCTCCCGCTTCACCTTCGTCAACGCGAAGATGGCCGCGCCGACGATCGTGAATCCGAGCGACCAGAAGTAGCTGATGCCGCTATGAACGTCATAGCCAGCGAGCAGCGCGACGGTCGTTCCGAGCGCGGCAATCTGCGCGAGCGAGAGGTCGACGAAGATGACTCCGCGCTCGACCACATGAACGCCGAGGTAGGCGTGAATTCCGGTCAGGACGAGGCCGGCCAGAAACGGCAGGATGAGGAACTGAACAATCTCCATTACTTGAGCGCCTTTACCAGTTCATTGATGTCGTAGTCGAACAGTTTGAAATAGTCGTCCAGTCCCGGCTTGCCGCCGACAGACGGATAGAGAACCACGACCTTCGCGCCGGTCTTCTCGGCGATCGATTGCGGCGTCTTGCTGTCGAAGTATGGCTCCATGAGGATGGCCTTGACGCCTTCCCGCTTGATCAGTTGCATGAGCTCGAGCGTGTGCGATGGCGATGGCGGAATGCCCGGCTTCGGCTCGACATGATCGATGACATTGAGGCCGAACCGCCGTGCGAAGTTGGGCCAGGAGTTGTGATAGGTGACGACTTTCGCGCCGCGATACGGCGCCATCAATGCCACCCAACGCTTGTTCGCCTCGTTCATACGCAGCTTGAAGGTGTTGAGGCGCTGATCGAAAAAGGCGGTGTCGGCGGGACGAAGCTGCGCCAGACGGTTGCGGACCTGGATGGCGATGCGCACGGCATTGGCGGGGTCGAGCCAGTAGTGTGGATTGCCCGACGGGTGAACATCGCCCATCGAACGATTGACCGCGCCGGTGGGCTTGTCGAGGATCTCGACGCCTTGCGAAACGTCGAGGTATCCGGCCGTTCCCGGACGGATGTTGTTGTTGCGGCTCTGGTCGAGAAGCGGCGGAAGCCATCCGATCTCCAGTTCCAATCCGACGACTTCGAGCAGGTCAGCATTCTTCAGGAGCAGAAGAAAGCTCGGCTTCGGCTCGATGAAATGCGGATCCTGGTAGCCCTTGCCGATCGATGTCACGTCGACATGATCGCCACCCACTTCGCGTGTGATCGACGCCAGATCCTCGGTCGCCGTGACGACTTTCAGTTTGTCCGCAGCGAAGCTGTTCGCCGCCAGAGCAAGAGAAGCAAGCAAAAGAAGGATGCGTTTCATCGGTTCTCCTAAAAGGTGTGGGCGCCGTGTGCGCCGATCGAGAATTGCAGTTGGAAGAGAGCCTCGGTCACCGTGCGGCCGACGTCGCCATAGCGCATGCGCCGCAACTGGCCGCGCAACTGGCTGAACTCCGACGGCCAGAAGGTGAGGGTGGCCGAGATGCCGCGGTCGTTCGGCGTGGAGCCGGCCACGAAGCGGTTGGCGGAGTCGATGCGGATGCCGGTGAAGAGACGGCGGCTCAGTTGATAGTCCGCCGAGGCATAGAAGCCTTTCAGCGTACGGTCTGCGTCGCCGCGGTTGTTGGCAATCGCTTCGAGGCGGCCGATGAACGAGTTGTACAGACCGCGTTGCGGCGGCTTCCAGCGGTAGGTCACATCGAGCCCGGCGAACTGGTTGTGGACGTCGTTCAATGTTCCGCGCGCGTAACTCGTGCCCATCTCGACGTTGCTGTTCTCGCTGATGTCGCGGAAGACTTTGAGGTGCGTGTTGTAAACGAGATCGTTGAGGCCTCGCCGGTCGAAGACGTTGTCCACGCTTCCGGCGAAGACTTCACCGGTCGCTTCGATGAACGTGTTCCACGGGTTTGCGATCGTTTTGCTGACCGAGATGCCGTCGTCATTAAATCCTTCGTCGCCGAAGAAGTTGTGGATGACGAGCGGCTGATCGATCCAGGGCCGCACGTGCGTGTGCCACGTGTTGTCCTTGCCGAATAGCGCCTTGAACTTTCCTGCCTTGGCGGTGAGGTCGAAGGGGAGCGTGACGAATTGGGCGTAGCCTTCTTCGACATCGATTCCTCCCTTGGACACGGACAGGATCACGTTCGCTTTCGCGTACGGATCGACCCAGGCCTGGAACGCAACTTCCGCCTCGTCGAGATTCATCGGCTTGCGGATGTCGTCGGGTCCGAACTCGAACGGATTTGGTTGTCCGGCTTTGCCGAGGAAGTTGCCGATGACGGAGGTGTCTGGATTGAAGACCTTCGACGCGCCGGGATCGCTGACGTTGTTGACGGTCTGGGTATCGGCAATCGATGGCGAGGCTTCCTGTGGTGCTGCCGGAGCAGCCGGCTGCGTGGTAGCGACGTCGATCTTTGTCAGGTCCTCAGCGTCGCGCGGCTGCGCGGTCGCTGAAGTTGCGCTCTGCCCTTTGAGTGCATCGAGCTCCTGACGGATGCTCGTCATCTGCTGGTTGAGCGTGTCGAGCCGCAGCTCGAGTTGTTTGACGCGATCGTCGATGTTGGCTGGCGGCTGCTGCGCGAACAACGGCGCGGCAGCAAAAAGCATCACGAACAAAATGGTGCGATGACCATGAGGGATCATGCGAGTACCTCCTGAAGTACGAGTGAAGCGGAAGGCGAGGGCCTACGCTTCGGGAGGACCGCGGGAGCCGCTGGTGAGCGGCGCGACTGCAACGGGGGATGCGGCCGTCGGAACCGCCAGCGTGTAGAGGATGCGCAGCGGGGCGGCGACGACCGGCGCGGTGGACGGCAACCGCCCGATCCCGGTGGCGCAGACAGCGCATGCGGATGGCGCGGACTTCGCCACGTCGCTGCTGCCATCGAGGGAATGGTTGTGCAACAGCGGCTGCGCGGCCAGCATGAGGGCCACCAGCACCGCGAAAACGTTCAACTGTCGACTCACTCTGCGCATCGAGCACACACGGTAAGCAGAGCCCCGCGCGCGAAATTCCGAAATGGAATAAGGGCCGGAACGGCGGGCTTTCAAAAGGATCAGGAGACCTTGGAATGGCGACTTCGCAGGCAGTACGAGAGATTACGGATCAGGACTTTGAGCAGCTCGTGAACGGCGAGCAGCCGGTGTTTGTCGATTTCTGGGCGCCGTGGTGCGGACCCTGCCGCATCATCGGACCGATCGTCGAAGAGCTGGCGCCGTCGTACGACGGAAAAGTGGTCATCACGAAGATGAATGTCGACGAGAATCAGAACGTCCCACAGAAGTTCGGTGTGACGTCGATCCCGACGCTGATGATTTTCAAAAAGGGCCAGCTCGTCGATCGCGTCATCGGCGCGATGCCGAAACCGCAGCTCCAGCAGTTCATCGACCGCAACGTCTAAACGACCTCGTTGCAAAAAAAGGCCGGCTGATCGCCGGCCTTTTTTTGCGCTTCGCGCGTTGTCGGTTGATTGCGCTTCGCGCGTTGTCGGTTGATTGCGCTTCGCGCGTTGTCGGTTGATTGCGCTTCGCGCGTTGTCGGTTGATTGCGC